>NZ_VBUK01000009.1:0-157287 GCF_005780245.1 Maribacter aurantiacus | reverse complement strand
TAGTGTGATAGTGTGATAGTGTGATAGTGTGATAGTGTGATAGTGTGATAGTGTGATAGTGTGATAGTGTGATAGTGAAGTTAAAAATTTCATTTTTGAACTTGACTCCTGTTTTTGAACTTGATTCTTGTATTTGAATTTGATATTTGTGTTTGAACTTGAAATTTGTAGTAGGGTTTTTGATTGGATAGTTGTTAAAGAGGTATAAAGCTAAAAGATATGCAAGAAAATTACTTGGCAAAATGGCTTTCTAATGAGCTTACGGAGGCGGAACTTGAAGCGTTCAAGAAGTCCGAAGAGTATGCTACCTATCAAAGAATAGCGGAGACTTCCAAAGAATTACGGGCTCCTGAATTTGATCGTGAAAAGGCATGGGAGCGGCTTCAGGCTTCCAAAGAAAGCCAGGAATCAGCAAAGGTCATTACCTTATCCCCTTTTAAAGCCTTCCTACGAGTGGCAGCGGTCATCGCCGTGTTGCTTACAGGGGCTTATTTCTATTTTAACACGCTTGATGAAACAATTACTACCAAGCTGGCCCAAAACAGGGAAATTACCCTGCCGGATAATTCTGAAATACTCCTAAATGCGGAATCCACTCTTTCTTACAACGAAAAAAATTGGGATTCCAAAAGAGCCATCAAATTAGACGGTGAGGCGTATTTTAAAGTGGCCAAAGGAAAAAAGTTTACGGTTTCCACCTCACAGGGAACTGTCACCGTTTTGGGTACCCAGTTCAATGTGGAGGACAGGGACAGTTATTTTGAGGTTACCTGCTATGAAGGTTTGGTACGTGTAACTTTTAACGGCGAGGAGTTTCAACTGCCGGCGGGAAATTCCGCTCTTGCCATTGAGGGTACAATGAAAAAATCAAAGGTGGATGTAAACGGAAAACCCTCTTGGGTAAACAACGAGAGTACCTTTAAAAGCATACCGCTTAAATTTGTTCTTGCAGAATTGCAACGCCAACATAATTTGAAAATTACTCTTGAAAACATTGATGAAAATCAACTTTTTACAGGCACGTTTAGCAATTCCAATTTGGATTTGGCATTAAAAAGTATAAGCACACCTCTTAAAATTAGTTTTAAATTAGAGGGCAACAAAGTGCTGTTCTATGAGGAAAGCGCCCCTTAAAACGCTTAGTGTCCATCTTTTCATAGTGCTTCTGTTGTTCCTTGTGAACGGCGGACGGGCACAGCAAACATCCAAACCAAAAATTTCCGTCATTGGTTTGCTTCAGGAATTGGAAACCGAATTCAATGTAAAATTTTCCTTTGCCGATGCGGATTTGGAGGGTATTCAACTCCATCGACCGGAGACGGAGAACCTTGAATCCGCCATTGTCCAAATAATTTCCCAAACGCCCTTAGAAATTGAAAGACTTAGTGACCGATATTATTCCGTCATTCTTACGGATACACTTTCCATTTGCGGCACGGTACTGGACAATTATGAGAACAATACGATACCGGGCGCCACGGTACGGGTATTGGATACTGACATCGCCATGGTCACCAATATGGACGGGACCTTCGCTTTTGAGGAGGTGCCCCGTACAGCAATCATCCAAATCAGTCATTTGGGGTTCAAACCCTATTTTATTTCGGCGAAAAAACTGAGCAACAAGGCTCCTTGTACGTCCATAGCCTTGGCACTTAGCTATCAGGAACTGGAAGAGGTCGTCGTCTATAAATTTCTTACGGATGGCCTTGCCAAGTTTTCCGATGGTAGCATTCAAATGAATACCGCGGAATTCGGGATCCTACCGGGTTTGATCGAGCCGGACATCCTACAATCGGCTCAAGCATTTCCGGGAATCAAAAGTGTGGACGAGACCGTATCGGACATAAACATCCGTGGTGGCACCAATGACCAAAACCTGATTTTATGGGATGGCATAAAGATGTACCAGTCCGGCCATTTTTTTGGGCTAATATCGGCTTTTAACCCATATCTAACCGATAAAATCACAGTGATAAAAAATGGAACGAGTTCCATATACGGGGATGGTGTAAGTGGGGTCATGGACCTTCGCACCAAAAATGACATCCAAAATTCCGTATATGGTGGCGCTGGGTTCAACCTAATCAATGGAGATGTTTACGGACAGATACCCCTTGCCGAAAACATGGCCATTCAGTTCTCCGGAAGAAGGTCCGTAACCGATTTTCTTGAGACACCCACCTACACTACATTTTCGGAAAAGGCATTTCAGGATAGTGAGGTACGAACGGACAATGACTTTTATTTTTACGATTTTACGGGCAAGTTGTTATACGATATAGACCGATATCACAAAATAAGGCTGAGCCTCATTCATATCAATAATGATCTTGACAATTTTACCCTAAGGCCCGATGGTACCGATGCTACCGAAAGTTCCTTGGACCAAATCAACATATCCTTTGGCGGAAGCCTTGAAAGCGAATGGACGGATAACTTTTACACTCAGGCAAACGTCTATTACACCCAATACAGGCTCACGGCCTTCAGTATTACGGAAAGTGCGTCACGGCAATTGTACCAAAACAACCTGGTTAAGGAATCCGGTGCAAAACTCAATACTGTTTACAAACTAACGCCCACCTTGCAATGGACGAACGGATACCAATTCACGGAAACGGGCATTGAAAATATTACACGAATCAACCTCCCCTTTTTTGAAAGTAGTGTAAAGGGCGTAATCAGGTCGCATAGCGTTTATTCAGAATTCTGCTTTGAAACGGAGGACAGAAAACTCTTCGCCCAAGTTGGGGGAAGGTTAAATTACATTAGCAACATCAATACCTTTGAGAAAGTCCTTATAGAACCTAGGCTAAGTATCTCCTATGAGTTCGCACGTAATTTTAAGGTGGAGGCCTTGGGCGAATTCAAGAGCCAATACACCAACCAGATCATTGACCTGGAACAAAATTTTCTTGGTCTGGAAAAAAGAAGATGGACCTTGGCAGATGAAAATGAGTTGCCAATAGTGCAAAGCAAACAGGGGTCGCTGGGCTTCAACTACGACGAAAACAGGTTGTACGTTGGTGTTGAGGCCTTCTATAAAAATGTTACGGGCATCAATGTGAGGACCCAAGGTTTCCAGAATGAAGATCAGTTTGACGGTGAGATTGGCGAGTATCTAGTAAAGGGTCTGGAGTTCTTGATCAACAAAAAAACGAACGACTATAGCGTTTGGTTCAGTTATGCCTATAATGACAATAACTATACGTTTAACACCGTTGACCCGCCCATTTTTCCGAACAACCTGGAATTGGAACATTCCTTTACCCTGGCCGGAAATTATAATTACAATGATTTTAAAATTGGTGTCGGTTTTAACTATAGGTCCGGAAAACCGTATACCAGGCCAGACGTTACCAATCCTCTGGACTCCTCTATATTTCCAAATGAGATAAACTATGAGGACCCAAACAGCAGTAGCTTACCTGAATATTTTAGGGCCGATGCATCCGCAACCTATGATTTCAACCTCAGCAAGACCATAAGGGCATCCGTAGGCGCATCGGTATTAAACTTTACGAACAGAAAAAACATCTTGAATACCTACTACAGGCTGAACAATACCAACGAAATTGAAACGGTGCAACGGGCATCCATAGGTGTGACTCCCAACGCAAGTTTTCGGATTCGTTTTTAATACGTGTTGGTTGGGGATAGCCAACAAGTTTTGGTTGGATTAGTTTTGAGGTTCTTATGTAGTAGTTAATTTCGTAGAAAAATCAACTACCTATCAAAATAGAGTAACCCCAAACTAAAAAGGGTAACAGAAAAATCTAACCCAGCAATTAACAAAAACCCCATCTCATTTCCCTTCAAGTTTTGACATTACAATGACGTGTGGAAACGTTACTGCCGCCAGCACATATAGAACTACGGAAATGAAATAGTCTAAATGATTCTGTAATAGAAGGTATAAAATTAAAAGGCCGAGTATTGAAACGGCCCAATAAATCCAGGAGGTCTTTACATAGTCCATAAGGTAGCTAGGCTTTGAACTACCATATAAAACTTCCATTTGGTCCTTCAAAGAAGGAATACTATGCCAAAGAATAAAATATATTGAAAATGCCCAAAGTAAAGAGGCTACATTAAAAACAATATAGAAAACAAAGAACATAAATAATTCTTTGACCAAATTTATCCTCAATACTTTTTTAAATTTCAATAAGGCCACTGAAATGGACAGCCCAATCAGGTTTATGTATAGCCCCATTTTAATATAGTCACTAAGAAATAAATACCCCGTTACATCATAAATTATTTGCTGAACCTCTACAATATTGGCATAAAAAATCATAAACAAAATGGTCAAACCATAGAAGGTAAATAAGAATTTATGAAACCAATGTGAATTAGTCAACATTTCCTTAAGATGTTGTTCTCCAAAATGATATCCGCTTATAACTATAAATACGGCTAACACCAAGGCTTTGGAAAAGAAGAACAATAAGGTAACCGAGGATATTACCAATATATAAGGAATGATTGCCCCGGTTGTATTCAAATTTTGATATTGCTTTCTAATTAGGACAATGTCATTTGCACCGTGCAAAACACCAAAAGTAAGAATAAAGGAATAGGCTAAATAGTCTTGGAGACCAGAGGAGAGTTGTGTGGAAAGCCATAATCCAAAAAATGTTGTCAACAGTAGCCAGTTTTTCATATCCAAAATATTTTTGAATTTGTTTAAAGTTATGACAAAAACTTTAAACAATTTTTATCATTTTATTGTTTAACTTTTACTACATTTACTTAAACAAAAAATGCTATGTTATATGAAAACATTATTACTAATTTTTCCGATGTTTGCCGACGTAACTAAAATCGCTAATGACGATTACGTTGGGTTCACCTTTTTTGTAGGTTGCATGGCCATGATGGCAGCTTCAGCCTTTTTCTTTTTGTCGATGAACAACTTTGACAGAAAGTGGAGAACTTCTATCCTAGTTTCAGGATTGATTACATTTATCGCCGCCGTTCACTATTGGTACATGCGCGATTATTGGTCTGGTGTAGGGGAATCACCTACTTTTTTCAGATATGTTGACTGGGTATTGACGGTACCTCTTATGTGCGTGGAGTTCTACCTCATCTTAAAAGTAGCCGGAGCGAAAAAATCACTTATGTGGAAGCTTATCGCCGCCTCGGTAATCATGCTTGTAACCGGTTATTTTGGTGAAGCCGTCTACAGGGACAATGCTGCGTTCTGGGGATTGTTATCTGGTCTAGCCTATTTCTACATCGTTTACGAAATATGGCTCGGAAGTGCGAAAAAATTGGCTGTACAAGCGGGGGGAGCAACGTTGGAAGCACATAAGATGCTTTGCTGGTTCGTGCTTGTTGGATGGGCAATTTATCCATTAGGGTACATGGCAGGAACGCCAGGATGGTATGATGGTTTAGCAGGTTTGGGGCTAAACATGGATGTAATCTATAATATAGGTGACGCCGTGAATAAAATTGGATTTGGTCTGGTAGTCTATGGTGCCGCAGTGGCAGCACAATCCGCTGAAAACAAATAATTTGTTTTTACTAACTCAAATTGTTCTGAAAGACCTTTGCTTAAAATCAAAGGTCTTTCTCATTTACATCCTCTCCGGAACTTCTATTCCCAGCAAACTGAAAGCCGTTTTAATGGTATCGCCCACTTTTTTGGACAATTGCACCCTAAAAACCTTCTTTTGTTCATCAGATTCCCCCAATATGGAAACCTGCTGATAGAAGGAATTGAATTCCTTGACCAAATCGTACGTGTAATTTGCAATCAACGCCGGACTATAATTTTCGGCCGCCAATTGAATAGTTTCGGGAAACAACTGCACTTGTTTCAACAACTCTTTTTCCTTGGGATGGAGTCCGGAAATTTGGGCAGGTAGGTTGCTCTCTACCTTGGTCTCCTGGGCCTTTCTTAAAATGGACTGGATACGCGCGTAGGTATATTGAATAAAAGGGCCGGTGTTTCCTTGAAAATCGACCGACTCCTCCGGATCGAACAAAATCCGCTTTTTGGGGTCTACCTTGAGAATATAATACTTAAGGGCCCCCAGGCCAATCATTTTGTAAAGGGCAGCGCGCTCAGGCTCCGAATATCCCTCCAACTTGCCCAATTCCTTGGAGATTGCTTCCGCGGTTCGGGTCATGTCTTCCATTAGGTCATCGGCATCTACCACCGTACCTTCCCTACTCTTCATTTTTCCACTGGGAAGGTCCACCATCCCGTAACTTAGATGATAGAGTTTTTCGGCCCATGAAAACCCGAGTTTTTTCAGGATCAAAAACAGTACCTTGAAATGATAGTCCTGCTCGTTGCCTACGGTATAGACCATACCGTTGACATCTGGGTAATCCTTTACCCTTTGTATGGCCGTCCCTATATCCTGGGTCATATATACCGCGGTACCATCGGAACGCAGTACAATTTTTTCGTCAAGGCCTTCGTCGGTCAAATCTATCCAAACACTTCCATCTTCCTTTCCATAAAAAACACCTTTTTCCAGACCTTCCGCAACTACGTCCTTTCCCAACAGATAGGTGTCGCTCTCGTAATAGTAGGTGTCAAAGTCCACGCCCAAATTTTTATAGGTGATCTCAAAACCATCGTACACCCAACCGTTCATTTGTTTCCAAAGCGAAACAACTTCCTCGTCGCCGGCCTCCCATTTTTGGAGCATTTTCTGGGCTTCCAACAAGATAGGCGCTTCCTTTTCGGCCACTTTTTTATCCACTCCCTTTTCAACGAGTTGCCCAATCTCCGCCTTGTAAGCCTTATCAAAAGCAACATAATAATTGCCCACCAATTTATCGCCCTTTAACCCCGTACTTACGGGAGTTTCGCCGTTTCCAAAGCGTTGCCATGCCAGCATGCTCTTACAAATGTGGATGCCACGATCATTGATAATCTGAGTCTTATAGACCTTCTTACCTGATGCTTTCAGGATTTCGGCGACGGAATATCCCAAGAGATTGTTTCGAATATGGCCCAAATGCAGGGGCTTGTTGGTATTTGGGGAAGAATATTCGACTATAACGGCTTCATTGGAGGTAGGTACCAGACCGAAATCGGTCTTATCCTTCACCGCATTGAAAAAGTCCAGGTAATACCTATCCGAAATAACGATGTTCAAAAAACCCTTGACCACATTATATCCAGCCACGGCAGCCACTTCTTTTACAAGATAGGCACCAATTTGCTCACCAATTTGTACGGGGTTGCCCTTTACCTGCCGGAGCATGGGAAAGACCACTACGGTAACGTCCCCTTCAAAATCCTTTCTTGTAGGCTGAAATTCCACAGATATGAGTTCAACACCGTAGGTAGCCTGTACGGCTTCCTTCACTTTTGCTTCAAGAATTATTTCAATGGTCATCTGCAAGGATTTAAGGCTGCAAAACTAAGCATTTTTTGCCCTTTTAAAGCGAAACTATGGTCTTTGACCCTTCTTTTCTGTAACTTTAAAAACGCTTGTGTAAAGTCAAAAAAAAGAATTGCATGCTATTGAACGTATCTTATTCAAACCCCTCCATTACGCAGAAAATCGACACCGAAGTGGGGAAACCCTTTACCCTCAAGGAACGTTGGACCCTAGGCGGTATTGGCTCCCCAAGACTCATCATTACGGATGCCAGTATTGAAATAAGGAATTTGCTCATTTTGGACAATAATAGGGACACCTGTAATATTGAGCTTAGGCCCAAAGGTATCATTGTGAGGTTCCGATCGCTTTTGGAGACCTTTGCGCTTATTGTTCCCTATTACAAACTGACATTGTACAAGGGGGAGTCCTCCGTATATTCCCTGTATCGAGACCACTACTTTATCAAAGTGGCATCCGATACCAAGGCGGTACAAAAATTCTTTAAAAAAATATTGGAATTCAAGGCCGATAGTTCGCCCACCTCTTTGGAGGATCTATAAGTCCTGAAATCCAAATATTCCATCTTAATTCAATTTTAAAACATGAAAATCCTTCTTACCGGTGCGAATGGTTACATAGGAATGCGGTTATTACCGCAATTGATTGCCGATGGACATAAAGTGGTATGTGCCGTAAGGGACACTGAACGGTTTTCCATTGATGAGGAAACAAGGGCGCAAGTTGAAATTATAGAAATCGACTTTTTGGAAGCGGTACGGCCGAATCTTCTGCCCATGGATTTGGACGCAGCCTATTTCTTGATACATTCCATGAGTTCTTCCACCACCAATTTTGACGAAAAGGAAGCCACAACGGCCAAAAATTTCATTACCTACGTGGAGTCCACCAACATTCGTCAGGTCATTTACCTAAGCGGTATCGTGAACGATGAAAAACTATCCAAGCATCTAAGTTCCCGTAAAAATGTGGAAGATATCCTCTCAAAAGGTCCCTTTTCGCTCACAGTGCTTCGGGCAGGGATTATCGTGGGCTCCGGAAGTTCCTCTTTTGAGATTATTAGAGATCTCTGCGAAAAATTACCTATCATGATTACCCCAAAATGGGTCTTGACCAAAACGCACCCCATCGCCATACGGGACGTTATTTCCTTCTTGATAGGTGTACTGGGCAACGAAAAAACCTTCGACGATTCCTTCGATATAGCGGGCCCCAATGTACTTACCTATAAAGAAATGCTACATCAATATGCACAGGTAAGAGGCTTTAAAAACTGGATTTTTACGGTGCCCGTCATGACGCCAAAACTGTCTTCCTATTGGCTGTATTTTGTAACCTCCACTTCCTATAAATTGGCATTGAACCTTGTGGACAGTATGAAAATTGAGGTGGTGGCAAAGGATCAGAGACTGGCGGAACTACTTCAAATTAAAACCCATAGCTATAAGGAAGCCATTGAAATGGCCTTTAAGAAAATAGAGCAAAACTTGGTCATTAGTAGCTGGAAGGACAGTATGGTTAGCGGCCGTTTCAACAAGAGTCTGGAAAAATACATTCAGGTGCCAAAATTTGGAGTGCTCAAGGACGAACAGACCCTCCAAATTTCGGATTCCAAAAAAGTACTTGAAAATATCTGGAAGATCGGTGGGGAACAGGGTTGGTATTACGGCAATAGCCTATGGAGATTACGTGGATTTTTGGACAAACTGATAGGGGGTGTGGGATTGAGAAGGGGACGGACCCATCCTGATAAAATTTATCCGGGGGACTCCCTGGATTTTTGGCGGGTACTCTTGGCGGATAAAAAGAAAAAAAGACTGTTGCTCTTTGCCGAAATGCGATTGCCTGGTGAGGCATGGCTGGAATTTAAAATCGACAGGGACAATGTATTGCATCAGACCGCCACTTTTCGCCCACGTGGCCTAAAGGGGCGCTTGTATTGGTACAGTCTCGTTCCCTTTCATTATTTTATTTTTGGTGGTATGATTCGAAACATTGCAAAAACAAAATGACCTATGATTGCATCCTTTGTGAAAAAACAACGGGAATTTTTTGGTTCTGGGGCTACAAAGGACCTGAAGTTTAGAAAATCCTACCTTAAAAAGCTACGAGCGGCCGTAATTACTTATGAAGACCGAATTTGTGATGCCCTGTATTCCGATTTTAAAAAGCCGAAGTTCGAATCCCTTGCCACGGAAACCCAGTTCGTACTCTATGAATTGGACGAGACCCTGAAAAATATAAACTATTGGAGCACACCAAAACGGGTGAATTCCACGTGGGTCAATTTTCCCTCTTCGGATTGGCTCTACCCGCAACCCTATGGTAACACACTCATCATTGCACCTTGGAACTATCCCTTCCTACTGACCATATCACCCCTTATAGGAGCCTTGGCCGCTGGCAATACGGCCGTATTAAAACCCTCTGAATTTACGTCCAGCACGTCCAAAATCATCAGTGAAATTATTACGGAAGTATTTCCCGAGGACTATGTAGCCGTCGCGGAGGGCGGTATCGAAACTTCCCAAGAATTATTATCCCTGAAATGGGACTATATTTTCTTTACGGGAAGCACGAAAGTGGGCAAAATAATCTATCAAAAGGCCGCGGAACACCTAACGCCCGTCACCTTGGAACTTGGAGGCAAAAACCCCTGCATAGTGGACGAATCGGCCTCCATTGCCGTTAGTGCCAAACGCATCGTATGGGGTAAATTCCTAAACTGCGGTCAGACCTGTATTGCACCCGATTATATTCTGGTGCACAAAAAGGTAAAGAAAGATTTGGTGACGGAACTTGGCAAGAGCATTTCAGAGTTATACGGCCCTTCCGTAGAAGACTCTCCCGATTTGGCCCGAATCGCCCATACATCGCATTACAAGGATTTAAAGAAAATGTTGACCGGACAACGCATATTGCTGGGCGGGGATTTTAATGACCAGACCCTATATATTGCCCCAACGTTGGTGGACGAACCCAAACTAGATAGTAAAATAATGCAAGGTGAAATATTTGGCCCCTTGCTTCCCATAATTTCCTATGAAACGGAAGAGGACATACATAGTTATATTTCAAACTATGAAAAGCCTCTTGCCCTATATGTTTTTAGTAAAAGGAAAAAATTTAGGGAGAAAATAATCAATGCCTACAGTTTTGGCGGAGGGGTCATGAACTATACCTTGCTCCATATTACAAATAGCACACTACCGTTTGGAGGCGTAGGTGCTTCCGGTATTGGCCGCTATCATGGAAAATATTCCTTCGATACCTTTTCACACCAAAAGGCCATCATAAAAAAAAGTTTTTGGCCGGAAATTCCACTTCGATATCCACCATATAAATTACCGGAAAAACTGGCGAAGAAACTCAAGTTCCTTTTTAAATGACCTGTTACTAAGTAAACTACCTAGGGGGCAAGCTCACGAGGCATTCTTTGAAAGCAAACTTTTAATTTCCAAGCAAGCCTTGGAGTATTAACCCCCCTTGGCGGTGCCAATAAATTCTATTACTTTTTAGGTAAAAATACTTCGGCCATCATACAGCGGGCGCTTCCACCCCCACAGGCTTCAATCGTATCCAGGGGACTGTGGATTATTTTGCATCGTTTTTCTATTGCCTCGATTTGGGATTCGTCCAAACTAGCAAACGCAGCGGAACTCATGACCAAAAATCGCTGGCCGTCCTTTCCAAGAACTTCCAACATGTTCCCGGCAAAATGATGCATCTGCCGTTCGCTTATGGCGATGATTTCCTTGCCATCGTTTCTTAGGTGGTCCATCACATTTTTGCGTTCCTTTTTATCGTCGATACTGTCCAAACAAATAATGGCAAAGTCCTCGCCAAGGGCCATCATGACATTCGTATGGTAAATTGGCAATCGTTTTCCATCTACGGATTGATTGGCCGTAAAAATGACGGGCATACAATCGAAATCCTCGCAAAATTCGATGAACAAATCTTCATCTGCCCTTTCCGATAGGGCACAATAGGCCTTTTGGTTTACACGGTCCAAAATAATGCTCCCGGTACCTTCCAAAAACACCCCTTCCACTTCTGCGGCGGTATAATCCATGACGTTATCGATAAGAAAACCGTGTTGCTCCATAATTTCCAGAATATCCTCGCGCCGTTCGTTTCTTCTGTTTTCGGCGAACATGGGGTATACCCCAACCGTACCATTTTCATGAAAAGAAATCCAGTTGTTGGGAAAAATACTATCGGGCGTATCTGGATCAATAGTATCATCTACTACAATGACATTCACACCGGCAGACCTCAAAGTACTCACAAAGGCATCAAATTCATCCTGTGCCTTTTGGTTGATCTGGTTGTTCTTCTCATCCAAATCTTCCATAAAATAATTGTTCACGGCCGTTTGTTCGTTCATACGAAAGTTCACTGGCCGAATCATCAAAATGGTATTGGTAATCTGCATCATAAATTATTCCCGTATTAATGGTAACGTACTACATCTTAAAAGTCCTTCTTGTTTGGAAATCTCCGCGTATGGAATCTCCTCAACGGTAAAACCCTGTACCCTAAGCCAACTGTTTAATCGGGTAAAACTCTTTTCCGATACCACCACCTCTGGGGTTATCGAGAATACATTACTGAACATATGGTACATTTCGTCTGCCGTTATTTCAAAAACGTTTTCCTTGCCAAAGAAATCGACCAACCATTGGTACTCCTTCTCCACCAAAAATCCATTCTTATGAATGATGGCCTTCCCTTTTCCCAAAGGCTGAAAACAGCAGTCCAAATGTAGGGCGTTTTCCTTGGCATTTTTGGATTTTCTCAACTCAAAGGACAGAACCTTTTTCTTGGGAAATTGCTCGCGCAAATATTCGACCGCATGCACATTGGTCCTGGCGGTAATGTGGTCTGCATAATCGGCACCCGTATAGGTTCCCACAAAAATATAATCGTTCCAAGGCATAACGTCACCTCCCTCCACATGCACTTTTTCCGGTGGATGTAAAATATGGTCTTCCTCAATTTTATCGAGTACATGAAGTATGGCATCCACTTCTTTTTCCCTATCGGGCAAAATATTTGAAATGATAAGCTTGTCCTCGATTACGAACGCGATATCCCTTGAAAATATCTGGTTACAATCCTCCAAGACCTCAGGTCTAAAGACGGCCACATCGTATTTCTTTAATACCTTGGAAAAAGCCTCCATCTCCCTAATCATATCCTCTTCCTTTGGGTAGGTACCCGCCAGGATATGTTCCAAGGATTTTGGGTCATAGGCCTCTTCCGGTTTGGGAATTGGTCCGGGACTTTTTGCCGTACCCAAAACCACGGCCCTTAACCTTGATATTTCATCATTTACACTTAGCCTAAGCATACTTATCAATTTTGAGCGCTAAGGTACTATTAAAAACGCCCTCTTTAAACTTTAAAAGGGCGTTCTAAATTTTAAAATCGATTATTTGATCAACGAGATTTTAAATCTACAAATGGTCGTAGATTTTCACCGATATACACCTGACGTGGCCTTCCTATGGGCTCTCCCCGTAATCTCATTTCCCTCCATTGGGCAATCCATCCGGGAAGCCTTCCCAAAGCGAACATTACGGTAAACATCTCAGTAGGTATACCCAAAGCGCGGTAAATAATACCCGAATAGAAATCCACGTTGGGATACAGTTTTCTATCTACAAAGTAGGAATCTTCCAAGGCTTCTTTTTCCAATCCTTTGGCGATATCCAAAATGGGATCTTGAATTCCCAAATCTCCCAGTACTTCGTCCGCAGCCTTTTTGATAATCTTGGCGCGAGGATCAAAGTTTTTATAAACCCTGTGACCGAAGCCCATCAGCCTAAAAGGATCATCCTTATCCTTGGCTTTCGCCATATATTTTTTTGTGTCACCGCCATCAGCCTCAATAGCCTCCAACATCTCCAGTACTGCCTGATTGGCTCCGCCATGCAAGGGCCCCCAAAGTGCGGAAATTCCGGCCGACAATGACGCGAACAATCCGGCATGGGATGAACCTACAATACGTACGGTTGAAGTAGAACAGTTTTGTTCGTGGTCTGCATGGAGAATCAATAATTTATCCAAGGCATCGATAACGACCTTGTTCTTTTTGTATTCCTGATTTGGTCTTTTGAACATCATTTTATGAATGTTCTCCACATAACCCAAGGTATCGTCACCATAATCCAAGGGCAAGCCCTTTTTCTTACGTAACGTCCATGCGACCAAAACAGGGAACTTGGCCAAAATTCTAACAATAGAGCGATACATATCCTTTTCCGAACTTACATCTACGGTAGACGGATTAAAAGCGATAAGGGCACTTGTTAGAGAAGAAAGTACGCCCATAGGATGGGCCGACTTTGGAAAACCGTCCAAAATTTTCTTCATCTCTTCGTCAACATGGGATTCATCGGTGATATCCTTATGGAACTTGGCCAATTCATCCTCATTTGGCAATTCACCAAATATTAGTAAGTACGCCACTTCCAAAAAATCGGCTTTCTCGGCTAGCTCCTCTATAGAATATCCCCGATATCTTAAAATACCCTTTTCACCATCCAAAAAAGTAATGGCACTTTCACATGAACCCGTGTTCTTATATCCTGGATCTATTGTAATTATACCTCCTGTTGAGGACCTTAAAGATTTTATATCAATGGCAAGTTCATTTTCCGTTCCTTTAACTACCGGAAATTCATATTTTTTACCATTATATTCTAAAGTAGCTTTATCTGACATCTCTGAATTTTACGTGTTAATCGATTAGCTGTAAATTTAATAAAACAGGGGTATTTTAACAATTCCGCCCACTTCTTTGGGCTAAAATTAACAATAAGTTAGTCGTACGGAAAAACCTATAACAAATAGAGGTCTTTGTAATAAGCATCCACGGAATCTTCCCAGGTGAATCGCATTTTTTTTGCGTTCGCTTTAATTCTTTTCCAAGTGGGTTTATCGTTTTCCCAAACGTTCAGGGCCTCGTCAAAAACCTTCACCATGTTCCTTATCTGCTGGTCATAGGTCTTTCCTTCAAAGGCAAACCCCGTTTTCATGTGGGTTACAGTATCCTTAAGACCCCCTGTATGGTGTACCAGGCAAGGGTTCCCGTTTCTCATGGCCAACATCTGACTTATACCGCATGGCTCGAACAAACTAGGCATAAAATAAAGATCTGTTTCCAAATACATGGAATCTATAAGGTCTTCAGATTGGCCATTGGTGAAAATAAAATTTTTATGCTTGTAGCTCATCTTCCTGAACAGATCTTCATAATCAGGATTACCGGTTCCCAAAAGCATGAAAATACCCTCTGCTTTGTCCAATCTTTTTAAAATTTCCTCAAAAGCTTCGGGCGAACGTTTTAGGAAATAAAATTTCTGTTCCGTCAGCCGGGCAACACTTGATACAATGAACTTGGGCCGGTTCCCAACATATTGCATAATCTTTTCCCCTGTATGGGCGAGAAAATCGGCCTTATACTTTTTGGATTCGTCCTGCAACCATCTAAACAGTGCCTTAACGGTATTCCGATACAGATTGCCTTTTTCGGCCGTTCTAATGTTGTTATAATTGGAGGCATTTAATATCCCGAAGAGCCTTCCTTCATTATTCGCTTTTTGAAGATCCTTTTCCAGCCCCTCACCCCCAATAAATTCGGGCGGCCTGCTCGGCAACATAACGTCTTCCTTATAGGATGGGGAAACCGTGTGTACGGCATCCGCCAATCGAATTCCCACGGCCATAAGATTGATACAATCCTGGTATCTAGGGTCCATTAAACCCTTATGGTCCAATTGAACCTCGGGAAACCAATTATTTACAGAGGCATAGTTGTTGTAAAAGGGTCGGATGCCCTGTATTGCCAAATTATGGATACTGTAGACATATCGCATTTTTTTTAAATCGCGATAAGCGGGATGATAGGTCTTCAAAAAAAGAACCGCGCTGGAATGCCAGTCGTGCATATGGACTACGTCCAATTTTCCAAAGGCACCCACCTTAATAGCTTCTGCCACAGCGGTGCAGAATATCATGAACTTGACGAAATCGTTAAAAAATGGTTCCGTTGGGTCATCATGGTAAATGTGGGCAATACCACCCTCTTTGATTTCAGGGTGATGAATGGCATAATGTGTAATATTCTTTATGATCTTTTTGGGAACAACTTCGTACAACTCCGCCTTATAGACCGTTCCCCTTAAATTGAACTCCAAATCCGTCTTGAAAATCCCGTTTTGATGCAACCTCCCGTAAGATGGCACTACTACATGTGCAAAATCCCCACGATTGGCGATTTCCCTGGGAACGTCCCTCACCACATCGCCCATTCCTCCGGCCTTGCAATTTGGAATCGCATCGTTTTCCGCTGAAACAAATAAAAAATTATTCATACACTTTTAAATAGGGGAATTTATAACCTAGAAAAGGTAATTAAAGTTTTAGACTGTTCCAAAAAAAAAGGCTTTCTAAAAGAAAGCCTTTTTTGCAAAACTATTATTATTTGACCTTAAAGGCCTTTTCCTGAGGATAGTAGGCCATACTTCCCAATTCCTCCTCTATTCTCAACAATTGGTTGTATTTGGCCATACGATCAGATCTGGATGCGGAACCTGTTTTGATTTGTCCTGTATTCAACGCTACGGCCAAATCGGCAATCGTATTATCTTCCGTCTCACCGGACCTATGGGACATTACCGAAGTATATCCTGCATTCTTGGCCATGTTCACCGCTGCAATCGTTTCGGTCAAAGTACCAATTTGATTTACCTTGATCAAAATGGAATTGGCAATGCCTTTCTCGATTCCTGTTGACAATCGTTCTACATTGGTAACGAACAAATCATCACCTACCAATTGAACCTTATCACCAATTTTATCGGTAAGGGCCTTCCAACCATCCCAATCGTTCTCGTCCATTCCGTCCTCAATGGAAATAATTGGATATTTGGCAGTCAAGTCCGCCAAATACTGGGCCTGTTCCTCAGAAGTCCTCACCACTCCCTTATCTCCTTCAAATTTGGTATAATCATATTTACCATCCACATAAAATTCTGCGGATGCACAATCCAAAGCGATCATTACATCGTCCCCCAATTTATAGCCTGCCTTATCAACAGCTTTTGCAATGGTATCCAAAGCGTCCTCAGTTCCACCGGCAAGATTTGGAGCAAATCCACCTTCATCACCTACGGCTGTACTCAAACCCCTATCATGCAATACTTTTTTTAGGTTATGAAAGATCTCAGTACCCATTTGCATGGCATGCGAAAAACTCTTCGCCTTTACGGGCATGATCATAAACTCTTGAAAAGCGATGGGGGCATCTGAATGCGACCCCCCATTAATAATGTTCATCATGGGAACAGGTAGGGTATTGGCACTAACCCCTCCTACATATCTGTATAAGGACATGCCCAACTCATTGGCAGCGGCCTTAGCTGCAGCCAAGGAAACGCCCAAAATAGCGTTTGCACCTAATTTGGATTTGTTAGGAGTACCGTCCAAATCGATCATTGTCTGGTCCAAAAGGTTTTGCTCAAAAACGGACATTCCAAGTATTTCCTCAGCGATGACAGTATTTACGTTTTCAACTGCCTTCATGACCCCTTTGCCCATAAAAGTTTTTCCTCCGTCCCTGAGTTCAACTGCCTCGTGTTCTCCCGTAGAAGCCCCAGATGGTACAGCAGCCCTTCCCATGACACCGTTTTCAGTGATAACATCTACTTCAACAGTGGGATTTCCTCTTGAATCTAAAATTTGTCTTGCGTGAACGCTTAATATGATACTCATTTGTTATTTTCTTTAGTAACTGAATTAAAATGTGATTTGTAAAGATACGAACGTTAAACCCACGTTGTTAAAACGATTGTTCCATTTCAAAGGAATATAACGATTTTTTAAACTTCTGTGGATTGCATTGACGTTTTCTCGATCAACTTGAAAAAATCATCAAAAAGATAGTCCGCATCATGGGGTCCAGGACTTGCTTCCGGGTGGTATTGCACCGAAAAGACGTCCTTGTTTTTCATTCGGATTCCCGCCACGGTTTGGTCATTTAAATGCACATGGGTAATTTCCAAATCCTGATTGGCCTCCGTTTCTTCTCGATTGATTGCAAATCCATGGTTTTGCGAGGTAATTTCCCCCTTCCCGGTAAGTAAATTCAAGATGGGATGGTTGATACCCCTATGACCATTATGCATCTTATAAGTAGAAACGCCATTGGCCAATGCGATGACCTGGTGGCCCAAACAGATTCCAAACAGAGGTTTGTCGGTTTTTATAATCTCCTTGGCAACTTGAATCGCTTCACTTAAAGGTTCCGGATCACCAGGACCGTTTGAAATGAAATAGGCATCCGGATTCCAGTCAGACATTTCTGCGAAGGTTGCGTTGTAAGGGAATACTTTAATATACGCACCACGCTTTTCCAGGTTACGAAGTATATTTTTCTTTATTCCGATATCCAGGGCCGCTATTTTTACGGGCGCTGATGCATCCCCATAAAAATAGGGTTCTTTGGTAGATACCTTTGAGGCGAGTTCCAATCCTTCCATACTGGGAACTTTCTCAAGTTGTTTTTTCAACTCTGGAATATTGTCAACCTCCGTGGAAATGACCGCATTCATAGCCCCATTGTCCCTAATGTAACTGACCAAAGCCCTTGTATCCACATCTGAAATGGCAAAAAGATCGTTCTTGTCCAAAAATTCCTTTAAGCTGGCATCCGCCAAGGGACGGGAATATTCGTAACTAAAATTTCGGCATATGAGCCCGGCTATCTTAATGGTCTCGGATTCCACTTCGTCAACGTTCGTACCGTAATTCCCTATGTGGGCATTGGTAGTTACCATCAATTGACCAAAATAGGAAGGGTCCGTAAATATTTCCTGATAGCCCGTCATACCGGTATTAAAACAGACCTCCCCGAAGGCGGTCCCATCTTTGTCCCCTACCGACTTACCATAAAAAATGGTTCCATCGGCCAATAATATTAAAGCTTTCTTTTTGGCTTGATACTTCATGATGTTCCTTTTCTATTTATCCGTTCACAAAAAAACATAAAAAAAGGATAGGCTGTAAGACCTATCCTTTTATAATTATCAATATTTATTGACATGTTACTCTTTTGAGTCATCCTCTTTTTTTACCTCGTTTTCAGGCTGTGATTCAGCTTCTGGGGCAGTCTCGACTTCCGGAGCCGCTTCCTCTGCAACTACTTCCTTCACTTCTGTCTCCTCTGCTTTAGGAGCATCGGCACCTGAACTCTTTCCACCTCTTCTACTTCTTCTAGTAGATTTTTTCTTAGGCTTACCGGCATTGTATAGTTCGTTGAAATCAACCAACTCTATCATGGCCATATCCGCGTTATCACCCAATCTATTTCCCAATTTGATGATTCTAGTATAACCACCAGGTCTATCGGCGACCTTTTCAGCAACAACGCTGAACAATTCAGACACGGCATATTTATCACGAAGGTTTTTAAAAGCGATACGTCTGTTGTGCGTACCTTTTTCTGCGGATTGATTATTTTCAGCTTTGGATTTTGTAATCAATGGCTCAATAAATTGCTTTAAAGCTTTAGCCTTTGCAACCGTTGTATTGATTCTTTTATGCTCAATTAAAGAACATGCCATGTTGGCCAACATAGCCTTTCTATGCGCCGATTTTCTTCCTAAATGGTTAACTTTTTTACCGTGTCTCATTATTATAGTATTATCATCTTGCTACCAAACTCGGTCGAACGAGGAGCAAAATATGATTAATTAATCCTTATCTAATTTGTATTTTGAAAGATCCATTCCAAAGCTCAGTCCTTTGTTGATTACCAACTCCTCAAGCTCTGTAAGGGATTTTTTTCCGAAGTTTCTAAACTTCATCAAATCGTTTTTGTTGAAAGAAACCAAATCTCCCAAGGTATCCACCTCCGCTGCCTTTAGACAGTTCAAGGCACGTACAGAAAGGTCCATATCAACCAATTTGGTCTTCAACAACTGTCTCATGTGCAGGGATTCCTCATCATAGGTTTCCGTTTGCGCGATTTCATCGGCTTCAAGCGTAATACGCTCATCAGAGAACAACATGAAATGATGGATCAATACCTTGGCAGCCTCCGTTAGGGCATCCTTAGGATGTATGGAACCATCGGATACAATCTCAAAAACCAATTTTTCATAGTCGGTCTTTTGCTCAACACGATAGTTCTCTATGCTATACTTTACGTTCTTGATCGGCGTAAAGATAGAGTCGACAGCTATTGTTCCAATTGGAGCACCGGACTTCTTGTTTTCTTCAGCAGGAACATATCCCCTACCCTTATCTATGGTAATTTCCATATTTATACTGATCTTGGGGTCCATGTTACAAATGACCAAGTCTGGATTAAGCACTTGGTAACCAGAGATGAACTTTTGGAAATCCCCGGCAGTCAATTGTTCCTTACCACTAACTGAAATGGAAACGACTTCAGCCTCAGAATCTTCGATCTGCTTCTTGAAACGAACTTGTTTTAAGTTTAGGATAATTTCGGTCACATCTTCTACAACACCCGAAATCACTGAGAACTCATGTTCTACTTTATCAATCCTTACGGATGTAATGGCATGGCCTTCCAAGGAAGAAAGCAACACCCTTCTAAGTGCATTCCCAACAGTTAATCCATAACCAGGCTCCAAAGGACGAAATTCGAACTTTCCTTCGAAGTCTGAGGAATCGATCATTATTACTTTATCGGGTTTCTGAAAATTAAATAATGCCATAATTGGATCAGTGTTGTTTTTATTTTGAGTAAAGCTCGACGATTAATTGTTCTTTGATGTTTTCAGGAATCTGAAGTCTCTCCGGAACGGAAACGAATGTCCCCTCCTTTTTTTCGCTATTCCAAGTAATCCATTCGTAAACACTACTGTTTGCCGAAAGTGAATCCTGAATACTTTGTAAAGACTTGGATTTTTCCCTAACACCTACAACGTCTCCTGCCTTTAATGTATAGGAAGGAATATTTACGATATCGCCGTTCACTGTGATATGTCTATGGGAAACCAATTGTCTGGCACCGCTTCTTGAAGGGGAAATTCCCATTCTGAACACCACGTTATCCAAGCGGCTCTCACATAATTGCAAAAGAATCTCACCCGTAACACCTTCTTTTCTTTTGGCAGTGGCGAAAAGGTTTCTAAACTGCTTTTCCAGAATACCGTAGGTATATTTAGCTTTTTGTTTTTCCATCAACTGTACGGAATACTCAGACTGCTTTCCTCTACGCCTGTTGCTTCCATGTTGTCCTGGAGGGTAATTTTTTTTCTCAAAGGATTTATCGTCCCCGAATATCGCCTCACCAAATTTTCGGGCGATTTTTGATTTAGGTCCTGTGTATCTTGCCATTTTCTAAAATTATGAAGGTGGGATTATGAATTAAGGCTTATCCTTCGATAATCGTAATTACACCTTCGGTGAAATATTAATACTTAATTAAACTCGTCTTCTTTTTGGAGGTCTGCACCCATTGTGAGGCATTGGTGTAACATCTATGATTTCAGTTACCTCAATTCCAGAATTGTGTATGGAGCGGATAGCGGATTCACGACCATTTCCAGGTCCCTTCACAAAAACCTTCACTTTTCTCAAACCTGCTTCATGGGCAACTTTTGAACAATCCTCTGCCGCAACTTGCGCAGCATAAGGTGTGTTCTTCTTAGACCCCCTGAATCCTAATTTTCCTGCCGATGACCAAGAAATAACATCACCTTTTTTATTAGTCAAAGAAATGATTATATTATTGAATGAGGCATTTATATGTGCCTCTCCCACGGAATCAACGATAACTTTACGCTTTTTTACTACTTTCGTATTAGCCTTTGCCATATTTTTTTAGTTTCTAGTTGTTAGTTTTAAGTTATTGGAATCCTAGACTTTTACATTTCAAACAGATTCTTCTAACGTCTAAATACTAATGACTACTATTGATTATTATTTAGTTGCTTTCTTCTTGTTAGCAACTGTTTTTCTCTTTCCTTTTCTGGTCCTAGAGTTGTTCTTTGTACGTTGACCCCTTAATGGCAAGCCAGCTCTATGACGTATACCCCTGTAACATCCAATGTCCATTAAACGCTTAATATTCAATTGAATCTCGGAGCGTAACTCACCTTCTATAGTAAAGGAAGAAACTGCATCCCTAATACGACCTATCTCATCATCGTTCCAATCAGAAACTTTAGTATCCTCACTAACTTGGGCTTTACTCAAAATTTCCTTGGCCCTGCTCTTTCCTATCCCGTAAATATAGGTCAAGGCGATTACGCCTCTTTTTTGTTTTGGTATATCAATACCCGCGATTCTTGCCATAATTACCCTTGTCTTTGTTTAAATCTAGGATTCTTTTTGTTGATTACGTACAATCTGCCTTTCCTGCGAACAATCTTACAGTCGGCACTTCTCTTTTTTACTGATGCTCTTACTTTCATGCTATCTTAGTATCTATAAGTAATTCTTGCTTTTGTAAGGTCATAAGGACTCATTTCCAATTTGACCTTATCTCCAGGTAATAATTTGATATAATGCATACGCATCTTACCTGAAATATGCGCTGTAACTACATGTCCATTTTCCAATTCAACTCGGAACATTGCGTTAGACAATGCCTCTATAATGGATCCATCTTGTTCTATCGCTGCTTGTTTGGCCATAAATTATGCTACTTTTCTATTTTTTCCGGTTTTCATCAATCCATCGTAATGTCTATTCAATAGATATGAATTCACCTGTTGCACAGTGTCGATTGCAACCCCTACCATAATTAAAAGGGAAGTTCCACCATAAAATAGTGCCCATCCGGCCTGTACATCCAATAATTTTACGACGATGGCTGGTAAAACGGCCAGCAAAGCTAAAAATATTGATCCAGGTAACGTAATTAATGACATTATTTTATCCAAATAATCGCCAGTTTCCTTTCCAGGTCTAATTCCTGGAATAAAACCTCCACTACGTTTCAAGTCATCCGCCATTTTATTGGTAGGTACGGTAATAGCGGTGTAGAAGTAGGTAAAAATTATAATAAGGAAAGCAAATAACAAGTTGTAGGCCCAACCAAAAATATCACTGAATTGTACCTGCATCCACTGTCCAAAAGTTGTATCATCAAAAGCACCACCGATCATACCAGGAACGAACATAATTGCCTGTGCAAAAATTATGGGCATTACTCCAGAAGCATTAAGCTTTAAAGGAATATATTGTCTAGATCCCATTACGTTCTTTTCATATCCTCCGGAAGCGGTCCTTCTAGCATACTGAACGGGTATCTGCCTGGTGGCCATTACCAACAATACACTTGCCAAAATCACTAAGAACCAAACAATAACTTCAATCAGAATGAACATAAGTCCACCGTTATTATTGGTTGTCCTGGAAACAAACTCCTGTACAAAAGATTGCGGCATCGTGGCTATGATACCAATCATAATCAATAAAGAAATACCGTTTCCAATGCCCTTATCGGTGATTTTCTCACCCAACCACATTGCAAAAACACAGCCCGAAACCAATATAATAACTGCCGGAATCATAAAATCCAAACCTTTACCCAATATAAAGGCACTATCAGGAACACCAAATGCACCTAGACCATATAAATAAGCAGGAGCTTGAACAATACAAATACCAATGGTCAACCAACGTGTAATCTGATTAATAGTCTTTCTACCACTTTCCCCTTCCTTTTGTAATTTCTGAAGATACGGTATGGCAATACCCATTAATTGGACTACGATAGAGGCCGATATATAAGGCATGATACCCAAGGCAAAAATAGACGCATTCGCAAATGCCCCTCCCGTAAAAGCGTTAAGTAGACCAAAAATACCTTGGTCAGTACCATCGGCCAAACCACCTAATTGGGTAGAATCAATACCTGGAAGAACGATTTGACAACCAAACCTATACACCAAAAGAAGCCCAAGAGTAATTAGTATCCTACTCCTTAGCTCCTCTATTTTCCAAATATTGGATATTGTATCTATAAATTTCTTCATGTTCCCGTATATACTTATAAACTTATTGCTTCACCACCCGCAGCCTCGATAGCAGCTTTTGCGGAAGCAGTAAATTTATGTACCGATACCTTTAGAGCGGTCTTTAGTTCACCGCCTCCTAATATTTTAACTAAGTCATTTTTTCCTACAATGCCGTTTTCGACCAAAGTTTCGAAGGAAACTGAACTCTCAATTACTTTGTTATCTACTAACTCCTGTAATTTTCCAAGGTTTATTCCTTTGTAGTCCTTTCTATTTATGTTGGTAAAACCAAACTTGGGAACTCGTCTCTGCAAGGGCATCTGACCACCTTCGAACCCAATTTTTTTTGAGTAACCAGATCTAGATTTAGCACCTTTATGCCCTCTTGCAGCGGTACCACCTTTACCTGAGCCTTGTCCTCTACCTAAACGTTTACCCTCTCTATTAACGGAACCTTCTGCAGGTTTTAGATTACTTAAGTTCATTAGATTTATGTTTAAGCTTCTTCGGTAGAAACCAAATGTTTAACTTTATTTATCATTCCAAGAATATTAGGTGTTGCATCATGTTCAACAACCTGACCTATTCCTTTCAATCCAAGAGCTTGCAACGTCCTTTTTTGGTTCTGTGGCTTCTTAATACCGCTCTTTACTTGTTTTACTTTAATTTTTGCCATAATTAACTGTCTTAACCTTTAAAAACCTTCTCCAAGGAAACTCCCCTCTGTTGTGAAATTGTTTTGGCATTCCTTAATTGTAATAATGCGTCAAAAGTTGCCTTTACTACATTGTGAGGATTCGAAGATCCTTGAGATTTAGATAATACATCGTGAACACCCACGGCCTCTAATACCGCCCTAACTGCTCCACCGGCAATCACACCTGTACCATGCGATGCAGGTTGAATGTAAACTCGAGCACCACCATATTTACCTTTTTGCTCATGAGGCAAAGTACCTTTGTTCAAAGGAATACGAATCAAATTCTTTTTTCCGTCCTCAATGGCCTTTGCGATTGCGGTAGCCACCTCTTTTGATTTACCAAGACCGTGTCCTACCACTCCATTTTCATCGCCAACAACTACGATAGCAGAAAAACCAAATGCCCTACCACCTTTCGTAACTTTGGTAACACGCTGAACGCCCACCAATCTATCCTTTAAATCTAAACCTCCTGGTTTAACTGTTTCTACATTTTTGTACTTCTGGAACATACCTATTATTTAGAATTTTAAACCTGCTTCCCTTGCACCCTCTGCCAAGGACTTAACCCTTCCATGGTAAAGGTTTCCGCCCCTATCAAAAGCTACCTTTTCTATACCGGCAGCCTTAGATTTTTCTGCAATCGCCTTACCTACAAGAGCAGCAATTTCCGTTTTGTTTCCTTTTGCCGATGCGATATCCTTGTCTCTGGAGGAAGCAGCCGCCAAAGTAACACCTTTCACATCATCTATCAATTGTGCATAGATTTCGCTGTTGCTTCTAAAGACGGATAATCTTGGCCTTTCGGCAGTTCCATTGGAAACCTTGCGGATTCTCCTTCGAATTCTATACTTTCTTTGTGTTTTTGATAATCCCATAATACTTTTATTAAGCCGATTTACCTGCTTTTCTTCTTAATTGTTCACCAACAAATTTGACACCTTTTCCTTTGTAAGGCTCTGGCTTACGGAAGGATCTAATCTTCGCCGCAATGTGCCCAACCAACTGCTTATCGTGTGAAGTTAGTTTTACAATAGGGTTCTTACCTTTTTCTGATATGGTCTCAACTTTTACCTCTGGTGCCAAGTCGAAAATAATATTGTGGGAAAAACCTAAAGCCAAATCAAGTTTTTGACCTTGGTTACTTGCTCTATAACCTACACCTACCAATTCCAATTCCTTGGTCCATCCTTGTGACACACCCTTCACCATATTCAATACCAATGCTCTGTACAGACCATGCTTTGCTTTATGCTCTTTAGAGTCAGACGGCCTTGTTACAAATGCCTGCCCGTCTTCTATTTTTATATCTACTCCAGAGAACTCTTGAGTCAATTCACCTAATTTCCCTTTAACGGTAATTTCCTTATCCTTGACCTCTATGGTTACGCCTTCTGGAATTGCTATCGGATTATTTCCTATTCTAGACATCTTCTAACTCTTTTTCTATTAATATACGTAGCATAAAACCTCCCCACCAACGTTCTCCGCCTTGGCTTGCTTACTCGTCATAACACCGTGAGACGTTGAAACAATCGCAATACCCAATCCATTGAGGACCCTAGGCAAGTTAGCGTTGGAAGCATACTTTCTCAAACCTGGCTTACTAATACGCTCTATTTTCTTAATTACAGGTTCTTTGGTTAATTTATCGTATTTCAAGGCAATTTTTATAGTACCTTGAACTTTGTCATCCTCGAACTTATAACTTAAAATATATCCTTGATCGAATAATATTTTAGTAATTTCCTTTTTCAAATTCGACGCAGGGATTTCAACAACTCTGTGTCCTGCCCTACTCGCATTTCTAATCCTTGTTAGATAATCTGCTATAGTATCTGTTACCATTTATATATAATTCGGTGACGGTTTTTAGCCTTTTGCTAAACCTGAAACCAGTTATTCAATTTATTTTACCAGCTGGCTTTTTTAACCCCAGGTATCAAACCTTGGTTTGCCATTTCCCTGAACATTACCCTAGAGATACCAAAAGTCCTCATGTAACCTTTAGGTCTTCCGGTAAGTTTACACCTGTTGTGCATACGTACCGGAGAGGCATTTCTTGGCAATTTCTGTAGCGCCTCATAATCTCCAGCTTCCTTTAAAGCTTTACGTTTTTCAGCATATTTAGCTACAGCCTTTGCCCTTTTTCTCTCACGGGCTTTCATTGATTCTTTAGCCATCCTAGTTCTTTTTAAAAGGTAATCCTAATTCCGTTAATAATGATTTTGCTTCCTTATCCGTTTCGGCAGAGGTTACAAATGTCACATCCATCCCATTGATTCTGTTAATCTTATCAATATTGATCTCTGGGAAAATGATTTGCTCCGTGATTCCAAGGTTATAGTTACCACGTCCATCAAAACCAGTGGCCTTAATTCCTTGAAAATCCCTAACCCTAGGAAGGGCCGAAGTAACCAATCTATCCAAAAATTCATACATCCGGTCTCCTCTCAGTGTCACCTTAGCACCTATCGGCATACCTTTTCTTAGTTTGAAAGCCGCAACGTCCTTTTTAGACATGGTAGCCACTGCCTTTTGACCCGTAATCATTGTCATCTCATCCACAGCATGATCAATGAGTTTTTTATCGGCCACAGCAGCACCAACACCCCTACTCACAACAATCTTCTTGAGTTTTGGAACCTGCATTACGTTCTTGTAACCAAATTCTTCGGTCAAGGCCGCTACGATACGGTCTTTATATTCTTTCTTTAATCTTGCAACGTAAGCCATAACTAAATTACTTCATTTGATTTCTTGGCAACTCTAACCTTTTTTCCGTCTCTCACCTCGTAACCTACTCTCGTAGTTTCACCAGATTTTGAGTCGATCAACGATAAATTGGAAATATGGATCAAGGCTTCCTTTTTAACGATACCACCTTGGGGGTTTTGTGCACTTGGTTTTTCATGTTTGGAAACCATATTCACTCCCTCTACAATCGCTTTATTTTTTTCAAGATTTACGGACATAACCTTACCTTCAGAACCTTTATGGTCTCCGGCAACGACCCTTACCGTATCTCCTGTTTTTATCTTTAACTTCTTCATTTTACTAGTCTAATTATAGTACCTCGGGGGCCAATGAAACAATTTTCATGAACTGCTTGTCCCTTAGCTCTCTCGCTACGGGGCCGAAAACACGCGTACCTCGCATTTCACCTGCTGGATTCAACAATACACATGCATTGTCATCAAATCGGATATAAGAACCATCCGGTCTTCTTACCTCCTTTTTGGTCCTAACAACCACGGCTGTAGAAACCGCACCCTTTTTTATACCTCCGTTTGGAGTAGCTTCCTTTACGGTAACTACGATTTTATCCCCAATGGAAGCGTATCTTCTTTTTGTACCACCTAGAACACGGATAGTTAAAACTTCCTTAGCTCCGGTATTATCCGCTACCTTTAATCTAGATTCTTGCTGTAACATAACTTATTTGGCTCTTTCTAAGATTTCTACTAACCTCCAACACTTGGTCTTGCTCATAGGACGTGTCTCCATAATCTTTACGGTATCGCCGATATTGCAATCGTTCTTTTCGTCATGGGCAACATATTTCTTTGTTTTCAAAACGAACTTACCGTACATAGGGTGTTTAACTCTCTTAACCTCAGAAACAACAATGGACTTTTCCATCTTGTCGCTGGTTACTACCCCAATTCTCTCTTTTCTTAAGTTTCTTTTTTCCATAAAGCAGAACCAATTATTGGTTTTCCCTTTTAGTTAATTCAGTAGCCAATCTTGCAACCGTTCTTCTTACTTTTCTAATTTGAAGAGGGTTTTCCAATGGAGTCACAAAATGAGCCATTTTTAAATCTGCATGTTGCTTCTTATACTCTGCAAGTTTTTCCGTAAGCCCTTCAACAGACAACTCCTTTATTTCTTGATTTTTCATGATTTCCTACGATTAATTGTCAACTGTATAATCTCTTGCAACAATGAATTTTGTTCGTACCGGTAGCTTCTGAGCCGCAAGTCTAAGTGCCTCTTTGGCTATGTCAATTGACACACCGGCAATTTCGAACATCACTCTACCTGGCTTTACAACGGCCACAAAGTATTCAGGCGCACCCTTTCCTTTACCCATACGCACCTCCAAAGGTTTTTTGGTAATAGGCTTGTCTGGAAAAATTTTTATCCATAGTTGACCTTCCCTTTTCATATATCTTGTAGCTGCAATACGAGCGGCTTCAATTTGACGGGAAGTCAAAAAAGAAGAGTCCATAGATTTTATTCCGAACATACCATTAGAAAGTTGATGCCCTCTGCCGGCAATACCTTTCATCCGGCCTTTCTGCATTTTTCGGAACTTAGTTCTTTTTGGTTGTAACATTTTTCTCTACTTCTTTAGTTATTACTTTCTACGACGTGGCTTTCTTGCACCTTCTTGTTTACCGGGTTTGGAGGCCTGTCCTTTTTGCATTCCAGTTAATGGAGAAAGTTCCCTTTTTCCATAAACTTCACCTTTCATAATCCAAACCTTAATACCCAATTTTCCATAAGTAGTTTGAGCTTCTTGTAAAGCATAGTCTATATCAGCCCTGAAAGTGGACAATGGAATTCTACCTTCTTTGTAAGATTCTGAACGTGCCATTTCCGCACCATTCAAACGACCGGATATCTGTACTTTAATACCTTCCGCATTCATCCTCATAGCAGCGGCAATCGCCATTTTAATTGCTCTCCTAAAAGAAATTCGGCTCTCGATTTGACGTGCAATACTGGCAGCAACAAGATTGGCATCCAACTCAGGTCTCTTAATTTCGTAGATATTTATCTGGACTTCCTTATTGGTAATCTTTTTAAGCTCTTCCTTCAACTTATCTACCTCTTGCCCGCCTTTACCTATTATAATTCCAGGTCTTGCCGTAGTTACGGTAACCGTTATAAGTTTAAGGGTTCTTTCGATAATAACCCTGGAAACGCTTGCCTTAGAAAGCCTAGCATGGATATACTTTCTAATCTTATCATCCTCTGCCAACTTATCGCCGTAATCATTTCCACCGTACCAGTTGGACTCCCATCCCCTGATAATTCCTAGACGATTTCCTATTGGATTTGTTTTCTGTCCCATTCTAGCTTTCTGTATTTGTATTAGACCCTAAAACCAAGGTTACGTGGTTTGAACGTTTTCTTATCCTATGTGCCCTTCCTTGAGGAGCAGGACGCAACCTTTTGAGCATTGCCCCACTGTCCACACGAATTTCGGAAACAACCAAATCAGCGTCTTCTAAACTGGCATCCTCGTTCTTGGCTTGCCAATTGGCCAAAGCGGATAACAACAATTTTTCCAACTTTCTCGAAGCTTCCTTAGGATTGAATCTCAATATAGCCAAAGCCCTTTCTACCTTCTCGCCACGAACTAAATCGGCAACCAATCTCATTTTCCGTGGTGATGTTGGACAGTTGTTCAATTTAGCGAAAGCTACTTTCTGCTTTTCAGCCTTAATTCTTTCGGCCATTTGTTTTTTACGAACTCCCATAGCTTACTTCTTACCTTTATTCTTTGCACCTGCATGACCTCTAAAAGACCTTGTTGGTGAAAATTCTCCTAATTTATGTCCAACCATGTTCTCGGTTACGAAAACAGGTACAAATTGTTTCCCATTATGCACAGCAATTGTAAGTCCTACAAAATCCGGAGTTATCATTGATGCCCTGGACCATGTTTTTATTACGGACTTCTTACCGGAAGAAACACTTTCCTGAATCTTCTTTTCTAAACTGTAATGAACGTAAGGTCCTTTTTTTAGTGAACGTGCCATTTCTTTCTACTTTTTATTTCTTTCTACGTTCTATTATATACTTATTGGTACTCTTGGTCTTAGATCGAGTTCTATAACCTTTAGCAGGTACACCATTTCTTGATCTTGGGTGACCTCCTGAAGCCCTACCTTCACCACCTCCCATTGGATGATCAACAGGGTTCATAGCAACTGGCCTTGTTCTAGGCCTTCTACCCAACCATCTACTTCTACCGGCTTTACCAGACACCAACAACTGATGATCAGAGTTTGAAACAGCACCAACGGTAGCCATACAAGCAGATAAAACCAATCTTGTTTCACCAGAAGGCATTTTTACGGTTACAAATTTCCCATCCTTTGCCATCAACTGAGCAAAAGTACCGGCACTCCTAGCCATCACAGCACCTTGTCCAGGACGTAACTCGATACAGGAAATAATGGTACCCAAAGGAATTTCACCGAGAGGCAAAGCATTTCCAATTTCTGGGGCAGAACCTGTACCGGCAGAAACCTGCTGGTCAACCTTCAAACCATTTTGGGCAATAACATATCTCTTCTCACCATCAGCATACTCCAACAACGCAATAAATGCCGTTCTATTTGGATCATACTCAATCGACTTTACGATAGCTGTCACATCTTGCTTATCCCTTTTGAAATCGATTACACGGTACCTTCTTTTATGACCACCTCCCTTTTGGCGAATGGTCATCTTTCCTTGACTGTTTCTACCTCCCGACTTTTTTAACGGAGCAAGTAAGCTCTTCTCCGGCTTATCAGCAGTAATGGCGTCAAACCCATTTACTACTCTAAAACGCTGTCCAGGAGTGATTGGTTTTAATTTTCTAACTGACATTCCTTGTCTTTATAGATTACTGTAAAAATCAATTATATCACCTTCCACAACATCGACAATTGCCTTCTTTGTAGCGTTTGTCTTTCCATGCTGCACACCAGTTTTTGTATATCTGGTCTTTCTAGATGGCCCATAATTCATCGTTCTAACTTTCTTCACCGAAACACCATAAGTAGCTTCCACCGCATCCTTAATCTGAATCTTGTTGGCCTTCGGATCAACTAGGAAACCATAACGGTTGTTCAACTCGCCTTCAGCGGTCATCTTTTCCGTTATAATTGGTTTTATCAACACGCTCATGATTCTACTTATTATTTAAATTTGATTCGATTCCTTCTAGTGAGCCCTCCAACAATACAACGCTTGATGCATTTAATATTTTGTAAGTACTTAACCCTGAATTGGTTACAACATCAGAACCCTTGAAATTACGAGATGACAAATATACGCCTTTATTTGAATCGCCCAACACTATTAAGGACTTTTTGTTCTCTAGCCCTAACGACTTTAAAACATTTACAAAATCCTTAGTCTTTGGTGTGTCAAAATCAAAGTCCTCCACTACTATGATTGCATTCTCCTTTGACTTAATACTTAAAGCAGATTTTCTTGCCAAACGCTTAAGATTCTTATTCAGTTTTTGAGAATAGTCCTTAGGTCTAGGTCCAAAAATTCTACCCCCGCCTCTAAAAACAGGAGATTTGATACTACCTGCCCTAGCGGTTCCTGTTCCTTTTTGCTTCTTTATCTTTCTGGTACTCCCAGCTATTTCACCACGTTCCTTAGCTTTATGGGTACCCTGTCTTTGATGGGCCAAAAATTGCTTAACATCCAAGTAGACGGCATGTTCATTTGGCTCTATTCCGAATACGCTGTCAGAAAGCTCAGCCTTTCTACCCGTATCTTTTCCTTTAATATCTAATACTGCTACCTTCATTATTGCCATCTTTGAATAGTTACGTACCCATTTTTGTGACCGGGAACACATCCTTTTACCACCAAAAGGTTTTTCTCCGGAACCACTTTTAAAACTCTAAGGTTTTGAACGGTCACCCTTTCACCACCCATTCTACCAGCCATTTTCATTCCTTTGAAAACCCTAGCCGGATAAGAAGCTGCACCAATGGACCCAGGAGCCCTTAATCTGTTGTGTTGACCATGTGTTGACTGACCAACACCGCCAAAACCGTGTCTTTTTACAACACCTTGAAATCCTTTACCTTTAGATGTACCAATAACATCCACAAATTCTCCTTCTACAAACAAATCAACACTTAGAGTGTCCCCTAATTTGTACTCTCCTTCAAATCCTTGGAACTCAATGACCTTTTTCTTGGGAGAAGCACCTGCTTTTTTAAAGTGACCGGTTTCGGCCTTGTTAGCACGCTTTTCTGCCTTGTCATCGAAACCAAGTTGAAGGGCATTATACCCGTCCACCTCTTCGGTTCTGACTTGGGTAACTACACATGGCCCAGCCTCAATAACGGTACATGGAACGTTTTTTCCATTCTCGTCAAAAATGCTGGTCATGCCTACTTTTTTTCCTATTAACCCAGACATACTTTATTTATTAATTACTATTTATTAAAAACTATTCAAAAAAATAGGGTCAAAAATAATTCAACCCTGAAATTATTTTATCTCCGTTTTTCCCTCGCTCGCAGCTCAGGACATGTATATTCCGAATGTTTCGGAACCCTCTTGACTTTGTCACAGACACTTCGTATGCACTCAGTGTTTGTTTGACTAGCGATTCACTTCTTAAACAAAGAGAATCGAGTCTTACTAAACCTTAATCTCTACCTCAACACCGCTAGGAAGTTCCAACTTCATCAGGGCATCAATAGTTTTGGATGAAGAGCTATAAATATCCAATAGTCTTTTGTACGAACTCAATTGGAACTGCTCTCTTGACTTTTTATTCACGTGCGGCGAACGCAATACTGTGAATATTTTCTTATGGGTTGGTAAAGGAATTGGCCCCGTTACAACAGCACCGGTAGTCTTTACCGTTTTTACGATTTTTTCAGCAGACTTATCCACCAAGTTGTGATCGTAAGACTTAAGCTTTATTCTAATTTTCTGACTCATTACCTTTAATTATGCTGTTATACCTTTTGCCGCCTTGATAACCTCCTCGGATATATTGGAAGGTGTTTCGGCGTAGTGTGAAAACTCCATGGTCGATGTCGCCCTACCAGAAGAAAGAGTTCTTAAAGAAGTAACATAACCAAACATTTCAGACAACGGTACGGTTGCCTTAACAACCTTGGCTCCTGCACGGTCTGACATATTGCTTACCTGACCTCTTCGTCGGTTCAAATCACCCACGATATCACCCATATTCTCTTCAGGAGTAATAACTTCCAGCTTCATAATTGGCTCCATCAACACAGCTCTTGCAGCTTTCGCGGCGGCCTTATAGCCCATTTTAGCTGCCAACTCGAAGGATAGGGAATCAGAATCCACAGGGTGGAACGACCCGTCCTTAAGAGTCACTTTCATACTATCCATTTCAAATCCGGCCAAAGGACCATTCTTCATGGCTTCCCTAAATCCTTTCTCAACCGCTGGGATGTATTCTTTAGGCACATTACCTCCTTTAACTTCGTTCACGAACTCCAAGCCTGTTTTTTCCTCATCGGAAGCTGGCTCCATCGTGAAGACGATATCAGCAAACTTACCACGACCACCGGATTGCTTCTTGTAAACCTCCCTATGATCTGCAGCTTTTGTAATAGCCTCCTTGTACTCAACTTGTGGCTGACCTTGGTTCACCTCTACTTTAAACTCCCTTCTCAGACGGTCAACGATAATATCTAAGTGAAGCTCACCCATACCTGAGATAATGGTTTGTCCTGAAGCTTCATCCGTTTTCACCTGGAACGTTGGATCTTCCTCGGCAAGTTTTGCCAAGGCCATACCCAATTTATCAACATCTGCCTTTGTTTTAGGCTCCACAGCAATACCGATTACAGGATCCGGAAAGTTCATACTTTCAAGAACAATCGGATGCTTTTCATCTGACATTGTATCACCAGTCTTAATATCTTTAAAACCAACCGCTGCCCCGATATCCCCAGCCTCGATAAAATCGATTGCATTTTGCTTATTGGAATGCATCTGATAAATACGGGATATACGTTCTTTCTTTCCCGATCTATTGTTCAATATATAAGAACCTGCCTCCAATCTACCTGAATATGTTCTGAAGAAAGCCAAGCGACCTACAAAAGGGTCGGTAGCTATTTTAAATGCTAAAGCGGCAAATGGCTCCTTTACATCCGGTTTACGGGTAATTATAGCGCCAGTATCAGGATTCGTACCTTCAATGGCATCCTTATCTAAAGGAGATGGTAAATACCTACATACTGCATCCAACAAGAATTGGACACCTTTATTTTTAAAGGAAGAACCACAAATCATGGGAATAATGGCCCTATCCATTACGGCAGCCCTTAAAGCAGCGTGAACTTCCTCCTCCGTGATTGATTCCTCATCCTCGAAGAATTTCTCCATCAACTCTTCATCATATTCCGCAACGGCTTCGATCAAGGCAGCCCTATATTCTTTGACTTCGGCCTGCATATCCTCAGGAATATCGATAACATCGAAAGTTGATCCAAAGTTATCCTCATGCCAAACGATTGCACGGTTTTTGGCCAAGTCGACAATTCCTTTAAAATCTGCTTCCTCACCAATTGGCAGAACAATAGGAACGGCATTCGAACCTAACATTTCTTTCACTTGGTTACACACTGCAAGGAAATTCGAACCTTGACGGTCCATTTTATTCACAAATCCAATTCTAGGAACCTTGTAATTATCAGCTAGCCTCCAGTTAGTTTCAGATTGGGGCTCAACACCATCAACTGCACTAAACAAGAAAACCAAACCATCCAATACACGCAAAGACCTGTTAACCTCCACAGTGAAATCCACGTGGCCCGGAGTATCTATTATATTAAAATGATAACTATTTGAGTCCTCAGTTGGCTCTCCATTAACTCGAGGAAAAACCCATTCACACGTAGTAGCAGCAGAAGTAATAGTTATACCACGCTCCTGCTCTTGCTCCATCCAGTCCATCGTAGCGGCACCGTCATGAACTTCACCAATCTTATGGCTAACGCCTGTATAAAAAAGGATACGTTCCGTAGTTGTTGTTTTACCCGCATCTATATGCGCAGCAATTCCTATGTTTCTAGTTAATTTTAAATCTCTTGCCATTTCTCTGATTAAAATCTAAAGTGGGAAAATGCTTTATTCGCTTCCGCCATTTTATGGGTATCCACCCTTTTCTTAACAGCTGCACCTTCTTCCTTCGCAGCTGCTAAAATTTCGGCGGCCAGTTTCTGGGACATCCCTTTCTCGTTTCGTTTTCGCGCATAGCTTATCAACCACTTCATTGCTGTTGAAATCTTTCTGTCTGGACGAATTTGCATCGGTATTTGAAAAGTTGCACCTCCTACCCTTCTACTTCTTACCTCCACATGGGGCATCACATTGCTCAAAGCATCCTTCCACAGCTCTAAAGCTGATTTTTCGTCATCTGTTTTCTTGGCCTCAACGATATCGATAGCATCGTAAAAAACACTGAACGCCACAGATTTCTTACCGTCCCACATCATCATGTTGACAAATCTGGTCACCAACTGGTCATTAAACCTTGGATCTGGTAAAAGTGGTCTTTTCTTTGCCTGTCTTTTTCTCATTACTTCTTATTAAAAAGTGTTATTTACTTTTTAGGACGTTTAGCACCATATTTAGATCTACGTTGTGTTCTACCGGCCACACCTGCTGTGTCCAATGCTCCACGAACGATATGATATCTAACCCCTGGCAAATCCTTAACTCTTCCGCCTCTTACCAATACTATCGAGTGCTCTTGCAAATTGTGACCCTCACCAGGAATGTAGGCGTTCACCTCTTTCCCGTTTGTCAACCTTACCCTTGCAACTTTACGCATTGCCGAGTTTGGCTTTTTAGGAGTTGTAGTATATACTCGAGTACATACCCCCCTTCTTTGAGGACACGAATCCAAAGCAGCCGATTTACTCTTCTTGGTAATTGTGGCCCTTCCTGTTCGTACTAATTGTGAAATTGTTGGCATACTATATAAATATGTATAAAAAACTACCCTTTATTTAAGGGTCGGCAAATGTAGTGATATTTAACTTTAAAACAAACCACAAGCCAATAATTTTGGAAACTTTTTTAAACCCCTTAAAAATCATGACCTCCTTGCCGAGCCCAACACTTAAGAAGACAAACAAAACAATTAGAAGATTACTAAAAATCCTAAAATTATTTCGACTATTTATCACACGGTGAGTTCAAAAGAATTATGGAATTCTCATAATTCGAGCTGTTATATTACATTATATAAAATCCCAATAGTGTTTAATCTATAACTCCTAAGAATCCTTCTACTTCTTAAAGTTTTATTAAAATTCACTTGGATTATTAACGCCATTTTGTGATTTTTGCTGCTAGCTAATTCAAATAATTAAAAAATGAGAACAAAACTAAATGGATTGTTGACGCTATTATTAGTGTTGATTGTGCATATATCCTATGCACAAGAAAAAACAGTTTCCGGTACGGTTACAGACCAGGATGGCTTACCTCTCCCTGGTGTAAACATTGTGGTTGAAGGCACAACTACGGGTACCCAAACTGATTTTGATGGAAATTACAGTATCACTGCGAGTGCTGGACAAACCCTTGCCTTTACCTACATAGGTATGCGCGAAATAAAGCAGACCGTTGGCGCATCTAACACCCTTAATGTACAGATGCAGGAGGATGCCCAAGCCCTAGAAGAGGTTGTAGTTACAGGTCAAGGGATCAAAAGGGAGAAAAAAGCTTTGGGTTATGCCGTGACCTCTGTTGGGGCGGAATCCATTGAAAACAGGACCGAAGGTGACGTTGCCCGTATCTTGGCGGGTAAAGCTGCCGGGGTCAATATCACCGCTGCAGGTGGTATGTCCGGTTCCGCTACGAACGTAACCATTCGTGGTCTAAGTTCATTTAGCGGGAGTAACCAAGCACTTTTTATCGTGGACGGCGTCCCCTTTAGTAATGACACCAACGTAGGAACCAGCGCCGATGCCAATGACCCATCTAATCCAGCGTTCCTTAGTGGAAACACGGGTTCTTCAAGGTTTTTGGACATAGACCCAAACAACATTGCCAATGTAGAAGTGTTGAAAGGTCTTGCCGCTACCACTTTATACGGTACATTGGGTAAGAACGGGGTTATATTGATTACCACGAAAGCTGGTGCGGGTACCGGAGGATCTAAAAAAAATGAAATTACTGTCAACCAGTCCTATTTTGTTAACGAGTTCGCGTCCTTACCGGATTATCAGTTCCAATATGGAAATGGATTTGACCAGCAATTTGGTTGGTTCTTCAGTAACTGGGGACCCAGTTTTGATGAAGGCGGTGTTTCCGGATGGGGGAGACAGGCCTTGATAGACGAGAACGGAACCTTGGAACATCCCTATTCCACGACTGCCGTAGCCGCTACTAGGGCCGCATTCCCAGAGTTACAGGGGGCAAGATATGCTTGGCAGCCATACGAATCTGTCAAGAATTTCTTCAAACCCGGATATGCCACCAATACCTCGGTAAACTTCCAGGGGGCCTCAGAGGATGGGAATACCACCTACAACGCAAACCTTGGATATTTGAACGATATTGGCTTTACTCCTGGGAACTCTACAAATAGGATGAACTTCTCGGTTGGTGGTAGGTCAAAACTATCCAATAAATTTACGATTGCGGCCACCATGAACTATGCGCGCACTGATTACAAATCTCCTCCGATTGCCGCTAGTTTGGGTAACGGTGGTGTAAGTGGCGTATCTGTTTATGGACACGTAATGTTCACCCCGATCAGTGTTGATTTGATGGGCTTACCTTTCGAAAACCCGATTACCGGTGGAAGTGTCTACTACCGTAACGGGAACGATATTGTGAACCCGAGATGGTTGGCCAAGAACGTGACCAACCGCCAATTGACCAACAGGGTATTTTGGAATGCTTCATTGACTTATGACATCAATGACAATTTGGCCGCTACATGGCGTACCGGTCTAGATTTCTATAACGAACGCAACGAAAACGCCTCAAATAAAGGTGGTGTGGACCAGCAGAGTGATATTTTTGGATTCTTGGATACCTATGACAACAACAACACCATCTGGGACCACTTTGCCTCATTAAGCGGTAATTACGACTTAAGTGAAAAAATCGGCATGACGTTCAACGTAGGTGCCAACGCTCGTTCCGATTTCTTTGACAGACAGGGTGTTTCCAGTATAGGACAGATCGTGTACGGTATCAAGCGCCACTATAACTACTTGAACCAGCAACCGATCCAAAGAAGCCAAAAAAGAAATATCGTAGGTGTCTTTGGGGATGTGAGCTTTGACTATGACAACTTCCTGTTCCTAAACGTAAGTAGTAGAACGGACTGGGTAAGTAACTTGATTACCGAAAATAGAAGTTTAACCTATCCAGGGGCGAGTTTATCCTTTATCCCAACGGCCGCTTTTACAGGCCTACGTTCTGAAAAAGGAATCAACTACATGAAGTTACGGGCTGGTTACGGTACTTCCGCTAATTTCCCAACTGGATACCCTACCTTGAGTATTGCAGAACAGAATACCTTGGTGTACGGTGAGGATGGTGGTGTAACGACCAACCAAATCGCGAACTTTAAGGCAAATCCAAATTTAAAGCCCGAGTTGTTGAAGGAATTCGAGCTTGGTTTAGAAACACGTTTATTCCAAAACAGGGTATCCTTGGACTTCACCTATTATAACAGGACTACGGATGACCTAATTGTGCGTGAGCCACTTTCTCCCTCAACTGGCTTCACCTTTACACAAAGTAACATAGGCCAGATCAGCAACATCGGATACGAAGCGGATTTGGGTGTGGATATCTTTAGAAACCCTGATGGTTTTAGCTGGAAATCCAACGTGAATTTCTTCTCTAACAAAGAGACCGTTGAGGAACAAGAGCAGGATATCATCATCTATGCCGGTTCCACGGATTTGGATATTGGGGGTAACGCCGCAATTAAGGGAGAGTCTCTTGGAAGTATCGTAGGTAATGCCGTTGCTCGTGATGCCAGTGGAAACTTACTTATAGATGAGGCCGGTAACTATATTACCACTCAGGTAGATGCTGATGGAAACGTGCCAATTATCGGGGATGCGGTACCGGATTACGTGATGAACTTTATAAATACTCTAAGTTATAAAAACTGGAGGTTGGGCTTCCAGATAAGCCATACCGCAGGAGGTGACATGGTTGCCAATACCGTAGCCTTATTGCAAGGCCGGGGATTGATAAAGGAAACCGTAAATAGGGAGAATACCTATATCTTACCGGGCATCAGACAGGCCACGGGACAACCCAATGATTTGCAGATCAACAACTCGCAGTATTTCTTTAGCAACGTCTTGTTCGGTCCTACCGAATTACAAGTATACGATGCTTCTGTAATTAGATTGCAAGAGGTTTCCCTAACATATAACCTACCTAGCAAGTACCTAGATAGGACACCGTTCAGCAAGCTGGGCTTTACCGTACAAGGGTTCAACCTTTGGTACGATGCCTATAACATGCCAGATGGTGCCAATTTTGACCCCAACGTAGCTGGTGCAGGTATCGGAAATGCAAGGGGCTTCGATTTCTTGAACGGGCCAAGTAGCCGCAGGTATGGATTGACAGTGACTGCATCCTTTTAATTATAAAATTTGCTAAAATGAAAAAAATATTAAAAACAGTTTTAACAGTTGCTTTTACAGGGCTTGTATTCAATGCCTGTGAAACCACGGATTTGGACCTTAGAGTCAGTCCAAACGACCTGGCGATCAGTCAGGCGGACCCTAATCTGATATTGAACTCGATTCAATTAGCTGCAGTATCCAATATGGAACGATTCAGTGATTTAAGCGCCCAGCTCACCAGAATAGAATATATGACAGGGCGTATCTACTTCAACAACTTCCAAGGTGGTGTTATGAACAGCGTATGGGCGCGTACCTACAGTAGTGAGTTCAACTTGGCGGGATCAGCAGTTGATGTAGGTCTTTTCACGAACGTAGATGCATTACAACAAATCAATGCAGCAAGTGACATCAACTACGATTTTCATGTGGCAGTTGGACAAACAATTAAAGCGTACTCCTTATTGTTACTTACGGACTTCATTGGACAAGCTGCGTTTACTCAAGCCGGAAATCCTGATGAATTCCCTGCGCCAGTGTTGGATGACGGTCCAGTGGTTTATGATGGCGCATTATCCCTTTTGGACGAGGCAGAGGCATTATTCGCCACAAACCCTCCAACACAGGGAGCGGATGATTTCTATTATGGAGGCGATAGCAGCAAATGGATCAAATTGATCAACTCCATTCGTTTAAGAACTTATTTCTTGACGGGAAATACTGCTGCCTTCAATGCGGTTATTGCTGATGATAACTTCATATCAGACGTAGAAGATGACTTCCAGTTCCAATACGGCACAAGGGTATTACAGCCAGACACAAGACATCCAGAATACGCCAATGACTATAGCCCAACTGGTGCTGGAGGTTATTTGAGCAACTGGTTGATGGAAACAATGTTGGTTAAGGACGATCCGCGGATTCGGTACTATTTTTACCGTCAGGTAGAAGCCACTCCAGGAGCGGACGCCGATCCGGACGAACAGTTTCTTAGCTGTAGTCTATTCTCAGTTCCTCAGCACTTTGTTGATGGCGGATTTACTTTCTGTAGTGTACCTAATGGTTACTGGGGAAGAACACATGGTAACGATGAAGGAACTCCCCCAGATGGCTTCTTTAAGACCGCTTACGGGGTATATCCAGCTGCGGGACGTTTTGATGATAACAGTTTCGAACCCATTGGCCTTGGCCAAGGTGGTGGTGGAGCAGGTATAAGGCCTATCATATTATCTTCTTATGTAGATTTTTGGAGAGGTGCGATGGCTACAAGCGCAACTGATAAGGCCGCCTTCTTAAGAAGTGCCATGGAAAAATCCATTGCAAAGGTTCAGACATTTGGTGCAGTTGACGGAAATGCCGACAAATCCTTTGAACCGACCGAAACGGAAGTTTCCGACTATATCGACGATACTGTCGCGGCATTCACGGCCGCTTCAGGAGATGCGCAGGAAGATATCTTTGCTGAACAGTATTGGATCGCCCAATGGGGAGGTGCACAGGAGGCCTGGAACTACTACAGGAAAACTGGATATCCTACCACCTTGTCCCCAAGTTGGGAACCAGATCCGGGACCGTTCCCAAGATCTTTCTTCTACCCACAGGACGAGGTAATCACCAATCCTAACTTGCAACAACGTGCGGACTTGACCAATCAGGTATTTTGGGATACCAATCCTGCCAGTCCAGCGTTTCCACAAGCCAATTAATTTTAAAACATTATGACAATGAGAATCAAAAATATAAGTTATACAGTTTTGGCAGCCTTGGCCCTTGTTTTTCAGGGTTGTACCGAAGACGAGAGTGTCATCACGGATGTCCTCGCGGATACTACAAGGGGAGCTGTGCTACGAACACTGTCCTCGTCCTTCCCGGATGTAGCAGAAGGTTCCACCGCCAGTACGTTCACAGGGAACTTTGAAATACAGTCCGATGAATCCGCCACAATTGTTAGCGTTGATGTTTTCGGAGAATTCATCGACAATACCGGCGATACACCAGGTGATGCATCAGGGCTTATTACCAACATAAGTACTTTTGACGATACCGAATTTGGTCTTCAAGGATTTACTTACAGTACAGGTGTCACTGAAATTTTGGGTGCGGCAGGCGTATCCTTGGATGCAGTAGAACCGGGAGATCAGTACAGGGTGCGGTTCGAACTAGTTGCCGAGGATGGGAGAAGGTTTTCCTCCGGACAGAATACTGGTACCCTTACCGGTGGCTTTTTTAGCTCACCGTTTAGATTTACGGCCAATGTAATCTGTGCCCCAATCGTGCCTACTGCAGGTACTTGGACCGTAATCACCGTCGACTCCTATGGAGATGGTTGGAACGGCGGTAATTTGAGTATTACTATCGACGACAACGATCCAATCACATTGACAAACAGCTTGGATAACGGAGGACCATATCCTGATGAAACCACAGAGGAATTGACCTTTGAGGTGCCAGCAGGCGCACAGGCTATCCAAATTGTTTACAATGGAGGGTCTTTTGACGAAGAGGTCACCTTCCAAGTAATCTCCGCAAATGGCAATACTATTCTGGATTTAGGTCCGGAACCTGCAACATCTACAGGACTTATCGATTATTGTTTGGATTTGGAGTTGTAATTCCAAATCGTACATAGATAAAAAAGCGGTTCCAACATTGGAACCGCTTTTTTTTATTATTCGAATTAAATACAATATGTAGTTACCATGAAAAACAGGGGCTAAAATTGAAATTTTAATCAAACTAAACACAAAATCTGATACATTGTTAAAATAAAAATATTTAAACTTCAAACCCAAAACCTTCAAAAAAAAGTTTAGTACCTTTAGATAAGAGTAAAATTAAAATAAACATGAAAAAATTACTTCTTTTAGCCACACTTGCACTTTCAACCTCCTTTTTAACAGCTCAATACTCTGGTCAAGCACTAAGCAATGCTTCCTCAGGAGGGTCTATGGACGGAAGTGCGGCGATAATAAATACCCTATTAGGAGATATGGCCAGTAGAGATGCCAAACGAACCAAAAATTATGACGAATTTCAAGGCTCTCCCTACGTATCCAATAACTTCAAACAAACGGATATTTTTTACAACGATGAGAACATGGGAAGAATGTTCTATCGATACAATGCCTTGAACGAAGAAATAGAGATTAAAAACACCCTTTTAGAAGAAGAAGGCGTTAAGGGCCTATCAAGAGATAAAAACATTTCCCTTTTAATCGATGGGAAAAAACTATCTTTCAAAACATTTGTCACATCAAAAAACCAAACATTGAATGGCTATTTGCTGCTCTTAAATGATGGTAACACCTATGACCTTTACAGAAGGATCCGTGTTAAATTTACAGAAGGCAAACCTGCTCCCAACTCTTTTGTGAAAGCAGTCCCCGCACGATTCTCTCAATTTACCGAGTACTATTTTCAAAAGGAAGGCGTAAACCGTATAGATGAAATTCCGCTTTCAAACAGTAAATTATTAAAACAATTGGAAGGAAGCGACAAAGAAGCCTTAAAAAAGTACTTAAAGGAAAACAAAATAAAGATTAAAGAAGAGGAAGATTTGATAAAGGCCTTTGTATATCTCAATACATTGTAGTGAATCAATTTAAGATTCCAACGAGTAATATACATCTTCATGGTAATTTGGGGATTTACACCCATTATTAGTTTGGACTTCAAACAACTTTAATATTGAATTAGTTTAAACTTTTTCATGTTGACTAAAAAATTGCAGTAGTGAATCTATACTTTATCTTTTTCCCCTCCATAGCCCAGCTATGAAGCACGGAAAATTCCGCATCTAGTCATAAGCTCCCATTTCTCACCGGAATTTCACAATCTAAAGGAGAGTTCATATTTTGGGCTTTTGATTTAGCCCAAGACTCTGTAGTTTTTCAAGATCATTATGCGTAGTTTTGATTGAGCATCAAAATGAATATATTGCATGGCCATTGGATAAATTCAACTTCCCGCAAATGCAAATGAGAATCCCGTTAATCTTCATAGCAACTGTTTTAATGCTAACTGGTTGCAAAGAGCAGAGAAAACCAATTCAAAAAAAGGAACCAACCAAACAAGTTATTTTCTGGAAAAAAACAAATCCAGAAGAAAAGGAGAAAAACGGAGGTTTGATATTACCCGGCTCATTTTCAGCAATAACTGTAGTAGACAGCATAGGTCCCTCCAGACATTTGGCAGTAAACGATAACGGAGATATTTATGTGAAATTACGGGAGACAGAAGGTACCCTGGGAAATATTGCACTTAGGGACACGACGGGCGATGGCAGGGCGGATATTGTGCAAAGATTTGGCGGATATCCAAATGACGGCAAGTTTGCCACGGAAATGCGTATACACCAAGGTTATTTATATTTTAGCTCTGAACAGGTAATTTACAGACAAAAACTATCTCCCGATAAATTAATACCCGAGTCAAATCCAGAGGTCATTCTTACCGATCGTTTCCCACTAAGATGGCACAATGCCAAATCATTGGCTTTTGACAATGATGGTTTTATGTATGTGACTTTTTCAGCCCCTACCAATGCTTGTGAGGACGCTAATTCCCAAGGTAAGATAAAAGGCCATATGCCCTGCCCAATGTTGGAATATCTAGGAAGTATTTGGCGTTTTGACAAAAACAAACCAAACCAAATTCAAACGGATGGTGAACTTTATGCCACGGGAATACGTAGCATCGTTGCCTTCTCCTGGAACAACGAGGACAATGCCCTATATGCGGTGCAGCACGGACGGGACTATCTACACAACCATGCCCCTGAGGACTATACGGAATGGGACCAAGCGGTACTTCCAGCAGAGGAGTTCATGAAAATTAAAAAAGGGGATAATTATGGTTGGCCCTATAGTTACTATGACCATTTTCAAGGTAAGAAGTTGGTCGCCCCGGAATATGGTGGGGATGGAAAACTGGAGGCAAAAGAATATACAAAACCTTTGATGGGGCTACCCGCACACTGGGCTCCAAATGACCTACTTTTCTATAAAGGAAATCAATTTCCAGAACGATATCAGAACGGCGCTTTTGTTGCCTTTCATGGATCCACAAACAGAACACCCTATCCACAAGCAGGATATATTATAGCCTTTATTCCTTTTGAAAATGGAAGACCTACAGGTAGTTGGGAAGTTTTCGCTGATGGTTTTGCAAAAACGGACACAATTGCTTCAATGCCGGATGCAAAATATAGACCTATGGGTTTGGCCCAGGACAAAGATGGGGCGCTCTATATTTCGGAATCCAAGGAAGGAAGAATTTGGAAAATCGAGTTTAAGGGAAACAAATCTCAGTTTGGAAATGAACAACTCAAAAAAATGGAAGAATTGAAAGGCAAAACCTATATCAAAACCCCGGATAGGGTGAATGACAGACTGAAATCATAGAATAAATATAATATGATGAGTCATGTATTCCCTATGCTGATTTCCCTAGGAGTACCACAATAACACATTCAAAAGATGAACTGTTCCAACGAAACACCTTCCTTTTCGATTTGTTTAATTTGTTGTGATTCCTGTAAATATTGTATTACACTAAATAATAGTTGTTAAAAAAGGCAAAAAGCATCACGGTATAATACCTATCTTTAGCCCATGGAAAAAACCACCCAAATCTATGGCATAAGGGCCATTATTGAAGCTGTAAACTCAAAAGAGGAAATTGATAAGGTATTTCTTCAAAAAGGGCTTAAAGGGGATTTAAAAAAAGAACTAGAAAGCCTTTTGAGAAGGAATGAAATCAATATTGTGTATGTTCCCGCTGAAAAGCTAAACAGACTCACAAAAAATAACCATCAGGGGGCCGTTGCCAATATTTCTCCCGTTAGATTCTATTCATTGGAGGAATTGGTCGAAAGAGCCAATAACAAAGACACCCCTGCCCTATTCTTACTTTTGGACCAACTCTCTGACGTACGGAATTTTGGTGCGATTATAAGAACGGCGGAATGTACCGGAGTAGACGGAATCATCATTCAAAAAAAAGGCGCCGCACCGGTTACTGCGGACACCATTAAAACATCGGCAGGTGCGGCTTTTAAAGTGCCAATTGCCAAAGTAGACCATATCAAGGATGCTATTTTCTTCTTACAAGCTTCAGGTATACAAATTGTTTCCGCTACGGAAAAAACCAATGATTCCGTTTACGATATTTCCTTTAAAGGACCTATAGCCATCGTTATGGGTGCCGAGGATCAAGGTATATCCCCCTCGATTCTAAAAGCTTCTGATTATTGCGCCAAACTACCCTTATTGGGGGAAATAGGATCGCTGAACGTTTCCGTTGCCTGTGGTGTCTTCCTATACGAGGCATTAAGGCAAAGAACTAGAAACTAAGTTTTCTCAGTATCGTCTGTTTTTTCGGAAGATTTATAGATATATCGTATTTGGAGACCATCTTCCGATTCCGATTCTTGATTTGAAAAATGAGGAGTTTCTATAAAATTACCATCGGCATCAAAATGTTTTAAAAAGGGGTCATCTGCTTCATTATAATCCTCCCGTTCCCAATCATACTTTTTTGGTTTTGGGACTTTAGCGTCGAAAACAAGTGCGAATATCAATCCCGTCAAAAAGCCTCCCAAATGACCCTCCCAAGAAATTCCTTCCTTGACCGGAAAAATATACCACAACAAGCTTCCATAGATAAAAACGACTATCAAGGATAGTGCTACCAGCCGAAAATGTTTGGTTATAATTCCCTTGAAAAATATAAAACTGGCCAAGACATAAATAAGTCCGCTTGCACCTATATGAAAGGAAGTTCTACCAATGCCCCACGTAATAACCCCTGATAAAACAATACCCAAAAGAACGACCCGCAAGGCTATACTTTTGTAGAAATAGAAAAGTGCGGCCAATAATATTGCCAATGGAATGGTATTATTGTACAAATGTTCCAAAGAACCATGTATGAAAGGACTGAGCACGATTCCTTTTAATCCGGCCAAACTTCTAGGATAAATGCCGAATTCGTTAAAATTGGTCCCGTTCAACAATTCTATCCAATATACGGACCAAACAGTTAACACCCCTATAAGTGGGGCGAACAGCACGGAGTTGGAAAATTTAAAATGTTCTGAATCGGACATGGAAACAATTTAACAATTAATCGGCCAAAATTGGGAATCGGTAAAAATGTCATTTAAATATATTAAAGGTCTTGATGATTTTCTTTGCCAGACCTGACAGGTTTTAAAAACCTGTTAGGTCAACCCAATCGTATCTCGAATAAGGAACTTCCTCAACTTTAGCCTATTTTTACATCATGAACGAGCCATTAGCGGAGCGGGTACGCCCACAGAACCTGGAAGAATATATCAGCCAGAACCATCTGGTTGGTGAAAACGGTTCCTTGACCCATCAAATAAAAAAAGGTGTTATTCCATCCATTATTTTATGGGGTCCGCCGGGTACGGGAAAAACGACCTTGGCCAACATCATTGCTAAAGAAAGTGAGAGACCGTTCTATGTATTGAGTGCCATTAATAGTGGAGTCAAGGACATTCGAGAAGTTATTGATAAGGCTAAACAAGCCGGAGGCCTGTTCACAGCCAAAAACCCGATCTTGTTCATAGACGAAATCCATCGGTTTAGCAAATCGCAACAGGATTCCCTGTTAGCGGCCGTTGAGAAAGGTTGGGTAACGTTGATTGGTGCCACGACCGAAAATCCAAGTTTTGAAGTCATTCCGGCCCTATTATCTAGATGTCAGGTCTACATTCTGAACCCCTTCGGAAAAAAAGACCTGGAACTGCTTTTAGAGAGGGCGATGAAAAACGACACGATTCTTAAAAAGAAAAAAATCACCCTGAAGGAAACCGAGGCCCTACTGCGACTATCCGGTGGGGACGGCCGAAAACTGTTGAACGTCTTTGAGCTGGTCATCAACTCGGAACCCTCTGAAGAAATTATAATTACGGACGACCTAGTCCTTTCCAAGGCCCAAAAAAATACCGTTTTATACGATAAGACCGGGGAGCAGCATTATGACATTGTATCGGCCTTCATTAAATCGATACGAGGCAGCGACCCAAACGGCGCGGTCTATTGGCTGGCCCGCATGATTGAAGGTGGTGAGGACGTGAAATTCATTGCCAGAAGGATGTTGATTTCCGCTTCGGAAGACATCGGTCTTGCCAACCCCACCGCATTAATCATGGCAAATACAACTTTCCAGGCCGTAACCACCATTGGTTATCCCGAAGCCCGAATTATTCTAAGCCAATGTGCGGTCTACTTGGCAACCTCGCCAAAAAGCAACGCCAGTTACATGGCTATTGGCAAAGCGCAACAAACGGTACGACAAACAGGAAACCTTTCCGTACCCTTACATTTGAGAAATGCACCCACAAAATTGATGAAAGACCTAGGTTATGGCGCCGATTATAAGTATGCCCATGATTACGAGAACAATTTTGTAAACGAAGAGTTCCTGCCAGATGAACTATCTGGAACATCGTTTTACCAACCGGGAAAAAATCAACGGGAAAATGCCCTGAGCGACTATCTAAAAAAACGTTGGAAGGACAAGTATGACTTTTAGAATTTGATGTTCAAAGGTTCTTGAACCAGGTTTTCGCCCTCATAATATTCAAAAATCCATTGGCCCTCCTTTTGGTAGACAATGCCACTTTTTTCATCGGATTGGGCCATGAACATATTTTCATTGGAACTCTTGAACAATTTCATTCGAACCTTTGGGGTACTGTCCACCAATTGATAGCCATTGGCGATTTCTTGGGCGTACCAAATTTCCCCGTTTTCCGCAACTTGTGATTCATTTTTTGAACCGATATTGGACGGTACGGGCTCCAAACTTTTATAGGACTGGTTCTCTGTAGTAGCTTCCTGCACCACCATTGGATTCTGGTTTTTGGGAGCTTTTCGCTGTACCTTATCGGTATTGATACCCTTTGGCTCCATTCTTTCAGCTATTTCCTTATTTTTTAGGCTTCTAACATCGTTCTTAAAACTTAACGTTAGTGTCTCTTTGGGAGCCTCCATAGCCGTGTACTCGTAATCAACACCATCCAAACTCTGCATGGCCTCTCCAATGGCCTCATTATAGGCCGATTTGTATTCCTTAATCTTGCTTTTCCCTTGTTGTGTTTCAAAAACATCGGCACCATTGCAGTCCTTTAGTACCAAAGTGGTTTTTGTCGTGAACATGGAAGAATCATCCGATAGATCAACCCAAACCCCCAAACATCTATCGGATGCGAGGTCCGGAGGAAGCGCATCATCATAAACTGCATTAAATCCCTTTTCAGAAAGCAGGTATTTAATCAAAGTACTGGTTTGATATTGGTTGGTTTTCCTGAACGCCTCAAATCGTTTGGGAACTACAAAATATTTGTAATTGTTCAAGTCTGTCTGTGCGGACAAGAAATTACTAAATGAAACGGTAAGTACTATTAACAAGGTTCTCAAAGTCAAGGGTGTTTTTGTTCATACAAAGTAAATGAAAAAAGCATGCCAAAAATCCGTCCACTTACTTTCGGCCCCAAGATATAATATTTAAACCTAACTGAAAAGATGCATAATTACTTGCCGCGATGTTCCCATAGGATAACAGGTTATCTGCCAAGGCATAGAGGTTTATGGGCCCCGCCTGAAGATTGAGTCCAAAACCAAGATTCGTATAGCTGAACTTATCGGCCGTATAGGTTGCCTTCACCGCCAAGATATTGCCTAGCCTCCGCATGTAAAAACCTGTAATCGCCGCTTGTGGACCCCTTGGTCTGTTGATCAAAAAAAGGTGGCCCCCAACGGAATTCCTATATGCGATTCTAGGTGAATTCCCTCCGGAAGGATCAATGGTACAATCGCAGTCTTCAGCTGACCCTTTGGGCAGTCCAAAATCATACCGTAATGAAGCATTTACTTTGGTAGGCCTAAAGGTCAAATAGGCCGAATTATTCTCTTCAAAAGGTACCAGTTCCTCGATTTCATCTACGAGGTCCTGCCAATAATCCCGATTCAAATTCGATAGTTCACGCAATACATTTATCTGGATTCCCTCTGAACTGGCAATTCCATTCAGCGAATAATTTTGGGTATCCCCACTATGATAAATAAACCCCAGATCCAATACACTGGCAGTAAATACCGTTTGTTCATTAAGCCGATATGAAAATCCCAAATCTACACCCAGACCCAAATCTCCTCCAAAAAGGGCCCGTTTCATTATTGTATTCCCGGTTGTTTCATTGTCCGATGCTTCATCCAATTGCCCGAAACCGGATGTTCTTAATTGCAGATCGGCATTTAAGGTAGTATTGAGAATGTTATTCTGCCCTTCCGTGTTGACCAAATAGCCACTGTTTCTGGTGGAATTATAATCCACGATACCCGAATATAGTTTCCCCCTCGCGCCAATTGTCAGGTTTTTGTCCACCTTCTTGTTCACCCCCAAATGATAGACCGCCACCAAGGAACCCCGCGTTTTCAAATCCCCCAAGTCAAACCTTCTGTTCAGCTGATCGGCATTACCGTCAAATATCAACTGGGCATAATCCCTTGGCCAATACGTGATGTTATCAAACTCCAAATAGGCCCCACCGGAATAAAAAAGATTGGGATTGCCACTTCGAAACCCAATGTTGAGTATTTCTAGTTGAACATTGCCACTGAATTCATCCCTACGGCCCATGCCATACACCATTCTATCCCTAATCTTATCGTTGATGTCCAGTCCGTCCTCGGCAAAAATATCATTAACGGAAACCCCATTGGAACCCGCATAGCCAGAAATCCCTGAAATCATTGGAATGCCCGTGTACCATTTAAAATCGCTCTCCACACCTGGATTCACCATCAAGGATTGGGGAATTTCATTAAAATCGTAAAGAATCTGCTTGTTCTGGGCCTGCAGAAAATTGCATGACAAGACCGCTAGAATGCATATGGAAAGGATTCGCTTCATTTTACCCTGACCGTAAATTTTGCAATGGAACGAAGTTCGATGGCCGGATCCGGCAAATTGGAGGTACTGGTATTGTCACCAAGGTTTCTGGCGCTCAGCCTTACCTGGGAGGTATTCCTAAGAATATCAAGACTTTTGTCCGCACCGCCATACGCCACAACCCGGGTCAATAGGGCCGTTGGTGCGGCATCCATTTGGAAGAACTCGGTGTCCAATACATCCCCATTTTCGTTCAAAAACTCTATGGTTATCTCAATTTCCTTACTTGTAGTATTTTCCAATTCATAGGTTATGGAACCTTCCAACACCCTTTCGGTAAAAATATCCTCTTCAAAGGCGTCAAAATTGAAATCCTGGGAAAAAAAACTGATGCCCGTAACCCTATTTATTATCGATTCCTGGGTCTTTACGTAGAAAATACTGGTTTCGAAAGTGGGGGTAATGGTCAGGTCGTCATATTGACCAAAGTCCTGTTTATCGGAACAGGAAAACAACAATACAAGCCCAACGAACAGAAGACCTATTTTTCGTAACACAATCATCCTTTGGAAACAATTACCGGATAGAAACTCCCTATCCCATGTAAGAGATATAACTCTATAAATAGGATTTTATTTCCCGAAGCTGCGTGATAATGGGGGCATGGTCATGAACGGGATTTCCATGGGCATTGAAATGTAAGGTATGCAGACCAACGGATTTAGCTCCAAGAATATCCGCTTCCAAACTATCCCCTATCATCAAGGATTTCTGCGGATGGACTTTTGCCCTATCCAAGGCAAGTTCAAAAATGATGGGGTTGGGTTTCTTCACCCCCGCCATTTCGGAATCCACGATATGTTCAAAAAAATGGTGTATACCGGAATTCTTCAACTTTTTTTCCTGAATTTCCTGAAATCCATTGGTAATGATATGGAGCCGATACCTAGGCCTTAGGTAGTTGAGCACAGCAACGGTATCTGGAAATAAATGGGTATATGAGGATAAATGATTGATGTACTCGCTGGACAAACTATGTATCACCTCATCGGAAACGGGGTGTCCTAGTTGGTCGAACACCGTTTTTAAGCGTTGATATCTAAGGGCTTCCTTGGTTATTTTCTCCTCCCGATACAATTTCCAGAAAGCCAAATTTGTGGGAACGTACACCCTTAAAAAATTCTCAAGTGGGATTTGGATACCGTGTTCGGCCAATATTCTTTCAAAGGTTAGGGACGAATTCCGCTCAAAATCCCATAGGGTATGGTCCAAATCAAAAAATACGTCCGTGACCAGATTTTTAAACATGGTACTTTGTAATTAACTGATGGTACACTTCCTTCCAATCGAAGGTATGGTCAGAACCCAACAATTCGTTCGAGAATATAGATATAAAAGTACCCTTCACCAATTTTATTTCATTGTAAATGGCGTCCATTCTGCGTTCCAATTCCTTTTTCTTATGGATTTCCCTCAGGGCATAATCATGCAGTACAAAAGGAAAGACCTTTATGGGTTGCTGTACTTCCAAAGGAATATCATAAAACTGAAAGGGCGTACAGGTGCCCGCCCTAAACCCTATTTGATAGCTATAGCCCATGGTAAAATCATCCGTGAATTCCGCGGCAATCAAATTTCTATAGGTTTCCGGAACGTCCACCCGGTTGTACCGCATCCTGGAATAATTTACCGGTCTGTTGACCACGTCCTCGAGATTATGTTTTTCGTTTTTCAAAAGTTCCACATCGTTAAAAGAACTATAGGAGGCTGCTAGGGCCACAGTGGAATAATCGCCAATATACTTAATCAACGACCTAAAATTGATGCTATTTGTGGATACGTTTTTATCGTATTTGGAGTAGTTGGCAAACTGAAAAAAGAAAATACTATTGATTTTCAACTTTTTGTGCCACTCTATTAAGGTGGCGAAATTGTCATACGGATCTTTTTTAATGTTCAGTCCCACCGCAATTCTTTCTATCAGCCTTTTTATCCTGAACGTTCCTAGATCCAGTAAAAATCCGGCAGCCCCCCGTATAACTCCCCTATTCGCATAACAATGGGAAGTGGTTACGTCTATCAAGGACAAGAATTTATATTTTCTAGGCCCCTGGACCAAACCTGGAAACCGTTCCTTTAGTATCACGAAGAGTTTCATCGCCCAAATATCCACCACCGGGCGTTCCAAGAACTTATGTTCATAGGCCAGACTTCCCTTGGACGGAAAACGCCCGTGGGCATCCTTAACGTGAGGTAAATACTCCTCATACCGACTGATCAGGTAAAATGAAGCCGCAAAAATGTCAAAAGGCAGACTACTGCGTTCCCCCGCAAAGAAAAAACAGGGAACATTGTCCCAACTCATTACATTGATATCCACATCGTTGATACCTTGTTCGAACAAAAGGTCGTGACTGCGCACGAAGAACTCGTTCTGTAATGGCTGTTTGGTATAGGTTATCTTTTCATTCTTATGTTTTATGAAATCCTCCACCTTGGTAGTAAAACCTATTTCTATACCCAAAATCCTGGTAAATACCTGCTTCATGGTGTACGTTAGGCGAGGTGTGATTTTATGGGTGTAGATCAATAACATTTACAACAATTGATTATCGGCAAAACTAAAATATTCCTTTTGTGTGATGATCAGGTGGTCCAGAACACGAATGTCCAAAGACTCCGATGCATTTTTGATTTTTTGGGTAATTTCGGTATCGGCCTGACTCGGTTTTAAGGTTCCCGAAGGATGGTTGTGCGCCAAAATCAGGGCCACGGCCCCCAACTCCAAAGACTGTCTCATGAGCAAACGCACATCTACCAAAGTTCCCGTTATTCCCCCTTTGCTCAACTGGGCCTTGTGCAAAATCTTGTTGGAATTGTTCAGGTACAAAATCCAGAATTCCTCGTGCTGCAATTCCCCCATGATGGGCTGTAGGACTTCAAAGGCATCCTGGCTACTGCCTATTTTCTCGATTTTTAGGGAATCCTCCCCTCGTCTCCGCCTGCCCACTTCCAAAGCTGCTGAAATGCTAATGGCCTTGGCCTCGCCAATGCCCTTGAATTTCATCAATTGCTGAATGGAGAGCTTTCCCAATTCGTTCAGGTTGTTGTCCACGGAAGCCAATATCCGTTTGGAAAGTTCAACGGCGCTTTCCTCCCTGTTTCCGGACCCTATCAAGATGGCGATCAGTTCCGCATCGGAAAGGGCGGAACGCCCCTTATGAAGTAGTTTCTCCCTAGGCTTATCGTCATCGGACCAATTTTTGATTGAAAAAGAAAAGGGCTTAGCTTCCATATTCCAAATATACTGAACTAATTATTTCAGGTTGACAATATCGTAATCACAGATATATAAAGATGCTCTTTACTATTGAACATGATTCTTCCCGGAAAGAAAGGCTCATCTAAACATTTTCAATGGATCGGGTCAGTTCGCCCAAATCCAATCCGCCGTAATTACCTGAACTCATCAATAAAAGTGTCGTATTGGAATAATCCATATGTTGGATGAACGCATGAAAAGATTCCGCATCCGTAAACACTTTCAGGTCCTTGCGAGCAAAAGCCTCCATAATCTGTTCCGGGGTTACTTCCTTCAACTTTTTAATGGCCACGGATTCCGGCAAAAAGAAAATAACGGCCTCGTCCGCCAGATTCAAAGCCCCCTTGTATTCCTTCAAAAAATCTGGATTGAAACTACTATATGTATGCAGTTCCAAACAGGCCACCAACCTTCTATCTGGATATTGTTCCTTCACGGCCGTGGTGGTGGCCATGACCTTACTGGGCGCGTGGGCGAAATCCTTAAAAGCAATACAATTCTTGCCCTCTGCTATTTTCTCCAACCGCTTGGAAGCACCTTTAAAAGTAGCTATCGCTTCATAAAAATCAGCCTCGTCCACGCCCATGTTCTGACAGATCCATTTGGCTCCCGCCAAATTGCTCAGGTTGTGCTTGCCAAATACCGAAATAGGCATAGGTCCTTCAGGCGTTGACAACAAAGTTTCCCCATTCACCACCTCATAATCGGGTGTGCTATACGGGAGTTTTCTGATTTGGTTTTCAGAAGCTTCCACAACTTTCTTAACTACCGGGTCCTCCTCATTGAAGGTGATACTGCCACCTTCAACGATGCTATCTACAAAAATCCGAAACTGCTCCACATAATTTTCAAACGTTGGAAATACATTGATGTGGTCCCATGCGATACCGCTCAACAGGGCAATATTCGGTCGATATAAATGAAACTTAGGCCTCCTATCTATGGGCGAGGATAAATATTCGTCCCCTTCCAAAACAATGAAATCGTTCTCTTCCGTCAAATGTACCATTCTGTCAAAACCTTCCAATTGCGCTCCCACCATATAGTCCACGGGTATCTGATGGTACTTGATCACATGCAAGATCATAGAAGTAATAGTCGTTTTGCCGTGGCTACCGCCTATTACAACCCGGGTTTTGTTTTTGGATTGTTCGTATAGAAATTCGGGATAGGAATAAATGGTCAGTCCAAGCTCCTGGGCCCTTAACAATTCCGGATTGTCGGCCTTGGCATGCATTCCAAGTACCACAGCGTCCAATTCCTTTTGGATTTTTTCAGGAAACCATCCAAACTGTTCCGGTAATAAATCCTTGGCTTCCAATCTGGATTTTGACGGTTCAAAAATAACGTCGTCGCTTCCGGTAATTTGGTAACCTTTGTGTGCCAAGGCCAAGGCCAGGTTGTGCATGGCACTGCCACCTATGGCAATAAAATGTATTCGCATGATTCTAAATTATGGGGTAAAGATACAGATTGACGTTAGCAGCGCAAACCATTTTAAGGCCTGTGATATTCTTTTTACCTTAGGACTAAAATCAAAAAAATGGACTTGAACCTGGAAACCATCGCGTCAAAAGAAATCATGCCCGGATATCACGGGAAATTGGTGCACGCGGAAACCATGAGTATCGCCTATTGGACGGTCGATAAAAACGCCGAAGTCCCGGAACACTCGCATAGGCACGAACAGGTCATGCACGTGCTGGAAGGCACTTTTGAGTTTACCTTGGATGGCACAACCAAGGTTTACAAACCGGGTGACATCGTAATTATAGCACCACATAAAAAACACAGCGGAAAGGCATTGACACACTGCAAGCTCATGGATGTATTTTGTCCGGTAAGGGAGGAATATCGATAGGCCCCCTTGCCCCCAAAGGGGGAACTAAATTCAGGTTCAAATTCAAATATCATGTTCAAAAATGATATAATTTACTGATATAGAATGTAGGACGTGATGTTCAAATTGATTTTCCTTATAACTATAGACTTTTAACTCATAACTATTAACTAAGAATGAACATATCTCTCATAGGAAAAAAAGCCCTGGTTGGCGGTAGTAGCGGCGGAATAGGGAAGGCCATCGCCATGCAGTTGGCGGAAAGCGGCGCCAGTGTGACCCTGATGTCCCGAAGCGAGGAAAAATTAAAAAATATCGTATCACAATTACCAACCTACCATGGTCAGGTACATCAATATCTGACAGTGGATTTCTCCGATTTTCAATCGTTCCAAAAAATCATCACAAATTATTATAGTACTTATTCCGTGGATATCCTCGTAAACAATACCCAAGGACCTCCTGCGGGTGGTGCCTTGGAAAAGAAGGTGCCGGATTACCAGGAAGCCTTTGACCTGCTCTTTAAAACCGTCGTTCTCACCACGGAATTGGCCCTGAAAGGGATGATGGAAAAAAATTGGGGACGGATCATCAATGTGGCGTCCGTTTCAGTGAAGGAACCACTTTCCTATTTGGCATTGTCCAACTCTATTCGCGCAGCCGTAGTCACTTGGGCCAAGTCCCTGGCCACAGATGTGGGCAAGTACCAAATTACCGTTAACAATGTACTTACGGGGTATTTTGATACGGACCGTATCGCCCAGCTCAACGCCAAAAAAGCGGAACAAATGGGCGTTCCAGAAAGTCATGTGCGCAGCGAAATGGAACAAAAAGTTCCCCTACAGCGCATTGGCGACCCAAAGGAATACGGCTATTTGGCTGCATTTCTAGCGTCGGACAAAGCCGCATTCATTACCGGAACGAACATCCCCATCGATGGCGGACTCCTAAAAACATTATAGTAGTATCGATTAAAGAGGACACATCGATCACTGACTAACCCAAAAGGCCTGTTTACTCATTTATCATTGATAGCTCAATCAGTTTGGCACACTTTTGTTGTGTAAATTTAGCATGATGAAACCCTCATCGAGGGATTTGTTTTGGCAAGTTATATACCTATACAAAAGGAAATATTTTAAAATCAAGTCTTTGATCCAATCCTAAACGCATGAAAAAGATTTCTATAATCCTTAGTGTACTTCTATTCTCACAACTAATGAACGGTCAAGAAGCCAATATGTCCTATAATGAACTCTGGAACCAGGTACTGAAACTTGAAAAGGACCAACTTACCCGTAGTGCTTATGATTTGGTCCAAAAAATCTATCAAAAAGCGGAGGATGACAGAAACGAAGTCCAACGAATAAAGGCCCTGTTGTTTACCTCCAAGTACCTAATGATTCTGGAAGAAGATGCCCGACTTTCAGTTATAAACAAGTTTAAAACCGAAATTAAAAAGGCGTCCTTTCCCAAAAAAAACATCTTGGAAAGCTATCTCGCCAATCTCTATTGGCAGTATTTTCAGCAAAACCGCTATCAATTCTACAATAGAACGGCCACCGAAACCAAGGTCGATACGGTCGATTTTAGGACCTGGGACCTTACCACCCTATTCAAGGAAATCGATACTCACTTTCAAAACGCCTTGTCGGATTCCAAAATGCTCCAAAAAACCGACCTTCAGGAATTTAAGGATTTGATCGAGGCCGAAGAAGGTTCGGAATTATATAGACCCACGCTTTACGACTTACTGGCACACAATGCGCTGAATTTCTACACTTCTAATGAAAACAGCATCACCAGACCTGCCGATACATTTGAAATCGATGCTCCAGAATATCTATGTGATGCCTATTCTTTCACACAACTGGACATCCCCACTCAGGATGACACTTCATTACAATCAAAGGCCCTTAAATTATATCAAGAACTGGTTTCCTTTCACTTTTTGGATCCCAAGTTGGAAGCCCTTACCTTGGTCGATATCGAACGGTTAAATTTTATTCATGCCAATGCGGTCTTTGAGAACAAGGATGATGTTCTGGAGAAAGTACTCCTAGACAGTGCAGAAAATATTCGGCAACATGAGACATCGGGACTATACACCTACGAATTGGCCAAACTGTACAAAACCCAAGGGGATAGGTTTACGCCGGATGCCCCACAACACCGATGGAAGTTAAAAGATGCCATCGGCCTTTGTAATCAGGTCATAAGCCGATATCCAGATACAAGGGGCGCCCAACTATGTGAATATCTCAAATCACAGATCCAGGCACCATCCCTGCAGCTGCAAACGGAGAAATATATTCCCATTTCGAAGCCCGCAAAGCTTTTGGTGAATTACAAAAATAGGACCTTGTTGGATTTGCGAGCCTACCCAATTTCGGACAAACAGTGGGAAGACCTGAACAACATGTATCCTGAATCCGAAAAACTGGAATTCATTCAAAAATTAAAACCATCCAAGGAATGGTCCGTCAACTTGATAGATGAGGGCGATTATCAACTTCACAGCATCGAAATTCCAATCCCTCAACTTCAAAATGGCCAGTATTTGATTTTGGCCCTTCCTAAAGGGGATGACCTTGACAGTTTTGCCTACAGTGAGGTTCAGGTTACCAACTTGGCATTGCTGCAGACCACTACGGACAAAGAGCATCTTTTTCAGGTGGTGGACAGAAACAACGGGGCCGCCAAACCCGGAGCCAAAGTGACCCTACACCACCGCGGTAACCTGATTTTGTTCAACAGCAAAAGCTATACTACTGATAAAAACGGATTTGTTAGTATCGCGTTGGGCGGAAAAAGTTTGTCCGTTGAGCAAATAAAAGTGGTTTACAAGGACGACCAAGCGCAATTCGGGAATACGTACATCCGTCAAAAAAATAGGCAAAACAGTGGACCGGATGTTGTCCTAAAAAGCTTTTTGTTCAAGGACCGAAACATTTATAGACCGGGCCAACCGCTCTATTTCAAAGGGGTGCTGATCAAGCAAAACGAAAATAAATCTTCCCTGGTAACCGATCAAAAGGTAACGGTTGAACTATTCGACGCCAATGGACAGAAGGCAACAGAACTGGAAGTTCACACCAATGATTTCGGTTCCTTCCAAGGCAGTTTCACCATACCAAATACGGGACTTACCGGACAGTATTACCTATCGGTCACAGGACCCACTGGCCTTGTCCGGGAATACAGTTACTTTTCGGTCGAAGAATACAAAAGACCCAAATTTGAGGTCGGCTTCGAACCCGTCACCGAGGTATTCAAAGTAAACGACTCCGTCACCGTAAAGGGCAGTGCCAAATCCTTTGCGGGGAGCAACATCACAGATGCCAAGGTTAGTTATCGGGTAACGCGTAACGTCAATTACCCCATTTGGTTTTCGTGGCGAAGGGGACCCGGCTATTGGGGAGAAAGTCAGGAAATAGCCCATGGTGAACTTCAAACGGATAACGAAGGAAATTTCAGTATCTATTTTAAGGCCCTACCGGATCTCAAGTCATCCAAAGAAAATCTTCCCGTATTTTCCTATGTGATCACTGCCGATGTAACCGATGTCAACGGCGAAACGAGAACGGCAACCACCACGGTCAACGTGGGCTATCACGCCATGACGGCCAATATTCTTTTGACCGAGTCCCTGAACAAGGCGAATACCCAGAATACGTTTACCATCGTAACCCAAAACCTCAACGGACAAAAAGTATCCGCCAAGGGAATACTGAAAATGTACAAATTGCAAGCTCCTGAACATGTACTCAGGCCCAGGCCATGGGAAGCGCCGGATTATCAGAATTGGAGCAAAGCGGAATTCAAGGAACTTTTTCCGCATGAAGCTTATGGGCAGGAACATTCCGTAGATTTTTGGGAGAAGGGCACGTTGGTCTTTGAAACCGAATTTGATACCGGAAAAAGTGAATCCATCGAACTACCGAACCTCAAAAAATGGGAAACCGGAAGTTACCTTATTGAATTGGAAAGTACCGATGTCTTTGGTCAACAGGTCACCGCCAAAACGACTACAAAACTGATAGATCCAAAGGAAAAAACCCTACCTGACAATCAACTATTCCATGTAGAAACCGATAAACAGAGCTATCAAACCGGCGACGCGGCAGAAATCACCTTTTTTAGCAATGCAAGGGATTTGAACATCACCTATTGGGTGGAAAAGGACGGAGAGCGCATCAAGACCGATATCCTAACCGTGAAAAAAGAGTGTGAATCCATCAGTGTTCCGATAACGGAAGAGGATTTGGGAGGTTTTGCCGTGGGCTACAGTTTTACGGCCTACAATTCCTTCCATTCGGGAACCGTTCAGGTATCTGTGCCCTACCCGGACACGGAGCTGCAAATAGAGACCGGTACGTTTCGGGATAAAATCGCCCCAGGAACCGATGAAACCTGGAGCTTCAAAATAAAAGGCCCCAAAGGCGAAAAGGTTACGGCGGAATTGTTGGCCAGCATGTACGATGCCTCTTTAGATCAGTTCGTGTCCCATAATTGGTATTTCAATCCCTTAATCCGACCAACATACTATTCACGTTCCTATGTTAATTCCTATTTGAGCTTTGGCACCGAAAATTTTAGGGATTATTTTAAATACAATAATTCTTTCGGTCGGGTACCTAATTTACTGTTTGACCAATTGGAGTGGTTTGGGTTAAGTTTCAGTAATAGTTATGGAGCTCAACAGAGGTATTTACGAAGAATGCGTCCCAAGACCCCCAACAAGTCATACACGGATAATACAGTTCCAAAAGGGTACATCCATGGAACGGTGTATGATGAACAAGGTCTAGCATTACCTGGAACTAATATTATCGTTCAAGGTTCTACCACGAGTACACAATCAGATTTTGATGGAAATTTTTCAATTAAGGCTAGTAAAGGTGAAACATTGGTATTTTCATATATAGGGCAACAAACTCATTACGAGAAAATAAAGGATGATAATTTTTTAATCATTTATCTGAAAGAAGACCCTAGTGCTTTGGAAGAAGTCGTTGTAACTGGATATGCCACTCAAAAAAGAAAAAGAATAACCGGAGCCGTTACCGAGGTAAGGGCAGAAAGAATGGACATGGTAATGGGCGATGAGGATTCCGAAAGCAAAATGGAAATACCCCCACCTCCTGCTCCAAATTCCCCAGCTGAAAATACCAATCAGGATTTTGCTTTTGAAAATATAATTATCCGTAAAAACCTTCAAGAAACGGCCTTTTTCTTTCCGCAATTGACCACGGATGCCGAGGGGAATGTTTCTTTTAATTTTACCACCCCCGAGGCATTGACCCGCTGGAACCTCCAATTATTGGCTTATACAAAGGATTTGAAATCGGCCATAAGAAACCTAACCACCGTCACCCAAAAGGACTTGATGGTACTCCCCAATCCCCCACGTTTTTTACGGGAGGGCGATACGATTACCCTGAGTACCAAAATCGCGAACCTTTCTGAGAATCCCTTAGAAGGGATGGGACAATTGGAACTCACCGATGTCCTAACGGGAAAATCCATAGATGCGGCACTTGGAAATATAGAAAATCAACAATCGTTCAGCGTTGGGGCTAAGGGAAACACCCAAATTTCCTGGACCTTGAACATACCCAAAGGCGTTCAGGGGGTACAATACAAAATCGTTGCAAAGTCGGGTACTAATAGTGATGGCGAGCAGGGTGCTTTACCCGTCCTCACCAATCGCATGTTGGTTACGGAAACCCTACCCATGTGGGTGCGAAGTAATGAGGACAAGACCTTTGTTTTGGATAAGCTGAAAAACGCTTCGTCGAAAACACTCGACCACCAGAAATTGACCTTGGAAATTACTTCAAACCCGGCTTGGTATGCCGTACAGGCCCTGCCCTACCTTATGGAATATCCGTATGAATGCAATGAACAGACTTTTTCCAAATACTATGCGAATACCTTGGCGAGCCATATCGCCAATTCCAATCCAAGAATCAAACAGGTGTTCGACCAATGGGCCAGCTCCGATGCTCTTTTGAGCAACTTAGAGAAAAATCAGGAACTCAAATCGCTTTTAATTCAGGAAACTCCGTGGCTAAGGGAGGCACAATCTGAAACCGAACAGAAGAAACGTATCGGACTTTTGTTCAACCTGAACAAAATGAGGAACGAACAGGAAATTGCCTTACGAAAATTGGAAGAGGCCCAATTGCCTTCGGGTGGATGGCCTTGGTTCAATGGGGGCCGTGAAAATAGGTTCATAACCCAACACATTGCCATTGGGTTTGGACATCTGACAAAACTTACCGGTTCAAATTCAAATACAAGCTCAAACTCAAATACAAGTTCAATGCTGGAATCCGCAATTTCCTATTTAGATGCCGAATTTGTTGCCGAATACGAGCGTATGAAAAAGTATTCGAAAGATCTTTCCAAGGACCATTTAAGTCCAAACCAACTACATTTCCTATACATGCGCAGCTTTTTTAAGGACATAAAAACCTCAAAAAAAGTATCGGAAATCATGGAATACTATTTGGGACAGGCCCGTACCTATTGGACCGATAGAAATTTATACTCAAAAGGACTTATCGCGTTGACATTGTATCGGGCCGGAGATGAAGCATCGGCCCAGAAAATCCTGCGTGCCTTGGAGGAAAACAGTGTACAATCCAAAGAATTGGGTATGTACTGGAAAGAAAACACGCCTTATTGGTATTGGCAACAGGCACCCATTGAAACGCATTCCCTATTAATTGAAGCCTTTTCGGAAATTGGGAACGACACCAAGACCATTGACGAGCTAAAAGTCTGGCTATTGAAAAATAAACAGACCAATCAATGGGAGACGACAAAGGCCACAAGCAATGCGGTCTATGCACTTTTATTACAAGGGAGCGATTGGCTGTCCGTCACCGATGCCGTTGATGTAAAAGTAGGCTCCATAGAAATTGACCCAAAAAAACTAGAGAACGTCAAGATAGAATCCGGTACCGGGTATTTTAAAACCTCCTGGAATTCCCAGGAAATAAGTCCTGAAATGGCAACGGTCCGTATTCAGAAGAAAGGGGAAGGAATTGCTTGGGGCGCGCTTTACTGGCAGTATTTTGAGGATTTAGACCACATCACCCCAGCGGGAAAAGAGGCCGGCAAGGCCTTGGAAGTAAAGAAAAAGCTCTTCCTGAAAAAGAATACGAACCATGGGGAACTCCTGACCGAAATCAAGGAAAGTACCCAACTGAACGTTGGAGATCTGGTTCGGGTGCGGATCGAGCTGAAATTGGACCGGGATATGGAGTTCATTCACCTTAAGGATATGCGGGCCGCCGGTTTTGAGCCGATCAATGTGCTCTCCCTATATAAATGGCAGGATGGTCTGGGCTATTATCAAAGCACCAAAGATGCCAGCACGAACTTTTTCTTTGACTACATGCCAAAAGGTGTGTATGTTTTTGAATATGACCTTAGGGTCAACAATTCGGGGAATTTTAGCAATGGCATCACCACCATACAGAGCATGTACGCCCCAGAATTTAGCAGCCACAGTGAGGGTATTCGGGTTCAGGTCGACTGATACCACCGTTTCCCTCATTCAAAGGTCTATTTGCCTAAACCGTAGTTTTTAAAGCGCAAGAATGAAAGTAGTTTAGGGTCAATCCTTAAAACTACGTTATTATGAAAAATTCATTTAGGCTTTCCGTTCTAGAACCATGTTCAGAAAATTTTGCTAATTTTAAAAAGACCGAGCAAGGAGGTTATTGCAACAGCTGTCAAAAGGAAGTTATCGATTTTACCGGACTATCGGATTTGCAAGTCGTACAGCATTTTAAAAAGGACAATGGCAACACCTGTGGCCGATTCAGGACCTCCCAACTCAAGAACTATGAATTTGAATCCGTTGGCATCATGAACATGAACATCTTTCCAAAAAATTTAGGCATTGCCAGTTTTTCGCTTTTGGCACTGTGCGCGACTGCTCCTGTCCAATCCCAGGAAGTTGCCCAAGCCACTCCAAAAATGGAAATGGTAATTTCCCAAAAAGTAGGCAACGCGAAGGTTGTGGACGAAAGCTACACCGTACGGGGAACCGTTTTGGACGAGACCGATTTGCCCTTGCCGGGCGTTAATGTCATACTCAAAGGAACTTCCATAGGCACGACGACCGACTATGATGGGAAGTTCGAGTTTCCGCAAAAACTGGAAGCCAACGACGTCTTGGTCTTTAGCTATATTGGGTACGACACCAAAGAGTTTAAAGTTGCCGCAAGTCAAAACGACACCATCGATATTATCATCGTTTTCGATGCCACTGATATCGAGCTCATGGGCGATGTAGTAGTAGGTGGCGCTTACAAGTCCAAGAGAAACATTTTCCAAAAATTCATCGCACTCTTTAAATAATGCGATTAGCATCCTTATTGCTGCTTTTTTACCATGCTATCGGTCTTGGACAGTTTGTCAATTTAAAGGAATCTGACTTTTCCAAGGCCGATAGCATCGCTTTTTCATATAAAGGACATAGCCTGAAAAACCTACCGGTATTGACCTATGAGCTGACCAAGGACCTACCTACCGATATTGAAAAATTCAGGGCGATTTTCACTTGGGTCTGCACCAACATTGAGAACGATTACCAGTCCTATCTGAAAACCCGTAAAAAAAGAAAGAAAATACAAAAGGATAGGGCAGGCTTTTTGGAATGGAACCAAAGCTTTACTCCCAAGGTATTTGAAAAATTAGTTTCAGAAAAGAGGACAGCTTGTACTGGGTACGCCTACCTCATAAAAGAAATGGCCAACCTGGCCGGATTTGAGAGCGAAATCGTAAACGGTTATGGGCGGACACCCACCTTGCTTTTAAGTGAAAACAACCCGCCCAACCATTCCTGGAATACGGTACAGCTGGACGGACAATGGTATTTGTGCGATGCCACATGGGCTGCTGGAAGAATCATGCTCGATGCCGAAGGACCTCATTTCGAACCTGATTATGATGATGTTTATTTCCTACCGAATCCTGAATTATTCGCAAAGAACCACTACCCGTTGGAACCGGAATTCTCGTTATTGGAAGAGCCGCCAACCCTAAGTGATTTTATGGAAGCACCGGTGATTTACAAAGCGTCGTTTAGATTCTGCATTGCACCAAACCTACCCAAAAAAATGCATTTGGAGGTTTTACGGGATGTAAACACTTCGTTTGAACTCAAAATACCTGAGGGTTTGGACGTAAAAAAATTTAGGCTTGCCCTAAATAATGGCGGAAAGGATGTGGAAGTTCAGCCAAAGATCACCTTGTTGGAACCTGGAAAAATTCATATGAATTATACCTTTAATCGGACCGGGTTATATGACACCCATATTGTATTTGAAGGTGACAAAATAGCCACGTACGTTGTAAAGGTCCGTAGAAATTAAAGGCTCATTTTGTCCTTGAAAAGGTAGGATTGTCTTCGTGAAACTTCAATTTCCTCTCCATTGGCCATGGTCAGTTTTAGTTTTCCATTGAACCAAGGCACCACATTGGTGATAAAATTGGTATTGATAATCTGCTGCCGATTGGCCCTGAAAAAATATTTTTCCGGGAGCTTCTCTTCTACTTGGTTCAAGGATTTGTACAGCATGGGTTTTTCATCCTGAAAAAACACCCGGGTATAATTGCCCACGATTTCAAAATGGGAAATATCGCCCACCTTTATAAGCCAGCATTTTTCCCCGTCCTTGATGAAAATTTGACTGTTACCCGTCAATCGTTCCGTGTTTTCCTTTGTGGTAGCTTCAGTATTTTTGCTGAGTTTTTCCTCCACCTTTTCTATGGCCTGGGCAAAACGCTTTTCATTGATAGGTTTTAACAAATAGTCCAAAGCGTTGTATTCGAAGGATTTTATGGCATATTCATCAAAAGCGGTCGTGAAGATGGTAATTGGAACATCATCCAGCATCTCAAGAAGTTCGAATCCGTCCTTTTCCGGCATATTGATATCCAAAAAAAGGAGATCGGGAAGCTCATTATTGAGGAGGGCGAACCCATCATCTACATTTTCGGCCTCGCCGATAACCTCAATTTGTGGATAGCCCTTAATGAGTTCTTTCAACTCGTTTCGGGCAAGCCTTGAATCCTCTACAATGACTGCTTTAATTTGGCTCATGACAAGGGTATTTTTATGGTGGCAACAACTTCGCCATTTATTTCCTCAATGGAGAAATTAGCCTGATCCCCATAGAGGAGACGTATTCGTTGCTTGATGTTTTGAAGACCTAGCTGCGTGGAACCCTCGGCTATTTGTAATGTTCCGGTATTCGCAACTTTGATAATCAAATTCCCTTCCTCCAAACTGGTTAGCAGTTTTATGGTACCTCCGGACTTAAGGTTGGAAATCCCATGTTTTGCCGCGTTCTCCACCAACAATTGAATAATCATTGGAGGTATCTTTTGCTCCAAAGTCTTATCCTGCACTTCCTTTATGAATTCCAAACGATCCTCGAACTGGATTTTGGAAAGTGCAATATAGTTCTCCACCATTTCCAGTTCTTCCGCTAAATTTATGGCATTGACATTGTTCTTGGTAAGGGAGTACCGGAGCATCTCGGAAAGCTTGGTTAGCATATCCCTCGATTTTTCTACATCTTCCAACATAAGTCCGCGAATATTGTTCAGGCTGTTGAACATAAAATGCGGGTTTATCTGTCCTTTTAAGGTATTCAACTGTGCCTGTCTCAAGGTCGCATTGAGCTCAGCACGCTCCACCCTGTTTGCATTCAATTTTGCCGCAATTTTTACCGATATATAAAAAATAGTCCAACCAAAAATGGTGATAAAGGAATTGATCATCAACAAACCGGTTCCAAAATCCTTATACATTTCCGGCACCTTAACGTCTTCTTCCCCATATTTACCCATATAGTAGCCCGTACCGTAGGAAAGCCCAAAATATATTAGTGACACCAGCGAAATCCCGACTAATATTTTTATAATCTGTCCTGTTCCAAAAGCATCAAAATTGATGATGCTTTTTAGATAATATCGTAATATACTTGTGGAAAAGACACCTATCAAAAAGGTGGACAAAAGACCGTATTTGAAAATGTTAGTGGCTTTGTAACCATCAGTATCCGGGGTAAAGGCATAGGCAATAAAGACCAACCCGCCCCAGGAAAGGAACTGGACCAGCCAAAATGAAATAGCCCATCTGTGTTTTTTTATAAAGGAAGCCATACGGGTATTAAAAGGTAACTAAAGGGGGAACAAAAATAGTTTCAGCCAAATAGGCTGAAACTAAAATAAGATTTGAATTACCAATACCATAATAATTTTTACAATTGCAATCATGCTATTTGTTTTTTCGATTAATGGATTCGGTTCATGATTATTTTTCTTTCCTTACACGTTGGCTTCCTTATTTGGAATTTCCACTATGTTTTCCTTGTTCAAGAGGGATACGCCCACTAAGGTCAATCCCGCATACAATGGGAAAAAGTAATTCATAAGGTTTAAATCTTTCAAGGCTCCTATCAGGGATACCATTACGGTAAGAACCCCAATTACCAATACTGTTGCTTTTGTTTTGTCAATAGTTTTCATAATGTTGTTTTTTAATTGATTAATACTACGACGTAAAACTACAGGTCCTTGGGGGAGAAACTAAAAGGTTTATGACGAACGGTAGAAAGTCGTCACCGAACGGAAGTTTTATCTAACTAAAATGTAATATACTGATAAACAATAAATTAAGTTCTTAATAATGCCGCTACCATAGCTCAAAAACCCTATAAACTAGGGCTTGGCGAAGAAGAGCGGGGTATTTAAAAAAGTCTTTTGAAAGCCTTTAATTTTTTGTTTTTGGGGGATACTTGTCAAATATTTTTGAAATCAATTCTTGCATCTTTTCCTCTTTTACGGCCGGTGGGGCACCTTCCTTATAAGGTTGCGTACCTATGGCTTGCCATACCATGGCATCCTTACGAGCATCTATAAAGTTAATTTCAATCTCCCGGGTAAGATTGGGACCGCCCACGGGAATCCCGAGGGAGACACCGCCACCAAGACCAGCGTTACCGCCACCAAGTCCAACGCCTACCGTATTTCTTGATCGGGCTTCATAGATGATACTTTTTACATCGATAAGGATATCGGGTTCTTCGGAAAACTTGAGGCCCTTGGTCTGGAGTGTAATATCCATGGCCTTAAAAAAACGCTTTTCGTCCAGTTCCGGAATTCCGGTCTGCATATCCGCAAAATAATTATAGGTGTTGTAGCCAGAGAAATCTGTTTCCCGCTCATAATCGTAGTGCACCTTTATCGTTCCACAGGAAACCAGCAATAAAGCAAGCAGCAGTGTTGTTATATATTTCATCCTGAATATTTTACTTTAAGATAGTAAAAATTCAGTCCTCCTCTTTCCTGTCCACACTTTTTGTGAGCGCCGATGAAATTATTCCTGTTGGAATTGCTACAATACCCAAACCGATCATCAAAATAAAAAAGGTAAAGATCCTACCGCCCACAGTTATTGGATATACATCGCCGTAGCCAACCGTAGTCAATGTAATTATTGCCCACCAAAGACTATCAAAGACCGATGAAAAATGCTCTGGTTGGGCCTTGTTCTCAAAATAGTAGATACCAACAGCGGAAAAGTAAATCAGAATAAGGGTGACAAAAAGAAATAGCAAAATCTCTTCCTTGGCCATGACAATGGCCCTTGTAAAGTGTTTAATCGCCCTATTGTAGCGCATCAATTTGAGCATCCTGAACAAGCGAAGAAACCGCAAGGCCCTCAAAGATCGCAAATCGATGCCCAATGCAAGGTAAAAAGGGAGAATTGCTAAAAAGTCAATGACACCGTAAAAACTAAATATAAATTTGGTCTTTTTATCGGCAACGTATATGCGTAACAAATACTCCAGGGTAAAGACAGTGACACAAAAAACCTCAATGCCACGGAGAAGAATACGGGTTTGTGGTTCCAAATCAGGTACCGTCTCAAAAGAAAAAGAAATAATGGATACTAAAATTAAAATCTGGATAAAGTAGGCAAAGAATCTGCTCTTGGGATTATCATTTAACTCAACAATATTTTTTAAATACCGCTTCATCAATAATAAATATTAATCATTCAGCATTTGCCAAAGTTTATCCTTTAGTTCCGTAATGCCTATTTGCGCTACTGACGAGATGAACATGTAGGGAATTCCCTTGAAATCCACATCCAGCTCCTGTTTCATTTCGTCCATCAATTCGGCATCCAACATATCACATTTGGAAATAACGATCAAACGCTCCTTGTGCAACAATTCCGGATTGTACCGTCGTAATTCATCCAATAAAATCGCATACTCCTGACTGATGTCCTTGCTATCGGCAGGAATCAAAAACAGCAAAGTGGCATTGCGTTCTATATGTCGCAAGAAATAATGTCCCAGACCTTTTCCCTCCGCGGCACCTTCTATGATTCCCGGAATATCGGCCATGACGAAACTCTGAAAGTCACGGTACTCCACGATTCCCAAATTGGGCTTCAGTGTGGTGAACTCATAATCGGCGATTTTGGGTTTTGCCGAAGTTATTACGGAAAGTAGTGTGGACTTTCCTGCATTTGGAAAGCCTACCAAACCTACATCTGCCAAAATCTTTAATTCCAATAGAAAATACCCCTCCTGCCCGGGAATCCCCGGCTGGGCATACCTAGGGGTTTGGTTGGTGGATGTCTTAAAATGCCAGTTTCCAAGGCCGCCCATACCGCCTTCCAGGACAATTTTTTCCTCACCATGTTCGGTAATCTCAAAAAGCACCTCGTCCGTATCCGGGTTTTTGACAACGGTTCCCAAGGGCACGTCCAGAAAAACATCGGCACCATCCGCCCCTGTACTTCTGCTCTTGCCCCCGTGCTCGCCATGGCCTGCCTTGAAATGCTTCTTGAACTTGAAATTGACCAAAGTCCAAAGATTTTGATTGCCCCTTACGATTACATGACCGCCGCGACCACCGTCTCCCCCATCCGGGCCTCCTTTTGCCACATATTTCTCACGGTGTAGGTGCATAGATCCCTTGCCACCGTTTCCGGAAGCCAAATGCACTTTTACATAGTCTACGAAATTACCTTCGGTCATGTTGAATATGGTGTTTTAATCGCCTACAAAGCTACGCAATTAAGCATGAACGACGGGCAATGGGTTTATGACAACGGGTCATAAAAGTAATGGAGGTATATTAAATAGGCTAAAGCTATGAGAACGACCGCCAGCATGGAACCGCATCCAATAATAAAACAGCTCTTTAAGGCATCCTTGGGCCTTATCACCTCCTCTGCCATGGGTTCTATTCGATTTTAAGCCGATTAAACTTCGGCAATTATAACAATGTGCGACTATGCTTTTAAGGAATCGATTACCGCTGTTAGGCGTTGGGTAATCTCATCTATAGAACCGATACCGTTCACACTGTGAAATTTATGCTGGTCCTCGTAAAACTCTTTTAAGGGTGCCGTTTTTGAATTGTATTCCTCAAACCGATTTTTGATTTTGCTTACATCCTGATCATCTGATCTACCACTGACCTTGCCTCTTTCCAACAACCGTTCAATAAGAATGTCATCGTTGGCCTCCAGGGCAATGGTGGCGTCTATCTTCATATCCTTGGATTCCAAAAAGTTATCCAAGGCTTCCGCTTGGGCGGTAGTACGTGGAAATCCATCGAAAATGAACCCGTCCGCATCGGGATTCTTATCCACTTCTTCCTCCAACATCTTTATGGTCACTTCATCGGGTACCAAATCGCCTTTATCAATGTAGGATTTGGCCAAGGTTCCCAATTCCGTTCCGTTTTTGATGTTGAACCGGAAAACGTCTCCCGTAGAAATATGCTTTAAATTATACTTTTCCTTTAAAAATTGAGCTTGTGTGCCCTTGCCCGCTCCCGGTTTGCCGAAGAGTACAAGATTGATCATATGTTTTTGGTTTAATTGGTATACTTCCTTAAGGTTCCTTCCTAATTCCTTGTAATCCAGTCCATAGCCCACTATGAATTTATCAGGGATTTCAAGCCCCACATAATCTATGGCATATTCGCCATTGTAGACTTCCGCTTTATAAAAAAGACTGGCGATCTTAAATTCCTTCACCTTGGTGTTGCTGAACAAATGCACCAGTTTTTGTAAAGTGCGTCCGGTATCGATGATATCCTCCAAAATGATGATACTGCGGCCTTCAATATTATCGGGAACGTCTAACAGGGTTTCCACGATCCCGGTTGAGGTAAGCCCTTGGTAGGAACTTAGTTTTACAAAAGACACTTCGCAAGGATGCGGATACGCCTTTAGAAAATCGGAAACGAACATAAAGGCCCCGTTGAGCACCCCAACAAAGATGGGGTTTCCATCCTTATAGTCCACGGCAATTTCCTCCGCCATACGCCTTACAGCTCCTTGGATCTGTAATTCGCTGAGGAAAGGTTTGAAAAATTTGTCGTGTAAGCGTATCAATTTTAAAAAATTATCAAGGTTGGCAAATATAGGGTTTTGCCCCGTGTTTTTGAATAATGGGAATCAGGATTCTAAGATTTAACCGTATTTTTGCCTTCGATATGAACTATTTTTCTTCCGATTTTAAACTAGGTATTCTTGGCGGAGGCCAATTGGGCAAAATGATGCTCTACGAAACCCGCAAGTGGGATGTTTGGACCAAGGTATTGGACGCTTCCCCCGAAGCTCCCTGCAATATTTCCTGCAACCAATTTGTACAAGGCGATCTACTTGATTACGACACGGTCTATGATTTTGGCCAAGGTCTGGATGTACTTACCATAGAAATTGAAAATGTAAATCTGGACGCTTTGGAGCGATTGGAAAAAGAGGGGCTAAAGGTGTTTCCACAACCAAGGGCCCTGCGTATCATTCAAAACAAAGCCAAGCAAAAGCTTTTTTATGTGGACCATGAAATCCCAACGGCTGAATTTCAGCGCTTTGCCTATTTGAGCGAAATTGAGGACAGTGTCCAAAACGGTGGATTGAAACTGCCTTTTGTATGGAAGGCCGCACAATTTGGCTATGACGGCCAAGGGGTAAAAGTGGTCAGGACACTATCTGATTTGGAAGGCCTACCCAAAGGCGAATGCATCGCAGAAACCATGATTCCGTTTAAGAACGAACTGGCGGTCATCGTGGCGCGGAATAACAGCGGGGACATAAAGACCTACCCTGTTGTGGAAATGGAATTTCATCCGGAAGCGAACCAAGTTGAGTATGTTATCTGTCCCGCCAGGATTGACGATAAAGTAGCCGCCAAGGCTAGGGAACTTGCCTTAAAGGTAGCTGAAAAAATTGGCTTGACGGGTCTATTGGCCGTTGAGATGTTCCAGACCCAAGACGATCAAATATTGGTGAACGAAGTGGCCCCAAGACCCCATAATAGTGGGCATTACAGTATTGAAGCTAGTTATACCAACCAGTTTGAACAGCACATTCGCTGTATCTTGGACCTACCCTTGGGTGCTACGGAAAGTAAAGTGGCTGGAATCATGGTCAATCTAGTGGGTGGGGAAGGGTATACTGGCGATGTGGTATACGAAAACATGGAGGAAATTTTAAAGCTAGAAGGGGTGACACCGCACATTTACGGAAAAAAACAAACAAGACCTTTCAGAAAAATGGGCCATGTGACCATTGTCGATGAAAATATGACCCGAGCAAGACATGTAGCACAGGAGGTAAAGGAAAAAATCAAAGTAATAAGTAAATAAGTTATGAGTAAAGTAGCCGTAGTAATGGGCAGCACCAGCGACCTACCCGTAATGCAGGATGCTATAGACATTTTAAAAGGTTTTGACATAGAGGTGGATGTGGATATTGTATCGGCCCACAGAACTCCTGAAAAACTGTTCGACTTTAGTAAAAACGCCCATAAAAACGGATATTCTGTAATTATCGCTGGCGCCGGAGGGGCTGCACATTTACCGGGTATGGTAGCATCCATGTCGCCGTTACCTGTTATTGGAGTGCCTGTTAAAAGCAGTAACTCCATAGATGGGTGGGATTCCGTTTTGTCCATTCTTCAAATGCCGGGAGGCGTTCCTGTGGCTACCGTAGCCCTGAACGGGGCCAAAAACGCCGGAATTTTGGCCGCCCAGATTATTGGCAGTTCGGATAAGTGTGTTCTGGATAAAATCATCTTTTACAAAGAAGGTTTGAAACAAAAAGTGATTGAGGGGGCTAAGTCGGTTCGCAATGAAAAGTGAAAAGTGAACAATGAAAAGTGAACAGTGGATAGTGGACAGTGAACAATGATAAAATAACTTATTCAAACTCTTAACTCTTAACTCAAGAAAAAATAGCTTACCATCATGTCGCAATCCCAAACAGAAAAAAACAATCCCCTACTCCAACCATTTGACACCGCACCTTTTTCCAAAATAAAGACCGAACATTTTAAACCCGCCTTTTTACAGGCAATTAAGGATGCAAAGGCCGAAATAGATGCGATTACGGGCAACACAGAGGAGCCAACGTTTGAAAACACCATTGAGGCCTTGGAATTTGCGGGTCAACAATTGGACCGGATTTCCAGTGTTTTTTTCAATCTCAATTCCGCTGAGACGAACGATGATATCCAAAAAATCGCCCAAGAGGTTTCGCCCTTGCTTTCGGAGTTCAGCAATGACATTACCCTCAACGAAGCCTTGTTCAAAAGAATTAAAGAGGTCTACGGAAAAAAGGACATATTAGGTCTGGATGTGGAACAAAAAACCTTGTTGGAAAAAAAATATAAAAATTTCAGCCGCAACGGGGCCAATCTACCAGAAGATAAGAAAAAGCGATTGCGACAGATAGATGCCGAGCTTTCCAAGCTTACGCTAAAATTTGGTGAGAATGTCCTTGCCGAAACCAACAAATACCAACTATATCTTACGGACGAGGAAGACTTGGATGGGCTGCCCGAAGGTGAAAAGGAAGCTGCCGCACAATTGGCAATGGCCAAGGGAAAGGATAACGGCTGGATGGTCACCCTGGATTATCCCAGTTACATCCCATTTATGAAATATGCCAAAAATAGGGAATTGCGAAAGGAACTTTCCATAGCCTTTGGCAGCAAAGGGTTTCATAATGACGCGTTGGACAATCAGGAAAACGTGCTCAAAATTGCCAATCTGCGTTTTGAAAGGGCGCAATTGTTGGGCTATAAAACCCATGCACATTTTGTGCTCGAGGAACGTATGGCGGAAAGTCCCCAAAAAGTATATGATTTTCTAAACGAAATCCTAGAAAAGGCCAAACCCGCCGCAGAAAGGGAGTTCAAGCAATTGGCGGATTTTGCCAAAAATCTGGATGGCATTGAGGTACTTGAAAAATGGGATGGCAGTTATTATTCCGAAAAGCTGAAACAAAAGTTGTTCGATTTGGACGATGAAAAACTAAAACCCTATTTCAAACTGGAAAATGTTATCGATGGGGTTTTCAAGGTGGCCGAAAAACTGTTCGACCTTAATTTTGAAGAGGTAACGGACATCGACAAATATCATGAGGACGTAAAAACATACAGGGTGTATGACGGGGACGGTAATTTTATATCGCTCTTTTATGCCGACTTCCATCCAAGACCCGGAAAACGCGGAGGTGCATGGATGACATCCTTTAAATCCCAATGGAAAAGAAATGGTGAAAACGTGCGTCCACATATAAGCAATGTGTGCAATTTTACCCCTTCGACCAAAAGCAAGCCCTCCCTGCTTACATTCAATGAGGTGACGACGCTGTTCCATGAATTTGGACACGGGCTGCACGGCATGTTGGCGGACACCAAATACCCAAGCCTTTCAGGAACGTCCGTGTATTGGGATTTTGTGGAACTGCCTAGTCAGGTGATGGAAAATTGGTGTTATGAGCAGGAAGCCCTCGAGCTATTTGCCAAGCATTATGAAACCGGGGAGATAATCCCCATGGAACTCATCACCAAAATAAAGGAATCTGCCACGTTTCAGGAAGGTATGCAAACACTTAGACAATTAAGTTTTGGACTGTTGGATATGTCATGGCACGGCATAGACCCTTCCCAAATTATTAATGTAAAAAAACATGAGGACGAAGCTTTTGAGGGCACTAAATTATATCCTGACACCCCCGAAACTTGCATGAGCACCTCGTTCTCACATATTTTTCAAGGAGGATACTCTTCCGGGTATTATAGTTATAAATGGGCCGAAGTCCTGGACGCCGATGCCTTCGCCTACTTTAAGGAACAAGGGATATTCAATAAGGAAGTGGCCTCTAGGTTCAAGGAACATGTGCTGTCAAAAGGTGGCACGGAAAACCCGATGGTACTCTACAAACGTTTTAGAGGTGCGGAACCCAAAGTGGAGGCGCTCTTGGAAAGGGCCGGATTACTATAGCCATTTTTTGGAAGAGAAATTCGTAACATTTTTAAAAAGTCACTCCACACAACATTTTCAAAACGGTTGACCACATAAAATTTTATGTGCGGTAAGATGAAACTACTTTGTGGCCCTAAACCACAAACCATCGGTCACAAATGAGAAAGCTTAGTTTTGTTATTTCGGTATTGTTATTGGCTTCCTGTAGCAAGGATTCTTCCGGCACTCCAGAAGAAAACGGGAACAGTTCACCTACCATTACATTAAAATCCTACAGTATAGACGAACATGCCCCTGCCGGGACTTCCATTGGGACCGTATCTGCTTCGGATGCGGATGGGGATACACTAACTTTCACCATGGAATCGCAAAGTGGTTTGGATATTAACGAAACTACGGGCGAGATTACCCTATCAAACGGAACGGTATTGGATTTTGAACAATTACAGAGGCTACCATTTACTATATCCGTTTTTGATGGAAATTCCATCGTGGAGCAGTCCTTTGAACTTTCCATTAACAATATTGACGAATATGCATTATTGACCACGGAGGAACAGGAATTTATCACTTATTTTCAGTACCTCACCCTATGGAAAGCCCCAACCCACGGTGCTCCTCTGGAAGTATCGAGCCGATGGAACGAACCGATTCATCTGTATCTTGACGGAACACTGAGCAATGAATTCCGGAACAATGTGGATGCCGCACTGGCAGAATACAATGAAATCTTCGAGAATAGTGACTTTAGCGTTTCCTTGGTAGAAAGCTTGGACGAATCCAATGCACACCTCTTCTTTGGACAAACCTCCGAAGTGGAGGCTCTTTGGCCGGATATGTTCGCCATTATTGATGGAGGCACCTATTCAGGGTATGCAATGACCTCCAACAATGTTGGGGTTTTGAGCAATGCCAGATTGTGGATTTCCAACCCCGCAGGAGTCCTTTTCAAACATGAATTGGGCCATGTGCTGGGCTTTGGACATTCTGATAAATGTGATACGGAAAAAAGCTTCCTTTGCTCCAGTATTGCCTTGGAAAACGACTTTCTGGAGGATGAAAAGTCCATTATTCAATTTGCCTACGATAATGAGTTTCCAGCTGGAATGGCAGAGGAGGACATCCAATTGTATCTGGCCAACAAGATTTATTTGAGCCGCTAGGCAGTTTAAGCAAATTAAACCCCGATGGGGTCTATACCTATTGTATTGTTTAACTGCTTTCCATGGTTACAAAAACGTTGCTGAAATCCTTTTTGGCCAAATCACTTTTGTGGATGACAAAGAAAAGTTCGCCGGCATCTCCCCATTGCATATCGCCTGAAGAAGTAACCGTCAACAATATGACCCAATCCTGCGGATTCCCCTTAAGCCTTAACGAGGCCTGCAGCTCCGGATCCTCATGTTGTGTAAAGGAATAATTGTTGACCGCATATTCAAAACCCGGGTTGTCCTTATTTATGGGTTCCTCAAATACGTCAAAAGCTTCCTCTAGAAAATCACGGTTATCCGCCAAAATGGAGGCTTTTCCCAAGAAGTGGTGTTTATTTACATAATGGGCATAGTATGAAGGTGCGCTGTTCATTTGAAAAGCCGATACGGTATAGGCCTTATATGCACCGTCCATCATTTCATAATAATCGTCGCGGTCAAAATTCATATTCCTACCAGAAACCAATCCATCATTACTCGCAACATAAATTACCTTACAAGGATTGTTCGAGCTATTATATATACTGTGAACGGTTTCCAAAAAGAAATACAACATGCCCGTTTTGGGAAGGTAATCCTGCAAAGGAGCCAGTTCCTTACAATTGATCTGCCCAATAAACTCATACTTGTACTTTTCCTTCCTGTAGGCATCGTAAAATTCCGGATACTCTATTTCCCTTGGCAGGTCCGGCATCCCGCCAAAACGATGGTTGCCGATCCCGGAATAATCCTCCGCTCCCAAGTACTTAAAACCGATAGCCTTTTTAACGGTACTTCGCAGTGCATCGGCCATTGATTTCAGGTTATTTTCCTCAATGACCTTGTCTACCCTGGCAATAAGGTGCGCGTCCGAATATGCATAAAATTGGCTGTCATCCCATGCTATCAGTCCGTGTCCATCGGCTCCTTTATATTCAAAATCCAGCAATCGTAATTTATCCCCGATAGGAAGTTCCAAATTCTGGATACCATTGAATCCTGTGGGCAGAGTTTCCCAAGGATTACCCGTTAATTTTAAGGTTTCCAACTTAGGTTGGACCGCCAAAGCCTCGGGCAAGGTCTTTAACAGATTGTTACTCAGGTCTAGAGTCCTAAGCTCAGGAAGGGCTATAATTTGCGGTATTTGATTTAGTTCATTTGTGGCAAGCCACAAAAATTTCAACTTGGGCAGTTGAAACAATTCTTGGGGAACCGAATTCAATTTACAATTGTTGATAGATAGTTGTTCCAAGTCCTTTAATTGGGAAAGACTTTGTGGAAGTGCCTGAATTTCGGCGCCCGAAATATGCAGTTTCTTCAATTCCCTCAGCTCCCCTATTCGATTTGATACCTCTGTCAATGGTAATTTCTCATTTCGCCAATTTCCCGATTTCAGCGAAATGGAAAGCTCCTCAAGATTCCTGAATGTAAACACAGCTTCCGGAATTTCAGTAAACGTAGGGTTTTCCAAAACCAGGAACCGTACCAGCTCCGGATTGGCGGTCTCCGTTTCCTCCATGGACTGAAATTGGTAATTGCTCCAATCCAAACCTTGTAAGTCGATTTTCTTGGCAATACGCAATGGATACTTTCTATCATGATAGGTTTTGGCCATTTCACCATCGATCAATATCCACCCAGCCTCGAATTTCACCACGCCGTTAAAATCAAGATCGTATTTGAAACCCTCTATGCGGGTATATAAGTAGTAGGGCGCGTTGCTTTTTCCCTCTGCAAATTCTATTTGTCCGATAGGTATTCCACTAGTATGGATTCCCTTGGCAGGGATGGATATTTGAACCTCGCCGTCGTCACCGTACTCGCTCAACAAATCGGCCGATTTTGCCATTTTTGGTTCCGATGTTCTTGCCTTAATGGTTACATATAACTGTCTCGAAAATTCGGGAATCTCAGCTTTACAATCTTTCAAAATAAAATCGAACGAAAAGTCCCCAATAGTGATACCCTCCTCTCCATCTTCAGGGATATAAATTTCCTTGAATTCCGATGATTGCTCTTCCTTTGCAGTATCCCAAACATGGTCCTCTTTTTCCATATCCTGTTGATGCTCTTTCCAAATATGCTCCCTGTCCTTTGTATCGCCCAGGATTTCTATGGATTCAAAAACGGACATCACCCAGGCATCCACTGAATCGTCCGGAAGTTTTTCATGCATTGCATTGAACTCAAGCAAGTAGTCGTCATCCAAAAGGATCAATGCAAAAAAATATTTGATCTTAAAATGGGAATCCATCCAGAGGGCATCTGTATGGGCATGCAGGTTGTAGGTCTCAAAACCTTTGAACTCGATATTTCCACTTTGTATCTTCTCGGATTTAAAGAACCGGGAAAGACAGGAATCTTCAAACTTTTCCTGTAAGGTAGTACCCTCAAATAGAGCATTGTCCAAGTCCTCCCTTTTTAGAAGGGCCAGGGAAAAAAGAGGGTTCTGATGATTACTTTGGGCAAGGAGGTCATCTGCCCTGATGCTTATTTTTGTACTTCGAACCGATTCAAAATTATCTGGAAAGGATACGGCGAATACAGGTGTCTTTAGTTCTTTCAAATTCCAAAATCGTTTAATACGTTACCGATTCCAAACGATATATGAATCGATGAAAACAAATTGGGTGGGAAGTATAAAATCCAATCCTATCTGGGGTGTTTAAGGGACCAAGCATCATAGCCACCCTCAAGATTCACTACATTTTTGTATCCCAAGGATTTTAATTTCTCTTGTGCCTTGGCACTCCTACCCCCCACTTTACAGTACACATAAATGGTCTCGTTCTTGTCGATTCCTTCCACTTGCTGGGCAAAATCGGCATCGAACCAGTTTATGTTTAAAGAATTGTCAAGATGGCCCTGGGCATACTCCTCGGGAGTGCGTACATCCAACAGGACCACGTTTTTCATTTCATCCGCAGTTATACTGTTAATAGGTTTTGAGGAAGGCGTTTGTGTTTGGGCACAGGACAGGTTTAGAAGAAAGGAAAGCAACAGAATTACTGGATACTTCATGACGGTATTTTTATATTATTTAAACTGGCAACATACCTTAATTTACGTACTTCGAAAATACATTAAATTCCAATTTAAATGAAAATATAGAATAGGACATACCTAAAATGTGAAACCAAGACGGAAAATTCTATTACTTTTACAACAAGAATCAACGATGGCAGAGAACCAACTAAATCCGAATTCCTGGGTAGACCAGTATGCCGATTACCTATTCAACTATGCCATTGGTAAGGTGAGCGATGTAGAAGTCGCCAAGGATTTGGTCTCCGAAACTTTTTTGGCCGGATTGAAATCGGCAAAAAACTACAAGGGCGATGCCGCCGAAAGAACATGGTTAATAGCCATCCTAAAACGGAAGGTAATAGACTACTACCGCAAATCCAACTCCAAAAAGGGTAAGGCCGAAGTGCGCATGAGTTTGGGTTACCCTGATGAGACCGAAGGGGATTGGCTGGAAGAAAAAGTAGCGGACCCAAACGGTAATTTGGGAAGCGACACCATTGAAAACGAGGAACTGGGCCTTGCCCTTCAGCTTTGTATAGACAGGTTGCCACAAAAACAATCACAGGTATTTACGATGAAGACCATCCAAGGAATTTCTACGGAAGAAATCTGTAATGAATTGGGAATAAACCCGTCTAACCTGTGGGTAATGATTCATAGAGCCAGAACGGCCTTAATGGAATGTTTAAATCAAAAATGGTTCAACGCATGATTTCGTGTGAAAAAGCGGCGGATATTTGTACAAAGGCTCAATACAATGAGGCTACCTTTGTGGAACGGCTTAAATTAAAATTCCATCTTATCTATTGTAAGGTCTGTGCTGCTTACGCGAAGCAGAATACCAAACTTACCTCCCTTTGCAGCAAGGCAAATCTTCATTCCCTTTCCGAGACCGAAAAGGAAAAAATGAAGGAAAGTATCAGAAGACAGGGCTAGCACCAACAAAGGCAAAGCACCCAAAGAAAGTACCACGCTATAGGGATTGCCTCTACCCAAAAAGAAGCAAAATACCTACCCTGATTTTTACCGAACAAAAACATCAAGACAATAAGACCAAAGAAAAGTACCGTCTTGACGATGATTTCCACCTCCAACACATCGTCCTTGAAAAAGGTCAACACGTAGAACAACAACACAAAAAGCACCCCGATCATTTTTGTCCGCCAAACACCAAACCGCTGCGGAAGTGTCCTTAGTGCCGGATCATCATACCTAAGATCCCTGATTTCAAAGGGAATTAACAAGGCCAAAACGAAAAAAAACCGCTGGGCAGTTTCCACCCAAATATCCCAAGTAACAGTGTGCAACGAACCTAAGGTTGGAAGGACAACGGTTGCCCCGGCCCAGACCAAGGCTACCAAAAATAATTTTAGACCCCCTAAATTTCGGAGGTTTCTTGCATTTGGCAATACGGGGATGGCATAAAGTCCGGTTAATAGCACCAGAACAAGTATGCCCAACCAAATATCCCTCTTTAGAAAATAGGCGTGGTAACTCCCAATTAGTGCGGCCAAAAAACTTACGATCTGAATGTTTTTTTGATAGGGATTTGCCACTATGATATATTTTCTGGCCTCAACCCCGTATTTTATAAAGTTGTAACACACGATGGTGCCAAAAAATAGAAACCAGGCCAAATGATCGTCCCCTTTTAAACCAAAAGTTTTTATGGTAACATGGGTCAATGCAAACACCCCAAAAGCTACATGGATACTTGCATTTATATAGAAATTGAACAGGCGCTTAAACATCCCCATGAAACAAATGTACCCAAACTGTTTATAACCCTGGTTTATGGTTAAAAACTTTCCCCAAGAAGCTATTCTACGGGTATTTTTTGACGTAATTAATGCCTAATTTTGCACGACTAATTTATTCAAATCATGAAGACTGACGTGTTTGCATCCCGCCATATTGGAATACGAGAGGAAGACTTGGACCATATGCTTAAAACGATCGCTGTTGAGAGTATAGATCAGCTGATATATGAAACTATACCCGATGATATCAGACTAAAAAATCCATTGGATCTTGCAGCCCCAATGAGCGAACATAAATTCTTGGCCCATTTGGAGGAACTTTCCAAAAAGAACAAGGTATTTCGCTCCTACATTGGTTTGGGATACCACGAGAGCTTGACTCCGTCAGTAATCAAACGAAATATTTTGGAAAATCCGGGTTGGTATACGGCCTATACGCCCTACCAAGCGGAAATTGCCCAAGGCCGGTTGGAAGCCCTTTTGAATTTTCAAACGGTTATTTCCGATCTCACCGGAATGGAACTGGCAAATGCCTCCCTTCTGGATGAAAGTACCGCCGCCGCGGAGGCCATGACCATGCTTTTTGAGGTCAGGACCAGGGAACAGAAAAAGAACGAGGTTGTAAAATTCTTTGTTTCGGAGGAAGTATTGCCCCAGACAATGGCTTTATTGGAAACCAGGGCAAATCCACTGGGCATAGAATTGGTCTTTGGTAATCATGAGGAATTTGGGTTTGAGGATTCCTTCTACGGTGCTTTGCTACAATATCCTGGGAAATATGGTCAGGTACATGATTATAAGGCATTCGTTTTAAAAGCCAAGGAAAAGGATATCAAAATAGCGGTTGCCGCGGACATCCTTAGTTTGGTCCTTTTGACCCCTCCCGGTGAATTTGGGGTGGACGTGGTTGTAGGTACCTCCCAAAGATTCGGGATTCCTCTGGGTTATGGTGGTCCGCATGCCGCCTTTTTTGCGACCAAGGAGGAATATAAAAGAAACATTCCCGGAAGGATCATTGGTGTGACCAAAGACAGGGACGATAGGCCCGCCTTGAGAATGGCCTTACAGACCAGGGAACAGCATATTAAAAGGGACAAGGCAACGTCAAACATCTGTACCGCCCAAGTGCTTTTGGCGGTAATGGCGGGCATGTATGCCGTTTATCACGGTCCAAAAGGCTTGAAATACATCGCGCAAAAAGTACACACCACGGCGGTTACGTTAACGGATGCCTTGGAAAAACTTGGGTATTATCAAAGTAACAGTGCCTATTTTGACACCATCCAATTAAAGGCGAATGCAAACGAAATACGTGGCATCGCGGAGCGGGAAGAGGTAAACTTTTTATATCCGAATGCCGATACGGTGGTAATCGCCGTAAACGAGGCCACCTCCATCAACGACCTGAACCAAATCATTGGTATCTTCTCCGAAGCCATGCAAAAAGAAACTAAGGAAGTTTCGCAGCTACTGGAAAAATCGGCCATTCACCAAAATATTCAAAGGACTACATCCTTTCTTGAGAATAAGGTGTTCAACAGTTACCATTCGGAAACGGAACTCATGCGCTATATCAAAAAGTTGGAACGTAAGGACCTTTCCTTGAACCACAGTATGATTTCCTTGGGCAGCTGCACCATGAAGTTGAACGCCGCTTCTGAAATGTTGCCATTGAGCAATGCCAATTGGGCAAATATCCATCCTTTTGCGCCTGTGGAGCAAGCTGAAGGATATCAAATCGTATTGAAGGAATTGGCAAAAGATTTAACAACTATTACCGGTTTTGCCGGTACTTCCCTACAACCGAATTCAGGTGCGCAAGGTGAATATGCAGGTTTAATGGTCATTAGGGCCTATCACGAGGCCAATGGTGAAGGACATCGAAATATTTGCCTGATTCCTGCTTCGGCCCATGGCACCAATCCCGCTTCGGCCGTTATGGCGGGAATGAAGGTGGTAGTGACCAAAACGGACGATAAAGGAAATATCGACGTAGCGGATTTGGAAGAAAAGGTAAAAATGCATGCCGATCATCTTTCGGCCTTAATGGTAACCTATCCTTCCACGCATGGGGTGTTCGAATCCTCCATACGAAAAATTACGAAACTGATCCACGACCACGGTGGTCAGGTGTACATGGACGGCGCCAATATGAACGCACAGGTGGGATTGACAAATCCCGCTACCATAGGTGCGGATGTTTGCCATCTCAATTTGCACAAAACCTTCGCCATACCCCACGGGGGCGGTGGTCCGGGAGTAGGCCCTATCTGTGTCGCCCCGCAATTGGTTCCATTTTTACCCGGTAATCCTGTGATAAAAACAGGCGGTGAAAAAGCAATTTCGGCAATATCCGCAGCGCCATGGGGAAGTTCCCTCGTATGCCTTATTTCCTACGGATATATCAAAATGTTGGGACAGGAAGGACTTACGAATTCCACCAAAATCGCCATTCTCAATGCCAATTATATCAAGCATCGGTTGAGCGGTAAATATGAGGTCCTCTATACCGGTGAAAAAGGCAGGGCGGCCCATGAGATGATCATCGATTGTAGACCCTTTAAACAACATGGCATTGAGGTGACCGATATTGCGAAAAGACTCATGGACTATGGTTTCCACGCTCCTACGGTTTCCTTTCCGGTGGCCGGCACCTTGATGATAGAACCCACGGAAAGTGAAAGTTTGGAGGAATTGGACCGTTTTTGTGATGCTATGATTTCTATTCGCACCGAAATCGATGCAGCCCAAGCGGACAATCCGAACAATGTTTTGAAAAACGCCCCGCATACCCTGCAAATGGTGACGAGCGATACTTGGGACTTCCCGTACACACGACAACAAGCGGCATTTCCGTTGCCCTATGTGGGCGACAATAAGTTCTGGCCATCGGTGCGGAGAGTGGACGATGCCTATGGAGATCGTAATTTAATATGTACCTGTGCCCCTATAGAGGCATATGCGGAAGCGGAATAATAAATTCGCAAGCGACTATTTACAAGGGCGTTGAATAAATTGTAAAAATGTACGAACATACCTTTCCGAATAAAAGGTTTCAATACACCTTGGAGTTTCTGAAAAAGCACATTGATCCCAATGAGGCCATTTTGGACCTAGGCGTGGAAAATCCTTTTTCGGAAATCATGCGGCGGGAAGGGTATACCGTGGAAAACACGAAAGGTGAAGATCTCGATCTGGATTTTTCGTCGATAATCAATTCCGATGCATCGGTAGTGACGGCTTTTGAAATTTTTGAACACCTTTTGGCTCCTTTGAACGCGCTTTCAAAAATAAAGGCCGATACATTGGTGGCAAGTATTCCACTCCGACTCTGGTTCTCACCAGCCTATCGAAGTAAAACCGACCCTTGGGACCGGCATTATCACGAATTTGAGGATTGGCAGTTCGATTGGCTTTTGGAGAAGGCAGGCTGGGAAATACAGGATTCTAAGAAATGGACCCATCCCGTTAAAAAACTAGGTATAAGGCCTATTTTACGAATGTTTACACCGCGTTACTATATTGTTTACGCCACTAGGAAAAAAAGCCGTTAAAACCTTTACTTGAAGTATTACATAATCATACCGGCCCATAATGAGGAAGCATGTATTTCCTTGACCTTGGAATCCGTGATATTGCAGACCCTTCCGCCTAAAAAAGTTGTGGTCGTCAACGACCATTCCAACGATAGCACCCCGGAAATTGTGGAGGCCTTCGCACAAAGTGTACCTTATATCGAATTGCTGAATACAACATCGGACAAAAGCCATATGCCAGGCAGCAAGGTCATCAATGCCTTCAACAAAGGATTGAAAACGTTGGATGATAATTTTGACTTTATTGTAAAACTTGATGCCGATATCGTTCTGCCGAAGCACTATTTCCAAACTATTTCCAAGATATTCACCGAATACCCAAAAGCAGGTATTGCCGGCGGTTTTGCCTACGAACAAGACAGTCAAGGAAATTGGCATTTGAACCACCCAATGAGCAAAACACATGTTAGGGGCGCATTCAAGTCCTACTTCAAAACCTGTTTTGAGGCCATTGGCGGCCTTAAAAATGCCATGGGCTGGGACACGGTTGACGAATTATTGGCGCAATATCACGGATTCCAAGTAATTACGGATGAGAGCCTTCAAGTAAAACACCTCAGGCCCACCGGAACATCCTATAACAGAAAAGCTAGGTTGTTACAAGGAAAGGCCATGTATACCATGCGTTACGGGCTTTTGATTACACTTATCGCGTCACTTAAAATGGCACTCAAATCAAAAAGACCAAAAGTCCTATTTGACAATTTACAAGGGTATTTTCAGGCTATTAGTCGGGGCGAAACATTTTTGGTAAGTTCGGAAGAAGGAGAATTCATTCGCGGTTTGCGGTGGAAGAATATAAAATCTAAGCTGACCAATTAAAAAAGCCATTCCGTACAGAATGGCTTTTTAAAATATTATGGGGTGGTCTTAAATCCCCAATTCCTTTTTAACGTCTGCCAATAAATCTTTACCACTAGCTACGATCAATCCACCACCTGGCTGTGCATCGATAACATAATCAATACCCTGGGCCGCGGCAACCCTTTCTATGGCTGCTTTAGCCTTTTCAGAGATAGGGGCGAACAATTCGGCCTGTTTCTTTTGGATTTCCTGTTGTGCATTTTGTTGGAACTCACCTACCGTTTTTTCCATGCCTTGAAGCTCCACTGCCCTCTTTTCATTTTCCTCTTTTGATTTGGAAGCTGCTTCGTTCTGATATTGGGTGTACTTATTTCGTAATTCGGTCATAGAGGCCTGGATATCTGCACCATAGGTTTCCTGCAACTTCTTTAGTTCCGCCTCGGCAGCTTTCATCTCCGGCATGGCAGAAAGCAACTGGGTAACATCTATATGAGCTACTTTACTCTGCGCATTTACAAAACTGGTCGCCGCCACGAACAACATTAAGGCAACCGCAATTTTCTTTACTTGTTTCATCTGTTTGTTTTTATTGTGTTTCATAAGTTAGATGTAATTCGCCAATAACCATCTCGGTACGTATCAAGACTTGTTATGGCTCATTTCATGAGTTAAAATTTAATTCTTATTTGAGTATTAATTAATGGTTTCTGATTTCTAGTTATTATTGGGATCGTTTCCCGAGTTATCGTTATTTCTTTCTGCTTCTTTTTCCTTTTTCTTGGCCTCTCTTTCCTCTAACAATTTTTTTCGTCGTTCCTCATAGGCCTTCTTTCGTTCCTCGCGCAATTTAAGCTGCTCCTCACGTTTTTCAGCAGCGGTTTTCTCCCGGGCTGCCTGAGCCTCTGCAGCTCTGTCTATTCGTTCCTGTAAAGCTTCCGAAACCACCTCTTCCGCCTCTATTTCATCCTCTCCTTCAAAAGCCTCCAACCTACTCCTACTGTCCGTACCTTCCTTCGGCTTGCTAATCTTTCTGGTCCTTGCAATACCCCTGAGAACCAAATCGCTAATATCGTGCCTTTTTTCGGAGTACAACATTACAACATCCGCAGATTTATCAAAAATAAAATCATATTTTTTATTGGCACCCAATTTTTGAACCTCATTAAAGACCTGATCTTGGATTGGCTGTATCAACCGGCGTTTTTGGAGCACCAAGTCCCCTTGCGGACCAAACCGGTCTTGTTGGTATTCGATCATCTCTTTCTCCAAGATCTGGATTTCTTCCTCGCGTTCCTCAATGAGTTCAGGAGTCAGCAATACCTTTTCGGCCATTAAATCCTTCTTCATCTGTTCCACCACACTTTGCTTTTGCTCGATTTCCACTTTCCATTTTTGGACTTTGGTATCCAACTGGGCACTGGCATCACGGTATTCTTCCACATTTTCAAGTATGTATTCCATGTCCACATAGGCGATTCGAACACCTCTTTGGGCCATGGAAACCAAACCCATAAGAACGGTCACAAGAAATAAAAGAACTTTTGTTTTTGACTTCATTATTGATATCGTTTAATCTAATAGAAAATATCGTGCCAAAATTACTAAAACTTTTAAAATGAAAGGATTAGCATAAAGACCGATTCTATAATTCCAATTTAAATTTAGAACTGCTGACCAATTATGAAGTGCGTTTGCCATCCGCTTGGACCATTGCCTATGGATTGCGGCCTTAAGTCCTCATCGAACCCATAGCCAAAATCAATCCCCAATAAACCAAACGCTGGCATAAAGATGCGAAGCCCCACACCGGCCGATCGTTTTAATTGAAACGGATTAAACTGCTGAAAATTGTTGAAGGAATTACCTGCTTCCAAAAAGGTAAGTCCGTAAATGGATGCCGAAGGTTTTAAGGTAAGCGGATATCGTAACTCCATGGAGAACTTATTATAGATCAATCCACCCTCCTGTTGCCTTGTGACAGGATCAATCGGAGTCAAGGATTGATTTTCGTACCCCCTAAGCTGAACAATGTCCCGTCCATCCAATGTGAAGTTGTTGAGACCGTCACCACCAACGAAAAAACGTTCAAAAGGAACATCTCCCGTATCGCTGTTGTAATTTCCCAAAAACCCGAATTCCGCATTGGTACGCAACACCAAGGATTTGTCCGCACTACCCAACAGGGTAGTATACCAATCTCCTTTGAATTTGATTTTATAATACTCCAATAACCTGAAACGCTCTTGATCTATTTCTTCCAATTCAGCTGTCTCAGCAGCAGTAAGTCCTTCTTGGGTAGTAAATCTTTTCTCGGTAAGTTCTGTGCTCCGTTGTTTCAAAGCTCCAAAATCTTTATTACTGAAAAGGGAATACGGTGGTGTAAATTTCGCGGTAATTTCAAAATTGGATCCGCCCCTAGGAAATATACGCCCCCCTTCCATGGCATTCCGATTGATTCCTATAGTATAGGCTATGGAATTGGCTTTCCCATTTCCAAAATTGAACAGGCCAATATTATAGTTTCTAAAGTCATATAATTGGTATCCCAAGGAATGCGAAATGGTAAAGAAATCATCTGGCCATTGTACCCTTTTCGCCAATCCTAAGCTTACCCCAGTAATGGAAAACTGCTGATCTTTATTTACATCAATTCCCCTATTGGTAAACTGGGCCGCAAATTGCTGCGTTCTTGAAACATTTAAATTGAACCTTACTGGCTTCTTACCGCCCATCCAAGGTTCTGCGAAATTCAAGCTATACACCCTAAAGGTCCGGCTGGCCTGTACACGCAGGGCAAAGGTTTGCCCGTCGCCCATGGGCACTGGTTTGTACGCCTCCCCTTTGAACAGGTTTTGTATGGAAAAATTGTTGAAGGAAAGCCCCAGGGTTCCAATGAAACCTCCTCCACCGTAGCCACCCTGTAATTCAATTTGACTAGATCCGGACTCTACCAAGCTCCAAGCCAAATCGACGGTGCCTTCGTTGGGGTTGGCATTTAGGACATCCGGTTTTATCTGTTCCGCATCAAAAAAGCCCAGTTGGCCCAATTCACGGATACTTCTAATGATGTCCGACTTATTGTATTTTTGTCCAGGACGCGTGCGCAATTCCCTGTAAATCACATGATCATTCGTCTTATCGTTTCCAGATACGGTCACATGGTCCAGAAAGGTCTCCTTTCCTTCAATAATCCTAATTTCAAAATTGATGGTGTCGTTCGCTGCCGAAACCTCTACCGGATTTATCGTGGAGAACAAGTATCCATTATTTTGGTACAAACTGGTTACATCGTACGGTTCCGGTTTACTATTGTCCGCAATACGTTCCCGTAACAATACCCCATTGTAGGTTGCGCCCTTCTTGATTCCCAACACCTGATGTAATTGACGATCGGTGTATACGGTATTACCTACGAAGTCGATATCCCCAAAATAATACTTGTTTCCTTCCTCTACCTTGATTTTTAAAAGGATGTTGTTCTCATCTACTTTTTCTAGCGTATCGGAAATTACCCTCGCATCACGAAATCCATTTTCGGCATATTTATCAACCAATAAATCCAAATCCTCCTCATAATCATCTTTGATATACTTTGATTTTTTCCAAAACCTACCAAATCGCTTCCGCTTGGTATTCTTAAGGGCCTTTCTCAATTTTTTATCGGAGAGCTCCTCGTTGCCTTCAAAAACGATTTCCTTGATTTTTACCTTATCGCCCTTGTTGACGTTTACCACCATTTTTCTGGCATTCGTTTCGGACGTATCCACGGCGGTAATAATGTTGACCCTGGTATTCAGGTAGCCCTGTTTCTTATACTTATTGGTGAGATAGTTCTTTGTATTGGAAATCAAACTCTCGGTAATTTTTTTCCCTTTTTTAAGATCCGTATCGTTTCTGAGTTCGTCAACTTTACGAGGTTTGACGCCATTAAAGGTGACATCCGTCAATGTGGGACGCTCTATAATCTGTAGTTCCAGGAAGATATTGTTGTCATCGATGTTGGTAACGAAAAAATCGATGGATGTAAAAAGCTCCAATCCCCACAATTTTTTTACCACATCGCTAAGTTGTTCACTTGAAGGGGTTATTGGCTGACCTTCGCGAAGTCCCGTATAGGTCTTTACGGTCTGTTCATTGTAACTTTCCAATCCGATCACCTCCAAACCGCCTAAAATATAAGTTTTATCCCTATCAAAGGAAACATCCTGTGCAGTGGTTTTCGCAAAAATAAGAAGTAAAAAAAGGGCTGTTAAGTGGTTCACGGATATGAACCTGGTCATATCTCTAAATGAGTTGTTCGCTAGTTTTTCCAAATCTTCGTTCTCTGTTCTGGTAATTTTTTATGGCCTCTACCAAATGATGCTCGTTAAAATCGGGCCAAAATACATCAATAAAATATAATTCGGCGTATGCGATCTGCCATAATAAAAAATTGCTGATCCGATGTTCTCCACTCGTTCGGATTAGCAAGTCTACGTCTGGCAAATTTCGCGTGTAAAGATGGTCATTAATAATGGTTTCGTCAATATTTTCGGGCGAAATTATATTATTTTTAACTTTGGATGCTATCGATTTTATGGCGGATTGCAGCTCTTCCCTAGAACCATAACTGAGCGCCAATGTCAGCGTCATACCAGTATGGTGTTCCGTCTTTTTCATGACCTCCAAAAGTTCCAAACGGGCTTTATCGGGCAAGGCCAAAATATTCCCGATGGTATTCAAACGAATGTTGTTTTCTGAAAAAGTTGCCAATTCCTTACGCAGGGAGGAAACCAATAGGCGCATTAATGTATCCACTTCAATTTTGGGCCTGTTCCAATTTTCAGTTGAAAACGTGTACAAAGTAAGAAACTCTATCCCTAGCTTTACGCAGTTTTCTACAGTAGACCGAACGGTTTTAACTCCGTTTTCATGCCCAAAGACCCTTAGTTTTCCCCGCTCTTTGGCCCATCTTCCGTTACCATCCATGATGATGGCCATGTGACGTGGTAAATTATGTGAATCAATATCGTCTATTTTACTTTCCATTGTTATTTATTGAAAGCAATCCTGGCAGGGTTTTCTTCCAAAGGTGTAGGTCAAGGTCACCCCGGAGAATACGTACCAATCATCGCTAAAAATATTTCCAAAAGCGAACTCCTCAAAATTGGAACCTTTTGGATTACTGGCATCTAGATTATCCGTAAAAGTATATCTGGCACCAATTTCCGCCCCAAAAATAAGAAACTGGTTGATACGATACTTAAAACCTACGGTCATTGGTATTGCAAAAGAGCCATCGGACTGTGATAAATCCTGTAAAACCCCACCGTTGAAATAGCTGTAATCGTACCTAAAATAGGTCACTCCCGTATATAGGTAAGGGGTAAAAGCCGGCCCTAACTTGTGCAAATTATAATCCACAAAATTAAATTCCAGCCCCGCGGAACCTTCTAAAATGGCATTATCTACCACATAGCCCCTCTGTTGCCTGGAAGTATCGCTGGATTTTGTATCGTCCGCAGTGAATTTCCCGTAGGTAAGACTGCCTCTCCAAGCATATCTTTTGCTAATATTCCATTTAAACACGCCCCCAAATGCCAAATCTGACGGAAGAATATAATTGGTCCTTCCAACATCCCCGATCATATTGGCCCCTCCGGCAAAAACACCCACTTCGTACATCTGGGCATTAAGACCCATCGATACCATTAAAAAAGTAAGCAGTACCAGGCTACGTATCATAGTAAGAATCGTTTACAGGGGTATTCGGTTAACATAATCGACGTTTTGGCCCATAGGGCGTTCTCACAAGGTAAACAGATTTTAACGGTAAATATTGTTCAATGGAAAGTTCAATTTCTCCGGTCCTCGCCCCATAATAATTTATTCCGAAGGGTCTTCAGGAAGCTTTCAGAATTGTATTCTATCATTCGGATTGCAAAAGGTGCCTTGGTGATGGTAATTTCGTGACCATTTTCAAGGGAGGCTATGCGTGAATCCAAGGAAACCAAGTGGTTTTCCTCACGACCCGAAACACGCAATCTAATTTCCGTATCGTCCGAAATCACCAAAGGCCTTGCGTTGAGGTTATGTGGAGCAATGGGCGTTAAGACCAAGGATTTTGCGGTTGGCACCATAACAGGACCTCCGCAGCTCAGCGAGTAACCTGTGGAACCCGTGGGGGTGGAAATAATCAGGCCGTCCGCCCAATAGGAGGTTAAATATTCATTGTTCAGATAGGTCTCCACGGTAATCATGGAGGTGGTATCCTTTCTGCTGACCGTAATTTCGTTCAATGCAAAATTCAATTCCCCAAACTCAACGTCCAAAGCATCGGCATGTATTTGAACCAGACTTCTTTCCACGATCGTGTAGTCGCCCTTCAAAAATTCCTGAACCACTTTTCGTACATCTTCCTTCTTAAAGGTGGACAAAAATCCTAACCGACCTGTATTGACACCAACAATGGGAATTCCAAGGTCCTTTACAAAGGTCGTAGCACGCAGGATGGTACCGTCCCCGCCAAAACTTACGAACATATCAAATGAAGTGTCCAGGCCTTTTAGGGCCGTGAAGGTGGAAAAGGATGCTTCCGCATTTTTCGATTTGTATAAATGGTAGAATTCTTCTTCTATGTAGACCTCTGATGAAGCTTCCTTTGCGATTTCGTCCAAAAGCTCTTCCAAATACTCAATGGCACTGTCTTGATATATTTGACCGTAAACCGCAACCTTCATACTAGACGTTTAGGTACTTGTCCAAATAGTCCGACCTGTTTTTCAAATCTTCCAAAAATTGATCGTCGCTATTGCCAAAGATTATTTGGTAATTATAGCGTCTAAACGTTTGTAGGACCTTGTCAAAGTTGGCAGTGCTTATTTTGATGGTTACCTGTACCACGTCATTTTCCATATCCGTGATAAAACCGCCAATGAGTCGGGCATTGTTACTTTCAACTATCTGGGAAATCTCACTGAAGGAGTAGTCCTTGATGCCGGTGGCGACCACCAATATGTTTCCCGGGTCCGTAAAAAAGGGTGTATCTATAAATTCGGAGACGATATCGGTAAGGTCATAATAGCCCACCACTTTTTCCACCTCGTCCAAAATGGGGACCAGATTCGCCTCGTTTCGGGCAAATACTTCTAGCACATCCAACCAGCTCGTTTCGTTCCTTACAAAAAACGTTTCCAGATCATAGCGGTATTCGTCAATCTTGGAATCATCCGAAACAACGTCCATATCATTCTCTGAAAACACACCTAAGAAACGGTCCTCTTCCATGACCGCTATATGGGAAAACGTGTTTCGCTTAAAGAACTCCATAAGTTCTCCACAGGTAGTCTTAACATCGAAAACCGGTAAGTTGGAAATTATATGTTGCTGAATATTCATAGCTGAAATTATAACGCAAAATAACAATTAATAATATCAAAAGGCGTGCCTTATTCGTATTTTTGGGCTCCTTATATTATATTATCGACAATATGACGAAACTAAGTGTCAATGTGAACAAAATTGCCACCTTGCGTAACGCCCGCGGTGGAAATGTGCCCAATTTGCTGAAAGTTGCTTCGGATATTGAACGATTCGGCGCCCATGGGATTACCATCCATCCCAGACCGGACGAGCGCCACATTCGTTACCAGGATGCAAGGGACTTGAAGGATATCGTTACGACCGAGTTTAACATAGAAGGAAATCCGAACCCGAAATTCATAGATCTTGTGCTAGCGATAAAACCGGATCAGGTAACCTTGGTACCCGATGCGGAGGATGCCATAACTTCCAATGCCGGTTGGGATACCCAAAAACATAAGTCCTTTTTGAAAGAAGTGATTAAGGAGTTCAAAAATGCAGGTATACGAACCTCTATCTTCGTGGACCCTGACCCCAAAATGGTAGAAGGTGCCAAAGAAACGGGAACGGATCGGATAGAACTTTATACCGAAAGCTACGCAACGGGCTATGCAACGGATAGGGAGCGAGCCATCTTACCATTTGTGGAAGCCGCAAAAAAGGCGAACGAACTGGAACTTGGCATCAACGCGGGCCATGACCTCAGCTTGGACAACATTCAATATTTTGGACAGAACATTCCCGGTTTATTGGAAGTTTCCATTGGCCATGCCCTGATCTGCGAATCCATTTACCTGGGATTGGAAAACGTGGTGAACATGTACAAAAACAAATTGAAATGAATCCAATTTTACATTCCAACATCCTAGGTTCCGGCAAACCACTTTGTATCCTGCACGGGTTTTTGGGTATGTCCGATAATTGGAAGACCCTTGGGAATCTCTATGCCGAAAATGGTTTTGAGGTCCACTTAATAGACCAGAGAAACCACGGTAGAAGTTTTTGGTCGCAAGAATTCAACTATGACCTCTTGGCCGAGGACCTATTGCACTACCTAGACGATAAAAACATTGAAAAGACCTCACTGATAGGACATTCTATGGGCGGTAAGACAGTGATGCAATTCGCTTGTACCTATCCGGAGAAAACGCAAAAATTATTGGTGGCAGATATTGCGCCCAGGTTTTACCCTCCCCATCATCAGGATATTATTAATGCATTGAACCATTTGGATTTAAAAAAAATAACTACAAGGAGCGATGCGGACGACCAACTTAAAAAATACTTGAAGAGTTTTGGTGTGCGGCAGTTCTTGCTGAAAAACCTATACAGAACGGCGGACAATACTTTTGGGTTTAGAATGAACCTGACCGTACTTAGTGATCGGATGGAAGATATCGGGGAGAACATTTCCAGTTCTGAAAATTATAACGGACCTACACTTTTCCTAAAAGGAAGCAAATCTGAATACGTCTCCAATGCCGATACGGAACAAATCAAAAGGCATTTTCCCAAAGCGCACATTGAGGTTATCGACAACGCAGGACATTGGCTGCATGCAGAAAACCCGGATCAATTCTTTGAAAAATCATATAACTTTCTAAAATAGGGCAGTCCACCTAATGCTTGGATATCTGACCCTATCGCATTATTTTTTATCTTTAAGGAGAACCTAAACCAGATTGATATGAAACTTGTATTACGTATTTTGTTGAGTGCCTTGGCGGTAATCCTATTGGCCAATTTCCTACCCCATGTATCGGTAGATTCGTATGGTACTGCCATAATCGTTGCCATAGTCCTGAGCCTTTTGAACTTTTTGGTCAAACCCATTTTGGTCATCCTTACCCTACCCGTTACCATAGTTACGTTCGGGTTGTTCTTACTTATTATAAACGCGTTGATAATTCTTTTGGCCGATAATTTAATAGCCGGATTCAATGTGGACGGCATCTGGTGGGCCCTTTTATTCAGTCTTCTGCTTTCTTTTTTACAATCCATTTTGTTTTCCCTGTTAAAAGAAGACAAAGAGTAGTTATTATTTGAGATTCAAGACTTTAAAAACTTGGTCAACAGAAGAAAATAGCCTAATTTTGCCTCCCGTTTTATTTAAGTAATTAAGAAGATACTGAAGGAATGAACATTACAAAAGAACAGATAGATGACCTGAACGCCGTAGTTAAAGTCGCTATCACCAAGGAGGACTATCAAGACAAGGTGGACACTATCCTAAAAAATTATAAAAAACAGGCCAATATTCCGGGTTTTAGAAAGGGCCAGGTACCTATGGGCCTTATCAAGAAGCAATATGGAAAAGCCGTATTGGTAGACGAGGTGAACAAATTGCTTCAAGACAATTTGAACAAATACCTTACGGAGGAAAAATTGGATGTTCTTGGAAATCCTTTACCAAAACAAAAAGACGATTTTGATTGGGACCAGGAAGAATTGGATTTTGAGTTTGAATTGGGTTTGGCCCCGGATTTTGAAGTTCCCTTGAAAACTAAAAAGGCCATAACCCATTATAAAATCGTGGCCGATAAGAAAATGATTTCCGAACAGGTGGAGCGTATCCAAAAACAGTACGGAAAACTTGTGAGCAAAGAGGAAGTTGGTAAAAATGACGAGGTTTCCGGTAAGTTCGAAAACGAGGCCGAGGGCATAGACAACCAGTCACTTCTGGAAATGGACAAGCTCAAAAACAAAAAAGCCATCGAAAGCTTGGTTGGGAAGAAAGTTGGTGATACTGTTACCTTGAAGACCAAGGGACTCTTTAAAGAGGATTATTTTCTATCCAGTGCTTTGGGCATCGGTAGGGATAAGGCCGATAATTTTGACACAGAGGTTTCCTTCACCATTACAGAAATAAACGAACGGCAGCCCGCGGAATTAAACCAAGAGCTTTTTGATAAACTTTTCGGAAAAGACAACGTGAAGTCCGAAAAGGAACTAAGAGAGCGTATCGCCGAGGATTCCGAAAAGCAATTTGAACAGCAAGCGGATCAAAAGTTACTCAACGACGTAACTGAGTACTTTATAGAAAATACCAAGTTTGAGCTTCCTACAGGGTTTTTGACGAAATGGATACAAATGACGGGGGATAAGGAATTGACCCCTGAGGAGGCCAGCGAGGAATATGAGAAATCCGAAAAGGGATTACGTTACCAATTGATCGAGGGTAAAATAATCAAGGACAACAACCTTCAGGTCCAATTTGATGAATTGAAGGAGTTTGCGAAGGGATTCATCAAATCTCAAATGGCGCAATTTGGACAAATGAACCCAAAGGAGGAAGAATTGGATGCCATTGCAGTAAGGGTTTTGGGCAATCAGGATGAAGTAAAGCGTTTGTCAGAACAGCTTATGAGCCAAAAATTATTGAACTTGTACAAGGAGAAAGGAAACCTAAAGACAAAAGAAGTTACCTATGAAAACTTTGTGAAAGAGGTTTACGGGTAATATCCGAACAATAAATTGAGTATCTTTACGGTGCCGGAAAATTATTTTTCGGCACCTTTTTTTACTACTAATAATCGATTAAGAGTTTATGGATTACGGAAAAGAGTTCAAGAATTACGCCATAAAGGATCAGGGTATCAGCAGTATGTATTATGACAAGATAATGAGCAGCATGTACCCTGTAAACATGACCCCCAACATAATCGAGGAAAGACAGCTCAATGCCATTGCCATGGATGTTTTCTCCCGTTTGATGATGGATAGAATCATCTTTTTGGGAACAGGTATCAATGACCAAGTGGCCAACATAGTTCAAGCACAACTATTGTTTTTGGAAAGTGCGGACGCCTCCAAGGACATACAGATATATATCAATTCGCCCGGCGGCAGTGTCTATGCCGGTCTTGGCATCTATGACACCATGCAATTCATAAAGCCGGACGTAGCCACCATTTGTACAGGGATGGCGGCTTCCATGGGAGCCGTATTATTGTGTGCGGGCCAAAAGGGAAAACGCAGTGGTTTGTCCCATTCAAGGGTTATGATCCACCAACCCATGGGTGGCGCACAAGGGCAGGCAAGCGACATTGAAATTACCGCTCGTGAAATCCTTAAATTGAAGGAGGAACTCTACCAAATAATTTCCAAACACTCAGGTCAGCCCATAGAAAAAATCCATGAGGACAGTGATCGGGATTATTGGATGAAAGCCGATGTTGCCCTTGAATATGGTATGATTGACGAGATTTTAGTAAGGGACAAAGAATAATTTCGTCCAACAAGCTAGAATTTTATTTTTTTAGTGAACCAAAAACCAATAATATTCGTTAAGTTTTTGGTCAGATTATCTTTTATATGGCAAAGGAAAACTTAGAATGCTCGTTTTGTGGAAGGAAAAAGCCGGAAACCAATTTATTGATAGCCGGCCTGGATGCCCATATTTGTGATAGATGTATCGAGCAGGCCCATGGAATCGTTGCAGAGGAAACAAGACAAACCAAAACCAACGACCTATCATCTGAACTTACGCTCAAAAAGCCTCAGGAAATAAAGGACTTTTTGGACACCTTCATTATCGGTCAGGAACGCACAAAAAAGGTCATGTCGGTCGCTGTTTACAATCACTACAAAAGACTATTGCAACCAGCTTCCAAGGAGGACGATGTAGAGATACAGAAAAGTAATATTATCATGGTAGGCCAAACGGGAACCGGAAAAACCCTTATGGCAAAAACCATTGCAAAAATGCTCAATGTTCCCCTGGCCATTGTGGATGCTACGGTATTGACCGAAGCAGGGTATGTTGGGGAAGATGTAGAAAGTATTCTGACCCGCTTGTTACAGGCCGCGGACTACAATCTGGAAAAGGCAGAACGTGGCATCGTTTTTATCGATGAAATTGACAAAATTGCCCGTAAAAGCGACAACCCTTCCATTACGAGGGACGTATCTGGAGAGGGTGTTCAACAAGGACTGCTGAAATTGTTGGAAGGTACTACCGTAAACGTTCCACCCAAAGGTGGAAGGAAACATCCGGACCAAAAATTTATCGAGGTAAATACGGAAAATATCTTGTTCGTCGCCGGAGGTGCTTTTGATGGCATTGAAAGGGCCATCACAAAACGCTTGAACCTACAAGCGGTTGGTTACAGTGCTTCCAAGGCAGAGGAGAATCTGGACGAATCCAATATCCTCCAATACATCATCCCAAAGGATCTTAAGGAATTTGGATTGATTCCGGAAATCATTGGTAGGCTTCCCGTGCTTACGCATATGAATCCGCTGGACAAAAAAACATTGAGGGCCATATTAACGGAACCCAAAAATGCCATTATAAAGCAGTATGAAAAACTGTTCGCTATGGACAACATCTCGTTTACCATAACGGAGCAGGCCCTGGATTATATAGTGGACAAAGCGATTGAATACAAACTGGGCGCTAGAGGTTTGAGATCTCTCTGCGAAGCTATCTTTACGGACGCCATGTTTGAAATGCCCAGTACGGACGAAAGGGAGTTCAAGGTTACTAAGCCTTATGCAGAACAAAAACTGTCCTACGAAACAGTTAAAAAATTAAAGGCGGTTTCTTAAACCGCCTTTTTCTTTTCAATCTTTTCCGGGATGTTTATCGAAGTGACTTCGTTCAACAAGGATAAACAGACTTTCCTAATTATTTTTTCATCGGTATAAAGTGTGTGTCCGTAATTTGGAACGGTATCCATGTACACATCTAACTTGTTGGCCCAAATATCATTGGGCCTATTGGTATCCCTTTCCCCATATATGAGATTTAGGGAAACCAAAGGCTTTTCGTTCTGTAACCTTATTCTTGTTGGGGAAATCGCATAAAGCGACTTTACCGGTAGACCTTTTTTTGCGGCATTCCAAACAATGGTACCTCCTGTGCTGAACGCTAGGTAATAGCAAGGTGAAGTTTCCTTTTTCAGAAGATGGGCTACCGCGGTATCGATACCTCCATTTACAAAAGCATCATGGATGTTCTGCTCGGTCTGTACTGGCAAATCAATATTCGCAAGTTGTTGGCTATCATAAAAAGTGATATCAAAATATTGTTGTAGATATCCTAAATATGAAGTGATCCAAAGGCCCTTTTTGGTGCCCCACATATCCGAGACAATAACTAGTTTTTCAGCCATAATAGTAGTTTTGTAAATTAATTTTGGGAACATTGACCTCAAATTGCTTAATTAACGATTGATTCTCCAATTTATTTGTTTAATGGACGAATTATTCGACATACGCATTTTCAAATCCATTCTTAACCATCAATTCTTAGTACTACCTAATAGTAACTTGAAATTGCCTTCTCACTATCTTAATGAATTGTTATTGAAGTAATTAACATTAAGATGGTCCTGAAAATTGTTAGTTGTTTTCCTCTCAACTTTAGAATCTTTTTCCTAACGAAGCTCCAAACCAAATGGTGGATTCGGAATCTTTATCCAAATTATTACCCACTACCCCTAGAATTGGAGTTAGCCCAGCTTTCCATATCCACTTTCTATTTTCCCCAAAATGCCTTTTAAAAAACAAGGAGCCATACTGAACAAGGATGGACTTATTCGATATTTGCCCTGTACTGCCAACACCAGCTTCCAAATAATTGTTATTTCCTAAGTTGATAGGATACTGAATGGAAAAAGGAATGCTAAGAGAAGTTTTTGGCAAACCGCTGAATACACCACATCCTATACATTCGGACATAGAATTTGAACTTATCTCCTCCTCAAATTCAAAAAAAGAAATCCCCAGTCCTACCCTAATACCTAAATTATTTGCTCTTTGAAAACTACGCTCATAATTAAGGGATGCCACACCTGCGTTTCCTCCCAGTTCCAAATAAACCAAATTGCTCTGCCCTAAAGCCAATGTAAAAGCAAAAACAAAAAAAATGGTGACCCAAGTTTTCATAGTTAACATTTAACGTTTCAGCAAAACTAGAAAACCTGATATTTCGGATGTCCGAAATCCCCCATTTGCGAAAAAACAGGACAAACTAATCTAGGACCCAATCTTTGACCGATATTCAGTAGGCGTCAAACCTGTGAACTTTTTAAAGGCCACATAAAAGGTTGATTTGGAATTAAACCCGCACTCCAATCCAATTGAGGCAATAGTGTAGTTGAAAAATTTGGGATTTGACAATTGTTTCTTCGCCTCTTCTACCCGATACCTATTAATATAATCTGTGAAATTACTATCCGTATACGTGTTCATTATTTTGGAAACAGTACTCACACTCTTCCCAACTTTACCAGATAGCCTTTCCAAACTTAGATAAGGATCCAGATATTCCTGTTCATTCAAAATATAATGTTCAATTTCCGCAAATGTCAATGCCCCCTTATTGGTTTCTGCAAAATCTGGACCTACGCCACTACTCTTCTTACGCACTTCTTTTCTAAGTACAATCCTGTCTTTTAGAACCATATACCTAAAAAAGGCTTGATAACCTACCCAGTAAATCAAAATTGAAGATGCCAGCCTCAAGGGATAATAACTATAGGGCTTTTGAACGAGCTCGGTAGTATTGAATATAATAGCCAATAACCATAGTAAAAAAACACCAATTCCCAGATAAAAGAATCCTTTTAACCAATTTAGGTCATCAAAATCAATAATAGGTGAAATATCATGGTTGTTACCAAAAACAATATGAGCCGATTTAACAAATAGAAATAAAGAGTACAAAAGCGTTACGGAATCCTCCAGGTTATTATATAAAACAAGAGTAGGTATGGACCAGACAGAGTTACTTGCCATAAAAATGACCAACAATCGAACAAATAACTGTATACAAAAAAGCAATATGGATAATCTTATATAAGATTTGACCTTATCTTCAATTTTTAGGTAGTTTACCAAAAAAGCATAAAACATGGGAACGATTAAAACATACCATGGTAATGTATAATGTATCCATTCAGATTCTGAGATAAAAAAGTACTTTTCAAGAAACCATGACTGTACATTATTGAGTGATAGAAAAAGAACGAATAAGTTCAGAAACAGTACAGGTTTTTCAATTTTCCTGCGAGACATAAAAGTCACTACGTTAAATATGAATCCCTGTATGGCACCAGCAATCATTAAAAAATTAAAAATTCCGGTCATATAAGAAACTTGGATTTTTCTTCTAACTACTGCTCATTCGTAGTAACTGTTCAATATAGTCCCTCCTATTACTTAGCCTTGGAATTTTATGCTGTCCTCCCAATTTATCATTGATTTTTAACCAATCATAAAACAGGTTTTCCCGAGCCACATGGACCTTGGGTATCTCAAGGGTAATGTTGTTATAGCGCTTCGCCTCGTAATCTGAGTTCAGGGACTTTAAAGCGTTATCCAGTAATTCCGTAAAATAATTTAAATCTTCCGGTGCCTTTCTAAACTCGATTATCCATTCGTGCGATCCCTTCTTCTTTCCGTTCATGAAAATAGGTCCTGCGGTATAGTCCTTTATTTCAGTCCTGGTTTTTAGACATACCATTTTTAGGGCTTCTTCGGCATTTTCAATAATGAGTTCCTCGCCAAAAACATTGATGTGATGCTTGGTCCTTCCTGTTATCCGAATCCTATAGGGGCTCTTGGATGTAAAACGTACGGTATCCCCGATCTTATAACGCCATAAACCCGAATTGGTAGTAATCACGATGGCGTAGTTCTTACCAATTTCCACTTCCCATAATGGAATGCATTCCTGCTGTTCAGTTCCATAGATATCCATAGGGATGAACTCGTAGAAAATCCCGTAATCCAACATCAACAAAAGATCTTCAGCATTATTCCGGTCCTGAATGGCAAAGAACCCTTCCGATGCATTGTATATCTCATAATACCGAAAATTCTTTCGCGGCAAGAGACTCTTATACTGTTCCCTATACGGGCTAAAACTTACACCCCCATGAAAATAGACCTCAAGGTTCTCCCAAACCTGAAATAGGTGTTCCTTGCCCGTTTCCTGTAAAACATTGTTCAACAAAACCAACATCCAGGAAGGAACGCCGGCCAAACTGGTCACATTTTCCTGAACGCTTTCCTTAATAATGGCACCAAGCTTGGTCTCCCACTCGCTCATCAAGGAAACCTTATTGCTTGGGGTACTACTAAATTCCGCCCAAAGAGGCATATTGTCGATCAAGATGGCGGACAAATCTCCAAAAAAAGAACCATTGTCCTCATACAACTCCTTACTGCCCCCCAAACGTAGACTCTTGCCTGTAAACAATTGTGAATCCTCGTTATTGTTTAGATACAGGCATAACAAGTCCTTTCCAGATTTATAATGACAGTCCTCCAAGGCCTCTGAACTTACTGGTATAAATTTGCTTTTGGCATTGGTGGTTCCGCTGCTCTTTGCAAACAGCTTTACGGTAGTGGGCCAGAACAAGTTCTGTTCCCCTTTTCTGGTCCTCTCTATGATGGGTTCCACTTCCTCGTAGGATACCACTGGAAGTCGCTCCTTATATTTCTCATAATTGTTTATGGACCCAAAATCATAATGCCGTCCAATTTCAGTGTCCTCTGCAAATTCCAACAGGTTCAACAATACCTCTTCCTGTACCTCCTCTGGATACTTTAGGAAAAGTTCTATCTGGTGATAGCGCTTTTTAAGTAACCAAGAGGCGATGGAATTGAAAAGTGGAATGGACATTTTTGGGTATCTTTAACATCTAAAATTAGGGTATATCCCCATCATTTTCAAATTGAAGTTCTAATAGAGTTAACAATGCAATACGAAGGTGTCCTAAAAAAAATGCAGACGGAAATGGCAAGTCCCATCCAGTATTATTTGGTATTTGAATCGGACTTTCTGAATATGAACCAAGTACTGGACTGCCAATTGCAAATTAACCTCATTAAACACCAATGTCTCAACTGCGGTAATGACCGACCCATTTATCGCCAAGGCTTTTGTAGATCCTGCTTTTTTGACATTCCCGCTGCGGGCGATTGGATAATGCGACCCGAACTAAGCACCGCGCATTTGAATCAAGAGGACCGCGATCTGGAATACGAGAAAAAAGTGCAGTTGCAGCCCCACATTGTTTATTTGGCGAATTCCAGCAATATAAAAGTGGGAGTTACGAGAAAGACCCAGATTCCCACACGATGGATCGATCAAGGGGCGCATGAAGCGATTGAAATCGTGGAAGTGCCCAACAGGTATTTGGCAGGTATTACGGAGGTTGCACTCAAAGACCATGTATCCGATAAAACCAACTGGCGCAAAATGCTTACCAATGATATCGAAGATCAGGATTTGGTAGCGTGGCGCAATACCCTTAGGTCCTACATTCCACCAGAAGCCCTGCCCTATTTCATTGAAAACAATACGGAAACCAATTTGGAATTCCCCGTATTACAATTTCCGGAGAAGGTCAAAAGCCTAAGCCTGGACAAAACTCCAACATATCAAGGAATCCTAAAAGGAATTAAAGGTCAGTATCTCATTTTTGAGGACAATACCGTGTTCAATATCCGGGGAAGTGAGGGCTACTATATTGGCCTTAGCATTAGTTAACGGAATCCTTTTTAGCCTCCGTTTCCGTCTTTTTCTTCCCAAAAAGACCTTTTAACACATCCTTGGCGGCTTCCTTCACGGCTTCCTCCTTTTTAGGTGGTGTAGAAAGCGTATCCGTCTTACTATTTGTGGAATCCGTTTTTTTGGAACCACCCAAGATACCGCTCAATACTTCCTTGGCCCCCGTATTTGTATCTTGACCGGCGCTATCCTTTTTGGTTGAGCCGGATAATATATCCCCGATCAAATCCTTGGCCTTGTCCTTTCCTTTATTGACCAATTTTTGCTTTTCTATCTCGATTAATTGGTTGGTCAATGTTTTTATGCCCGATGTCAAATCGGTTGTAATTTCCGGGCTATTGTAAACCCCACCGATATTGGCCGTAACGGGAATGGTTAGGCTATCTAGGGAACGATCATCTATCCTCGCAATCAGGTTATTTATGTCCTTGCCCAAATATTTGGATGGAACCTGTAAAGTGGCCTTGTAATTCATTTTTTGGTCAAAAGTGTGGTTTCCGTCCACGTTAATTTCTATATCCTGATATCGAATACTAAAAGGTTTTACCGCGACCAATCCATTTTCAAAGGATAGTTTTGTCTTCAATTCCTTCAAGCTCAGTTTTTCCAAATCGATAAAATCCAACTTGGTATCCAACGCGGATAGCACCGGCGCCTTATCCGTACTGATTTCCCTTGTGATTACATCGGCGAGGATATTACCGGTCAACGAAAGTAGGTCCGGCGTAAAATCATCGGTCAAATTACCTGAAAGGGAAATATCGGAACTGAATTTCCCCTTGAGAATTCTTGCCACTGGTGCCAAGGCCTGAAACAATTCCAATGCCTGAAAGCTTTCTTGCAATTCCAATTGGTCCAAAGCCAGCTGCATGGCAAAAGTGGGGGTTTCCTGTTTTGTGGAAACCTCCCCGTTAAAGGCGACCTTACCATCGAACAAAGAGGATGTCATATTGCTCAAGATCGCTTTTTCGTCCTTTATCCTCAGGTTTCCGGAAACGTCCCGGAGTGTAATATTATCATAGATAACGGTATTGGCCCTTGCATTAAAGTTGGCATCCAAAAAGGAAGGTATTTTGATTCTTTCTTCCGATGGCATAGTTTGGGAGGCCGTTTCTCCCGATGTTTCCCCAGAATCCTCCACCATAAAATCGTTCAGGGCAAAGGTGTTTGAAACCAGATCAAAGTTGCCCTCCACATTTTCATTATTGAACAGATAGCCCAGAAAATTGTTGATGGTACCCGTAATCCGGAAATCCGTTTGCCCCGTGGAACCCTTCATTTCGCGCAACGTAACCGACTTTGGGTTGAATGCGACCGATGTGGCGTTCAGCACAACCGGATTGGGAATTTCCTCGGATTTATATTCAAAATCGGTAAGGGTCATTTGCCCTTCCGTTTTCGTATTCTCATATTGCTTCCTTTCAATGGTTTCCATGTCAAAGGCCGTGGTGATATCGGCATTCAGAAGTCCCTTTAAACTGAGTCCAGCAGGCACGGGGTATGCCTTCTCCAAATTGGCCAGGTTCATTTTTCCGTCCAGGTGGGCATTGACCTTGGTATTTCCCATCAATTCGGAAATTTTTGAGGTCATATTGAATTGATCTTCATCGATCATAAAAGATGCCCTGTTGATATCTACATAGGTTTCCTCTACAATGCCACTAGTATTGTTTATCGCCACATCGATGAATATATTTTTTACCGTTTTGGGCAAATCCGGGTATTTGAACGAAGCATTGTTCGAATTGATCTTGATATTGAATTGTGGAATATGCTCCTCGTCCACGATTCCGTTAAAGCGGCCCTCCACCACAAAGTCGCCCGTGGTCGTCACATTTTCAATATTCTTGGAATACGTTTCAGGAATGACCGCCAAGAAATTTTTAAAATCGGACGACGGTGTCTTAAAACTAATATCTACTTCCTGGTTGTCCTCGTTCAATTTCACAAAACCTTCGAAAACCAAGGGAAGTTGATTGACCAGTGCCTCGTTCCGTAAAAAGGAATATTTGTTTTCGTTCAAATCGATTCCGATCAGGGCATCCAGTTGCACCTTGTTCCTGTTCAAATAATTGGTGCTGTCCATTTCAAAGGAAACAAGGGCATCCGTGTGGGTATCCAGTTCCGAGGTTGCCAGGGAAAGGTCCCCAGTTCCCCTATGGTTCATTGCATCGATTTCCAAATGAATGCCGGTGAAAAAATCATCGTACAAAATTTTGGAATCGTTTATTTCGTAGGATTCCATGTTGAAGGCAAAACCTTCGGTATCGGGTGAAGTTTCGGCACCCGTTGTTTCGGACTCCAAGGCAATATCGTAATTGGCATTTTCGGCCTCGTCCAACTTTATATGTAAAAGCGCCTTGTCCACCTGTAACCTTGAAATGGATATGGGCTCCCCGCTGGATTTCAGCAGTTGCATAACGCCCATGGACAATGAAACTTCTTTGGAAGCGAACAGGGTATCGCCCTCAAAAGGGGCCTTGTTCACCAAACTTACGTCCTTTAGGCTCACCTCGGCATTTGGAAAACTACGGATGAGACTCAACTTGGCATCGGAAAAATCCAAGGTCGCGTTAACAGAACTATTTACATTGTTCCTGATGATGTCCCCAATTTTAGCTTCCAGAAAAAAGGGTATGGAAACCAACAGGGCAATAATCAGTACAAGGATAATGCCCACTATTTTTAATATCTTCTTCATATGTTAATTTAAAAAGCAATTTCTTTCAACAACTTATTGAAAATCCATGGGAATTATGGACGTTTTTCTACCGATTGTTGATGCTACCGATAGAACTCAAAAACCACCGCGATTATTATGCATCAAGGTCGATTTCCTCACCTATAGCGAGGTTAAATCGTTTCCGCATGATATATACGAAGAAATAAAGGAAAGGGGTGTCGATCAATGCAATAAATATCTTAAAAAGGAAGCCGCTTACCACAAGGCCGAAAAACAGGTCCCATGGCAAGACCTTAAAGGTACAGAGCAAACCTACGACCGTGAACGTATCCACAAATTGGGACAGAAAGGTTGAAAAATTGTTCCGAAGCCATAGGTACTTTCCCTGGGTAACCCTTTTCCAGAAATGGTAAATGGCAATATCAATGTACTGCGCCGCCAAATACGCAAGCATGGAGGCCAAAACCGCTATGGGCGAGAGCGCGAATACCCTGCTAAAAATAGCATCATCCAATGGAGATGATTCTATGGCAGGGGCCACATCGGCCAAAAGTACCAGTCCCATGGAGAAAAATGAGGCGAAAATACCGGCGGTCACGATCTGGTTTGCCTTTTTTCGTCCAAAAATTTCGGATATCAAGTCGGTAATCAAAAAAGTTATGGGATAGGGCAACACCCCTACTGAAATTTCGAACAGGGAAACCCCAAAAACGGTAAGGTCCCCAAAGGGCTTCCAATAGAAAAACTTTTGGAAGATAAGATTGGACACTACCAGCGAAGTGATGAACAGCGCACCAAGGTACAAATAGATACGTCTGGCCAACAATTTATCCTTTTGCACCATCTTAATCGATGTTCAGGGTAAAGGGCATTCTGGCCTGGATGCCTTTTTGGTTCATGTAGGATTTAATGTCTTTAAGTACTTGATACATTTCCTCCCCGATTTCCTCCTTGACCATATTTTCCTTCATCTTCGCTCCGGCACCGGAAATATCTTCCATAAAACGCTCAAATCCCGATTTGTACTTGGGGTACTTGCGTATGCCGTAACTTTCTATTTCGGCCATGCCTGCGGCCGCTGCAATGGCATCTTCCAACGTACCTAGCTCGTCTACCAAGCCCAATCGTTGCGCGTCCACACCGCTCCAAACCCTGCCCTGGGCAATGCTATCGGCCTGGGCCATGGAAATGTTCCTGCCATTGGAAACCCGTGATAAAAAGGTTTCATATGTATCCTCGATACTCTCCTGCACCTGGTTCCTAAAGGCCTCGCCCATAGGCTCAAATAGGGAATACTCTACCGAGTTCTTATTGGTACCCACTTGCTCCGCATTGATACCGATGTCCTTGGCCAGGCCTTCGATATTGGGAATCGTTCCAAAAACCCCGATCGATCCCGTAATGGTGGTGGGTTCGGCAAAAATCTTATCGGCTCCGGCCGCAATATAATAACCGCCAGAGGCCGCTACGTTCCCCATGGACACCACTACGGGCTTCACTTCCTTGGCCAGTTCCACTTCCCTCCAGATAATATCCGAAGTTAGGGCACTACCTCCAGGTGAATTTACGCGAAGCACGATTGCCTTTACCTTTTCATCCTCCCGCGCCTTGATCAAGGCCTCGTTGATAATTCCTTGACCTATGATATCCGGTCCACCTTCACCATAAAGGATTTCGCCTTGGGCAAAAATGACCGCAATCTTATCGTTTCCGGACCTAACTACTTTTTTCGAGGAATATTGGGTGTAGTCGTCCAAGGATATATAATTGATATCCTCATTTTCTTCTTCGGTGAGTGCCTTGGCGATAACGCTTTCGTATTGATCATAAAAAAGAACGTCATCTATCAATCGGTTTTGTTTGGCATATTTGGGCAGCCTACCACCCAAGGTGTCCGCGATGGTATTTAGGTCCGAAGTTGAAATCCCTCGAGAAATGGAAATATCGTCTATCATGGAATCCCAAAGGGATTGGATCAGCTCCTTTATCTGGGTCCTATTGGCCTCGCTCATTTCATTTTCCAAATAGGGCTCCACGGCACTTTTATATTTCCCGTGCCGAATCACCTCCATTTTCACACCTGTTTTTTCCTGTAAGTCCTTAAAATAAAGTACTTCGGAAGAAAGTCCCCTAAAATCCATTACCCCTACCGGATTCAAGAAAACGGAATCCGCCACACTGGCCAAATAATAATCCTTCTGGGAATAAAAATCGCCGTAGGCGTATATGAACTTCCCGGATTCCTTAAAGTCTTCCAATACTTTTCTAAGTGTTTGGGTCTGGGCCAATCCGGCCAGTAAAAAATTATTGTTGATGCTTATGCCCTTTATCCTGTCATCATCCTTGGCAACCGTTATTGCCTGAAGAATTTCGTCCAAACCTTGGGATTCCTCGAAAAGACCTGAAAACGGATTCAGTTCGCTGCTACCGGTATAATCCGCTATGGGTCGCTGCAGTTGTATTTCCAAAACTGAATTGTCCTTGACTTTTACGGTATCATCACCGCTGCCCAGCAAAGCGATGAATACAAAAAACATCACAAAGACTATTCCCAAAGCAATCAAGGTACCCAGAATTGCCGCTAAAAGGTTTCTCAAAAACTTCATGAAAACGCAATTTTTATTAGCTTCCAAAGATAACCAATGTGAATTTGTTTTAGTTATTTTGCCATTATATTATGACAGAATCCCAAACAGTTTATTTTTCCATAGGCAGTAATCTGGGCCAAAAACGCAACAACCTACAAAAAGCAATATTCATGATTGGGGAGCGTATTGGCGACGTCACCGCTGTATCGAGCGTTTATAATACGCCCTCATGGGGTTTTGAGTCTGATGATTTCTACAATGTCTGTCTCGAAGCCCAAACGACCTTGAAACCAGCGGAGGTATTGGAGCAACTTTTGGCCATTGAAAAACAGTTAGGGCGTGAAAGAAGTTTAGAATCTGGATACCAAAGCAGGAACATAGACCTTGACATCATTTATTATGAAACCCTTGTAGTGGATACGGACCAATTGACCCTTCCGCATCCCAGAATGGCGGAACGTAAATTCGTACTTAAACCTTTGGCCGATATCGCCCCTCAATTCTACCATCCCATCGTAAACAAGGACACCCGAAATTTGTTACAGGAAACCAGGGACAAGAGCGAGATTACCAAGCTGCCCATCAAACTCTTTAAAAATAAGATGGAGTTGTTTTCCGATGTACAGTTTCTCGCTATTGAAGGAAATATAGGTGCCGGTAAAACAAGTTTGGCCACAAAAATATCGGAGGATTTCAATGCCAAACTGATTCTGGAACGTTTTGCCGAAAATCCGTTTTTGCCAAATTTTTACAAGGACAAGTCGCGGTACGCCTTTCCATTGGAGATGTCCTTTTTGGCCGATAGGTACCAGCAATACATGGACGATACCAATCAATTCGACCTTTTCAAGAATTTTATGGTCAGTGATTATGATATCTTCAAGTCGCTCATCTTTGCCAAGGTGACCCTTCAAAAAGATGAATTTGATCTCTACCGAAAGATTTTCAATTTCATGTACAAAGAGGTCAAAAAACCCAGAATATACGTCTATCTGTACCAGACCACGGAGCGACTTTTGGAGCAGATCAAAATGCGGGGCAGAGACTACGAGATGGGCATCGACGCCCAATATCTTGAGAAAATAAATCGCGGTTATCTCAATTTTTTAAGGACGTATCCACAACAAAACCAATTGATTATGGATGTTTCCGAGCTTGACTTTGTAAATAAAAAAACTGATTACAAAACCATCTTAGAAAGTATTTCCAGCTTTGCACTTCAACAGAGGGATTAACACAATTTTGGCAAATTTCTTGCACAATAGAAATGAATTTACTTTCTTGGTTGGCTCTTTTGAGAAACTAACTAACTCAAACTATACGAAAGGCCCGGTTATGCCGGGCTTTTATTTTTGAAGTTTGCTCCAAAAATCCCAAATTACCACCCCCACGCTCACGGAGATATTCAAGGAATGTTTGGTTCCAAATTGGGGAATTTCCAAAACGGAATCACAGGCGTCCACTACTTTCTGCTGTACCCCTTTCACTTCGTTACCAAAAATCAGCGCATACTTTCCCGTTTTTTGGGGCATAAACTCATGAAGCATCCGTGCACCTTTCGCCTGCTCAATCGCCAACTTTAGATAGCCCTGGGAACCAAGTCTTGGCAGCAAATCCGTAATTTCTTCCACATACTCCCACTCCACACTATCGGTAGCGCCAAGGGCCGTTTTATGAATGTCCTTATGGGGCGGTTTTGCGGTAATACCACAGAGGTAGATTTTTTCCACCAAAAAGGCATCGGAGGTTCTAAATACGGAGCCAATATTGTTCAGACTTCGAATGTTGTCCAATACGATACAAACCGGAATTTTTTCGGTTTTCTTAAACGCGTCCACATCCAGTCTTTCCAGTTCCTCGTTCCTCAATTTTCTCATAATGATACTTTTCAACTATCGACGGTAAATATCAACAAAAATTCAAATCGCATGGGGAATGCCATATATTCGTGTTGAATCGACAAAAATAGGTAGAAACCCGTGGCAGCGAAAGGAAATACGAAAAAGGTGACCCCTTTGATGAAACAGTACAACACCATCAAGACCAAATATCCTGATGCACTGTTGCTCTTTCGTGTGGGCGATTTTTACGAGACTTTTGGGGAAGATGCCGTAAAGGCATCCAAAATTCTGGGAATCATTCTTACCCATAGAAACAATGGCGGTGACCGGACGGAACTTGCCGGTTTCCCCCACCATTCCTTGAACACATACCTGCCCAAATTGGTGAAGGCCGGGCAACGTGTGGCCATTTGTGACCAGTTAGAGGACCCCAAACAGACCAAGACCATCGTAAAAAGAGGGGTCACGGAGTTGGTAACACCGGGCGTAGCCTTAAACGACGATATCCTAAATTCCAAAAGCAATAATTTTCTATGTGCCGTTCACTTCGGAAGAAAAAAAATAGGGGTTGCCTTTGCGGATATCTCCACTGGGGAGTTCTTGACTTCGGAAGGAAACGAAGAGCAGGTGGACAAACTTTTACAGAATTTCTCGCCCAATGAAATCCTTATCGCGAAATCGCATAAAAAGGAATTCGCCGAAATCTTTGGCACTAGCTTCCACACCTTTTACATGGAAGATTGGGTCTATCAAGAAGACTATGCCCTTGAAAATCTCACCAACCATTTTAAGACCAAATCCCTGAAAGGTTTTGGGGTGGACCACTTGGAACAGGGTATAATTGCATCGGGGGTAATATTGCATTACCTATCCGAAACCCAGCATAGGCAGTTACAGCATATCAACACCCTGCAGCGTATCTCCGAGGACGAGTATATTTGGATGGACCGCTTTACCATAAAAAACCTTGAACTGTACCATTCCAACAACGAAAATGCCGTTACGCTGTTGGATGTTATCGATAGGACGCTCTCGCCCATGGGAGGAAGAATGATAAAACGCTGGTTGGCCTTACCACTTAAAAACGTACAAAAAATAAAGAGTCGGCATCAGGTTGTAAAACACTTGTTCGAAAACGAGGAAATACTTCACAAATTACAGTCCAACATCAAACATATGGGCGATTTGGAACGGCTCATTTCCAAGATTTCTACTGGAAAGGTAAATCCAAAGGAGGTAGTACAGCTTAAGAATTCCTTGGAGTCCGTCGTACCTATAAAACAGCTTACCAGCAATTCCCAAAACGAGGCATTGGCATTTATTGGGGACAAATTGCATTCCTGTGATCTTTTGCGAAACAAGATCAAGGAAATGCTGAACGAGGAAGCCCCCGTAAACATTTTAAAAGGAAATGTCATTGCCGAAGGTTTTTCCGAAGAACTTGACGAACTACGGGGACTGGCAACCCGTGGGAAGGACTATCTGGACCAGATGCTGGAACGCGAAACACAGGCTACCGGTATTTCCTCGCTTAAGATTGCTTCCAACAACGTTTTTGGATATTACATAGAAGTCCGGAACACCCACAAAAACAAGGTTCCGGAATCCTGGATACGTAAACAGACCTTGGTCAATGCGGAGCGCTATATTACGGAGGAACTCAAGGAATACGAGTCCAAGATTTTAGGGGCGGAAGAACGTATCACCTCTCTGGAGCAGCAACTTTTCTCCCAGTTGATCGTGTGGATGCAGGAATACATACAGCCCGTTCAAAACAACGCGCACTTGATCGCACAGCTCGACTGTCTCTGCGGATTTACCCAATTGGCAAAGGAAAATCAATACGTTGCCCCTGAACTCAATGATTCTACGGGCATTATCATTAAGAACGGACGCCATCCGGTCATAGAAAAACAACTACCGCTAGGGGAGGCCTACATTGCCAATGACATATCCTTAGATCGCAGTGGCCAGCAGATTATCATGATTACAGGTCCCAATATGAGCGGTAAGTCGGCCATTCTGAGACAAACGGCCCTTATCGTGCTTTTGGCCCAAATGGGAAGTTTTGTGCCGGCGGAAGCTGCTCAAATTGGCTATGTGGATAAAATTTTTACCCGTGTAGGCGCCAGTGACAACATATCGATGGGAGAATCGACCTTTATGGTAGAAATGAACGAGACCGCCTCCATCCTCAACAACCTTTCCGAACGCAGTTTGGTCCTCTTGGACGAAATTGGCAGGGGAACTAGCACCTATGACGGCATATCCATCGCTTGGGCGATTTCGGAGTATTTACACGAACATCCAGCGAGGGCAAAGACGCTATTTGCTACGCACTACCACGAATTGAACGAAATGGCGGCCACCTTTGACCGTATTAAAAACTACAATGTCTCCGTAAAGGAACTAAAGGATAACGTATTGTTCCTCAGAAAATTGACACCTGGTGGCAGCGAACATAGCTTTGGTATACACGTAGCCAAAATGGCGGGCATGCCCCAGCAGGTAATCGCAAAAGCAAATAAGATTCTCAAGAAATTGGAGAAATCCCACTCCAGCGAGGAACTTACGGAAAAAATGAGCTCCGTGCCCGATGATATGCAACTCAGTTTCTTCAATTTGGACGACCCTTTACTGGAGGAAATCAAGGAAGAAATCCTGCATCTGGACATTGATACGCTGACGCCTGTAGAGGCTTTGATGAAATTGAACGAGATAAAACGCTTGTTATCAAAAAAGAAGAAAGCCACCTCCTAAGAAAAGCCATAGTTTTGCTTTTTTTACTTTGACATTTATAGAATTGTATTAAATTTGCATCCGCATCTTTTAGGAGATGTACGTTCTTAAAAACATTCGAAATAGCATTCCATTTCTCCAATACGTATTGGATAGGAATAGAGCGATAGATTTTTTATCAAAGATTTAGTTGCTTGAAGCGATTTTCGAAAAATGCGAAAATAGCTCAGTTGGTAGAGCGCCACCTTGCCAAGGTGGAGGTCGCGGGTTCGAATCCCGTTTTTCGCTCGACTTGAACTCCGCTCAGTCACCCCTGGTGGAGTTTTTTGTTTAAAATAATAAGTCCTGCTCGAGTGGTGGAATTGGTAGACACGCCGGACTTAAAATCCTGTGGGCATTTGCCCGTGCGGGTTCAAGTCCCGCCTCGAGTACTTAAATCCCTATTAATCAATTGATTTTTAGGGATTTATATTTTTTATGGTGTCAAATTTGGTGTCAATCGATAATTAATTTGTTTCTTAATAAATAGAAATCATCAAATAAATTCCCTTCTTAGGATTTTTAAGGAAAATGTAAAATCTTGCACTTGCACTACAAATCAAGGCCTGTTGGCAAAAAGCTCATTTTCTCAAAACTTAATATTTTGGTTTACGTTGTCTATTGTCCTTTATGGCGATTACGGTTACCCTATTTTCTTTGAACACATAATAGACAGTCAATCTTTTATGGATCACTGCCCTCCGTAGTGACTTTCGACTTTTTGATTGGGGATAAAGGGTCGGAAAGTTCGAAACCGTATTTTCAAATTGTTTTAGAAGGTACTCAAACTTGAAAACTTCTTTTTTACTGAATTTGACCCTAAGAAATTCCTTGATGTCAAGTGCATTTGAAAGTGACCTTTCGGTCCACTTTACTTGAATTACATTATCCATTGGCAAGACCGTTCCAAAAGTCTTTTGAGCTCATTGTACGCCCTTGTTCAAAATCCCTAATACCAGCAAGAATATTAACCCTATCACTTTCGCTAAGCTCCTCCCACCAATCACCTGATTTGCCCTCACTGGAAAGTTTAACCGAGTTGAGCAATCCAACAAGAGTATCATCCTTTAAGGACTCAATCCAGCTAACAAGTTCCTTTTTTATAGTATTTAATTCAGATGTGCCCATATCGATTCTTTAAATTAAAATTACAAAAATCGTGCAACTTAAATTAATGTCTTCACGGTATCGTTTATTAAACTTTCAGATATTTCTTTATATGCTCACATTATAATCTGGCTTATTATACTTTTGTTTCCAAACTAAATATCCGTAAAAGGAAACAACAAAATATACAAGAGCTAAAAGTGCATAAATATTTAGACCTCTAGAAAAATACAAATAGATACTCAAACCATTTAAAATAATCCAAAATATCCAAGCACTTAAGACTTTTTTCGCTTCCATATACGTGGCTATAAAACTGAATATAGTAGTGGCCGAATCAAGATAAGATTTTTCAGCGTCCGTATAATTGTCAAAATAATAACCCATTGTAATTGATAGTGAAATTCCAACTATCAATATGTACAAATGACTAATTAAACTCCATTTTGAAATATTTAAGGACTTATGGCCCTCCTTCTTTTGTTTCCAAAGGTAATAGCCATAGAAACCCATTAAAACATAGTATGAATAAAGAATACATTCCGAATATAACTTCGATTGATAAAATAGTAACATACTAGTAAGCGACCCGAGTATTCCAAATAACCAACAAATTATTCTCTCTTTCAGGAGAAACACAAGGAAAAGCAGATTCAAAACAACACTTACTATTTCAATAATTAATGCCATACTTAATGGTAATTGTTTCTTAGTTTGTTTTAAACCTTCATGATTCAGAATTAATTTATGATTTTAACATCATCATATTGTAATCCCTCTTTAACCTTGCTTTTAGAATCAAACCTATAAGAAAGGGACAGATTAAGTTGAGGAACCCTATTCTGGAGTGTCAATTCCCTGATGAAACCATTACCATAGGTTGTGACGATTCTTTTATTGGAATTCAACACATCACTATAATTGACAGTTAATGTGTACCTATCGTTAAAAAGAGAATTGCTCAGTCCCAAGTTCATATAGTAAATCCCTTTACGTCTGTACTGTCCTGTTTCAATGGGTCCTCTATAATTGTTCTGCCATTGCAGTTTCATAGACTTGAAAAGGTTTATTGTATGGTTGAACCTTCCGTAAAACAATAGTCCTTCACCATTGAAACTTGCACCCCTGACATTTCCAACCTGTTTGAAACCATTGAAGGTGGTTTCGAGATATATGTCCCACCAATTGGTTGGCTTATGGACTATTCCCAACTCCAAGCCATAAGCGGTATAATTGCCGATGTTCGCAATTGTCGAAGCAAACACCTCACGTGTTTCGGACCCCACAGTAACGTTTCTCCTCTCCACAAAAAACTCCATCTCGTTCTTGGTATCCCTAATGTAAAGCGTTGGTATAATTTGAAACTTTTCAAGTATCTTTCCTGAATAAGCTAATTCCGCACTACTTATATACCTTGGGTTTATGTCTGGATTTCCCACAAAAATATTACGCCTGTCCGTGTAGCTTGAAAAAGGTACTACCAATTTGTAATAAGGTCTTCCAATGCGTCGTGACAAACTTAAATTGAATGTCGCATCACCCTTAAGTTTATAGTTTAGGAATGCCGAAGGAAAAATGTCCGTGTAGTTTTTTCCTTCTTGATAATCGGTAGCCATTGCTTTGATCAAAATATCCGTGGTTTCGGACCTTAACCCAAGCTTGAAGGATAATTTGTTCCACGAACCTGTGTATTGTCCATAAAATGCATGAACATTTTCCCGATATTCGGTATTGTTCGTGAACTCAGGAATATCAACGAACCCCATATCGGCTTCAGTACGAACTCCATAATCGTTTCTTGTAGAACCCAAGGTAGATAAATAACCTAATTCCAATTTAGATTCCTTTTGAAAGGGTAAAGTATAATCTGCTGATACTAAATATTGTCGGCGGTTTTCTTCATTGAAAGTAATATCCAGGCCATTATTGTTTAATTCGGGAAATACCCTGTTTTCCAATATTTGAGCATCATCATTATTTCTGGAAAACTCCGCATTAAAACCCACTTCAAACTTTTGTCCCAAGGTATCTAGCCGAATGTTATAATCCGTTCTACCCTGAAAAAAACTTCCTTTCTGATCCTCTTCCTCAAACCTGTTGATTATAGAGGTTAGCGTTCTGTTATTAAAATCCTCGTAATCAGTAGTATTTTCATTATTTGCCACAACCTTTCGATATGTTACACTTCCCGATAATGTTTGTTTTTCACCGAGATTTTTGTCTCCGCCTACGTTCAGCAAAACATATAGTTGCTTACGCAAACGTTCGGAGTTTTGTTCTGTACTATCTGGCTCGGAAATAAAGTCATCCAAAGATATCCAACTCTTGCCCAAAGGCTCCGAATATCCTATTCCAGTATTGGCATACCAAGAACCGGTCTTAGCGGCGCCGTTCAGATTTACATTGGAACCAATATTAAAACGGTAGCCCGTAAAGATCTCGGCACTTCCATTAAGTTTCCTTACGGTTCCTTTTTTTAGGATGACGTTGATAATACCCGCGGCACCTTCTGCCGTAAATTTTGCAGATGGATTGGTTATAACTTCCACTTTGGCAATGCTGCTCGCAGGTATTGAACGAAGAAATTCGGCACTACTGGCAAAACCACTTGGTTTGCCATCCAAAAGTATGAGTACATTGGCATTTCCCCGTAAACTCAAATTTCCGCTCCCATCTATTTGAACGGAGGGAACATTCTGCATTACATCTGCCAATGTTCCTCCTTTGGAAAGAAGGTCTTTTGAAACATCATACTCCTTTTTATCAAGTCCTAACTTTACTGCAGAGGTGGTATTTCTTACTACAACTTCATCCAATTGGGTTTCGGATTGTATACTCAATTTTCCTAAATCTATACTATCACCGTTGCCCTTAAGGTTATAATTGAAGCTTTTTGAGACCAACCCTACTACTGATACCTCTACAATATATTCGTCCTTTTTCAAGATTAGGGAAAAGCTTCCATCCTCAAGACCTAAAGTGCCATATGTAATTGTAGAATCATTTTTACTGGAAAATATCACACTTGCAAAAGGGACTTCAGAACCTGATTCATCTATAATTATACCGTTAACCTTCACATCCTGCGCAAACATGTTCAATGACAATAAGAAGGACATAAAAGAAATGAAATATAATCTCATTATTATTAATTGGTGTTGCTACTGTAAATGCAACTTTTACCGGTTATCTATTAGTTTATGAAGCAACTAGGATTAGCTCGTTGGTATAGCTTTTTAAATTAAGTAAAATTCCTTCTAGTTTTGAAAGCCCATTTTGTAAGCTTCCCTTAAATAGAACTGCTTGCTTTTCTAAAACTTTATTAAAGTTATCCCTTTTAATACCCATGATGATTCTGTAAAGTTCATCCTTAGAATAATCAGAAGAAAATAGTTTAAGGGTTTGGTCGGCGAACAGTTCCTTTAAGCTCCTATGTACGGAGGCCCTGCCTTCACTCTCGAATAATCTTACCATCGCTTCAGCATATATTCGCTTTGCTTGATGAAAATCCTCCTTGTCTTGTTGGGTCATATCCATTCATTTGCTATTTTGGACTTTTAATATTCCTCTAATTTATAATCCTTAATTAAGGTTTTACACTCTTTTGAAAAAGGAGGATATGTTCTAAAGTCGCCAACAAGTTCACCATTCAATCTAATTTTATATCCATTTTCGGATTGCTCTGGCCTGTCGGTCACCTGGAACACTTCCATAAAATGCTCGTATTCATTGTTAATGAATTGTAGCCGTTTTCCTTGTTTGACCTTTATGAGTTCCATAAGCCGAATATCCACTACGTTCCCGATTTTGTTAAACTAATATGCCCTTACCCGAACGAATCTCTTCGATTTTCATTTGTTTACCATCAATTGTTCTCCAGTTGCTGTTTTGATAATAAAAAATATCCAATTGCTGATCTTTTGATTTTAGGGCATAGCTTAATATACAAAATCGAAAATGTTTGCGATTCCTTTTCGATTTAACAAATTCGTTTGGGGTTATTTCAAATCCGTATTCTCCAAATTTTCCGCTCAATCCTTTGACCTCAAGCAGCAAAGTCTGTTCTCCTTTCTTTGCCTCCAAATCCCAACCGTAGTTAAGTTTACATACATCCTTTACTTCAAAACCCCTCCTTGAAAAATATTCTGCAGTTTTTTCCATGGCAGCAATCTCAATTTGCTTTCGTTTTTCAAAATCTTTTTGGAATCCGGTAAGTGGTGGAATTTTTTTACGGGTTCTATCAATCCAAGTATCTGGGTCGGACATATAGCCTTTCAGTTTGGAAAGGAAAGAGTCTTTGCCGATTTTAGGTAAATACCACACATTGGTCTGACCTGGCCAACCTTTTTTACCATGAGGGATACTAAATACCCTATCATCCTCTGATATTAGTTTTCCATTGGAACTATCTGTCAACACATTATAAGAAGTATGTTCTCCGCGATCACTATGTTCAATATTTTGTAATTTTCTGTATAGTGTTGCATTTTTATACCAACCCACTATGTATTGCCCACCTGTACCTGGGTGTTTTGAAATAAAAACTACAGTTACTCCTTCAATACTACTGTCTGAACTGTTTGCTCCAAGTTTATCTATATTAATTGAACGCCCATTTTGCATTCTTGCATAGCCGTAAAGCTTTTTATCAAGTGGCATGAAGTTATATACCTCTCCTCCATCCTTATTTTTATCAACATAACTTCCTGCACCGGAGGGAATATCATTAACTGTTACACCTTTATAATCTTTCATCCAAGCAATACGCATGAATAGTATAGGATTGTATTTCATGTTAATTTCATTTGGCCAAAATTTAATCAATCTCCCCTTTTCAAAAGGAATAATGGGAGATTTATTCAATAGTTCTTTTTTGGCTCCAAAGTTTGTCCTCTGATAGAGTGCTACGCACTCCCCTTTAATTCTCGTATGGCATCAACGAGTCCATAGAATAATAAATTGTCTGAAACTCGTGCCTCGGGGTGTGCATATTTGACAAAATATTTGTTCTTTTCATATTCATAAAATGGAACGCCTCTTTTCGTGAAAAGCCAATATTTGTCAGTTGCAAATGGTACAATTTCATGGAAGAAATTTGATGTTTCTGTGCCACATGCAATTATTATGTCAGGCCGGGTCTCCATATTCTCATAATATAGCTCAAACTGCCTCTGTAAAAAATCCTTGCCCTGCGATGCGTCTTTCCATAGTGCTTTCGAATTGGCAGTGTGGCCCCCAGGTGTTTTCTTAATATTTATGACACCAATAAATTTAAGCCATTCCCTGCGCAGGTCTTTGTTTTTTATTTTTTCAATTTCGTCCCACTCAAAATTTTTTTCATGATTTAATATTCCACACGTCCATCTTGCAATATTACCCCAAGTTTGGGTTCTACCACCTTGCTTCACAAAGTCCTTTAAGTTAAATCCCTCTTCGGAATTGACTTCCTTTAACAGGTAAAGAATCTTTACTTTCGAATCTACGTAGGATTTAGAATCAATAAGTCCGTCCTCACTTAGATTGGGTGTCCTTTTTCGCCACTCATCGAATAATTCATTTTCCCTAAGAGTAATGTTTTGAACCATAATAATCTATTATTGAAAGTAGCGAGCCATTTTTTTATGGCCCGCTTATTAATACTAGGAATTCGCAATAAAAGGAGATTTCTTGAAATATTTGTCAGATGACAATTGCTCAATTATAAAAGCAGCTATGTCCGAAGCACTTATTTTTTCGCCCTTGCAATCTTCCAAGCTTGAAATTACTGAACCATAGTTACCTGAGAATTCAATTAAAGGAACTCTTACCATTGTCCAATTCACATCGCTTTTCTCTAAAATAGAATATGTTTTTTGTCTATCTGCATGGGTCTCTGAAAAATTTGCTTTCATCCAGTCGGTTGCCATTTTTGTTTTTTCACCCTTCTTGTCGAAGGGAGTATCAACGTTTAAACCAGCAACTAGAATGTAACGTTCAATCTCAAAAGTATCCATCGATTCTAGAATATTTAAGGTAGCTTGACTTGAAACCATAGGTTCATCCTTCCTCTGCCCAATTGTGCTTATCACCACTTGACAACCTTCAAGTAAGGAGTGAATTGATTCAGGATTAACGGCATCCCCTTTTATTATTTCAATTAAAGAGTTTTCGATTGTAAATTCTTCGGGCCTTCTGAGGAGAAGTTTCAGTCTGTATTGCTTATCTATTAATTGGCGAACAAGAAATTTTCCAGTTCTACCACCGCCACCAAGGACGGCAATCTTTTTATTATTTTTCATTTGATTTCTTTATAAAATTGAGTGTAGAGAATTATGGCCAGTTTTAAATGGTCATTAATTGGACTGAGAGTATTTTGCCCCAGCCGAATTGTGGTATTTTATAAAGAGATTTTAATACTGTAAATTTAGTTGTTTTTAAATAAGAACGTAAGCAATCAAATAAAAAGTTCAAATAAAGGATCATATAAATGTACTTATTACTTACTCCAAGTTGAGACATACGAATAAGAGGTTAATTTTTAGCTAAATCCTCCCCTCATTCGCAAAACTATAAAATGAGCCATGTGGGGTGACTATAATATGATCTAAGACTTTAATATCCAACAACTCCCCTGCCTTGACTATTTTTTGGGTTAATTGAATATCGGCTTGACTAGGAACCACGACCCCACTGGGATGGTTATGTGTTAGGATAATAGCCGTGGACAAGGTCTTTAAGGCCGTTGCAAATATCAAGCGTATATCAACGATGGTACCGGAAATTCCTCCTGTGGAAATGGTACAGATTCCTTTTACGGTATTGCAGTTGTTTAGATACACTACCTTAAAGGTTTCGAATAACTCAATGGTGTTTCTGTCCCAAGAATCCATTATAATGTTGTTGGCACTACTGGCATCGGTAATTTTTAATTGATTGGCACTTCCATTGTTTTTGTAACTGATTTGAATTTCGTTCGCTCTTTCCATTGTTATAAGATTTTGATGGCGAGCGTCCACCGGATTTTAAATGAATAAGCCAAATCTTCGCATTTGGCGTTTCATTTGGAATTCGGAGCTTGCAAGGCAAAATCTTGAACAACTAGGGAAGGAAGGTATTTCAGTTTCAAAAAAATAGGTTCTTAGAAGGCAAAGATAAATTCAAGTGGTATTTAACGGTTTTTTTTAGGTTTTCAATAACCGACTATCATTTTTCTATGAATGTTCAATATTTAGTTTATCCTACTGTCAATTTGAAATTCTCTTCTTCTAAAGATTGAAATTTGAATTATACAGTGTTGAACTATCATTTTCAAAAGAAACATATTGAATGGAACCCGACCCCTCAAAATAAATACAAATGCCGTATATTTTTTTCGGGGTTTCTGGAACCTTAAAATGATATACGGGTTTATCATCTATGAATACATTAAATTTTTGGTCTTTTGAAATACATTTTAGTCGAACGTATTTGGAAAAATCAACTCCAAATCCTGAAAGATCGCTCTTTTTGCCATCTACAAAATCCTCGAAAGTCATCAAAGTCAACTCGGAAATACACCCGTTTTTGGACAATGGTATCCCTATCGCACCCCCATCATATAGAACAAGAACAGTTACGCGTTGACAAGCTCCACTAAGCCCATCCATATATTCATTACGAACGGAAGCATTCATTTCAAAATTATCGGTGTAAATCTCCCCAAAATCCTTTACAAGATAAAAGCCTACAACCACCTTTTCTATACTAGGGTCTACGTTATGAGCGAGCAGGGTTTGTTTCGAAATAGCTAGACTTTTATCCCGGTAAATATCCGTTGGGTCCAAATAAATGGGTTGTTCCTCTTGTTCAATCATTCCCAGCCAACCCACAGTCGGGATTAATATATCGTGTTCTTTAACAATAGTATCGTCAATAACCAATTTGGACTTAAAATATCCAGGCCAGTAATAAATGCTTGTGGAAACAGAGTCATTTTTGTTGACTAGTGTCCGTTTTCGCTTGTCCCAATCTTGTTGTATTTCTATTTTGGCATCTTCGTCAGCAACAGAGGCATCGAAATTGAACACAACTGAATTTGGTAATCCGGTCGTTACCGATTTGCCCTTAAAAACGAAATCGTCGGACTTATATGAGGGTTTATTCTTTTCAATGCCGAAAAAAGCAAAGATTGATGCGATCAAAACCAGTATAAGAATCAATAGAATTTTGGTATTCCGACCCTTCGTTTTGGTAAGTTTTTGAATTGGAGGATTACTTGCTTCTGAATCCTGTACAAAAGCTCTCCAATCCTTAAAACCAACATATTGGGCAAGTGCGTTCAAGGTTGCCGTATTGGGCCTTGAGCCGTATTTGACTTTGCCGGACAGCCGTTTTAAGGTCGACACACTCAGCAAGGTACCCGTTTCCTTTTGGATTGATACGCTCAATGCTTGATAATCCCTCGTCTCCCAGCTATGGATGTTCCCTCTGGACAGTTTGCGTTCAATGAGCTCAAAGATCTCTTTAATAAATTCTTTATAGTCTTTCATAAATGCCTTTGCGCTTATGTGAACAAACTTGAACGGATTTGAACTGGGTCTTAGTCACCTTTTTTGTTTCTAGTCAATAAATTAGACCATCATCAATCCAAAAATAGATTTTTATTATGAAAACAGGTTGTTATGCTTTATTAGTCATTTTTATTATTCTTTTTCGACCCTCTTATGCTCAAGAAAAAATGAATGATGACCAAGACGAATCATTTCCATTTATCGACAAGTTCTGGACTTTAGAAAATGTCGATGGTACTCCTTCCAAAATTAAGACTACACAACATAAGGGTAGAAATTCCATTGTTTTGGAACCGGGCCAAACTGCTTTTTTGAAGGAACAAAAATTTAAAAACTTTGAGCTAGAATTTTATTGTAATGGCCAATTTCCAGGAGTGGGATTCAGAATACAGGACAAGAAAACCTTTGAATATCTGTACCTAAGGGTTCCCATGAGCGGATACCAAGACGCCATTCAATATGTACCTATATATAATGGAAGCTTACCATGGCAACTATATAACTACCCCAAATATGAAGGAAAAGCCAACTTCCCAAAAGAATTAGTAGCCAATTTGCCCAAATCCTTTGAAAGCAACCTAGTTAAAGGAACTGTAAAAAATGAATTACTGGACTACTTGAAGAAAAATGGGATTTCCTTCTCTCAAGAATCATTAATAGATTTCACTCAAGAAGGAATCCAATACATTTTTGATCCTAAGGACAAAAAGGCATTACTAATAGAGAAAGAGATAGATGATTTTAAACTATTGGATTTTCGCACTTGGATACATGTAAAACTGGTCGTTCTTGGGGATACAATGTCCATCTATATTGAGGATATGGATTCTCCCAGCTTCACTGTAAACAATCTAAAAGGCATTTCTAATTCTGGTGGTATCAGTTTAATCAGTGACTTTGACCAAGTTTATTTTAGCGATGTATCTATTAAAGAAATACAAGCACCGAAAAACAATAATTTAATTGCCTACAAAACTTTGCCTAACTCCTACCTAAACCGTTGGAAAGCATCAGAGCCATTTGTCAAAGATTCTATTGCTTTTCTTGACCAAGTAGATTCATTGAAGACTATAAAAGGATTTACCCAAAGTATAGAAGCCGATGGTGATGGTTTAATAAATATTAGCCGTTTTTATGAGGACATGTCTAAAACGGTCATCTTGACAAACACTTTGATATCCGATTCGGACAGGACGATTGGCCTACATTTTGACTACGCAGACTATCTAGTTGTTTTGATGAATTCCAAAGTTCTCTTCGATAAGGGAATGAACTTTCAACCGCCCGCAAATAAAGGCAAAGAAGGCAGGGTATTTGTAGATGACGAACAGATACGACTCGAACTTAAAAAGGGACCAAATGAATTGATTTTCATGTTGTCTGGGGATAATCGCCAAAAATATAATTGGGGTTTTACAGCTAAATTGGAAAGTTGGGAAGGCATTAAAATAGAATAGCGCTTTCATTCTACGAAAAGTCAAATATATCAATCCAAAAACGCAGGAAACTAAATGCAAACGGACGCTCGAAGCGTTCGTTTGTGTTTATGGGCGGTTTCGAGGGTGTTGAAAAACCGGAACCGAAAAGACGATCGAAGGCGGACCAGCGTAGCGTGTCCGCTCGGGCAGGCTGGAATGTGAAGGTTTTTCAACTTCCGCAGGAACATGGTTAGTTATTCATGCAGTTTATTTTTCATTTTTAATGGAAAATATTTTGCTTTTTCGTTCCTATACTGGAAAATATTTTACATAGCAACATTTCAAAGTAGTCTATTGGAAAATCAATAATTACATTATAATGGAAAATATTTTGCTTTAAATAACTTATAATGGAAAATATTTTGCAAATTTATGTTTTAATACGGGTATAATGGAAAAAAACACTCCTATTCATTTACAGGAAATTATTTATGCTTCCCCAGATTCAGTAACCTCTCGCCGCATATCAAAATGGGAGGACGAAGGGATTATACGAAAGATAGCTTCTCGCATCTATACATCAAATATGGAAGACAGTCCAGAAGATATTATACGCCGCAACCTATTTCCCATTCTAGGCCATCTGTACCCGGGTGCGGTACTGAGTCATCGGTCCGCCTTTGAATTTGCACCCACCTCAACTAACCAGATATTTGTGACCTACAAATACACCAAAAAAATAAAACTTCCGGGTATTACCATCCGCTTTTTGGAAGGTCCACAGGCCATTGCCGGCGACACTTCCTTTTCAGGTGATTTGATGGTCTCACAACGGGAACGTGCCTTCTTGGAAAACCTTCAAACCTCCCGTCAGACAGGAGCGGATTCCAAAACGTTGGCCTACCCCCAATTGGAGGAAAAATTGGAAAAAATAATTCAGGTAAACGGTGAGGTCGAACTCAACAAGCTTCGGGATAGGGCGCGGGATATATCCAAAGCTTTGGGGATGGAAAAGGAATTTGAAAAACTCAACAAAATTATTGGTGCCCTACTGACGACCAAAACTGCGAAAGCACTTACTTCAAAAGTGGCTACTGCACGTGCCATGGGCAACCCCTATGACCCAGCCAGACTACAATTATTCGAAACTCTTTTTAGGGAACTAAAACAACAGGAGTTCAAATATCTTGCAGAAAAGAATGTTACCAATGAGGCCTACCGCAACTTTGCCTTTTACGAAAGCTACTTTTCCAACTATATCGAGGGTACGGTTTTTGAAATAGATGAAGCGAAACAGGTTATTGCTACCCAACAACCACTACCTTCAAGAAATGAAGATTCGCATGATATCTTAGGAACCTATCAATTGGTTTCCAATAAACGGGAAATGAAAATCGTTCCCTACAGTCCAGAAAACTTTTTGGAAATCCTGCAATACCGACATGAAATTCTCCTAAGTGCCAGGACTAATAAAAAACCAGGTACGTTTAAGGATAAGAACAATCGGGCCGGAGACACCCTTTTTGTGGATATGGAACTTGTACGTGGTACGTTATTGCAGAGCTTCGATTTTTACAAGGCCTTAGTCCATCCTTTTGCCAAGGCTGCTTACATCATGTTTGTGGTGAGTGAAGTACATCCCTTTTTGGATGGAAACGGACGTTTGGCACGTATCATGATGAATGCCGAATTATCGGCAGCCGACCAAACTAAGATAATTATCCCTACAGTATATCGAGAGGATTACTTGGGAGCCTTACGACGATTGACCCGAAATAATGACCCAAAGGTCTATCTGCGAATGTTGGCGCGTGCCCATGCTTTCAGCGATACGCTGAATGCCCATGATTTGGAAAAAATGGAAGCTATTCTAAAACAAAGCAACGCTTTTACCGAAAGCAACGAGGGCGTTTTAAAAATTGTAGAGCAATAATTATCGTCTTTTGAAAGGCCAACTTCAATACTGGGTTAAAACTTTAGCAAGCTATCACCCTGATTATTTACAGGCTCCAATATTCCATTCGCCTCGGCTATGATTCTGTAATAATTAATTTTTATTTCCATTTCTGAAGCAATTAGAGGAAAATCAATGACTTCCTCCCTACCCTTCTCATCAGTTTCGAACTTGGATTTCAAAAGTTCGTGTTCATTGCCTTCGGCAATTAATCCGTAAAATTCTCCAGGCCCTAGGTTCATGATATCGGTCACCTTAACCCGATCCCGTTCCTGAATCGTCTCACTGATGCTTTTGTTCAAGGAATTGGTGTGCTTTCCAAAAATGGAGGATTAATAATAATTATCCCCATTACTGGTTGTCTTAAAAGTTTTGTCCGCCTTGCCGAACAATTGAGTTATCATCTGTGCGGAATCCTTATTGACCGTCCTCCCATAAAACTGGTTTCCCATATTGGACAGCATAACTTGGGCCTTGTCCCTTCCGTATCGGTCCACCAGTTGGCTAAAATCCTGACAGGCCAAAACCGTTGCCACCTTATTGCTTCTGGCCGTGGCAAGGGTCTGTTCCAGTTTGTTGATATAAAGGGTAGGCAACTCGTCCACCACTACTACCGATTTATGTTTATCGGGTTGATTCATCTGTTTTAGGGCTACGGAAATAAGCAGGGAAATTACAGGGGCGTAGGTTTCAGCCAAGGTGCTTTCGTTTCCGATACAAAGGAATTTTGGGTTCATGGGGTCGTTGATGTTCAAATCAAGAACGTTTCCCGAGAGTATCCAGAAAATATCGGGCGTGTTCAGCTTCGCCAAATTGGTGCGCAAAGTACTTACCACACCCGCCACTTGGTTGGAGGCTTCATTTTGTACTGCCTGTTTTAAACTGGCCGTAAATCCAGACGCTTCCGGATTTGCCGATATCCGTTTCAACAGTTGGGACATATCGGTATGCAAAATCAAACTTATCACATGGGGAAGGCTACAATAGCGGGGATGCTCCGATTTCAGATACCAGATAAGCCCGGTCAGCACACTTTTGGCCTCCATCATCCAATAGTCCTCGTTCTTGATGTTCTTGGGGGATAGGTTATACATCAAGGTCTGGGCGTATTCTTGGGCATAGGCTATTTTAGGTAACAGTTCGGGTTTCAAAGGGTTTGTTCGAGCACTTCTTCGGGCTTGCTTGAAATCGATAAAATAAGGTCGGACCAGCCCCTCCCCTTTTTTCAAGTTAGCAAATAGCAATCGGGTCAATTCAGGGGATTTGAAATCATAACATATGCCCGAATAGTTTTTGGTAATGGCCTGTATTACTATGGGGTGTATCAGCGAAACTGTCTTTCCACTCCCCGCCCCTCCTTGGATGTAGATGCCCCGATATGGATTCTCCAAGAGTACGTTCTTGTTACCGACCAAAAACAGAAAGCTCTCCGGACTGTCCTGAACCTCATCACGGACAACTTCGCTTTTCTTAAATAGGGAACGTACCCAAGCGTAAATCCGATAGGAAGTCCAACCTAGGACAAAACATGGGATAAAAAGTGCCAATGGTAAAAATGTGGTTAGGGGAAAAGAAACAAAGAGTGCCAGAAAAAAGTGCATTCTACAGACACGCTTTAAAAACAGCAAGTAGACTACAAAAGCGACCAAGCGCATCAACAGATGTATGATGGGGTGCGTCCCTCCCATCAGCAATTCCATAAATACCGACTTGTCCATACGCTTATCTTGTAATTTGGTTGTTCCTACTTTTTATCCTCTCTTTTTGAATATTCTTCGGTCCTTTCATTTCATTTGATTTGGAGCGATTTTCCATGGCCTCGTTCTTTTCCTTTTGTATGGCCATTTTCAACACCTTTTTCTCTTCTAGGGTACCATGCTTTAAAACCCGAAGCGTTTCAAATTTTTCCTCCAGCCCTCTTTGGTATTTGAACATCTCGTCAAAAGTGTCCTCGTTCCATTGTTTCCATTGGGAACGGTCAAATCCGCCATTTACCTTTTTTCCGTTCAAGACCAAATTCTTGCTGTTTCGGGCATTGGTCAAGGGGCTAAGGTTTATACGATATTCTTTATGCATTCTCGAAACGGTAATATGCACATGGGTCTGCAGTCCTTCTTTACGTTCCCCGCTTTTGGCCTTGCCGACCATGACCTCCCTATCGGTTCCCTTATAGTATCTCCGGTGCTCGATCTTGGCAAACCAAACGAGCTGCTTCTCGGTAATTCCCTTGTTAAAGTTGTCCGCATAGTTGCGCATGGCCTGTCGGGTAAACAATCGGATAACCTCATTGTAGTCCTGTAACTCCCTATCGTTCAATTCGCTTACATCCCTTATCGGTCTTTTGGCCAGGGTAGCTGTTAGATGCTCCAGTTCCTTTTGGCTAAAATTCAGGGTCATCGTAAAATATCGGTCCTGTTTTTTGGACAGCCCCTTATTTCTGCTATTCCCGTCTACCCTATCAATGGCCCTAAGGGTCGTAAGCCTGTTTTGTTCCTGATCAAAGAAAAACTGTTGCCGATGCCCCTGACCTTCCTTCTTCATAACCTCATTTTCCTTGTTCAGGTAATGTCCGTACTTGGAGCAACTGCCCTTATTGTCCATGGAAGTGGTATGAACGATACTTACGGGCATCATCCCCCCAATTTTATCCGCTCAAAAATCTTGTTCAGCTCGTCGATAAGCTTTTTGAAAAGAAAGTCGGTACGTTCCCCGTTCTTGTTCAATTGCGCCTGAATGGGATATAGGATTTCCGATTCCTGGGTCTTAAAGAAGGATACGATACGCCTATCGATGACCTTGATCATTTCGCTGGCATTCTTCCCTTTTATGGCTTGGGGGTCGGTTCCCGTTTTTTGGAAATACAATATCATTTCCTCGGTAAATTTTCCAATGTTCCTATTGTGCTCCTGGGCCAGTTTTTTGAGTTCCCTATGGCTTCTTTCGTTGATGATAATGCTCTTCTTCCGCATGTCGGTTCCTTTTCCCAAATGTCCTTTTTTGGAACTCCGAATCCTTTGCACTAATGTTCGCGGTGCATGTTTACCCTTCTAATTCCCTGATTATGAGAATTATTATAGAATTGAAGATAATTAGGTCGGGTGCAAGGTTTTTATAGTACTTAGTTTTGAAAATCAACCAGTTGCATTGTTCGTTATAAGAAAATTATAAAGCGGTATAATTCACGAATTACCTCTTAAAGCAGGCATAGCCTGCGCTGGTCCGCCGCAGGCGCAAGCGGGAACCACTGCAACGCATGGTTCCCGCTTGCTATCTTTCAAAAACGAAAGATACGCTGAGTCCGATACGTTTTCATAGTAAGTTGATAAATTAAATCTAATTCACATTTTAATTGAAAGTGTTCTCGAGTTGAAGTAACTCAGTAATTGTAATCTCTTAACATGGGTTTGGTATTTTTTCGATAAATCATGAAGGGTTGAAGAATAAATGTTCATGTTGATCAAAATGTGCTAATGCGTTTAGATACTAAATCAGTTACAAATAAATTGGGTGCATTATTAATTTTATAAACATATCATATCCTGACAGTTATTCAATTGGATTTATAATTAGACCAACTTGAAGTTTAAAGCTAAATCCAAATCGAACAATAACGAAATACTCAGTAAAAACCATATTCGTTAGGTTTTATTGGATTGGATATTTTTAAACGCGTCACTAGTATAAATCAAACTAGACAACATAATAAAACTGAATCAATTTAGTTTGAAACACTTTTTTCAACATTAAATGTTTTGATAATTGTTATTGGCTTGCCATAAGTTGTAAAGCCATTTAAACTTACTTCATATTCGCCTTCAATATCAGAAGTGAAGAATTCAAAATTTAAACTACCACTTTCGACAACTAAATGAGGTTGCCAAAATAGTAATCTTCTATAGTCCGGGATTCTAGAAAATGCACCATTCATTTTATCATGCCGTTGCCGGTAGTAATTTTTCTTAGTAATAGGCTTATCAATGTTTACCACCAAACTATTTTTCGTATTATAACTGTCTAAAAAATCTCCATTAAAAGTGCTTATATTCATTTGCCCATGGTATAGTTTATCTCCTAAACGCAAGGGTCCTCGAATGAAACTGATTTTCTCAATTTCATTTGCATCTAAATTTTTAATTTTCTCATGATTCGGAATAAAAATTCCATCTATGAGAACAATGGCGGACAAATTATCAATGGTTTCATCATAAGTTTCTAAGTCCTGTGTTATTTTAACATAATCATTTTGCGCTCCATCCTTACGATATCCAGCATATTTTATCACTTCGACCAAGGTTTCTTCGAAGGTGGGAAAACGGGTAAATTGATCTAAATAAATAATTTCAGGAATACTTCCATAATAAGGATCTACAGGATTACTCGCTAGAACTGAATCGGGCTTAACAGAGAAAAATTGATTTTCAATTTGGTTTAAGACACTTCTTTCCGTAATCATATCTTTATAACTCTCTGTAAGATGGAAAGTAGCAAAAGACAGGTCTTTAAGGTCAAGGTCCGTCTTCTTGCCTTTTTCTATGGTGAAATATCTGTTTTCTTCTAACACTTGAAAAACGACCTGCTCTTTATTATATTCTTCACTTATGTATGTATAAAAATTGCCATTTTCGTCCGTTTGCGAAAACTTTAACAAAAAATCTTCGCCTGGAATAGATATGACTACAGAAGCATCTTTAACAGGCATTCTTGTACTGCTATCCGTTACGTATCCGAAAAGCAGCTCTCCTCGCTGTTCCGGCAAAAATACACTATCCCCGACCACTTGGGGGATTTCCTTTTGGGCATTGAAGTAAGACTTACCATAATTTATGGCGCTTAAATTAGCTCTTGAGGGAATGTCATCTTTCTTTTTAACCTTTATAGTATAAGTTCCCTTGCCTAGATACCCCTTGTAATTTTTAATGGATAGTTTGACTTTTTCACGAGGCACAAATCTATCCTTATTGAGCCGGAATGATACGATGGCCGAGTCAATTAACGAAACGGACTGTTGTTCTTTATTTTTTTCAATGGTTGCACTTGAATTCGAAAAACCCTTTAAAAGAGCAGTTTGGTCTACCAAATATGGATTAATGATAACCAAATCATCCTTAAAGACTTGTTGTAGTCCACTGTTCTTCATCCATTCGGTATACGCCAATAGCTTGTAAGTGCCTGATGGAATCGAAGTAGGTACAAAAAAATCGCCTGTCCCTATGCCTTTTTCAAGCCTAATTTTATGTTCGAATACTTTTTCTTTGGCTTTGTTCAGTAAGATTACATAGGCGATTTTACTGATATCGGTAAGCTTATTGTTCTGCGCATTGAAACAGTAAAGGGCGTAATGTAAATATTCGCCAGAAAAAACCAATGGACCGGTATGATCAACAAACGCCTTTTCTTGTGGTAGTTTTTTAAGATTCAATAATTCTATGCTATCCTTAATAACATACTGTGGTTTTCCGACTATTGCTGTTAACAACAGTATTAATAAAAAGATTCGTGTTTTTAAGGTCATATTATTCGATCCAAAATTCAGGTACTATATTACTTCCAAGTGCGGTGCAGTCACCACATTCCCGTTGTGTTACAAGAAATGGTCCTTGACACTCGTCGGGAGGATCATTATCTCCAAAATATTCAATTTCCTCAAGTTGAATTAAATCGGTTAGGGTTTGAACTCTCGGACAACCCTCTTCACCGGGACGGGTCGGACCGTCTTTTTCCGGATTCCCCAAAGGAGGCGCAAAAAAACTTTTACAGTTAACGGTTCCAAAATATGGGGGTAGTTCCTCGTTCGGAAAGAAATCGGTATAGTTAAAAAATAAACGGCGTTCCGCTAAACTCGCAACATCGAAGAATCCGATCACTACGGTCTGGGTGTTATTTACCGCTGAAATATTACCTTCGATAAGTCCAGGTTGGATTTCCGTAAAAATGTTTTCACTTTGTGAAAATTGAAGTAATGTTCTGTAAAAATCCGATGCCCCCGGAGATTGTAAAAATTGCCGTACCAATATACTATAGCGATGTGAGAGGATGGGATTATTCCTGGAAATGAACCTTATCTGATTCCTTGTTATACTATTTTGATCAAGAGCGTTACCATCGGACAGAATAATTTGATTGGAAAGAACGGTATTGAAACAGATTTGCTCTTCATTTTTTCTTGGTACCAACTGAACGTCTGGGTATAGAACTTCGACGACCTCTTCCGTAACCGGATCCGTAACGAGTTCGAAATTGGGGCGAATTATTTCAAATTCACGTGAAGTCCAATTGGGGGCAATTATTTTGTATGTTTCCTCATAGGTATACCTATAGTTATTAAAACCATCTGACGGATTCGAGCTATCTACGAATATTGCCATTCCGTCTTCTCCGCTATCGCTGATTATCCGTTCCGCGTAGATATCGTCTATATTCGATTCGCCAATACTAACAACTTTATCAGATTGTAATTGTTCACCTTTACTTGTTGTAACCGATAATTGGTATGCAATTCCTTCTTCCGCAGCGAATGGCGTCTTTGACAGGTAATTCCCATCTCCTTGATCTTCAAATTGATATACGTCACCCGAATCGGTGGATATCTCAACAATCGCATTTTTTTCGAACAGCAAGGTACTATCATTAGCAAAACTACGAGCCCTGCTCAACGAAACTTGTTGGGTCTTTAACTCATTGGTAATCGTCGCTTCGACCACGAGAATATCGTCGGCGACAATATCGGATTTCAGAGTTCGTTCAATCTCAACTTCTTCAATACATCCTGTAAAAGATGTGAATAAGGATAAAAAAAGAAGATAAGTATGTATTCTAGTACGGGACATTAAAAACATTTTCAAAATTTAAAATTATAAGTAATAGATGGGATGGGAATAGCAAATATGGAACTCTGCAACGCCTTTACCTCGCCATTTTCCGTTACAAAAAACACGGAGTAGGGATTATTTCTTCCCAAAACATTATATACCGATATGGTCACAAAACTATGTGCCAGTTTGTTCTTCTTATGGTTGCCCTCAATATTTAATCCAAGGTCCAGGCGATAAAAATCCGGAATGCGGAATTCGTTCCTATCGCTAAAGGCCACAAAATCGGCATTGTTAAAACGAAAGGTACCAATGGGATAGGTAACCGGCCGTCCCGTTTGGTACACAAAGTTGGCCGACATACTGTATCTTCTGGTAAACCTGTAATTTGTGATAATGCTTACATCATGGGGTCTATCGAAATTGGATGGAAAAAAGTCACCATTATTAATACGTTCTTCGCTAAACTCGCTATCAAAACGATACAATGATCTAGAATAGGTATAACTGAGCCACCCGTTGATATCTCCCCGATTCTTCTTCGCCAAAAATTCCACTCCATACGCTTTGCCTTCCCCTTGCAGTACTTCGGTCTCCACATTCTCGTTCAGAAACAGGTCGGCCCCCGTTTTAAAGTCCAGCACATTGTCCATACCCTTGTAATAACCCTCCAGGCTCAATTCATATTCATTTTCCTTAAAGTTCTTGTAGAGTCCCAACGAGGCTTGATACCCTGTTTGAGGAGCAATATTCAAATCAGAAAGCTTCCAAGTATCTATAGGGGAAACAGTCGTATTGTTGGATAGTGTATGTAGGAATTGATACGAATTATTAAAACTGGCCTTAATGGAAAAATCGGGTGTAAAAAGATACCTAGCTGAAACCCGGGCCTCTGGCCCACCGTAGGTCTTTATTACCTCTGCCCCATCATAGGTTATGGTTTCCTGCACGGTGGATTCATTTTTAGGAAGCCCTTCTTGATAGCGCTGCTGTGTACCCGGACCCAAAGCGGCAAAAAAGGCATACCTTACCCCTAGATCCAATAAAAACTTTTCACTCAATTTGTATTCATTCCCCAAAAACAATGCTCCTTCCAAGGCTTGTTCATTATCAATTAAAATGGTGCTTACACTGGATTCATTCCCGTCCGGGCGAATACTTCCCGGGTTGACCGAATAATATTTGGCAGAAATACCATAATCCAGCGTATTCCTTTCATTCAGCAAGGTCCTAAACTTATATTTGAACTCGGTTTCATTGATGCTATAATCCAGCTTAAAATCCGTGTTTGCCTGTCCGTCAAAATCGATTCCAAAACCATAATTACTATTTCCCAGTACCATTGCCGTGGTTGACCTTTCACTGATTTTTCTGTCCCACCTCAAAGAAAATAACCTGTTATCATAATTGTAAAGTGAGTCTGAAGTGATACTAAAGGCGTCCCTACTGTAGTAGGCAGTGGCCTTTACTTCGTTGGCGTCATTGATTTTATGGTGATACTTTAGGATACCGTCAAAAAAACTGGCATTACTATTGTTTAAGGACGGTTCGTCCAAAGAGCGCAATATCCAATCTGCATAGGCGCCTCTTGCCCCAACCACAAGGGAGGATTTATCCCTGACTACGGGAATTTCAAGGGCCAAATTACCCGTCACGGGACCTATGGAACCTTCACCCGCCAATTTCTCCACGTTGCCGTTTTTTGTCCGTATATCAAAGACCGAGGAAAGTCGGCCCCCAAATTCCACCGGCATTGCACCTTTGTAAATGTTCACACCTTTTGTGGTAAAGGGATTTAATGCTTGAAAAATTCCGAAAAAATGTTGTGGATTGTATAGGACCGCATCGTCCAAAAGTACCAGGTTTTGGTCCGTTTTACCACCGCGCACGTTTAACCCCGTTGCCCCCTCGCCCGCGGAAGAAATCCCAGGAAGCGCCTTTGCAACCTGTAAAATATCGCGCTCCCCCAAAACCAAAGGAATATTTTTGGACGCTTCTGAATCGATCTGCTCACTTCCTGTATCGGCATCTTCCACGTTTCTGGCGGCGTCCGCCTGCACCACTACCTCATCCAATTGTTGCAGTCCCTCCTCCAACAACAAATCCAGATTACCGTCATTGTACATGATGACTTCACGCTCGGTAGAAGCAATACCCATAGCCCTAACAACCAATTTATTGTAACCGGCAGGAACTTGGATGGTAAAGTTTCCAGCACTGTCTGTTATCACAAACCTATCCATATCCTTTACTCGGATGGTTAAATCAGGAACTGGCTCTCGAGTTACTACGTTTACCGCCCTTCCGGACAATGTGTACTCAAATTGGAGATTATTTGGGTCTGACTTGCCAATGCGTGCAACAGGATATTTTTTCTCCTTTGGACTAACCTCTTCATTGTAAAAAGTAGGTGGCGGTGCATTTGATTTTTGCACAATCAAACTATCGCCTTCACCTTTTTCCAAATCATTAAAAAATCCATCTGGCAATTCATCATATATTATGGAATTGTTGATGATAAATATCCGTTTTTCATCTTCTTTTATGTAGTAATTATAGGCAGAGGATTCCAAAATGCCGTCAAGGACTTCGCTCACTTCCATAGCATTGTAACGTAAGGTCACCTTTTCGTCTTCCATCCTATCGTCCAAGAAAAAGAAACGGTAATCCGTCTTTGATTCAATGTCCAAAAGGGCATCCTTTAGCGGAATATTGGTATAGTTTCCAGAAATGTTGGTCGGTTCCTGACCATGACAGATGACGAATGCCGACAAAAACAAAATAGTCAGCAAGAAGTAGAGCTTATTTAATAGATAAAAATACACTTCCAAATATTAGATGGTGTTGAAAAGTTAAACAAATACATATAAGCAACTAATCCTTAGGGTATAATGGAATAGTCAAAAAACTAATATCAATATAATCTAAAGTTAACTTTTTTTAAACACGAAGTATTCATAAGTCAACAGATAAAAATGAAATTACAAAAATAATGTAGAATTAAAGTATTTTCTTACATATTATAAAGAAAAAATACTAATTTAAAAGCATTATTACTTACTTAAAAACTAAAATCGCCATGCAAAATGACCAGCTTTTTCTGTTCTTGAAAAACTTTTTATCAAAGCTTAATTTTAAAATCAATGCTAGCGAACTTAGATTTCAATTATTAAGCCATCCCTATTACCCTAGCCTAAATTCGGTAGTTGGAGTGCTGAACCATTTTGGAGTTAACAATTACCCCATTCAAATTGATGAAACCCCGGCTAATTTGAACGACCTACCAATGCGGTTTATAACCAAGACAAAGGAAAGCAATGCGTTTGTAATGGTTACAAAAAAGGGGGAGACAACAATAGAATTGACCTATGAAGATACCACCCATAAAAAGCTTACGATACATGAGTTCTTAGAAATTTGGGATGGTAAAGTGTTAATAGTAGAAAAGCTTACTAAGAAGGTTGGCTCGAACAAAGGAACTAAGCCTGCACTAATTGCATTGTCATTAGGAACATTAATTTTGTTAGGTTTGATTTTTTGGAATCTTGAAAATACATTGGAAAGGATACATTTCATTTCAACTCTATTGGGTCTTTTTGTAAGTATTTTAATAATCAACAAGCAATTCGGGGGAATGTCCCCTCTATTGGACAAGGTATGCCATTTTACGAGTATGACGGATTGTGACCGGGTAATTAACTCCAAGGAAATTTCCCTGCCTTATAATGTCGAATTGGGCGATTTGGCCATCATTTATTTTGGTTCTAATTTATTGTTCTGGATAGTATCAGTAATTATCGATATCGATACATCAATATTATTTTACTTAGCTATTTTATCGATTCCGATTACACTCTTTTCGATATACTATCAAAAACTAATCATTGAAAAATGGTGCACACTGTGTCTTGCAATTGTTGGAATTCTATGGCTTCAGTTCGGTGTTTTTTCTATTAACAATAACCTCTGGAATTTTAATGTTTGGCCAGATATAAATTCCATTCTATTCTTGGTAATTATATTAATTTATCTAATTATTATATGGTCTTTTGTCAAAAATTTCATTTCGAGTTATATAGAATTGGCAACTGATAAAATCAAATATTATAAGTTCAAATCGAATTTCGAGCTTTTCATACTTGCATACAATAGTGCCAGTAGATTAATGGATGGGGGTAGTTTAGAAGCCTACAATGAAATTAAAATAGGAAATCCAGCTTCTAAAACCCAAATCGTTATGATTACTAATCCAACCTGTAGTTATTGCAAGAGCGCCTATCCGGTTCTAAGAACTGCTGTAGAAAGGTTTCCCGAGCATGTAGGTTTGACCATACGCTTTTCGGCTGATACAAAGAATACCGACAGCTTAGGCTATAGAATAGCTAAACAACTGACTGCATTATATGAAAAAATACCGAAGAAGCAGGTAGCCCCAGTTTTAGATATTCTTAGGGGTAGTCAAAAGGAAATGTTGAATTGGCTTGAAGAATCACCGAAAGTAGAAGAACTTACTTTAGAAAAGGCTGATATGTTATTAGAAAAACAAAAAGAGTGGTGTACTAAAAACCAAATATTTTTTACGCCTTATGTTCTTATAAATGGGGCCCCACTTCCAAAACAATATGATATTTCGGACTTACCACTCGTTTTAAGCGATTTTATTGATTTACAAAACATGGAACTACAACTAGCAGTATAAAAAATGCCGATTACATATGGTTCAAAGAATTCGGCATGAACAATATCTTTTCGCGAAAGATGGACATAAACCTTGAGTGTCCCTAACTGTTCAAGGCAAAAATAATTTTAAATTTAATTACGATGAAAAAAATTAAAAGCTTCAAAATTCTGAGCAATCAGGAGCAGAAAAACATTTTTGGTGGTTCAGCAGGTGCATACAGGAATTGTTGTGATCCAGCAAACGATTGCTGTTATCCTATGAACCATGGTTATAACCCAAGTTGTGGCCTGAGTACACCGAGTCCATCATGCGAATTTTGGTATTCATCAAATGGTTGTTGTATCTAGTAATTGAAAGCCAAGGTTTAGGAAGGCCTTGGCTTTTTTCAAATGAGGTATAGAATTAAAAAACATAAAGTTCCTTTTTTTAAACAACGAGAGTCGAATGACTGTGGCCCCAGTTGTTTGAAATCCTTGCTCCTATATTTTGATAAGCAAGTAGATATCGAAATAATACGGAGCTATATGGATACGACCAGAGAGGGCAGTAGTCTCTTCAGTCTTACAAAAGCTGCGCACAAACTTGGTTTCATTTCGGAGGCCGCAAAACTAGTATTTACGGACTTATTTGATGTAAAACTGCCATGTATACTACATTGGAATCAGAACCATTATGTTGTTCTCTATAAAATAAAAAACTACTGTTTCTATATTATGGATCCGGCGATTGGTCATTTAAAAATTAATAAAGAAGGTTTTATTGGTCATTGGTGTAGAAATAACAAAGATAATTGTAGTGGTATCGCATTATTAATAGAACCAGATAAAGACTTTCATCTAATCAAGAATATTGATAATTCCTCCTCTATTAATTTTAAATTTTTAGTAAAGTACTTCAAAAATTACCAAAAACTAATTTTTCAATTGATTTTGGGGCTATTTGCCGGGACCTTATTGCAACTGTTTTTCCCCTTTTTAACTCAAAGCGTTGTAGATATTGGCATAAAAAACCAAGATATAGGTTTTGTGCATTTGGTCTTATTAGCCCAAATCTTTGTGTTTTTTGGTAGAACGGGCCTTGAAATATTGCGGGGATGGATTCTACTTCATCTTAGTACCAAGATAAGTATTTCATTGATTTCCGATTTTTTTCAAAAGCTTATGAATTTACCAATTGCCTTTTTCGACTCCAAAGTGACGGGTGATATCATACAACGGATTGGTGACCATAAAAGACTGGAGCGAATATTGACTACATCTACACTGAGCACATTTTTCTCAACTTTCAGTTTTCTAGCTTTTGGTTCAATTCTAGCATATTATAACATCCAGATTTTCATTGTATTCATAATTGGCACCTTGTTGTACTTCCTATGGACACTGCATTTTTTCAAAAGAAGGAAGGTACTGGATTACTTAAGATTCAAGGAATTCAGCAAGGAACAAAGCAAGGTGATCGAAATCATCAACGGCATGCAGGAAATCAAGTTGCACAATGCCGAGACTAGAATGAGATGGGGTTGGGAAAAAATCCAAATCAATCTTTTTAAGGTAGGAATAAAAAATCTCACACTGGAACAAAAGCAGTCCAGCGGTTCTATGCTAATCAACGAATTAAAAAACATATTAATAACTGTTCTATGTGCAAAACTGGTAATCGAAGGAGAAATAACCTTGGGTATGATGCTAGCCGTTGCATCCATTGTGGGTCAGCTGAATTCGCCGGTAAGTCAAATAATTTATTTTCTACGAGATATTCAGGATGCAAAAATCGCATTGGAGAGACTTGGGGAGATTCATAACAAAAATGATGAAGTAGATATGGACATTGGCAAGTCTCTTGTTAATGGAATCGAGGATTTGACCTTGAATAATGTAACCTTCAGATATACTCCAGAAAGTAAAATTATATTAAATGATATTAGTTTTAAAATTCCCAAAAACAAGGTAACAGCTATTGTAGGTGAGAGTGGTAGCGGAAAAACAACACTCTTAAAAATATTGATGCGATTCTATGTCCCTCAAGAAGGTTCTATAAAATTCGGGGCCACTAATCTAGAGTCTTTAAACCTTAAATCATGGAGAGATTACTGCGGAGCGGTAATGCAAGAGGGGTATTTATTCAATGACACTATAGCTAAAAATATAGCTTTTGGGATGGATAATTATGATCTTGAATCGGTTTTAAGTTCAGCTCGGATAGCAAACATACATGATTTCGTGTCAGAACTCCCTTTGGGTTACGAAACCGTAATCGGGGCTGAAGGCACTCAAATTAGTTCAGGGCAAAAACAACGGCTCCTGATAGCACGCGCTATATATAAAGACCCTAAACTTCTAATTTTTGATGAAGCCACTTCTTCTTTAGATACTATAAACGAAAGAATTATCGTGGAAAGGCTTAATAGGATTTTTAAAAACAAAACAGTGGTTGTTGTCGCTCATCGTCTCAGTACCGTAAAAAACGCAGACAATATCATCGTGTTGGACAAAGGTAAGATTATAGAATCAGGTTCGCATTCCGAACTCATCGCTAATAAAAAGGAATACTTTAATCTTATCAGAAATCAACTTGAACTCGGAAATTAGAATGTAAAATGGCACAGGAAAAGCATGACATAATAAGAAGTCCGGAGGTTCAAGATTTATTAGAAAAAAAATTAGGTTTTTTTCTTGGTTATGGCAATCTGCTTTTTATAATTTTTATAATTGCTGGCATAATTGCATCGAACGAGCTGAAATATCCTATTTACAGGTCTTATGATTTGCACTCTAGTTCTGTAAGTCCGTCTTTTGAAAACTCCAGGCCATTTTTTTTCATTAAAGTTCCCATTACCGACTTCGAAAAATTTGATATCAAAGAAAACATTACAAAAATAAATCTTGATAGGCAAGGCCAGATTTCGGAAATAGGAATTCTGGGTAATCAAATTGAATTTCAGAATGATGAAGTGTCCTACGAAGTCATATTAGCCAATGAAGATGCGATACCGAATAAAATCTTCGATAAGCCTTCAAATAAAGTTCTGCTAATTCTAGGAGAAACAAGCTTGTTCGAACAATTTTTTTCGCAGTTCAAAAAGAACGTTTCCCGTATAGATGATGTTTAGGTATAAGATTGACTTTTGTCTTAATCTTTTTTCGTTTTAAATGGATGCATTTAAACTAAAATACCAATGACTAAAATTAAAAATCAATATCGTGACCTTCTTACAAATTCATTTTTCCTAGCGAGTGCCAATAACTCTTTTTTTGAAAAGAAAATAGCACGTCCTATTTGATAGTAGGGTACAATTTTTTTCTTCTTCCAACTGATCAATGAGGTCACGGAGATACCTAAGAATTTGGCCGCTTCCTGTTGGGTGAGCCTGTCGTCCTCAGGATTGATAGAAGTTTCATTAATCAATTCTGTTTTACTTAGTTCTTCCAGGACCATTTTTACGGTTCTTTTCAAATCTTCCTTCGTGTGCGTGTAAAAAAGTATATTTCCCATATGTAGTGTATTTAAGCCGGATGAAAAAGCCGGATACCTAAATTGGGGACAAATTGGAAAAACTGGGTTACACTACCAGAATTAGTGCAGTAATCTTTTAAAACGTTCCCTATGATGGGATACTTGGGAGCAATCCAATTTTTGATGGTGCACTTAATCGTCAATCCTTAGGATGGAACGAACCCTCTTCCTAAGGGTATCATCGGGAAATAGGTGGTGTTCATCACTTGGAATTCGTATCAAAGAACTGTAACTAAAGCCATCCTTGCCCTTTTTTTCGTGGATATCATCATCAAGCGTACGGATAATCTGGGTCTTGTTACTTACCAAGTAACCCTTATCGGATAGGTAAAGTAATAATTTCGTAAAGTCCTTGGCATGTTCCGACTTAATAAAGGTCATTGGTTTGTATCCAAAGTTGTTCACTGTTCGTTTGGAATAATCCGTTTTATCATGGTACTCATAGGAGAAGGTACGATAGATAAAACTCTCTAAAGCCCTATCCCTCTCTTCGTCGATTCTTAATTTTATATATGCAAAAAATTCGAGTAAGGCCTTTTTCAGCTTTAATTGCGACCCATTTTTTGAAATTATGATTTGATATGGTGATGATTCCTCTTTTTCTATTTTTACCTCCTTGTTCAAATCCGATAATTTGAGGTTTTTCAGCCATTTTCTATATTCATAGGAACTGACCAATGGAGGTGATAGCGACTTTAATGTCCGAATGCCCATCTCCTTATCCTCGACAATCAATCCTTTTCTTTTTGCATAGGAGGTTAAATCCTGAAAAAAGCTATCCTTGATTAGTTGTTGAAGTTCGTCCAACAAAAACAATATCCTGGCCTTTAAAAGTGGAAAATACTTTTTGTTATGAAGCGAGTCCAAGACCAATCTTTTCCATTGCTCGAAACCCACAACTAAAGGCAACACCATTACTTCCCTTGTCATAAATGCCATCGGAAGGGACTGTTTCGATTTGCCCAAAAACATCTTTTTAATTTTTTCCCCTACCTTACAAAGACATTCATCCAAAGACAGTTTTAAGGAGTTTACTTCCCTTTCTACCTTCACACGAAGGTAATTGATGGCATGACCATAGAAGGGAAGCGAATTCTCATTGGGAAAGTCGTAGACAGGAAAGCAAAGCCGTTCCTCCAGGGACATCAAATGCAACAAACGTTCATAATCGACTTCAGGTTCGATTAGACATCCCTTGGCCCTATAATGAAACAAAAATCGATCAACCGAATCCATAGAGTCTACCTCGTCTTGCAAAAATTTGATGGACCCATAACCCATTCGGAAGAATTTTATGCAATCCTTTCCAAATCTGTCGGGCAGTAATGGTCCCTCTACTGGTTCATTGGAAGGTGCAACTTCCCTAGGTTCAGTGGGGAGGTACTTTTTAGGTTTCAAGGCAGAAAAATCAAATATTATGTCCAAGTTGGCCAAGAGGATATCATCCTTGATATTTTCCAGTAACCATCCTAACAAGTGATAGTACTGATAGGGACTTAGATTTTTAATCTTTATTCTGGTGAACTCCTTGAACTCTTTGGTTTGGAAGTCACTGAAGAAAAACAGAATAATCGAATCGAAGGATTCTTCTATATTTAGGGATTTGGCCAAAAGCGATTCGTTTGAAAATTGTCCTATTCAAACGGGATTATTAGAAAAATCTTATATATACAATTGGAATAGAGCTATTTGACCGATTTCTAAGTATAATTATGGGAAGGAAATAATTATATGTTGTTCCACGCCTTGGACATTTCCTCCTGCTTAAGGTTTTCAGCTATTTTGACATAACGCCGAAAGGTTTCTTCCTTTTTATGTCCCGTAATATTTCGTACTACCATTTCCTTCATACCTAAAACCAGACTATTGGTCACAAACGTTTTTCTGGCAGTATGACTTGTTATAAGCTCATATTTTGGAACGGTCTTATCCAATCGTTTTGTACCTCGATACCGTGTTATAGAAGTGGGGGTATCAATTCCTGCTAATCGACAGCATTCCTTGACATAAGAATTGAATTTTTGCGGGGAGATTATGGGCAGAGGTTCCCATATCGTATCCCGATATCTTTGTAATATGGATTTTGCATATTCGTTTAATGGAATCCGATGATCTATGGTCCGGGTCTTTTGAATGTTAAGCTTAATCTCGTTCTCCATGATGTTTGATGGCCTAAGGTTTTTTAAATCCGAAAATCTTAAGCCTGTAAAGCATCCAAAACAATATACATCCCGAACCCTACTTAATTTCTCTTTTTCAAAATCGTGATGGTACAGTTTCATCAATTCATCAAGGGTCAAATAAATTACCTCAATTTCCTCTTCTGGAGCTTGAAATTTCAAAAAGTCCAAATTTTCATGGTAATCATTTTCCATGGCCCACCGCATAAATGTTTTTAACGTTGTAATTAACCTTGAGAAATAATTGTTTTTTGTTTTCTTTTCTACAAAACAGAATTCCTGAAACTTCGCAAAAAACTCCTTGTTAATGGTATCAAAACGCAGGGGATATTTTTTCCTTTCGCTGAAATCCTTAAATACGTTCAAGGCAGTCACATAAGATTTAATGGTTCTTTCAGCCTTTGTGATTTTTGATGTATCAATAAATTCTTGAAACGAATCAATGAAGTTATGAGTTATTTCAACTGGCGACTTATCATCCAGTTTATCCAGTATATAGTCTTTAGTTGGCACTATTTCGTTTAAGAGAATTAATCGAAAAATCGTTTTTAATTTTTGATCAAGTTCTTCAATTGTTTTGTTGTATTCAATATGATAGTTATAAGGTTCTTTTTTCAATGGCGGCTTGACCCGTTGTAAGTTTCCATTCCAATCCTTAGGCATTACTTTCACCCCTTTTATCTTACGTCGAATTCTTTCCCCACCAAAAGTGATACTATAGAAAATAGGCGCGTTGCCTTGTTTATCCAACTTACTCTCAATTATATAGTAGATAACTTGCATCAGCGTTGAAATAGATTTAAATGGATAAAATTGGTGTCATATTTGGTGTCAAAAAAAATCCGATATATAAATTTAATCAATTTAAATTGATTTATTATCATCAATAAACACAGTATTTGAGCGTTTAAATAGGTTTTAAGGAAAATAAAACGATTGGTACTCCCGCCTCGAGTACTAAACGGGAATAATCTGAATTTTCAGTTTTATTCCCGTTTTTTTTATGCTTGTTTTTTACTGATAATGAAGGGATTACGCTGAAAATTGAATTTATTCTTGTGGTTCGATAATCGTCATTTTTGAAGTCATACAGAATCCCGTCCGGAAACACCATTTTTTGAATACTTCTCTTTACCTCTAAATCGCCAGAATCCCACAATTCAGGGAGTTTTAGGGAATATTTCAATGATAAATCAATGGCTTTTTCAAGGTTCGATAAATTAAAACCATTGCTATACAAACTTTCCTCAATTTCGTACTTCTCGGCTTCTAGCTTTTGCTTGAACTTCTCGTATTGACCTTGTGAGATTTCCTCAAAAACGTATCGCTCTTCCAATCTTTCTAGCTTGGTTGCAAGTTCTAATATTTGTTTTTGCTGAACTGCGGTCTCTTGAATTTTTGCTTCATGTTCAGCCTTGAAAGTGTAATACATGATCTCCTTCATCGGGGCGATGTATTTCTTATCTTGAATTTGATAGTTCTTCAAAAGGTCTGTGAACTTCTCGTGCATCACTTTGGCACTTCTATTTTCTTTTGCTCCGATTCGGTTGTTCTTGTAATAGTATAAACCTTTCTTTCTAACCAAATAGCCTGTGTAAGGTGTGTCACAATCTGCTGAACGAACGAATTGCTTTAAAGGAAGGTGTTCGCAATCTGCATTGCGTTTCTCTCCGTATCCACGCTTGTTTAATAGTTTGTGAATCTTCAGGAATATTTCTTTTGATACTAAGCCCTCATGTTTTCCTTCTACTACTTCTCCGGGGATGTGAGAGCTTACTACTAAACCACAATAGAATGGGTTTCTAAAAAGGTCGCTCAATTTCTTGGCTGTTACCTTTAATCCCTTCTTAGCTAATCGGTCGGAGATTTCATTGTGGGTTATGTCTTCGTTTGCCTTCCATATAAATGCATGTCTCAATAATTCTCCGTCTTCATTGATTACAATGTCCTGTTCTTTTCCTTTACCCGGATTAAGATTGGTGTAGCCAAATGGAATAGTTCCGATCCAATATCCTTTTCGAAGTTTCTCACGCATTCCTGATACCGACTTGTCTCTTCTCAATTCATTATCGAATTGACTAAACATGTAGTACAGGTTTTGTTGAAAGGATCCTGCTGCGGTCATGGCATCCACTTCCTGAGTAGCTGAAAGTGTTACAATTCCCTGCTGCTTTAATGTATCACTGATATAAGCTCCGTTTGCTCCAGTTCTTGAAAATCTATCGTAAGAATATACGATGATGTATGAAATGTCTTTTCTTCTTTTAACGAAAGTCAGCATCTTCTGAAATTGCTTTCTTTCATCGCTTTTGGCAGATTCGTAGGTTCCACCGAAATACTCTATTACTTCAATATTTTTCCGCTTTGCGAATTCTAAACAATACTTCTTTTGAGTTTCTAAACTGGCATTGTTTTCAGCTTGTTCTTTGGTCGATACCCTTGTGTAGATTACTGCTTTTCCATCAGTATTTATCGACTGCCCTTTTGATTGCTTCGCAAATGGCTTAAAAATATCAAGGTTCTTCATAATCTTCTTTTTTCGATATATGTTTTACAATGATTCCACAAAAACACTCTAAAGTTTCAATTACATGTTTTGCTTCATCTTCCTTTATTTCTTCAAATCCCGGAAAAGCTCTAAGTCTCTCCGGTGTCATTTTTTCTGCTTTTAGAATTTTTCGATACGTTTCCGCATGAGATCCATTTTCTCTCGTTTGCATTTTCCTTCACTTCGCCAATCCCTCAAATCTTTTGATAAGACCAGTGTTTGTGATGTTGCCTGAATATTTCTCAAAGCTTTCATAACTTTTGTTTTACAACTCTATTAATATGTACCGCCTTACCGTCTTCCTGGTTGATGGAAATACTTTGGAAGGCAGCATCTCTCATTATGTCAATTACCCTTTTGTCAATAGGCATTTTCTCTTCGCATTCCACTCTATCAAGCTGACCTTTGCGTTTGATTACTTTAACACTGTGGTAGTTCTTGTTTTGTATAAAATCCAAAGCTTTAGATTCCTTTTGTTCAATGGCTATCAGATTCAATTCCTTTGCCCAAAGGTATATTCCCGGAAAAACCTCCTTTATTAATTCTGCAAGATGGATTACAAAACAGCCTATTCCATGTAAACTTTCAATCAGCTTTCCACTCTTATCAAATGTGATAAGGATGGATTTTTCACTCACCAACACATCCAACACACGGCTTTCTAAATAACTAAGCCATATACCATTTCTGTTAGTTTGTTCGTTAAGCGATGACGATAATTTTTGAATGGCAGTTTGATTCAAATTAAAATCGGATGCCTGAAATAGAATTGCTTCATTAATACCATCAATAAATGAAAGGCTTGCATTTTGATCAGAAGACAATAAAACACAGTCCACCTTTTTGTTTCGCAAACAAAAAAGCAGTTGCTCCAATGGAGATTGACCAGTTGCTATGTGATTATTGCTCTTCATAATCCTACTTCTTCTTTTTGTAAACTTCAATCAGTTCGCATTGTGCCTGATACAAACGCTCGTCTTTCTCTTTGATTTGAGCATGTGCGTCATTGAGCTGTGAAGTCATGTTTGCGATTATTTTTTTTAATTCGCTGACTTCGTCCTTGAATTTGCTGTTTTCCTTTTCTAGCAGCTCATACTTGGTTTGCAACTGTCTGATATGTTCTCTTAACTCCGGTGGAGCTTGATTGATTAGCTTCTCTACATTGTAGAAGTCTCCATGAACAACTCCGTCATTTTTGGAAACATTCTTACCAACCATCACATCCTGATTATCCCCTGAAATTGTTGGATTAATGTTCAGCTCACTGTATTCGATTGGCTCCTTTTGATTCTCAAACTTTAGAAAATAGTTTGCATTCAGGTCGAAATCGTTTACAATTTTAGTTAACTGCGTGAGTGAGGCATTTCTATTTCCTGACTTAATTTGAGAGAATACTGTGGGATTCTCTTCCATTTTAGCAGAAAATTCACGCTGATTTTTTAGCGTATGCACTCGCATAAGATGTTCTATTGCAGACACATATCGCTCATTCAGCATCTCTCTGGTAATTTCTTTATCAACCATAGTTTACCATTTTTATCAATTTAATTTGTATTAGTTTACTAATTTAGTATATCTTTGCAGCAAAGATAGATATTTTTATTTATTAAAGGTAAACAAATTTACAAAATATTTACAACATGTTTACACGAGAAGAAATAAAAGGGTTCAAAGATGAGCTTCCTTTGAAAGGAATACAGATGATAAAAAGCCGTACAGGTATCTCACGTCCAACGATTTATAAGTTTTTGGAAGGAGAAGAAATACGCCTTCACCTCGCTGAAAAAATTTGGAAAGAAGGTTGGTTAATCATCCAAGAAATGAAAGAAAAGCGTGCCGAATTAAAACGTCATGCCGAAGAAGTGCTAAACAAAGAATACTAATTCAGTTTATGAAAGTTATACAAAATAGTAAATATCATGCTTTCCTTTCAGAGTTGAAGGCATTGATTGAACAGGTAAAGGAAACAAACCCTTCTTATGGTCAGACCTGCTAACATATTTTTCAAGGTTTTGACTGGTGAAGGGCGTTCACTAGAAGAAGATTGCTTGCAATTCAGTCTTCCTAAAGGCGTAAAGAACGGTGAATGGCACAGCTTCCAATCTGAACTGGGCTGTATGCTTTATAAAAATCCTTTACCCTTCTATAAGCAAGGTCTTCAAATTTATGTTGCTCAATTCGATGCAGCAGACATTACAACATCCTATCAAGAAATTATTTGGGTGAAGCGATTCAGGTTGGTAAGACAAGCCACGAACCTGGACTTAAAACCCTTCGGAATATATCGAGCGATAGCTCATGTCATTTAAAATATATCATCATGTTGGTCATCAATTATTCAATCTCCTATAAAGCACTGGATCAGTTCGTGGAATACCACAACGATTCACATGAGGCTTTATCGGATAAGATCAAAGCAAGTGTACTGCTAACCGCCAAGGAAATCATTCGCATTTACGGAGCCTTTTTAATCAAGGCAAATGGCATTATGGAGCTAACGGCTGAAAACCTGCCGGCTCTAAAAACAAACAATTCTCAATTAGCAGGATTGGTCAAGGTAAGCCCAAGAACCATTCAAAGACATATCATCAAACTACAAGAAGCAGATATTATCACAGGCAAGGAGTTTTGCGGAAGCAATAGCGGATATGAATTGTTGATAAACCCTAAAATACTGTTAGCAAGGTGTCGAAAAGACCTTTTGGAAGCCGAAAAGGAGTTGCAGGAAGCAAAACAAAAAGACCTTGAAAATCAATCAATTAAAAATGAGGGTACGACAAATTGTCCTCATACATACACTAGAAACAATAGTTACAATAAAAATAATTTAATAATAGGTGTAGATAACTCCAACGGTTCATCTCCTGATCAGAGAAGAACTGGCAACCAAAGAAATCGGAGTTCGCTATCGCTCACGGAAATTTTAAATAAAGCAGGTTACCCTACTGGAAACATTTTAACTGGAAACACCGGGGGAAAAGTTGCGAAAATTTCTAAAGATACCGGGGGAAAAGTGCGAAAGCGAGCCAATAATGAACAAAACTGGAAACAACAGGACGGTTCGGCTCGCAGCACTTCCCTTAATTTTTATGCAGAAAGCTTGTGGAAACTGGCGAAAAACCTTTTGTACAGGGATGTTTTTCTGACTGAATTTCAGGAAAACCAAGCCAAAGAGATGCTTGTCAAGTGGTATGAGCCTGTTTCCGACAAGTTTTTATCCAATGTGCATCAAAATTATTGCGAACGGGTTTACCTCGTTCGAGATTTTGTTGCCAAGGATCCCGAAAAGCGTTTTGTGCAACTTCCATATCGCTATTTCGACACCAATAACCCTTCCGGATTCACCGGAACCAAAAAGTGGCTTCAAAAACACTTGGAACGCAAAGAGGAAGTCCGCAAAAAACTCATTCTCCATGCTCAAATCAAAAAGTATTTGAACAACGAGAAAAAAACAGATTCCAATCGAAAGTCTTCGCTTCAGGTGTATCGAGAATGCGAAACACGAATCGGCAAACTGGGCGATCAATCTCTATTGCACCTATTTCATGCTGCGGTGCTCAAACCGGAAGTTATTCATCAAATCAGATAGATATGCTAGGAAAGAAAAAAGGAATCAAAGAGAGCCTTAAAAACTATATGGAGAATGTAACCATAGATGTTTTTGGCTATGAAAAGAAAGTCATTAGCAATGTACAGGGCTATTTTCAGGTGCAATCCAAGAATTATCGACTTTCTAAAGAAGATATGATTGTAGAAATCGGCTTGCAAAACAAACAATGTAAAGCCCGATTGATCACAGAAATAGAAATGCTCTATGCTATTCCCACACCTGAATTAATCGACTTTTTTGCAGGTGATGGTATGGCAACGGCATTAGGTTTACAGCCTATTGTTGAGAAGCGAGTGAGTGATTATTTGCAGCATCTCGCCATTGCTCATGCTATCCCACCTGAAAAGGTCAATGCTAAAATTCAGCTTCAAGACAACCTGGTAAAGGTTTTCTTATGCCATGGTGAAAAGCACCATAGCCTTATTCCATTGAAAACATTAATAAAACAATTTAAACCATGACAGCACCCAAAGAAGGTTGGAAATTAAAAAGGGATTCCCTTTCAAAACTGCTCATCTATTTCAAAGATGGCAATGTAAGAACGCTATGGTCATTGGACTGGAAGCACAAGTATTCCAAGTTCCTGGACCGAAATTTAGGTTTAGCAAGACTTAGAAAGAAAGTAACGGAATACGGCACAAAAGCCGATGCTGCCATCATTTATGACAAACAAACCGGTAACGAGATTGAAAAGTATTTCGAGGGAACCCCGGTAAAAAAAGACGTGAACTCATGAGAAATTTAAAAGAACTATTGGAGCGATTAAACAGCTCCCTTTCCTTCGAGGAAAAATACCCTGAACTACAAGATGAAGCTGAAAAAGTGCATGTGCTGTATGTGGCTCCTTGTATGAATGCTTCGGGTTATTACAGAATGATTGCACCTGCTTTGGAGCTCAATAAAACCAAGTCGCATAAAGCTGTTGTGAATCAAATTCACAAATGGAACTTCAACAAAAAGCATGATGAATACGATACTCCGGTTGATGAACGATTAATTCGTTGGGCTGACTACATCGTATTTCCTACCTTCTTTACAGATATTCAACCCATCATTGAAGGTATTGTTTCCATTAATGACCGCATTCAGTTTGTAATGGATATTGATTGTCATTATTTCAATTTTCCTGACTATCATCCCGGAATAAAAAAGTACCCAAAAGAGCAACTGGATAAGCTATTGGAGAACCTTTCCAAAATGGATGCGATAACAGCTCCAACCAATGGAATATTGGAAGCCATTGAAGATAAGTTGGAAGTCGCTTTTCCTGATTCGGATCCGATGTTTGCTTTTGTTCCCAACTTACTTTCTAATCAAGCTTATGCCGAAGTTCCTCAAATCAACAAGAATAATGGTAAAACTGTAAGACTGGGAATCATTACCAATCCTTCACAATCGGAAGATGTTAAAAGCATTTTACCTGTTTTGCAGGAAGTATTGAAAGACCAAAATGCGGAACTCTTCATTTTTGGTTGGAATGGAAAACTCAAAGACGAAAACAGCCTTGGTGATTTAACTTTCAAATTCGTGAAGCCAGTGTCTTTTTTAGAATATCCCACTAAGTTGAATAAGCTCGCCTTGGATGTAATACTTCACCCCATGAACGACCATCTATTTAATACGGAAGGAAAATCATTTGTAAAGTATTTGGAGGCTGCTGCTTTTGCAATTCCTATGATAAGTTCTTCTCTTTTTCCTTATTCTGAAATCATCAAGCATGGTGAAAATGGCATGCTTGCGAAAAATGAAAATGAGTGGAAAGAGCAATTACAGAAATTGATTACTGATGCTCAATTACGCACCGACATTGGACGAGAAGCTTTAAAGTATGCGTGGAAGAATTGGAGCTACAACAAGTCCACAATGGAGATTTATAAGGAGTTGTTTATTTAACGGTCTTGTATATGAAAAGTAGCGGATTTTTGAGCACTAACTTTTCGGAAAGCAATATACTTAAATAAAGGCAAAAGCGGTTCAGGTTAGCCCCAAAACCGCTATTTTTTTATATACGTTGTTGGCAATAGTTATTACTCCATTTCCTCAATACTTATTTCAAATCGAGATTTCCAGTCATATACTTTAGATTATACTTGAATTTGTCAATTTTCCATCGTTTCATATTTTTAACTAAATGTAAATTGTAACTCCCAACAAATTCTCGAGTTTTTCCTTTGATTGCCGATTCTTTAAAATGTGTAGCAGTTGCGTAAATAAAAACTTCTGCCGAATTATTGCTGATTTTAACCAAATGATTTCCTGCTAAATGGTTTATGGAATCTATACCTTCAAATCCTTGTTTCCATTCATTACAAATGTCAATAGAACTCTTCTTGGAAATTTCTCCACCAAGTGAGGACATATCAAAGTCAACGAGCTCTGAAAACACTTCTTTTTGAAGTTTTTTCCATTCTTGATTATCCGTATAGATAAACAGTTTATGAACTATTTCAATGATTTGCTCTTTAACAGTAAATTCCATTTTATTTATTTATTTTCAACATTCCTTCATTTCCAAAAGCAGAATAAATTCCAAAAGTTACATTGTCCAACATTTCATTATAATTGGTAATGTGTTCTCCCATTCCCATATAATCAACTACAGTTCGCATAGGTTTTTCTCCGTAAGGAATCGCAATAAGATTTGTAATGGCATCTGCAACTTTTTGTGGCCTTTGCTCTGTATTTGCTTCTAAAGCCTGTTCAAATCCATCAAACATAGCTTTTGGTGCTTGCATAAAGTCACCATAGGCTTCGTCTCTGCTGTTGTCGCTAGGCTTTTTTAAGTTTTCCATAAATGTTGTTGGAAAACCTCCTGGTTCAATAATACTAGATTCAATTCCAAATGCAGATAACTCTGTTCTGTAATTTTCTGCGATAGCCTCCAATGCCCATTTGGAAGCATTGTAAACACCGTAAAAAGGTAAAGTCATTCTACCTAACAAACTTGAAGTATAGATTACTGTTCCTTTTCCTTGTTTTCTAAAATGTGGTAAAGTTGCTCGCATTACACGCTGAACGCCAAAAACATTTACATCAAACACATATTTCATATCGTCTGGTGTAAAATGTTCTTGCATCCCAAATACACCAACTCCTGCATTGTTAATCAAAACATCCAAACCATTTAATAAATCAATAGCGTTTTTAACACCTTTGTTTACGCTTTCTTCATTGGTAACATCCATTTCTACTAAATGAACGCCAATTGATTTTAGAGAATCAGCAACTTTTTCATTTTTCCCTTTGGTTGAACGCATTGTTCCAACAACTTTGTATCCTTTTTCAATAAGAGATTGGCAAGTTAAAAATCCAAATCCTCCACTTGCTCCTGTAATCAATATTCTTTGTTCCATTGTTCTATGTTTTAAAATTTATAGAGCAAAGTTGAGTCAAAAGGAAGTATTTTATATAACCTTAATTAAACAAGAAATGACCAATTTCAAAGATTTACAACTATTGGTTAGATTTTCGGAATGTAGTTGGTGAAATTTGTGTGTGTTTTTTAAAAAACCGACTGAAATGAGTGGGTTCACTGAATCCTAATTTGTACGCTATTTCCTTTGAAGAATAGGTAGTGTTTTTGAGCAATGATTTGGCTACTGACAATGTTCGTTTAGAAATCCAATCGTTTACAGTTCTACCTGTTTTACTTTTTATTACAGAATTTAAATAATTTGGGTGTAAATTTAATTCGTTGGCATAATCTTGTACTTGAAAGGCGATAGTTAGTCCTTTTGAAGTTGCTATTTTAAACTCTCGTTCCAATAAAATTTTAAAGGATTTAACAATTTGAGAATTTCTTCCTCCTTCTTCTAATGGATTGTACGATAGCCAAAAATTTTCTTTTATTTTTAGAAGTAATACAACAAAAAGGTTTCCAAGAATTTTGTTCTTGTATTCAGATTGTTTTTTGAACTCTTTGAATATTTGTTTGTAAAGAATTTCAAATTCACTAAAGTCATTCTGCAACATTTTTTTTGGTGGAACTGTTTCTGCTAATAAAAACGGAAATTCACCAAAAATATCTGGGTGAACATTCTCTCTTAAAAAACTCTCTGTTAATGTGATAATATAGGCGTCTTTAGAGTTTTCTATTTCAAAGGATTTAATATGTCCGGGATTTGTAAAATATATGGTTTGTGAATCAAAAGGAAATATTTTATCATCAATGGTATATTTTCCAGAACCTTCTTTTATAAATACAAAAGAAAAATAATCGGCTCTAAAAACTGGTGATTTAAAAGGTGTTTTAGAATGAATAGCAGGTAAAAAATGAATCGTAAAGTCCATTTCTTGCTCAATTGGTAAATTCAGCGATTTATACAAGTCCGAAATTTTATGGTGGACTATTAATTCCATTTGAGTTCGTATTTTTTAACGGTCGCGTGTATGTGGCGTAGCCTGCCGATAGGTGGCTATGACATATACACAGTGTTAGGTAGCGTTTTTTTTACTTTTTTAGGTTAATAATCCGCAAATCAGCCCACCAATTAACCCCAATGCCATTATTGGTTTAAATGCCTTCGTTATCAAAGCATCTGGAAAACTCATTACTCCGCCAATTATTAATCCCTTCAACCAACCCTGTATTGGCAAGTCAATGTTGAAAATAATAAACCCAATAGAAAACCTATTTACAAATGAAGCAATAATTGCTTTTTGCTTATCTTCAAATTCCATAAAGAACATTGGTATTATTGAGGTAATTCCAAAAATTGTCCCAGCAATCAAACCTTTGATAATATTATTCATATTTTCAACTTTTTAATTCGTAGGCAGATTTTAGCCAACTTATCAATTCTTTGTCAACATCATTAAGTTTTTCCAATTTAACTATATGCTTAAATCTGTTAGCAGATATTTTTTCAATTTTTTGTATTCTTTCACTCTCAATTTCAAAGTTTGTGTGAATTTTCAACAAGAGGTAGTTTTTCCGTGAGTAAACTCCAGCAAATCCCGATTTACTGTCCAAATGAATGCTTGACTTTTTAGGTAATTGAGTTACTGTTCCAAATTTTTCGCATTCGGTTATTAGTTTCTCGTAGATTTTGGAAACTATTGGTTCTTTATTTATCAAGTGGTCATTAACCGTATATTCCATTTGTTTGTTTTTTCGTAATGCTACCTAACGGTTTGGCTATGGCACGTGTCCCTCAGGGCATATGCTATAGCCGTTGTTGTAGCCAGTTTTTTTTTAAATCCATCTTCTTACTTTGTTTGCGTAATCTTCGTAATCTTTCCCAAATTCTCGCTTTAAAAATTCTTCTTCTAATCGAATTTGAGTATTGATACTTATTGTTGATAGTGAGATTATCAATAGGGTAAACGCATTTGGTATTATCAGAAACAAACCGATATTCGCAACCATTATTCCAAGAAAAATCGGGTTTCTTGAAATTGAAAACATTCCGTTCGTCACGAGTTTAGCCTTGTTTTCTTCATCAATTCCTATTCTCCAAGAATTTGCCATATGGGTTTGTGCAATCCAAACAAGAATCAAAGAAACAATTAGAAAACCCCAACCAATTTTTTGCAAAGTTTCATTCTCTAAATACCAAAAAGGGAGTAAATATTCGTACCACTCATTTTTGAAGGCATATAACCCGACTATTAACAACTCGAGAATGGATATTATCGTGAATATTTTACCGTTGAATCCGTGAGCATCATCGGTTTTGTTAAAGGTTAATGGATTAATTCCTGTCTTCTTCCACAACAAAACTGACCTAACCACAAATACCAACAGAAAATATATTATTAAGTTGTAAGGCGTCAGCGGAAGTTGGACTAAAGTTAGTATTTTTTAATGGAGACTTTAAGAGTGATCAGAGAGTCTCCCAACACTTTAGTCAAAATGAAAAGAGGACCAGGAAGGCCCAAGAAATCAGAGGCCATTATCAAGGATGTAAAACGACGTACCAAGCGTCAGTTTAACCCAGAAGAAAAGATTGCCATAGTATTGGAAGGCATGAGCGGAGAAGAGTCTATAGCAGCGCTTTGCCGCAGAGAGGGTATAGCACAGTCTGTATACTATAAATGGAGCAAAGCTTTTATGGAAGCTGGCAAAGCCCGTTTAAATGGGGACACCAAGCGTGAAGCAGACTCGGATGAAGTAAACGCCATGCGCAATGAAAATGCAGAGCTCAAGGAAGCACTAGCAGAACAGATGTTGCGCAACCGCTTTTTAAAAAAGCTCTCGAAGGGCATGGAATAGATCCTTATCAGCGCTACATGAGATACACAAAAGATGAAAAGATGGAGATCATTCAGATCGCAGAGCGGTCTGAACTCCCTCTTAAGCGAACGATAAAGGAACTAGGCGTGAGTAAGTCAACTTTCTATAACTGGTACAACAAGTACCTAGAGGGCGGACCTGATGCGCTGGAAGACAAGAAAAGCCGTAGCACCTGGAACAAAATCCCAGAAAGCTACAAGAGCAAAGTCATTGAGGTCGCTTTAGAACGTGCGGACGACTCTCCTAGAGAGGTAGCTACCTTTATGACAGACCATAATGGACACTTCATCTCTGAGAGTTCTGTATACCGGATACTCAAGGCTGCGAACTTGATTACTAGCCCCAACCACATCCTGATTAAGGCGGCTAACGAGTTCAAGGACAAGACCACCCGCATCCATCAGATGTGGCAAACGGACTTTACCTACTTCAAGGTTGTGGGAGTTGGCTGGTATTACCTCTCCAGCATTATGGACGACCACTCACGGTTTATCATACATCATGAGCTATGCTCAACTATGCAGACACCAGATGTGGCACGTAATGTAGAAGCTGCCCTTGAAAAGACAGGGCTCCCAAATGACAGACGCCCTAAGATCTTATCTGATAACGGATCGTGCTACGTCTCCCATGACATCAAGTCTTTTATGAAGGAAAAGGGCATTACTCAGGTTCATGGAGCGCCTATGCATCCACAAACGCAAGGAAAAATAGAGCGCTACCACAGATCAATGAAAAACGTAGTAAAACTACATCACTACTACAGCTTCTCTGATCTTCAGCGTGCCATAGACGAGTACATTGAGTACTACAACAATGAACGCTACCATGAGTCACTTAACAACTGTACACCGGCAAGTGTGTACAACGGAACACATCACAAAATCTTGGAACAACGTAAAATTTTAAAACAGAAATCTATGCAGAAAAGAAGAAGGAATCATCAGCGCTTTAAAGCCGCAAATATTTTGTAAATTACTCTCTACTTAAGATGTCCAACTTCTTTGAAAACGTACATTATTCTGGTTATTATCACGGTCATTCATTTGACGATTGTGCTCGTTATCTGTTTCCGGACAGGAATGATGTCGATAAACTAATTATCGGTTCTTATTGTTCAATAGGGAGCGGTGCAAGTTTCATAATGGCAGGTAATCAAGGTCATAAATATGATTGGATTTCCAGTTTTCCATTTTTTTATATGTCTGAATTTGATGTTTTCAGTAAAAGCCAAGATGGATTTCAAAAAGCAGGAGATACAGTTGTTGGGAATGATGTTTGGATTGGTAGTGAAGCTATGATAATGCCAGGAGTTCAGATAGGAGATGGAGCTGTTATTGGCAGTCGTGCTTTGGTTACAAAAGATGTTGAACCTTATTCAATTGTAGGGGGAAATCCAGCCAAATTGATAAAAAAGAGATTTAGTGATGATGACATCCAAAAATTGCAGGAAATGAAATGGTGGGAATGGGATGAAGAAACCCTTTTTGAAGCAATGCCAATTCTTTGTTCAAATAAAATCGATTTGTTGTACAAGTTTTTTAGAAAAATGAAATGATAAAAAGAAGGTTCCGAAATTCGGAGCCTTTTTGTTTTAACTGCGTTTGCGGCTAAAATTACACATAACGGTCAAGTATAAGCGTAGTGCGGGATTTCAGAGCGATTCACTATCCGCATCCCACAAAGTTTCTTAGGAAGAA
>NZ_VBUK01000008.1:0-194502 GCF_005780245.1 Maribacter aurantiacus | reverse complement strand
CTCGGAATTGCTCAAGTCCGTGCCAAACCTAAAATTAACGCATATTAACCCGTAACTGACGGTTATACGAGCCGTTGCAACAAGCTGAAAAAACATAATGAATAGAATAATACTCATCGGAAATGGATTTGATTTAGCTCACGAAATGAAAACGAGTTATAAATCATTTATTGATGATTATTGGACTAATACAATTACAGCAATTCAAGAAACAGCTTTAGGAAGACCTTTTGAGAATGATGAAATCAAAATTGACAATTCACCTTCTCGATTTATAACAGGTACAACTGTAAAAGATTTAGAAAGAGGCTTAAATGACCACAAAGCAACTCTAGAATTTAAAAATATATTCTTAAAAGAAATAACAGATAAGACTTATCTAAATAATTGGGTAGATGTAGAAAATGAATACTATTTTCTGCTAAAAAAATCATTTCAAGACTCAAAAAATTCCAAAGATTACGATATTTCAAATTTAAACTCGGATTTTAAAAGAATTAAAGATTTACTACAACAATATTTGACTCGAATAGAAAAGGAATTTGATTCTAATATTGGTTCAAATATTTTGAGGATTAAAACTACAATTGGGATTAAAATATATTCACCTTTCAAATTAAAAGACTTTTCTGAAACCTCAGTTAATCAACGAGCAGAAATTGAATACAACGCTTTAAAAGAAAGTATAATTGCCGTTCAAGCAAATCATATTTCAATAGATGAAGTAAATGAATATCAAAGAAACATTATCAAAAGACTTGGCAAAAAAGACCATTTAAATCAAATAAAAAAAATGCTCTTGTCTGATTCTGCCATTAACTATTTCGACCTCATACCTGACCAGACCTTGTTTTTGAATTTCAATTACACATCTACTGAATTATTATATGAAGACCCAAAAAGATTTTATAATCCTTTAGAAGAAAAATATACATCAGTAAAATTTAACCATATTCACGGAACAACAGACAGAATGGATAAAAATCCAATAATTTTTGGATTTGGAGACGAGATAGACAAAGATTACAATTCAATTGAAGAACTGAATGACAATAGATATTTAGAAAACATCAAATCCATAAACTATTTAGAATCGGATAATTACAAGAAACTATTGGAATTTATTAATAGTGGTAATTTTCAAATATTCATATTAGGACATTCTTGCGGAATTTCTGACCGAACACTTTTAAATACAATGTTTGAGCACGATAATTGTGCTTCAATTAAAATGTTTTACCATCAAAAGGGGAACCAAATTGACAATTACAGCGATATAATAAGAAACATTTCACGGAATTTTAATGACAAAGCAAAAATGAGAGATAGAGTTGTTAATAAAACATATTGTGAACCATTAAATTAAAAAGCCAGTTGCCAACACCGGTAACCGTTGCACAAGTCCCTGACCGACCATTGAACAGGTCGATATAAGCCCTTTTACGGGGCTTTTTACTTTTATGCTCAGAAGTTGTGGTCCGAAATTCAAGGCTTCATTATAACCTAGAAAAACGCACAAACTACAATGATAATGAGTATTGCCCTTAATTCTGAGATAACAGGCGCTCTTTTTGTTTGTTTATAAACGAAAGTGATTTGCCTGAACCTGATGCTTGATTGCAAAACCAGAGGTCTATGAAAATACCTTGTGAAACAACATAACTGTTGCCTGTTTCCTCATCAACAGCTACTAACTCAAAAGTTCCTGACAATAATTGGTTAGTCCTATCAATTTTTGAGAATTGAATTTTGGCCGTTGGCGAATAATCACCACCACCTTCTTGGTTTTCACAGTCAACTATCCTTACATAGGCACCAAATACCTCGAATCCTCCAGTTAGAATATTCACCCCGTTGGTTCCATTGTATTCCATATTGGTTTGAAGATCGTCAAACCTTAAATTGCTAGATGAAATGGTTATGGCTATCCCCCTCTGGTTTCGTTGATCAATTGGAGTATCGGGGTCGGGACCATCCCCACCAATGATTCCGAGGGTGAATGCATCGTCGTTTTCTTCATATACAGCACCTGCCAGTATTCCAGTGGATTCAAATGATACCCCATTGATAGTACAAGTTATGGTACCGTTATTCAGTTGCTGAGAACATTCGTTGGACGATTCACTATCTCCTGTATCGTCAAAAACAGCGTCCTCGTTCTCACATGGTTCCGTAGGATTCGGATTTATATCTCCGTTGTTGGTATCGTCATCCCCCATGCCATTTTCTTCCTCGCCGGAATTTGTGTTGCCTTCTTCGGTGCCCTCATCTCCCACTGTTTCCCCCGTTGTATCATCGCTACTTTCCTCATCGCTGCTGGAATCGTCATTGCTGGATTCTTCATCTTCGTCATTGTTACTAGAATTATCTTCAGAAGGGTTTTCAAGCATATTAGGATTGGGAGTATCCGTATCCGAATCACACTGAATAAAAATAAAAGCTAAAAAAAGAAGTAGGAGGTAGGCTGGTTTTTTCATTTTTCCGTATAGTTTCGGTTAAAATATAAAATAGAAAACCAATTGGATACGGATTTCCGTAAAAAGACCTTTTTTTGGATGTAATGTATTGATTTTGAGATATTTTCCTACATAATAGTATATAAATTGGTGCTAACCACCCCTTTTCCTGAGGTTGAAGGAACAGCAACTAACTCCTTGGCTTCCTTAACCTTTAAAAGAAAGGGTGGTGCCAACAAATCTACACCGCTCTGCTTTTTGAGTCGGATGCCCTGTCCGGAGATTATATCAATGTTGGGTTCAAAATCATCTTCGGTGAGGTGTTCTGTTACCAGTACGTACGTGTAGTTTGATAGTTTTTTGACTATCGCCTTTATTTCCTCATTGGAAAGGTGTTGCAAAACCTGCCGAAGGATGATGCAGTCGGCTTGGGGAAGGCTATCCTTGGCAATGTCCAAACAGTGAAAGCTCACCTGCTCCAATGCATTGTTCTTTTTATGCCAAGTGATGAGGTCCTCCACAATATCTACGGCAATATATTCCCGGGTGTACGGTACAAGTCGTTTACCAATAGTAAAATCCCCACATCCCAAATCGCAAACCGTTAATGGGGGATGGAAGGAGCGTAAAAAATGGGTAACCGCTTTGAGATACGGTTCCACCATTGCTGGATCGTGCGACCCATCACCACTGTAAAATTCTCCAGGATTCCCGCCCCAAAGGTATTGCTCGTAAATCTGCTCCATCACGGCTTTTGTGGGCCATGGTTTTTTAGGTTTTTTGGTGGGCATGGGAGGTTGGTTTTTAGATTTCTAGTGAGTTAGTGAGACAGTGAATTAGTTGTTTTTAAGTCTAACGTCTCAAATCTAACGTCTTAGATCTAACTTTTCATTTTTCATTTTTCATTTTTCATTTTCCGCTAAACGCTAAACGCTAAACGCTAAACGCTAAACGCTAAAAGCAGAAGCCAGAAGCCAGAAACTAACAGCTATTCACTTTTCATTTTTCACTTTTAGTTTTTCATTTTTCATTTTACACTTTTCATTCTTCATTCTACATTCAAAACAACGTGCCCGTCCTTCATCACAAATACAGGTTCGCGCATCGCTTTAATGTCTTTTAAAGGATTTCCTTTGACCGCGATGATATCGGCTAAAAAGCCTTTTTTTAATTGTCCCAGTTGGTCCAAATGGAACATAGCAGCATTGCCGCTGGTTGCGGATACTAGGACGTCCATGGGTTGCATCCCATATTCGACCATCAATTCCATTTCCCGATAATTTTCCCCATGGGTAAACACACCGACATCTCCACCAAAAACGATCTGTACGCCCGATTCAAGGGCTAGCTTAAATGATTCTTTCTTGTTGGTAATGCGCCGCGGTTCTGCATCAGTTCCCTTTTTCCACCCTTGATATTGGGTAATGGCATCCCCCGCAGCAAGAGTAGGGCACAAGCCGATGCCTTTTTCCTTCATCATGTTAAAAATTTCAAGTGTGCCGCCGTCTCCATGCTCAATGGTTTCCACGCCTCCCAAAATGGCCCTTTTCATACCTACGGGCGTACTGGCGTGGGCTACCACATATTTCCCCGCACTTTTGGCGGTCGCGACCATGGCATCGATTTCCACCTGTAAGAAGGTGGGTTGCGATTCCGCTCCGGGCGTCCAGCGGTAATCGGCATAGATTTTAATCAGGTCGGCCCCATTCCCCATCTGTGTGCGTACGGTCCGTATGGCTTCTTCTTTTCCGCTTACGGTTTCCGCTCCCAAGGGAACGGTGACCCCATCGTGAAAACCTTTTGGACCATAGGCACCCGTGGCGACAATTGCAGGACCTGCGACCAATAATCGGGGTCCGGGGATGATGCCTTGCTCAATGGTCTTTTTTAGATAGACATCCGTATACCCGGCACCCTCGGCGCCCAGATCGCGCATGGTAGTTATTCCGGCCATCAGGGAATTTTTGGCATGTACGGTGCCGCGGATGGCCCTCTCCACGGGCGATTCCTTCAATACCTGGTCATTCCAGTCGGTTTCGTTGTATGGATGTAACAACAAGTGGGAATGTCCCTCGATGATACCTGGCATCAAGGTGGTGCCGGACAAGTCGATTTCTTGGGTCCCTGTTGGTTTTTTAAAATCCTGACCGTTTCCTACATACGTGATTTGGTTATTCTCTACCAAAACCACCCAATTTTCATGCATTTCGGTTCCGTCAAAAACACGGTTCGGTTTCAATAAAGTCTGAGCTTGGATTTGGACCGATATGCCGAGATATACCAATAGGGCTATATGGGCGTATCTCCTTATGTTTAAATCGATGTTCAATTTCATTGTAGTAATTTATTCAAATCTTCTTGGGTATAGCTGTTTCCGTTCTTTAGCACCATATAAATATCCCGGGTATTTTGGATGTTTTCCAAGGGATTTTGATTAAGGATGACAATATCCGCTAGTTTACCGGTTTGCAAACTGCCGTAGTCGCTATCCTTTTTTAAGAATTTGGCCCCATTGTAGGCCGAAGCCTTTAAGGCATCCAATGGAGATATGCCGGCGTCTACCATGGCCTCCATTTCCTTGTGGATGGATATTCCGGGATAGGTATAGCTATTAAAGGCACCACTATCAGAACCCGCCAATAAGGAAACGTCGTTTTGGTTGAGGGTCAATGCCAATTTTTTGAAAAAGGTGTCCAGTTCCTTTCTGTCCTGTACCGCCTTTTCCGATGCATTTTGCGCCCTTTGGATACGCCCTTCATAAGTTTTTTGAATTCCGGGGGACATATATTTCAAATAGGCGTCCTCACTATGGTCCACCTCGTCCAAGTAACTCAGGGTATGTCCAATATGAAGTGTTGGCACCACAAACACATTTTTTTGTTTTAGGTGCTCAAATGTTTGCTTGGCCACTGAGTCATTGTAAGTGGATTGCAGTATGGGCATGGCATCCCAAAAACTTATCTTGTTGTCTTGAAGTTGTTGGGTAATGGCGGCCTCCTCCGTGGAGCAACCTTTCATGATGTAGTAGAGATGTTCCACGGCGTCGATTCCTGCATCTATGGTGGATTCCAACGTAGCGGTAAAGGGCATGTGCCCCGAGGTAATCAATCCTCTTTTTTCCGCAGCCCGAATCGTATTGAGGTAGTTTTCCCCGGAAACTCTACTATCATAAATTTTGACGAAATCGGTTGGGATGGCTTGCAGCGAATCCAACGCCTTATTGATATCCTCTTGATTTTCAACTTCCAAAGAACCGGCCCAAGTGGCCCCAGGACCATCTATTTTAGGACCTGATGTAAAAATGGTGGGTCCAACCAAATCATTGTTTTCAATAGCCTTTTTCCATTGCATGACGGCCGTGGTCAGATTGCCACCGGCATCCCGCACCGTGGTGATTCCATTGGCGATGAAGAGTCCTAAAAAACGTTTGTTGGCCTCAATTAGGGAATCGCCCCCACGAAAATGTACGTGGTTGTCCCAAAAACCCGGTAGAATATATTTACCGGATGCATCAACGCTATGTTTCGCGGTATAGTTTGGCAATAAAGTGTCCGTCGTTACAGCTACGATTCTTCCATCCGTAATAAAAATATCCGCTTTATTGATGGCACCATTTTCCAAGTCGATTAGATTTCCATCCTTTAAAACCATATCATAGGTTATTTTGTTTTCGGTCTTACAGCCTACAATAAAAAACAGCGTGGACATAAGAAATAGGGAAGAAAGCTTGGTCATGGTCTCTACGTTTGGTGGATGCAGAAAGGTATAAAGAAATCCTGATTTGTTGGCCTTGTCCGTTTGTTAATAACGAACATCAGCCTTTGGTCTCCCAGCCACCATTGGTCCTATATTTAATGTTGGCCTCTGAGCATGCAAGAATTTCCTCGATTCTCTTTTGCCGGGTCTCTTCCCGTTTTGCCTGGTTTAGCCAATAAAGATAACTCTTGCGTTGTCCCCTGGTGAAGTTTTGAAAATTTTCGAAAGCCTTTTCGTTAGCTTCGAATGCTGCCTGTAAATCATCGGGTAGGATTCCGGCCTCCACGTCGTCCAAAGAAGACCAAGAGCCGTTCTCCTTGGCTATTTTTACTGCCTCCAGGCCGGCTTCGTGCATAAGCCCATTAGACTTTAAATCGTTGATATAGTCCTTATTCACTTTGCTCCAAACGCTTTTCGGTTTCCTTGGGCAAAAATATTGTTTGCGTTTGCCGTTGCCCAGACTTTTTACCGTACTATCTATCCATCCATAGCACAAGGCTACTTTAACGGCCTCTTCCCAGCGCATACTGTCGTTCTCGTGTTCTACTTTGTAAAAGATCAAATGGATACCCTCATACTGGGTATGGTTACTATGTAGCCATTCCCTAAATTCCGTATCATTTTTAAAATAGAGTTCCGGTATTTTTGGCATATCGGCTTTTTTCCGTGTTAAATTCTACGTAAAATACAATTTTAGCTGACAAACAATTGGTTTCTATGCTATCTAATTCTATTTTTGAAGCTATATTAAACCGACAAACATCAAAATTTACGTATGAAAAAAGTTTTCAATGCGCTGCTCTTGGGCTTTGCGCTTATTATTGTCTCATGTGGTGGCAATAAACGTGACGGGGAACCCAAGGTATTGGTTTTCTCTAAAACAGCAGCGTTTAAACACGCATCCATTCCTGCGGGCATCGCCGCCTTACAAAAACTTGGTCAGGAGAACGGCTTTGTAGTGGATACCACCAAAAATGCCGAAATGTTCACGGATGAAAATCTACAGAATTATTCGGCCGTTGTTTTTTTGAGTACCACAGGAAATGTCTTGGACCAATTTCAGGAAGCTGCCTTTGAACGCTACATTCAAGCAGGTGGAGGGTACGTGGGAATACATGCCGCTGCCGATACCGAATATGATTGGGGCTGGTACAACGATTTGGCCGGAGCCCAGTTTTTAAGCCATCCTAGGGGTACGCCAAACGCTGACTTCATAATAAAGGACAAGAACTTCATTGCTACGGAATTTTTTACGGACAGCGTTTGGAACAGGGACGACGAATTGTACAATTATAAAAAGATAAATCCAGATGTGAACGTCTTGATGACCTTGGATGAATCCACGTATGAAGGTGGTGCCAACGGTGATTTTCATCCCATTGCCTGGTACCATGATTTTGACGGTGGCCGTGCCTTTTATACCGGAGGCGGACATACAGACGAAAGCTATTCTGAAGATCTATTCTTGAAGCATGTATTGGGAGGAATCAAATATGCTATTGGTGATAACGAACTATTGGACTATTCCAAAGTTACCACCCAAATACCTCCAGACAATGACCGTTTCTCCAAAGTGGTTCTTTCCGAAGGACAGTTTTTTGAACCCACCGAAATGGCCGTCTTACCTAACAATGACGTTTTAATCGCACAACGTAGGGGAGAGGTAGTTTTGTTTAATAATGAGACACAGGAACTAAAGGAAGTTGCCAAGTTGGATGTATATTTTAAAACATTGGAAACGCCTGGCGTAAATGCCGAAGAAGGGTTAATGGGATTGCAGAAAGATCCTGATTATGCCAACAACCATTGGATTTATTTGTACTATGCTCCAACAGGCGATAAATGGGTAAATCGCTTATCCCGATTCAAATATATGGATGGAAATTTCGACCTAGCTTCGGAGCAGATTATTTTGGAAGTGGATTCCCAACGGGAAATTTGCTGTCACACTGGTGGTTCCATTGCCTTTGGACCGGATAATCTCTTATATCTATCAACTGGGGACAACTCTACGCCGTTTAATGAAAGAGGGGAAAAATATGTAAACAATGGTTTTGCACCCTTGAACGACACGCCCGGCCATGAGCAGTTCGATGCTAGAAGGAGTTCAGGAAACACAAACGATCTTAGGGGTAAAATTTTGAGAATCAAGGTGAACGAGGATGGAAGCTATGATATTCCAGAAGGAAATTTGTTCCCTGTAGGTACTGAAAAAACCCGACCAGAAATTTATACCATGGGACACAGAAACCCTTATAGAATTTCTGTCGATGTAAAAAGAGGGTATGTTTATTGGGGTGACGTTGGCCCAGATGCCCGCGCCGATAGTTTGGAAACCAGAGGTCCTAGGGGCTATGATGAAATGAACCAGGCACGCAAACCAGGAAACTTTGGATGGCCAATGTTCATTGGTGACAATTATGCCTACCATGAATACAATTATGAAACTGGAGAGTCAGGAGAAGCTTTTGACCCTGAAAAACCAATGAATACGTCTAGGAACAATACGGGTTTGACTGAGTTGCCACCCGCAACCCCGGCCTACGTGTACTATCCCTATGTTGAATCCAGTGATTTCCCACAGACGGGAACTGGAGGTAGAAATGCCATGGCGGGACCTACCTATTATTCAGATTTGTATCCAGGGGACGAAAAATTACCTAGCTATTATGACGGTAAGGTATTGATCTATGACTGGATGCGTGGTTGGATGTTTGCCGTTCACTTGAAAGAGGATGGAAGTTTTAACCGAATGGAACCTTTTGCCCCGGAGGTAAAACTGAACAATCTTATCGATATGGAGATGGGACCCAATGGAAGGGTATATCTCTTGGAATATGGTAGTGGTTGGTTCTCCCAAAATGCCAATTCCGGATTGGCCTACATTGAATACAATGGTGGAAATAGGCCTCCGGTAATCGATAATATGATTGTGGAGACCACATCGGGTCAGACACCTTTGGCTATCACCGCAACAGTGGAGGCCCATGACCGAGAGAATGATGGTGTTTCCTACAATTGGGATTTCGGCAACGGTGAAACCAAGAAAACTACGGAACCTACGGTAAGTTATTCCTATGCAGATGCAGGATCGTATAATTTGAACGTTACGGTGACCGACGAAAAGGGTGAAGCTACCATAAGTTCAAGCACCAATATAGTTGCCGGAAATTCAAGACCTGAAATTACCATCAATTTAAAAGGTGGGACCCCTGCCTTTTATCTTCCTGGTCAGAAAATCGATTATGAAGTAAACGTTAGCGATCCGGACGGCAGCCCCATTGATCAGGGCAATATTTTCGTGAGCGTCGATTATTTGGAAGGAATGGACAGGGTAGCCATGAATCTTGGTCATCAGCAGGTATCTGCAGCGGTAACCGGGAAGGCTCTGGCACAATCCATGGATTGCAAGACGTGCCATAAAGAAGCCGAAGCATCCATAGGACCCAATTATATGGATGTTGCCCAAAAATATAAGGATAGAAGGGATGCCTTGGAATATTTACAGTCTAGGATCAAAACCGGAGGTAGCGGTGTATGGGGCGAAGTAACCATGCCTGCACATCCAAATATTACCTCAGACGAAACAAGACAGATCGGACTATACATCCTTTCTTTGGCAGGGGACAAAGAGGAAGAAAAATCATTGCCTACAAATGGTACCATTACGGCAGAAGCCTCAGCGCCCGGAAATATGTTGGTCTTGACGGCCAGTTATACCGATGGTGGCGCCGAAGGAACCATTCCATTAACCGGCTCCAAGGCGGTGGCCATTCCCAGTAGCACCATATTACTGACGGAAGATTTGAAAACAAGCAATATGCAGGCCATGAAATTTGGTGGTATGGATTTGATGTTGTTGAACAGTGCGTCCGGATGGTTGGAGTTAAAAGATACTTCGCTCAAAGGAGTCAATGCCTTGGTGCTTAATGCTGCCTGGCAAAGCCCTCCAAATTTGAGTTTTAGTTTCCAAATCCACGAGAACACACCAAATGGACCCGTTATTGGAGAGGGAACCATGCCGGCACAGACGGGAGGTCAGGGCACACAGGTGAGCGTTCCAATTACCGGAACCGTTTCCGGCAATGGACCTTATTACGTGACCTACAAGGCCGAAGAAGGAAAGGAACTATCCATGGTCGCCTTGACGGGAGCCATGTTCAGGTAAAAGAATCTTGTAGGATATTAAAAAGCCCGCTAACAAGCGGGCTTTTTAATTTTATGGTCGCTAAAAGGATTCTGGAAGCTTTAGTTTATTTTTTGACAAATGAGATTACCAATGTCCATTAAGGATGAAATCTCTTCCTCGGTAAAATCATAGGAAACAGGTTTGGCAATACCGATGGTACCATACAATTTTCCATTATGTATCAATGGGGCCGCAAGGGAACCCTCTACTTTGGTTTCCTTGGCTGCCGGTCTCGCAACGCCGGATGCATCGGTCTGTAGATTGCACATCTCTACGGGCTTCATACGTTCCGCGGCGATGCCCGCCATACCTTTGCCTATGGGAATTGCGGATACCTTCGGCATCAAAAAATCGGGAATGCCTTTTTGAGCCTGTAATTCCAAAATAGAAGTGCCGGGCTTTAAAAAGTGCAACGTTCCGGTGGAACAATCAAAATGGCTGATGGTCTCTTCCAAAACGTTTTGCCAATCGATGGGATTTTTTTCTAGTTGTGCCGATATTTTTTCGGGGATGTCATTCATTTTGATCAATAGGTTTTTAAAACAATGATTTGCTATTTCCTTTAACGATGGGCAATTTAAGGTTATTGTTAGTTTGGGGAATATGATATTTGTCAGCTACCCCTTATATAATCTTAGCCCTTTTATTTATACTTTTTTAACGTTCACGTAGAAGTTTGGGTCCACTTGTATATCGTTCGCTTTAAGTGATTTTTGCTGCCACGCTGTGGTAGGGGTAATCCAAACGGTCTTTCCGGCCATCTCAACCTTCAAGGGCATCTTAAACCCATCGATGACATTGGTAAATCGGTATTTTAGCTTGCCGTTCTGGATTTCATATTCAAAAACAGGGATGTTGGCCGTTCTGAGATACTGTTCAAAGAATGGTTCAAAATCACCTTCGACTTGATCATCCAGATAGTTTTCAATCTGTTTGGTTGTTACCGTTTGATGATAGAATTCCTCATTAAGTCCGCGGAGGGTGGCCCGCCACTTTTCATCATCGTCCATGATTTGCCTGAACGTGTGAAGGATGTTGGCTCCTTTGTTGTACATATCGCCGGACCCGGCTTTATTGACATTATAAGGCCCAATTAGAGGTCGGTCGTTTCGGATATTCTTTCGTATGCCGAGTAAATATTCCGCTGCCGCTTCCTTGCCATAGTAATATTCAATGAACAGGCTTTCGGAGTACATCGTAAATCCTTCGTGGACCCACATATCGGCAATATCCTTGTAGGTAATATTATTGGCGAACCATTCATGTCCGGCCTCATGGATGATGATATAATCGAACTTCAATCCCCATCCGGTGCCAGAAAGATCCCGACCTAAATAGCCATTCCCATACTGATTGCCATAGGTAACGGAACTTTGGTGTTCCATGCCCAAATAAGGGACTTCCACGAGTTTGAAGGAGTCCTCGTAAAAAGGGTAGGGGCCGAACCAATGCTCAAAGGCTTCCATCATTTTGGGAGCTTGTTTGAACTGCTCCTTGGCTTTTTCCAAATTGTCCCGTAAAACGTAGTAATCCATGTCCAGCATGCCCTTTTCGCCATCATAGGTTTCCCCAAAATGCACGTAATCACCAATATTTACGTTCACCCCATAGTTGTTAATGGGGTTGGAGACGAACCAGTGATAGGTATTGGTATTTTCATCTATTGAACGCAACCTACCGTTGGAAACGTTCATGAGCCCTTTTGGGGCCTGTACACTGATCAACATACTGTCCACCTCGTCGTACATATGGTCCTTATTGGGCCACCAGACACTGGCACCTAGGCCTTGACAAGAAGTAGCAACAAAATCCTTCCCGTTTTCATCTTTTTTCCATGAAAAACCACCGTCCCAAGGGGCGCGCACCGCTTCTTTGGGATGCCCGGAATAATGCATCACGATTTCGTTAAATTCTCCCACATTTTGAGTTTTTTCGAGTGTAACAAAATGGGCATTTCCATTGCTTTTGAAAGGCAGGTTTTTTCCATCTTGGGTAATTTTTTCGATAACCAAAGGAGGCTGAAGGTCGACCTGAAGCACCTGATTTCTATCCAATACCTTATAATGGATGGTATTCGTACCCGAAATAAATTTCTCATCGGGATCTACGGAAATATCCAAATGATAGTAAGTAAGGTCCCACCAAGCCCTTTCCGGGGTAATGCTGCCTCTAAGCGTATCCTGTTCTGTAAAGGTTTGGGAGAAGCCAAGACTGTACGTCAAGAAGGCAACATACAACACTATGTTTTTCATCTGTTTATTTTTATTGCTTTTAATAGGTCAGATGCAATTCGCCAGTAACCAGCTCAATAGGTATCAAGACTTGTTATAGCTCATTTCATATCAATTAAATATGCTTTTGAATAGACCTGTCAGGTTTTTAAAACCTGACAGGTCTCACGTTTACCTAAAAATTCCATTGGGAAACACGACCGGACTTTCAAATCCGTTTTCACCAACCGCCGATACGCCAAAGAAATAGTTATCGATGACGATGCCTTCTAGGGTGAACTCCGTGACATCCCCTACGTATCGGCTATTATCCCAGGTAGGGGAGGTAGTGTCCCGCCAATAGATTTTATATCCTTTGGCCCCATCCACCTTGCTCCATTGAAATTTCGCCGAGGGTTCTACAATCCCCCCGATCTTAACTTCTTTAGGGGCCGGTGGTGCCCATGCCAGGGAAGCCAAATTGATTGCGTTTACCGCAGTGAGCCTGGCCGCGTATTCGAAGTTCACGTGCTCCAGCACATCCCCATAGGCGATGCCGTCTTCTACCCGAATATCCTGATGTTGTTGGGTGTAGTTTTCATGCGCCTCCATGATACGGATTCCTGCAAAACCGGCGTCATTAAAGGGCCTGTGGTGCCCACCGCGCCCGAATCGGTCCAAACGATAGATCATCATGGGGTTCATTTCTGGCATATAGGTTTTTACGGTTTTATGCACGTAGCGTGCCAATTGTCTCGAGATACCATCCACCTCCCCTCCGTAGAATCTTCTGGCGCGTCTTTGTTCCTCGGTTTCATTGGGCGGTACGGGTTCTGAAAAGATTCGGAAATCGGTATTACTGACAATGCCATCGACCCCTTTGATGTTACCGATCATATCGTTATTAAAAATCCCGATAATCTCCCAGCCTTGGTCCTTGGCATATTGGGCTACACCGCCACCGCCGAACAAGCCCTGTTCCTCACCGGAAAGCCCCATGTAGATGATGCTGTTTTCAAAGGTATATTTGGAAAGCACCCGCGCAGCTTCCAAGGTTCCGGCCATACCACTGGCATTGTCGTTGGCCCCGGGGGAATCGTCCGTAAAATTGGTTGGGTCGCTTACGCGCGAATCAATGTCCCCGCTCATAATGATATATCTGTTGGGATATTTGGTGCCTTTTTGAATGGCCAGGACATTAACAATCTCCACATCGTGGACAATACGTTGATTGGCCCCTTTTTTCACCAAATCCTTTTGGTAAAATACATTCAAACAGCCATTACAGGCCTGGGAAGTTTTTTCAAATTCCGATTTTATCCACCGCCTCGCGGCCCCAATACCACGGGTTTGGGAAACGGTATCGCTCAGGGTATGCCGAGTGCCAAAATTGGCCAGTTTGGTCACATCCTGTTCAATACGTTCGACAGATACTGCCTCTATGATGTCATAGATGCGTTGGTCCGTTTGGGCAAATATGGCGTAACAAGAAATAAAGAAGGTTGATAATAGTAAATTTTTCATTTTAAAGGTTTTTATATTTTTTAAAGAAGAGGTAACTGTGAAGTGTGCAAAACGGACCTAAAAGACTATATAAAATTCCAGGAAGCCCGTAGCCTATTCCAATTTTTAAGTACGCAATAAGTATCGAGATCAATCCAGTAAGCACAAACAGGGCGAAATGACGTGCGTAAAAATATAGATGTAGGGACTCATTTATTTTTTTAGATTTTTTGAAGGCCCTATAATACATTAGGGAGAAGCAAAGAAAAATAAGGGTAAAACCAACGCCATAAAGCTCAAACAATCCAGCTAAGGTATCTCGGGTCATCCCATCCGTTGAAAACCAAGAGTTTACCATTGATTTCAATGGAAAAACATAGTACAGAACCACAAAGAGGAGCACGGCATTAAGGGCTATGATCCAATTATCCATGTACGAGGTCCTTCGGAAAAAATTATAATGCAAGTACCAGAAGGTAAAAAGTACAAAAAAGCTGATGGCAAAACTAACAAAAGATTTGAGGTCTAAATCGGTAATGGTTTCAGAACTTTCTATACCCAGCGTGACCACCAAGAGTGTGGCGGCGAAGGCGAACACCCCGTCGCTAAAAGCTTCAATCCTGTTGGTGTTGTGCGGTACTTTCATTAAAACTAAAAGTATTAAAAATTAATGGTTTTTGGCTCCTTTAATATGCCATAAACCAAAAAGGGGGCCTATGGCCAAAACAGTAAATAGGTATTTGTTATCCATGATTTCCGTAAGCATTGACAACGATTCAATGCTTACGATTGAAATGGCGAAACCTATACAATTTACCAAGGTAAGCCCAGTACCTTTAAGTTCGTTATTAATGGAGGTTGCCACCAATTTTGAAAATTGGGGAGAGTCCATTGTAACACCCATACCCCAAATACACCAAATAAATAGAAAAAACATTGGGGTAAGCGAAAAAGTGAACGGTGATATCAAACAGCAAAATCCAGAAAGGAGTAGTGCGGCTGTTGCCACTTTTTTACTTCCGATATATTGTGAAAGGATACCCCCCAAACCGCAGGAAACGCTCCCCAAAGCGATGATAATTCCCGTCCACAATGGTACAGATACATCATTTTGGGCGATTATGTTGAAACTTTCAATTGCCAAGGGTGTAAAGGCCCAAAAAGCATATAGTTCCCACATGTGCCCAAAATATCCGAATGCTGCCTTACGGAATGTACTGATTTTGAATAGCCTGGGACCTGCATAGAGATTGACTTTTGAGCTTTTTTTCAGAAAAGGTCCATCCGGAACCAAAAAGTACATCAATGCCCCTCCCAAACATGTGAAGGCCGAGGTCGCCACTATAATTCTATAGGGGTCACTTCCCCATGCCGTACTGTTTATCAGGTAGGGAAAACCGGTACCCAGAACAAGGGCACCCACCAAAAAACCCAATGCCATTCCCAATCCTTTTTTATAGTAGTCCGCTGCAATCTTCATTCCTACCGGGTAAATGCCCGCTAAGAAAAATCCGGTGCCAAAACGGGCCAGGAGCAAGCTCCACTTGGTCATTTGGTCCGTTATCAAGTAGAGATTGCAAAGCGCGGCCAAAAAGGCACAGACCATAAACACCTTTGAAGGCGAGAACCTATCGGCAATCATAAACAGGGCGAAAAGTAACGTACCAGCAATAAAACCTAACTGGACCGATGATAACACCCAACCCATAATTTCGTGGCCCAAGCCCGTTTTTAGGATCAATTCATCCACTATGGTATTGCCTGCAAACCATGGTGATGTACATGCGAACTGAGCAATTATAATCGTTGGAAGAATGTGTGGTTTTTGCTTCAAACCCTGATTTACCTTAGGAAAGTGACTTTAGCTATTTTCCCATTTTCAACTTCGTAGATAGCTACGGCGGAAAACGTTTTGCCATTGGCCGTAACCTGTTCTTCATCTATCACTTTATTGCCTATGACAATCCTGTTTTTGATTTCGCATTGTAGGTCTGGGGTGGAAGTAAAAAATTTGGTATAGCCCTTTCGCATTTCCAAAATGCCATCCGTAGTTAGGTTTTTAGGGAAGTTATAGAGTTTGACATCGTCCGTATAGGTTGCCATAAATGCATCGATATCCCTTTCATTATAGGCCTCCAACTGCTTTTGGATGATATTTTCTGGATTGGATTCCGATGTATTCTCAAAAATAAATGTCATGCTCAAAATCCGGTCGGCCACTTCATATATCGCCACTTGCTTAGAAATACTTTCGTCTCCCGTAACTTTTTCATGGTCGATGACAAAATTGCCCAAGCTGATTCGGTTCACGACCTCCACATTATATTTCTTGTTATCTGGGGACAGGTTCCGATAATTCTCCCGCATTTTTTGATGCCCGATATAAAGGGTATCTGCCGGAAAATTTTGAACTAATACGTTTTCCATATAACAATTGATGAAGGCATCCAAATCGCCCGAATTATAGGATTCCACCTGTTTTTGAACGATTTTGTATTTGGGGTCCTCGGTTACGAATGCCATTCTTTTTCCATTGGGACTTATCGCGAGTCTGGATAGGGACGGAATTTCCTTTTCGTCAAAGGAATGTAAAAGTGTCCAAGATTGCCCGTCCTCATAATCAAATCCCAACAGACTATTCCTATAGCCTGCCAATACCATACCGTTATGGGTCCAAACTACGTCTTCTGCTGAACCGAAAAGGCCAACAATATTGGAGGTAGCCCCTGAAATGGGGTGCATGGATTTAACCATGGTCGTGTCGTTTTCCTTTGAAATGTAACTGATCAACTCCGTTTGGGGAATCCTGTGCAGCGACCTGCCCACATTTTTTTGTAGGGTGTATCGGGTATTGTCCTGAAGGTTTACCACCACCAAATCCATACGGTTTTCAATCAAGACCGTACATACAATAATATGGTCGTTGTACCATACATGGTACCCAACTTTTAAATCGGCAATAAGTTCTTTGTGATTTCCAGTCTTAAAGTCATACTTATACAATCTTTGTAGGCCATCATCGTCCAATCGTATTGCAGAAATATCCTCCGTGCCCTGCATCCTCAAAGGGGAATATTCACCCCCATTTGGAGTGTCGTTGATCAACGATTTTGAATCGGAATCAATATTGTAAAGGGCTATATCTGTCTGTCCGTTTCGGGTGGAAGCAAAAAGAATTCGGTTATCATCGTAAAAGGAAGGTTGATTGTCATAGCCTTCATTGTTGGAAATATTCTTGGGTTCCCCAATTTTGAGGGTTCCCTCATTCCATTCCAAATCGGCCAGAAATACTTCCGTGCTCGACTGAGAATAGCATTGTAAACAAAAAAATAAAGCGAGTAGCGAAAAGATTGGTAACCGACTCATTTGTATTTCATAAGGTTCCAATTTAATGCATGTCGGCAAATCGGCCTAAAATATCCCTAACATTTTTTGTGTTGTCAACAAAGTATTTGGCGTGGGTCTTTTGTCTTCCAACTTTAACCGTAATGGCATCTTCGGGCAATTCTTGGAACATAAATTCATCGGTCCAATCGTCCCCAATAGCAAACACAAAATCGTAATCATGTTCAGAAAATACCCGCATGGAGGCCCTTCCCTTATTCACGTTGCTGCTTTTGATTTCCATTACCTTATTTCCATTCAAAACGCTGAGGTCATCATTGGCAATCAAACTGGTCAATACTGTATTCAGTTCCACGGCACGTTTTTGGCCGAAGTCGGGATCCGTGTTTCTGTAGTGCCATGCCAGGGAGTAGTTTTTCTCCTCGATAAAACTTCCGGGTGTTCTGTCCACAAAGGAATCCAAGACTGGATGTATTTTTTCCATCCAATCCTTTTTAACTTTCTCAAGCATCCTAAAATCCTCCCCATTCTGGGAAATCCACACCCCGTGTTCCACAATCATATTATATCCCTTGTGCATGAACCACTTGGTAAAGGTCTCTTTGTCCCTTCCGCTGATCAAATACATGTCCGTATTTTCCTGGGCGGCAATTTCATCCAACAATTTATAAAGTTGCTCATCTGGCTTTGCCATTTGGGGATCTTTGTGGAAGCCTGCCAAAGTACCGTCATAGTCTAGGAATACGAGCCGTTTTTTTGACGAGACATATTTCTTCATGACCGTATTCATCAGATCTACCGAAAGTCTTCTTGAAATATACGTACGGTCCTTTTCCTTTTGGTTAAGCAATGAGTTCATGAAATCGTTCGCCCATTTCTCCACATTATATCGTTCCAAGCGTTTTTGGAGTACGGAATTACGTTGTTGTTGCTCTTCCTTGGGCATGTTGATGGCCCTATCCAAGGTATCGGCAATTTGCTCAAAATTATTGGGGTTAATCAACAGGGATTCGTTCATTTCATTTGCAGAACCTGCCATTTCGCTTAAAATCAGCACGCCGGTCTTGTCCGTTCTTGTGGCGATGTATTCTTTGGCAACAAGGTTCATACCATCTCTAATGGGGGTAAGCCAGGCGATATCGCACGTTGTGTACAAATCGATGAGGTTATCAAAGGGCATCGATCTGTAGAAATACCAAATGGGTGTCCAGCTTACGGTGGAAAGTTCCCCATTGATTCGACCTACCAATTCGTCGATTTCCTTTTTCAATAGTTGGTATTGCGGTACATTGGAGCGTGAGGGTACCGCCAAAATTATCAATCGAACTTTCTCCTTGTATTGCGGATATTTGTTCAAGAAGTATTCAAAGGCGTTCAACCGCTTCGCGATTCCCTTGGTATAGTCCAAACGGTCTATGGAAAGGAAGAATTTTGCATCGGGAGTAGATTCCTTATGGGTATCCAATCTTTTTTGTAATTCAGACTTTTGAGATTCATCGCGCTGTGCATGCTCCCTAGCCGCTTCATTAAACTTCTTATAATCGATACCCATGGGGAAGGAGTCTACCTTGATGACCCTATCGTCCAAATAAATATCATTAAAGCTCACTTCAAGCCCCAAAAGCCGACGTACCGAACTTAAAAAGTGCCTTTCATAATCATAGGTGTGAAAACCGATGAGGTCTGAACCCAAGAGTCCGGACAGTATCTCTTTTCGCCAAGGCAAGGTCCTGAATATTTCAAAAGATGGAAAGGGAATATGGAGGAAGAAACCAATGGAGACATTGGGCCGTTTCTCACGCACCATTTGGGGCACAAGCATTAATTGATAGTCATGGACCCAAATAACGTCATCATTATCGGCTTTGTCCAAGATGGCATCTGCAAATTTTTGGTTTACGCTCTTGTAAATTTCCCAACTTTCCCATTCAAACTCGGAATACTCCAAAAAGTAATGGAATAGGGGCCAAACGGTTCGGTTACTAAAACCATAGTAAAATCCGTCCACCTCTTTTTGGGTAAGTTTCACCTTGGATGAGCCATGCTCCGCCAAGGCATCGTCTATTTGGGACTCTAGCTCCTCTGGCGTCTCTTCGTCCGTGAGACCGCTCCAACCGATCCAAAGGCTGTCGCCACCGGAATGGACAGATTTCATTCCTGTAGCCAGTCCGCCAACACTGGGTATTGCCGAAATAGTTCCATTGCTGATTTGTAATTGTACGGGGAGTCTATTTGAGATTATGATAGTTTTGGCCATAAATCGCAATTTTTGCTTTGAAATAAATTTATTTTCCCTCAATTTCGGGAAAAAGAAGGGCAATAGCAATTGTATGCCCAAATGAATCAAGATTTTTATTGAATGAATAATTTGGATTACGGAATAATAGGGAATTGCAGAAGTGCTGCCTTGGTATCAAATAGAGGCTCCGTAGATTGGTGCTGTCTTCCAGAATTTGATTCCTCATCGCTGTTCGCAAAGTTGTTGGACGAAGAAAAGGGGGGTAGCTTTGAGGTTTTGGTCAATGACTCCTATGTTATTAAACAACGTTACAAAAAACATACGGCTGTATTGATTACCAAATTTACTTCTGGGGAGGGCGTATTTGAAATTCGTGATTTCATGCCACGTTATAGAAAAGCCGAAGGTGGTTATAATTCACCACCGGAAGTTATAAGGTACATAAAACATATTAGTGGAAAACCAAAATTCAGTGTCAAATACGACCCAAGGTTGGAATATGCCTTTGGAAAAACTGAAACATATGTAAAGAAGAACTTTATTGTAAGCTTGACCCACGGTGAGAAATTCGATACTTGCTTCTTGTACACCTCATTTAATAAAAATGCAGTAGTGGAAGGAAGAGAGTTGGAGATTACGGAAGATGGATATTTTCTTTTGGGTTATAATGAGAAGTTGTTCCAGCCCTCCGTACGGAAAATGTATACTGAACTTGAAAGAACAAAAGTTTATTGGCTCAATTGGAGCAGTAAGACTCCAAACTATAAAAAGTATAATTCACAAATAAGCAGGAGTGCTATTACACTTAAATTGTTGACCTATGACAAGTCTGGCGCCGTATTGGCCGCCGCGACTACCTCTTTGCCCGAAACCATTGGGGAAGTCCGAAATTGGGATTATCGCTTCTGCTGGATACGGGACGCTTCCATGGCCATCAAGGTCATAGGCGAATTGGGCCATAGAAACGTTGCCAAACGGTATTTACAGTTCATCGTGGACCTTATTCCGGATAAGGACGAGAAACTCCAAATCATGTACGGTATCAATAAGGAGAAAAAATTGACGGAACGTACCTTGGACCATTTGAGCGGCTACAAAGGCTCAAAACCTGTACGAATTGGGAATGCGGCCTACAAGCAACGACAAAATGATATCTATGGAATTCTAATGGATGTTATTTACGAACAATTGTCCAAATACAGTAATGACACTGAAAATGGAGAGGATTTATGGGGAATAACAAAGGGCATCGTTTGGATTGTATCGCACCACTGGAAGGAGGCGGATAAGGGTATATGGGAATTTAGGACTGAAGATAGACACTTTACCTTCTCAAAGGTTTTGTGCTGGGTTGCCATTGATAGAGCCATTAAAGTGGCCCGATTGTTCCGAAAAACCCACAAATTAGAAAAGTGGACCCAATTGGAGCAGGAAATCAAAAACGATATTCATGCCAACGCATGGAATCCAGAGGTGAATGCCTTTACCCAATCCTATGGCTCTCCCGATATGGATGCATCGGTCTTGCTTATGGAATCCTATGGGTTTATCCATGCCAAAGACCCTAAATTCGTAAGTACCGTTCATGCCATAGAACGGGAATTGAGCAACGATGGTCTTTTATACCGATATAAAAACGAGGATGATTTTGGCTTGCCTTCCTCTTCCTTTACCATTTGTACTTTTTGGTTCATTAACAGCCTGTTCAAGATTGGGGAAAAGGAAAAGGCTATGAAACATTTCGATACGCTGTTATCCTATAGCAATCATTTAGGTCTCTTTAGCGAAGATATTGATTTTAAGACCAAAAGATTGCTCGGAAACTTTCCGCAGGCCTATTCGCATTTGGCGTTGATAGAGTGTGCCATCAACTTTTCCAGACAGGAAAGCGAGGAGCAGGTATTGGCGTCCATTAACAAATTGTAGTTTCAGAGGAAACTAAATTTTGGGCCAACAGAACGATTTTGTCCAAAAGGTTTTGAAAATGAACCTTGGTTGTAAAGGGATTCATAACGGTAACCCTTAAATAGTGCCAGCCCCGTAACTTCGTTTGAACGATATAGAACTCGCCGTCTTCCAAAAGTTGCTGACGTACCTTGGCATTTAATTCGTTTAACTGATTCTGGGATAGGTTTGCATGGGTATATCGAAAGCAAACAATATTGGACATTGGCGTAACTGCCAATGCAAAACTGGGATGTTTTTCAATCATTTCCCCGAAGGCTGCACCCATGTCATACAATTGGGTCACATAGGCTTCAAAGACTTCCTCACCATAGAATTTGAGCATCGTATACCAATGGATGCTCATCATGGTCTTGGTGCATTCAAAGGTTCTTTTGCCGGAATTGTACCAATCCTCATGGTCCGAATCCGTTAGGAGATAATCTGCTTTTTGGCTGAATGTCGCATTGGCATACATTCCGTTTTTTAGAAGCAGGGCCGTTGTAATCGTTGGTAACATCATCATTTTATGTCCGTCAATTACAACGGAATCGGCTTTTTCTATACCTTTTAACGTGTGTTTGTATTTTTTGGAGAATACACCCGCACCGCCATGGGCACCGTCCACATGGAACCATAGTCCCTGTTGTTCCGCAAAACTACCTATGGCTTCCAGATTATCGAACATACCCGTTGCCGTGGAAGGAGCACTTCCCACAATGGCAAAGATGGTAATTCCCTTTGCTTTCGCTTCTTGATATTTTTCTTCCAAGACAGATGTGTCCATCTGGTAGGATTCCGTACAAGGTATTTTAATGATTCCTTTCTCTCCAAGTCCCATAATTCTGGCTGCCCGGTCTACACAGTAATGGGCTTCCTCGCTCACCATAATACCTAGGGCACTGCTCGTTCCTGCATTCCAAACATCTTCTTTTAATATAGCTTTTCGCGCCGTTAAAAGCGCCGTGAGATTCGCTAAGGTCCCGCCGGAGGTCAGAAATCCCCGGGCATCCGCATTCCATCCAATTTTCTCGCATAGGACATTGGTTACTACGCGCTCAATGGCGCTCGGCGACATACCCATTTCGTAGACCGCCATCCCATTGTTCAATAAGGAACTGATCATGCCGGTAAGTGCCGTTATAGGTGCCGCCGGACTCACCTGATGCCCAATGTAATGGGGATGGTGTACGTAGGTGGTACGTTCCGTAATCGATTTGAACAACTCCTCAGGTTTGCCATGTTCCAAAAAATCCTTCCAAAATTCCAATTCGGTTTCCGGGTCGTTCCAATGGATGGCCTTGCCCGTTTTCTCCTGAAGTTTATCGGCCAAATGTTGTGTCAACATTTCTATGGCCCTATGGCCGTTTTCCTCAAAGAGCTCGGTGGAATAGACCTTGTGTAATAGAGTGTTCTGCATGCATCAAAATTAGATGCTTCGCACAATTTGTACAAATAAAAAAACCGCTCCAAATAGGGGCGGTTTTTGCTTCTGTCTAACAAAACAAAAGGGCAATCTGAATTAGTCAAAGGTGTAACCCTGGTCTGCCGCGACTTTATCCGCAATTTGGGTACGTAATGCCACCACATTTGGGTTATTGGTATATTTTGTAAAGCGTTTGAGTCCCATAAGCATCATGCGTTGCTCATCGCCTTCGGCGAAGGAAACGATGGCTTCCTTCCCTTTCTGAATGATGATTTCAGTCGCTCGATATAAATAGAGCTTGGACATGGCAATTTGTATGGCCTGTGCATCTTCACCAAAACGCTTGGCATTTTTCTCGGTACGTAATAATGCCGATTCCGCAAGATATACCTGAATCAGTATATCCGATGCAGCCATTAACAATTGCTGATGTTCTTCCAATTGAGGTCCAAATTTCTGTACGGCACTACCTGCAACCATCAAGAACACTTTTTTCAACCGTTTCAATAGGTCCTTTTCCTCGGCGAACAATTCCGAGAAATCGGGGGTATCAAAAGATGGTATGCCCATCAGTTCCTCTCCAACAGCGGTTGCAGGTCCTAGTAGATCTACATGGCCTTTCATGGCCTTTTTTATGAGCATGCCTACGGATAGCATCCGGTTGATTTCGTTGGTTCCCTCGTAAATTCGGGCTATCCGTGCGTCCCGCCATGCCGATTCCATCGGGGTATCGGCACTAAAGCCCATACCACCAAAAATCTGTATTCCTTCATCCGTGGTTTGCTGTACATGTTCTGAAACCGCCACTTTCAATATGGAGCACTCAATGGCATACTCTTCCACGCCCTTCAACTCGGCCTCCTGATGGGAGTTACCGTCGGCCTCCCGTATCGCGATTCGGTCCTCGATATTCTTGGCGGCACGGTAGCAGGCCGCTTCATCCACGTATGCGTTGGTGGCCATATCCGCAATTTTCGCCTTGATGGCACCGAAACTCATGATCGGCACTTTGAACTGAATGCGTTCATTGGCGTATTTTGTGGCCTCGTTTATCACCCTTCTTTGCGCTTCCAAACAGGCTGCAGCCAATTTTATTCTACCTACGTTCAGGGCGTTCATGGCAATTTTAAAGCCGTTTCCGCGCTCCGATAGCATGTTTTCAACGGGCACCTTTGTCTCATTGAAAAATACCTGCCGGGTAGAGGAGGAGTGGATGCCCAATTTCTTCTCTTCGTCCCCTAAGGTAATCCCGTTGCTCGGGTCGTTCTCGACTATAAAACCTGTGATGTTTTTATCGTCCTCGATTCTTGCAAAGACAATGAACAGGTTGCAGAAACCGGCATTGGAAATCCACATCTTCTGACCCGTAATGCTGTAATACTTGCCATCTTCTGAAAGTACGGCCTTGGTTTTACCCGAGTTGGCATCCGATCCGGCACCCGGTTCGGTCAAGCAATATGCCCCAAACCACTCACCGGTAGCCAATTTGGGCACATATTTTTGTTTTTGTTCCTCCGTTCCATACAAGGTAATCGGCATGGTACCGATTCCTGTGTGGGCACCAAACGCCGTGCTGAAGGAACCCGTAGCCCCCGAAATATAATCACAGACCAGCATGGTGGATACGAAGCCCATTCCCATCCCATCATATTTTTCTGGAACTGCGATGCTTAAAAGACCCAATTCACCCGCCTCGCGCATACACTCTTCCGTATAGGCGTAATCTTTCTTTTCAAATCGTTCCCAATGGGCCCAAAGTTTTCGGTCCACGAATTCCTTGGTGCTCTCCCGCATCATTTTTTGCTCTTCGTTGAGGTCCTCTAAGGTAAAAATGTCTTCACAATTAGTCTCTTTTACTAAAAATTGACCTCCTCGAAGGATTTCCTGTTTTGTTTCTGTGCTCATGATTTTTAATGTTTAGAATAGAGAGGATAGAATAGAGAAAATGGACTTCTTAATCCAATCCGTTTTGAAAACCCATGGTCATTCGTTGCCACTCCGCTATTTTATCTTCCAATTTTTTCAATGTTCCATTGTCAATATACTTTCTGTGATGTGCTACCAAAAGCTGTGTACCAAGCTCAAATGAAGAGCCTAAAGAATAGTCTATAAAGTTTTTGAAACCTTTATCGGTTTTAGCTGATCCCTCGGCAATATTACTGGGCATTGATACCGAACACCTACTAATTTGAGAACTCAAGCCATACCTTTCGTGTTTGGGGAAATCCACCAAAATGTCCGATATGTCATTAACAATTTCAAGACCTAATTGCCAAATCTTCAAATTTTTATAATTATGTCTAGTTCCCAACTTCGGTCTTTTTTCTTAATTCTTTTATCTCTTTTCTTAAGAAAGAAACTCATAAATGCCTGCGGCACCTTGCCCGGTACCTACGCACATGGTGACCATTCCATATTTCCCTTGCATGTTCCTTTTGCGCATTTCATCAAAAAGCTGAACCGATAGTTTTGCCCCAGTGCATCCCAAGGGATGACCCAAGGCTATTGCACCGCCATTGACGTTAACAATATCCGGGTTCAATTTTAATTCACGGATGACAGCCAACGATTGGGAGGCAAAGGCCTCGTTCAATTCAATTAATTCTACATCCTCCTGTTTTAAACCGGCCTGTTTCAAGGCTTTGGGTACGGCGGCTACAGGTCCAATTCCCATAATCCTGGGAGGTACGCCAGCGGCCGCATAATTGACCAAACGGGCTATCGGTTCAAGGTTGAGCTCCTTGACCATTTCCTCACTCATGACCATTACGAATGCCGCACCGTCACTCATTTGTGAGGAGTTTCCTGCTGTAACACTGCCATCGGCTGCAAACACGGGACGCAATTTTGCCAAGGCCTCCAGGGATGTACCTTTACGGGGACCTTCATCCTTGGTTACCGTATATTTTTTAGTGGCTTTTTTTCCATTTTCATCCACATAGGTTTGCTCGACTTCAATGGGAACGATTTGGTCTTGGAATCGGTCTTCCGCTTGTGCCTTTAATGCCTTCATGTGGGAATTATAGGCAAACTCGTCCTGGTCTTCCCTGGAAACATTGAATTCCTTGGCAACAGCTTCGGCGGTATTTCCCATCCCCCAGTAGTAATCCTCATGTCCGGATTTTACCAAATCGTAGTTGAGTTCGGTTTTATAACCCGTCATGGGAACCGCGCTCATACTTTCGGCTCCCCCGGCAATGATACAATCTGCCATTCCCGATTGGATTTTGGCCGTGGCGATCCCGATGGTTTCAATACCCGAGGAACAAAAACGGTTTACCGTAACCCCTGGTACATCCACAATGTTCAGGCCCATCAAGGAAATCAACCTAGCCATATTAAGACCTTGGGAACCTTCGGGCATTGCATTGCCAACAATGACATCATCGATTCTTTTTTTATCAAGTCCCGGCAATTCCTTCATCATATGTTCGATGGTTTCCGCGGCCAGTTCGTCCGTTCTTTTGAATCGGAATACACCTTTGGGCGCCTTTCCCACGGCAGTTCTATATCCTTTTACTATATATGCTGTTTTCATAAGCCTCTCCCCAGCCCTCTCCAAAGGAGAGGGAGTAAAATGGGGCATTATTTAGTAGTTATTAATTTTCATAGTTAGTCCGCTTTCATAAGTCTCCCCTTTGGGAAGATTTAGAGGGGATTTTAATTTCTTAACGGTTTACCCGTTTTTAACATGTGTTGAATACGTTCCAAGGTTTTTCTTTCTGTACAAAGGGAAAGGAAGGCTTCACGTTCCAAATCCAATAAGTATTGTTCCGATACCATGGTTGGTTCTGATAAATCGCCACCCGCCATAACATAGGCCAGCTTGTTGGCGATTTTCTTATCGTGTTCGCTGATGTAGTGGCTAGCCTCCATAGAATCCGTTCCCACTAGGAACATGCCCAAAGCTTGTTTGCCCAATACTTTTACGTCTTTTCTCTTTGGCGGTTGGGTGTATCCGGATTCTGCCATTAACTTGGCATATTCCTTGGCCGTCGCAATTTGTCGGTCTTTGTTCACCACCACGATATCCTTTCCATGCTGTAGGATGCCCAAATCGTAGGCTTCATAGGCAGAGGTCGATACCTTGGCCATTCCAATGGTCAGGAAATATTCCTGCAGGACGTTCAATTCCACATCTCCCTTTTTAAAGGAATCCGATGCCCTCATGGCAAATTCCTTGGAACCGCCACCGCCTGGAATAACACCGACACCGAACTCCACAAGACCGATATAGGTCTCCGCAGCTGCTACCACCTTATCCGCGTGTAGCGATAATTCACAACCACCGCCTAAGGTCATCCCATGTGGTGCCGAAATGGTGGGTATGGCCGAATAGCGCATACGCATCATCGTGTCCTGGAACATTTTAATGGCCATGTTGAGCTCATCATATTCCTGCTCGACCGCCATCATAAAAATCATTCCTATATTCGCCCCCACGGAGAAGTTCGCGGCTTGGTTTCCTACGACCAATCCTTGGAAATCCTTTTCGGCCAGGTCTATGGCCTTGTTCAATCCTGCCAAAACATCGCCGCCAATCGTGTTCATTTTGGACTGGAACTCGCAATTAAGGATCCCGTCTCCCAAATCCTCAACGACAACCCCGCTATTTTTAAAGACCTCTTTGGTTTTACGAATATTGTCCAAAATGATAAAGGCATCCTGACCCGGAACCTTAACCATTTCCTTTTTAGGGATATCATAAAAATAGGTGTTGCCGTCTTTCACACTGTAAAAGGAAGAAATACCCGCCTCTTTCATGTCGGCAACCCAAGATGCGGCTGTTTGGTCTTCCGCTTTAATAAATTCCAACCCTTTTTCCAAACCTACGGCATCCCAAATCTGGAAAGGTCCGTGTTCCCAACCGAATCCGGCTTTCATGGCATCGTCTATTTTATATAATTCATCCGATATCTCTGGAATCCGATGCGAAACATAGGCGAACAACTGACCGAAACTCTTTCGGTAAAATTCTCCTGCCTTATCTTTTCCATCGACCAAAACGGGGAACCTATCCACCACCTTGTCAATGGTCTTTGTCAATTCTAAAGTTCCGAATTTGGCACTTTTCTTGGACCGATATTCCATCGTGTCCAAATCCAAGGTCAAAATTTCGCTCTTGCCTTTATCGTCCTGTATTTTTTTATAAAAACCTTGGCCCGTTTTGCTTCCCAACCACTTATTTTCCATCATGGTCTTGATGAAATCCGGCAGGGCAAAAAGTTCGTGTCGCTCGTCGTCCTTGCAATTTTCAGAAATTCCGTTTGCAACATGTACCAACGTGTCCAAGCCAACCACATCCACGGTTCTAAAAGTGGCGGATTTTGGTCGGCCAATAACAGGCCCCGTCAATTTATCTACTTCCTCCACGGTCATGTTCAATTCCTTGACCGTATGGAACAAACTTTGAATACTGAAAATGCCGACCCTATTTCCAATAAAAGCAGGTGTGTCCTTTGCAACTACGGATGTTTTACCCAAGAACTTTTCCCCATAACCATTTAGAAATTCCAATACTTCTGGAAGCGTCATTGGGCCCGGGATAATTTCGAATAGTTTTAAATATCGAGCTGGATTGAAAAAGTGGGTACCACAAAAGTGCTTTTGGAAATCCTCACTTCTTCCTTCGCTCATAAATTTTATGGGAATCCCAGAAGTATTGGAGGTAATAAGGGTTCCGGGTGTTCTGTGTTTTTCCAGATTTTCAAAAACCTGTTTTTTGATGTCCAACCGTTCTACGACCACCTCAATGATCCAATCGACTTTACTGACCTTGGAAATATCGTCCTCCAAATTTCCGGTGGTAATTCTATCGGCGAACTTTTGGTGGTAGATAGGAGAAGGTTTCGATTTTAATGCCGATGCCAGGGAATCGTTCACCAAGCGGTTTCTAACCGCTTTGTCCTCCAAGGTAAGACCTCTTGCCTTTTCTGCGTCATTAAGTTCCCTTGGTACGATATCAAGCAGGAGAACTTCTACTCCAATATTCGCAAAATGGCAAGCGATGCCACTACCCATGATACCAGAGCCAATTACTGCTACTTTTTTAATATGCTTGTTCATTTGAATAAAGCTGTATTATTTAGTTGTTGCGTTTTTTGTGTAAATCTTTTTATCAACAATAAGTTTGTTAATGACCTCCGTCACTTCAAAGAAGTTTTTTAATTTTTCTTCGGATACATGGTTTTTTACCACTTCATTAAACTGAAGTACCACATCCTTGGAATCCTTTCGTTTTTCCAGTCCAAAATCTGTAAGATAGATCAAAACTCCACGGCCATCCGCTGGATTCGGTTTTCTTTCGATCAGTCCCTTTTCTTCCATACTTTTTAAGATTCTGGACAAGCTGGTCGCTTCCATTCCCATTTTTGGCCCCAATGAAGTGGAAGGCGTGCCCGTCTTAGGGTCAATGCTCAATAAAGTAAAACCGATAGCCATTGTAGTCTCAAAGTTCTTTGCTTCCTCATTGTACATTCTTGCTACTGCCTGCCATGTAGCACGTAGGGCGTAGTCAATGGTAACTTCCTTCATAAGGTTTTTTAGTTGGTTACCAAATATATAAAAATTTATTATGCATGCATAATAAATTTATGAAATTTTGAAATTCCCTATTTGATTTGCGAAGCAGAATTACTTTCTGGCCACGATTTTAGACGGGGACGATTTCATTTAGATTTATCCATGCCCATAGATATCGTTGTACAGGTCTATGTACTTTTCCTTAACGATTTTCCTCCGTAGTTTCATGGTAGGGGTTAGGTGACCACCTTCAATGCTCCAAACATCTGGCGTGAGCCTAAACTGCTTCACTTTTTCCCATTTCGCGAATTGCTCGTTTGCCAAATCGACCTCGGTCTGGTATTGTTCCAACACCACGGGATTTAGTATAATATCAGAATTCTCTGGGATTGTTAGCCCTTTTTTGGTCGCCCAATCATGCAGGAAAGCGAAATCTGGTTGTATCAAGGCGGCGGGCATTTTCTCACCTTCGCCTACGACCATGATCTGTTCAATGAAGCGGGATTGTTTGAATCGGTTTTCCAATAATTGTGGTGCTACGTACTTGCCCCCAGAGGTTTTGAACATTTCCTTTTTTCGGTCCGTAATCCGTAGAAATCCGTCGGCATCTATTTCACCAATGTCACCAGTATGGAAGTAGCCATCTTTCAATACTTCAGCGGTTTTTTCAGGTTCCTTATAATAGCCCAACATTACATTGGGACCTTTGCAAAGGATTTCGCCGTCGTCCGCGATTTTCACTTCTACCTTATCGATGATTTTACCTACGGAACCAATTTTCCATCCACCTCCTTTTTCCTGGTTGACCGAAATTACCGGCGAGGTTTCCGTAAGTCCGTAGCCTTCCATTACAGGAATTCCTGCCGCTCCAAACACTCGGCTCAACCTTGGTTGAAGGGCGGCACTTCCTGAAACCATCGTTGTTAGGTTGCCCCCAAGACCTTCTTGCCATTTGCTAAAAATTAATTTACGGGCCAGTTTCAATTGCTGCTCGTACCACCATCCATTGGCACCATAAGGTTCAAATTTAAGTCCTACGGATACTGCCCAGAAAAAGAGCTTTTTCTTGATACCCGTCAGAGCACTTCCTTTGGCGATGATGGCGTCATAAACCTTCTCCAAAAGTCGGGGTACGACCGTCATTACATTGGGTTTTACCTCCTTGATGTTATCACTGATTTTGTCCAGGCCTTCCGCAAAGTGGATTTCAATACTGCAGTATTGATACAGATATAAAATCATTCGTTCAAAAATGTGGCACACCGGTAAAAAGCTCAGGGCACTCGCACCGGCGTTAAAAGGTACCCGTTGTTCGCTTGCAATGACATTGGATACAATGTTATTATGGGAAAGCATAACCCCCTTGGGCCTTCCGGTGGTACCAGAGGTATAAATCAACGTGGCCAGATCATTTGCCTTGACCTGTTCTTTTAGTTTATCCACTTCGGCCTGATTGGAATCGTCCTTGCCCAAGTCAAGTACGGCCTGCCAATTATCACAATCGTTCAAGGTTTCAAAACTGTAAACTCCCTTAACATGTTTTAATTGCGATTTGATGGCATTGACTTTCGCAAGCACTTCGGCACAGGAAACAAAGCAATACGTAGCCTCTGAGTGGTTTAAAACGTATTCATAATCCTCTTCCGAAATGGTAGGGTAAATGGGCACCGTTTGTGCACCCAACTGTAAAACCCCAATATCCATAATGTTCCATTCCGTACGGTTGGTCATGGAGATGATGGCGATTTTATCGTTGGGTTTTACGCCAAGTCGTAATAGTCCACGGCTAATCGCATTTGCTTTATCAATATATTCTTGGGTGGATGTGGAAATCCATTTTCCATCGTATTTGGTGACCAGTGCTTTCTGCAATGGGTGGTTTTCCAATTGATAATAAGGAAAATCGAAGAGGCGGGTAACTTTTTGCATAGTCGGTTTGTAAAACTTTTTTGCAAAATAATGAAAGAACTTGGGATTCTAAATAGGTACTATTAAAATTACCTGTTAATAATTATGAATATGGTAAATGAAAATGAAATGCAATTGGTTGTTTTTCTTAACGTATTCCCGTGGCCGTTCCCTTATATGGCAATACCAATGTTTAGTAGCTGTTTTTGGGGACAAGACCTGTCTTGTTTTTAAAACCTGACAGGTCTTAATAGCATCAAATTAACCGTTATAAATAATTCCTTTATTTGTTTGATATAACCCACTCCCTGGCATTCATAAAGGCCTCCAACCATGGAGAAGCTTCATCGTTTCTGTCCGATGGATAATAGGTCCAATTCCAGGGAAATGTGGATCGCTCAATATGCGGCATGGTTACCAAGTGCCTGCCCGATTTATCACAAAGCATGGCTGTATTGAAATCGCTGCCATTTGGGTTTGCTGGATAGCCTTCATACCCATATTTTGCTACAATGCCATACTCGCTTTCGTTTTTGGGTAATTTGAACTTGCCTTCACCATGTGAAATCCAAACGCCCAAAGTACTGCCCGCCAATGTGGAGAGCATGACCGAGTTGTTCTCCAGTATCTTCACCGAAGTGAAGTTGCTTTCATGTTTGTGGGAGTCGTTGTAGGTCATTTTTCCATGTATATCGTGCTCCGGATTTATCAAATCCAATTCCATGAACAATTGGCATCCATTGCAGATTCCAATGGATAAGGTATCGGGCCTGGCAAAAAAGTCCTTGATGACCTTATTGGCCTTTTCATTGTATTTGATCGCTCCCGCCCAGCCTTTGGCACTCCCCAGAACGTCGGAATTTGAAAAGCCTCCTACAGCACCTAAAAATTGGATGTCCTCCAAGGTTTCCCTGCCCAAAATTAAATCGGTCATGTGAACGTCTTTCACATCGAATCCGGCCAGATACATGGCATTGGCCATTTCCCGTTCGGAATTACTTCCTTTTTCACGAAGAATCGCCGCTTTGGGCCTGGTCTGTCCTTCGGCAAGGTTTCGGCTAGGAAGTTTGATGGGTCCTGAATTCGGAAATGTATAGTTTAAGGATTGGTTCTTGTAATTTTCATACCGGTCCTTGGCAAGTCCGTTGGCCGTTTGTTTGTTGTCCAATAAATAGGAAGTCTTGTACCATGTATCCCGCAGGCTAGCAACGTTCAGTCCCATTTCCATACCACCGTTTTTGATGGTAAGTTCGGGCGTATCGGTCACCGTTCCTATTTTCTTTACGTCGATATTGGCATCGACCAGTAATTTTTCGACCAGGTTATCCCGAAGTTGGAAGACGATACCCGCATTCTCGGAAAATAACAATTTAATAGTATCTGATTCTCCCAAATCGGTCAGGTCCAAATCAGCTCCCAAATGGGTATCGGCAAAACACATTTCCAACAAGGTAGTTATAAGTCCTCCAGACGCAACATCATGGCCTGCGAGGATTTGCTCGTTTTGAATCAAGGTTTGTATCAGGTCGAAAACCGATTTAAAATAATCGTCGTTCTGAATGGTAGGAGCTTCAGAACCAATGGAATTGCGTACTTGGGCAAACGAAGAACCACCTAGTTTATAAACGTCCCTGGAAAGGTTGATGTAGTAAATGGAACCTCCATTTTTTTGCAATACAGGCTCCACTACCTTTTTGATATCGTTGCAACTTGCCGCTGCCGATATCACTACGGTGCCCGGTGCGATTACATCCCCATCCGGGTACTTCTGCTTCATGGAAAGGGAATCTTTTCCCGTTGGAACGTTGATGCCAAGGGCGATGGAAAAATCCGAGACCGCTTGGACAGCCTGATACAACCGTGCATCCTCGCCTTCGTTTTTACAGGGCCACATCCAGTTGGCGGATAAAGAAACAGACTTTAATCCGTCTTTCAACGGGGCCCAGATGATGTTGGTCAAAGCTTCGGCAATACTATTTTTACTACCTGCGGCTGGGTCGATCAACCCGGAAATAGGGGAGTGGCCAATACTCGTAGCTATGCCCTCGGTTCCCTTAAAGTCCAAGGCCATGACCGCAACATTGTTCAACGGAAGTTGCAAGGGCCCGGCGCATTGTTGCTTTGCCACACGCCCCCCAACGCAACGGTCCACCTTATTTGTTAACCAATCCTTGCAGGCTACGGCCTCCAATTGCAGGACTTGGTCCAAATATTCGTGAAAGTGTTCCAATCCATATTCAGGTTCCTTGTAGGACCTTTTGACGGAAACATCGCTCATTGTCGTTTTTGGGGAACTTCCAAAAATATCCCCCAATTGCACGTCCATAGGTTTTGCACCCGTCGTTTTGGATTCAAAGGTAAATCGGTCGTCCCCGGTTACATCGCCCACCTCGTACATAGGCGAACGTTCACGATCGGCAATCCTTTTTAAAAGTGCCGCATTTTCTTGTCCGATGACGAGTCCCATGCGTTCCTGGGATTCGTTTCCAATGAGTTCCTTGGCAGAGAGTGTAGGGTCGCCCACGGGCAATTTGTCCAAATCTATCTTGCCCCCGGTTTCTTCAACCAATTCCGATAGGCAATTCAAATGGCCTCCGGCACCGTGATCGTGAATGGAAACAATACTATTGTTTTCACTTTCGACCATGCCTCTGATTGCGTTGGCGGCACGTTTTTGCATTTCTGGATTGGAACGTTGTACGGCGTTCAATTCGATGGCGGAACTAAATTCACCCGTATCCGCGCTGGAAACAGCGGCACCTCCCATGCCTATCCTGTAATTGTCGCCGCCAAGAATGACAATTCTATCCCCTTTTTTCGGAGTGTCCTTTAAGGCTTGTTCCGCTTTTCCATAACCTATTCCGCCCGCTTGCATGATTACCTTGTCGTAGCCCAATCTTCTGGCTTCCGCTCCAAGGACCGAGTCTTTTTCATCGTGCTCGAATGTAAGGACGGAACCTGCAATTAACGGCTGCCCGAACTTGTTCCCAAAGTCCGATGCCCCATTGGAGGCTTTAATCAATATATCCATAGGTGTCTGGTAGAGCCATTTTCGCTCTGGCATGGCCTGTTCCCATTCCCTTTCTTTTTCGAGCCTAGAAAATGCCGTCATGTATACCGCCGTACCTGCCAAGGGCAATGATCCCTTGCCACCTGCCAAGCGGTCCCTAATTTCCCCGCCGGAACCTGTTGCGGCCCCGTTGAAGGGCTCAACCGTGGTAGGGAAATTGTGGGTTTCGGCTTTTAATGACAACACGGAATCAAACTCCTTCTCTTCGTAAAAGTCGGGTTTGTCGGCCGATTTTGGGGCGAATTGTATGGCTTTGGGCCCTTTTAAAAAGGCCACGTTGTCCTTGTAGGCCGATACGATATCGTTGGGGTTTTCCTGACTCGTCTTTTTTATGAGCTTGAAAAGACTCGATGGCATTTCCTTGCCATCGATTATAAATGTGCCATTGAAAATTTTATGCCGACAATGTTCCGAGTTTACCTGACTGAAACCGAATACCTCTGAATCCGTCAATTTCCTTCCCATTTTCTTGGAAAGACCTTCCAAATAGGCGACTTCCTCATCGCTCAAGGCCAAACCTTCCTTTTGGTTATAACCGGCAATATCGGCTATTTCCAAAATGGGTTCCGGAAGTATGTTGATATCATAGATAGCCTGACCGATGCCCTTGTACTTTTGGGAAAGCATGGGGTCAAAATCGGAAAAATCCTCAGATACGGCGTTGAATTCCTCAATCCTTAGAATGCCCGTAATCCCCATATTTTGGGTGATTTCAACGGCATTCGTACTCCATGGGGTTATCATGGCGGCACGTGGCCCAACAAAAAAGGCGTCCAGCGACGCCACATGTATTTTGGGTTGGTTGCCGAACAACCATGTCAATTTCTTTTCATTTTCCAGCGTGATTTCCTGGGTGGTTTGGACGGCAAAAATTTTGGCTGCCGGGTTTCCAAAAAAGTGAATCATATCGGTACGTTTCTTTTGCAAATTGGAAAATGCAAAATTACGATTTTAACCCTTGTTTTTCCTAGTGTGCGGTAGACAGTTTTCAACCAATTTTGTTGATATAAAAATCATCCCTAAGGTTTTTCTGTAAAGTGAATCAAGGCTGTATCCTGTTGTATTTCAATACGCATCAATTCCAAAAAGGAAATTCCGTTACTATAATATCCTCCCACGGTTTCAATTGTTTGTCCACTCGCTTTATTGTATAATACTACATAGCTTCCATCGGTCTTGGCATGCGTCATTTTTAGAAATCCGGATATGGATTCCTTTGGACCCAATCGTTCGATAACCAGACTATTTGTATTCTCCGAAGTTTTTACAACGATATTGGTAATGCTTTGTTCGGTAGTATTGGTGATATTTACATCGATGCCATTCTCACGAAATAAAATACAAGAATATAGAAGAAGGGTTATTAAGGTAAAGGGTACATTTCTCATTTTGCTATTCGGCACCCATAAAATTATCTCATTTTTGAGAATCAAAATTTAAAAAAATTGAAATTTAGTACATCTAAATATTAATCCCTTAAATATTAGCGGCGGCTAAAACCTACAAATTAATAATTCACTACCTTTTACAAACTAATTCAAAATCGACCAAAATGACTAAAAGACTATGCACGTTTGTCATGTGCCTTTCCTGTGCCATGCTGACCTTTGCCCAGAAAAAGTATTCCAAAAAACAAATTGAGAAATTTAAGTCTGAGGCCAATGCCTTGATCGAAACCGATAAAAAGATGGCCCAGGTGATGGTGGACAAGATCTTTAGTTTTGCCGAACTTGGCTTTCAAGAAGAGGAATCTTCCAAATACCTAACGGGGGTATTGCAGGAAAATGGTTTTGAAATTGAACATTCATTGTCCGGCATACCCACCTCATGGTTCGCGAAATGGAGCAATGGGGAAGGTCCTGTTATCGCTTTGGGAAGTGATGTGGATTGTATTCCCAAGGCGTCGCAGTATCCTGGGGTTGCGTATCACAAACCTATTGTGGATGGCGCCCCCGGGCATGGTGAAGGACACAATGCCGGTATTCCCCTGAATATCATGTCGGCCCTCGCCGTAAAGGAAATTATGGAAAAGGAGAACATTGGGGGAACCTTGATACTTTGGCCGGGTATCGCCGAGGAACTGGTAGCCGCCAAAGCTTGGTATGTGCGCGATGGTCTTTTCGATGATATCGATATGTGTATTTTTACCCATGTGGGGAACAATTTAGGAGTCTCCTACGGACCCACCAGGGGTACCGGATTGATATCCGTGGAGTATTCCTTTGAAGGAGAGGCGGCACATTCCGCCGGTTCGCCCTGGCGCGGAAGAAGTGCTTTGGATGCTGCCGAACTGATGAACATAGCCTGGAACTACAAAAGGGAGCATTTACATCCCTTAAAAAGATCACACTCCATTTTTACCGATGCTGGAGATCAGCCCAATGTAGTGCCATCCAAGGCCGCTATCTGGTTTTATTTTAGGGACATAAAGTATGAAGGAATTATGGAAATGTATGCCCTTGCCAATGATATGGCCAAGGGAGCTGCCTTGATGACAGGTACCACCATGAGCTCCAAAGTACTTGGAACTGCGTGGCCAAGACATTATAACAAGGTCATTGCGGAAACCATGTATGACAATATCAAGCAAGTGGGACTCCCGCAATGGTCAGAGGCCGACCAAACCTTGGCCAAGGCCGTACAGACAGAGGTCGGTTCCGAAAAAATTGAAGGTTTGCCAATGGAATTGGATCCCCTTGGACTTCCGGTGGAAGAGCCGGTAAGTGGCGGTTCTGACGATATTGGCGATATTTCATGGAAAGTACCAACCGTGACCATGCGGTTTCCGTCCAATATTCCCGGCTTGCAGGGACACCATTGGAGTAATGCAATCGCCATGGCCACGCCCATTGCCCATAAAGGCGTAGTTGCCGGGGCCAAGGCGGAAGCCATGACCATTGTGGATTTTTTAACGAAGCCGGAACTTCTAGAAGGGGCCTGGGACTATTTTAAAAACGTACAACAAAAGGAAACTACCTATAAACCAATGATCGCCGAAACCGATATGCCACCGATTTATTTGAATACGGATAAGCAGGGCCAGTTTAGGGAGGAGCTTCAAAAATATTACTATGACGAAACCAAATACGACAGTTATTTGGAACAATTAGGCGTGGAATATCCCACTGTCAAAGAATAACTTTTTAAGTAAAAAATAGTAACGAACATCGGTCTATAATTTAGACCGATGTTTTATATTTGGGGTGTATCAAAGTATTACCTACATTTTAAATTCTACAGTTTTGAACAAACCATCCGAATATTGTCCCGTAACCGCCTGTATGGAGGAAATAGGTAGCAAATGGAAGCCGATTATTCTTTATAGGGTTTCCATGGGTATCAACCGGTTCTCAACGCTTCTAAAGAACATAGAAGGTATCAACAAGCAAATGTTGAGCAAGCAATTAAAGGAATTGGAAAAATCACAAATCCTGGAACGCAAGATGTATGCGGAAATTCCACCGCGTGTCGAGTATACCATCACGGCCAAAGGCAAAACCCTCATGCCGTTAGTTCAAGCCATGAAAAAGTGGGGACAAAAACCTGCGGAGAAACCATCCGGCAAAAAAACCGCTACCCAAGGGGACCAACAATTGCCATTGTTCGGTTAATTGGCTGTTTCTTTTTGTAATAAGGCCATGTAAAAGCCGTCAAAGCCGCTTTTGGAGGCGAATATTTTCTTTTCGGTCACCAGTGTAAATTTGCTCCCTTCCTCAGATGTCAAAAAGATCTTCACCTGCTCCGAGTTTTCTTGTGGCAATATGGAACACGTAGCATAGACCATCTTACCACCCGCTTTTACGATCTTGCTGTAACTTCTCAAGATTTCCTGTTGGGTCTTGGTAATCTCTTCCAGAAACTCGGGTTGTAGTTTCCATTTGGTATCGGGGTTTCTACGAAGTACCCCAAGACCAGTACAGGGAGCATCGATCAAGACCCTGTCCGCGCTATCGTACAACTTTTTGAAGACCTTGGTAGACGTAATCTCCCTAGGTTCTATATTATGCGCTCCATTTCTTCTGGCACGTCTTTTAAGTTCCTTGAGCTTGCTGCCGTAAATATCCATGGAAATTAGCTGTCCTTTGTTTTCCATCAGTGCGGCCAAATGCAGGGATTTTCCTCCCGCACCGGCACAGGTATCCACAACGCGTTGCCCTGGTTTTACGTCCAAAAGTTCCGCTACCAATTGACTAGAGGCATCCTGTACCTCAAAAAGTCCATCCTTAAAACTTTGGGTTACGAATACGTTGGCCCGTTCCGGAAGCTTAAGGGCGAGGGGATATCCTTTAATGGGTTCGGTAACGATGCCTTCGTCCAAAAGTTTTTTTCGAAGTTTTTCTTTAGTGGTTTTAAGGGTATTTGTTCTAAGAATGACTTCGGCAGGCTCGTTTAATTTTGCGATTTCGGCCGTCCAAAGTTCCTCCCCCAAGGCTTTGGCACACAATTCATCGATCCAATCAGGGATTGCCTCTCTGTATTTTCGAATTTTGGAAAGTTCGTCAAACCGACCCTTGATCCTTCTTTCTGGAGTGGGTTCAATTTGTTTCCAATCGGGTAATTTAATTCCGCTCAAAACGGCCCATACCGCCCACATTCTAAAAAGGTCGGGCCTGCTGAAAGGTGCTTTCACCTCGGCAATTTCGGCATACAACCTTTTGTATCGAACCATTTCATAGGTGGTTTCCGCAATGAACCCTCGGTCCCGTGCTCCCCAGCGCTTATCGAACTTCAACACTTTTTGGACAACCTTATCCGCATACTCTCCCTCATTAAAAATCAGGTTCAAAGCATCAATTACGGCGAATACCAAGTTTCTATGCAACTTCATGAGAAAAAATTAAGGGTGCAAAGGTATTGTTTTAGAGTGGATTCCATTTATTTTTGAGAAACTTTGTACACATGCGCCCCTTAGCCTTCTTCGGATTTTTCCTTCTTGTTTTTATCTCGTGTTCCAAAAAAGAAAATATCAAGATTTTTACAACCGTGGAAGTGGAGGATGTTTTTTTGGATTCCGTCAGCATACGGGCCATCGAATTTTTAGATCAAAATACCTTGGCCTTTGCAGGTAGTGACGGCGTGTACGGTACTGTAGATGTTGCTTCTGGAAAGATCCGGTCCAATACTATAAAATACGATAGCATTGTACCCTCCTTTAGGGCCGTTGCTCATACGAATTCCGATTTTTTCATGCTTTCCGTTGGGAGTCCGGCATTGCTTTATAAAACAGATGACAACGGGCAAATGGAATTGGTATATACCGAAGTTGGCGAAACCGTTTTTTATGATTCCATGGTGTTTTGGAACGATTTGGAAGGCCTGGCCGTTGGGGATACCGTGGACGGATGTTTGAGTGTTATAATAACCAGGGATGGCGGAGCGACTTGGAGAAAGATCCCTTGTGATGAACTTCCTGAGGGAACGGAAGGCGAAGGAGCCTTTGCAGCGAGCAACACCAATATTGAAGTTATGGGAAATCAGGCTTGGATAGCCACGACCACCGGTAGCATCTATCATACGATGGATACGGGAGCTACTTGGAATAGAATTGGGACCCCTATGGAAAATGAAGTTGCCACACAAGGTATCTATTCCATCGACTTTTACGATCAAAATTTAGGAATTGCCATAGGAGGGGATTACACCCAGCCGGAGGTAACTACCCAAAACAAGATGAAAACGGAAGACGGAGGTAAAACATGGAAGCTTATTGCCGATGGTCAGTATCCCGGTTATAGGAGCTGTATTCAATTTGTGCCGAATCGCGATGGAAAAGCGATCGTGGCAGTCGGTTTTCATGGCATTTCCTATTCCTCGGATGGGGGAGATGCATGGACACAGCTTAGCAAGGAAGGTTTTTATACCATCCGATTTTTATCGGATTCCGTGGCCTATGCCGCTGGAAAGCATCGGATTTCCAAGCTGATTTTTAGATGACCAAAGTTTGCCTTCAGGCAACTTTTCCTTAAAAATGATACTAAAAAAAGACCTGAAAGGTTTTGGAAACCTGTCAGGTCTAAAATCTCTTTTTTGAACATGCTAGCGTCCGCCTTTATTATGGCGGTACTGCTTTATCAACTGCCGTTTAAAATCTTCTTCAGAACGCATTAGGACCAAGGTTTTCTTCGCCGAAATTACCTTACTTACCTTGTTAAGGAAATCTTTTTCCAATTCTTCCTCCTCTTCCTCAATTTTAAGATAAGCGGACAAGAGGGATTGAGCCTCCTCCTCGTTCAAGCTCCCTACGTCTTTAAGTTTGCTTTTTATCTCCACCCATTGCTTGTGTCTCAACTCATGTCTTTTTTCTTCATATTCGTTGTAAACTGGCCAAAATTCCTGTGCCTCTTTGCTAGAAAGTTCCAGATGCTCGGTCAAGTAGGCCACCTTGAGAGCCTTAATCTTTTCCCTGGACTTATCTTGGGCAAAAGACAGGGTCGTAAACAACATCAATATGGCTATAAATAGTCTAATCATTGTTTTCTAAATTTAATTCTTCAAAATACTCCACATTTTCATTGAGATAATCCAACAGATTGTCCTCGTTTAATTGTGGTTGTACGAAATCGTTAATTTCATAGGTATCGACAGGAAGTACCTCCGCGATTTCATCGGAGGAAAGATCCAGCTCATTATCGTCAAAATAGGCTTCGATTTCGGAATTTGCCAAATCGGTAAAACTAAGCTCTTCGATATTACCCCAATTTATTCCAATGGCCAAGAAGGTTACTGCCGCAATGGACGCCGCAATGGTCATAAATTTCCTGAATGGTGTAAACTGTATGACTTTTGGAACGGTCTTCTCCTCTTCTAGTCTGGCGGTAAGCTTGGACTGAAAATCCTCAAAATAAGATGAAGGGACCCTAAAACCCTCTTGCTGGGGAATAGATGAGCTTTCCTTTGCCAACCTATCCCTAAGACTTTCCTCAAAGCTATCGAAATAGCCTTTTGGTGTGCTGAAAGGATTTTTATTTGTGTTCTTCTCGTTCATCTTATTACTATGACTCTCAATTCATTAAAAGGTTTAATCGCCTTTGATGAAACCCTCTATTTTTTTTACGGCTAAATGATAAGAGGCTTTTAGTCCCCCAACGGTGGTATCCAAAATCTCGGAGATCTCTTCATATTTTAAATCCTCATAATACTTCATGTTGAAAATCAATTTCTGTTTTTCAGGCAGGGTAGCGATTGCCTTTTGCAGTTTCAATTGAATCTCATCGCCTTCAAAATAAACATCGGCCTCTAAATTTTTTATCATTTTGTCTTGGTATTCATCATCGGTCACTCCAAGTTTAGTTCGTTGTTGTTTTAAAAAGCTCAACGATTCGTTGGTCGCGATTCTGTACATCCATGAGAACAGTTTACTTTCTCCTTTAAAGCTGTCAATATTCCGATACACCTTAATAAAGGTATTCTGAAGCACATCATCAGCATCATCATGATTCAGTACAATTCTGCGGATATGCCAGTATAAACGTTCCTTATAATTCGCAACCAGTTGCTCAAAGGCCTTGGACTGTGTCTCCTTTGATTTTAATTCCTGGACTAAGGTTTCCTCTGCAATCAACCGAAAGCTTTTTGTACTATGACTACTAAAGTACGAAAAGGTTTAGTTTTTAGTGGTTAAGTGAAATAGTGAGATAGTGATTTAATGAAAAGTGAAAAATGAAAAGTGAAGAATGAAAAGTTAAAAGTTATCTTGCTAACAGCTAACAGCTAACAGCTAACAGCTAACAACTAACAGCTAACAGCCAAACGCCGACAGCGAAAAGTTAAAAGTCATAAGTTAATGGCAGTAGTCCAGTAGTCCTTAGCAGAATTCGGTTTACAGTCAGTATTGAACAATTTCTATTACGAATTAATCAATTAACAATGAACAATAGTATGCAAAGTGCCTAGTGTAATGCGAATAGTGCCATGCATTTTAAACAGCCAACAACCAACGACCATTATCCCAAAGACTGCATTTCCACCAATTTCCTGTAGGTACCGTTTTGGCTTAAAAGCTCGTTATGGCTTCCTTGTTCCACTATTTCGCCTTTGTTCAGAACTACAATGGTATCTGCATTTTGGATGGTTGACAAGCGATGCGCAATGACTATAGAAGTCCTATTTCGCATCATTTTTTCGAGGGCGTCCTGTACCAAGCGTTCACTTTCCGTATCCAAGGCGGAAGTGGCCTCGTCCAAAATCATGATCGGGGGATTTTTCAGAACGGCCCGTGCTATGGAAAGACGCTGTTTTTGTCCGCCGCTCAATTTATTGCCGCCGTCCCCAATATTGGTATCATACCCGTTTGGAAGTTCCATTATAAAATCGTGGGCATTCGCTATTTTGGCCGCTTCTATAATATCCGCGTCGGTGGCATTTTCCTTGCCTAATCGGATGTTGTTTTTCACGGAATCATTGAACAAAATGGAGTCTTGTGTCACCAAGCCGAGCAGACTTCGCAAGGACTTTTTTGAAAAATGCTTAATGTTGGTGCCATCAATGGTAACTTCCCCTTCATTCACATCATAGAATCTGGTCACCAAATTGGCAATGGTACTTTTTCCGCTACCGGATTGACCTACCAAAGCAACTGTGGCCCCTTTTGGAACCGTTAAATTGAAGTTTTTCAGCACGTATTCATCTTCATACTTAAAGGAGATATTTTTAAGCACAATTTGTTGGAGGAAGTGGGATTTAACAACCGGGTTCTCAATTTCAGAGATTGGGTTTTCGGTTTCCAAAATTTCCAGAACACGTTCGGCCGCGGCATTCCCTTTTTTAACGCCATAGGAAGCTTTACTGATGGCTTTGGCAGGGGTTAGGATGTTGTAGGCCAAACCCATATAGGCTATGAAAGAGGATGCATCTAAAGTTTTGTCGATCAATACCATTTTTCCACCGAACCACAGTAATACACCAATGACCAGGATGCCCAAAAACTCACCTGTAGGAGAGGCCAAATTTTGACGATTCAATAGCGTATTGCTAAAATTGAAGAACCGTTCCGTAGAACTTGAAAAAGTTTTGTAAAATTTGGATTCTGAATTGAACGCCTTGATGACTCTCAGTCCACCCAGAGTTTCTTCTATAATCGATAAAAATTCGCCTTGTTCCCGTTGTACGTTATCCGATTGCTTTTTAAGGGATTTTCCAATCTTTGATATAATCATACCTGCAATGGGAATAAAAATGAATACAAAGAGGGTCAGTTTAAAGCTTATCCCGAACATTATCAATATTGTAAACAAAATTGTAAGAGGTTCACGTACAATAAGTTCCAGAATTGAAAGAAAGGAATGTTGAATCTCTAATACATCCGAGGTTATCCTTGCGATTACATCCCCTTTTCTTTTTTCGGAATAATAGGAAATTGGTAGCTCCACCACCTTTTCGTACATCCTATTTCGGATATCCTTTAAGACGCCATTTCGTAAAAAGGTAATAAAGAACATGGCCAAGTAGTTGAACAAGTTCTTAAGAAGGAATAATACTAGAACCAACCCAATTACTAGAATCAAGCCCTTCATCTCATCGTTTCCGGAATACGCAGTGACCCTGTAATTTATGTATTCTTGTAGGTAATCCTTCAAATGTCCCAAATCCTGATATTGGGGTGCCCGATATACCTGTTTTGTTTTATCGAACAGAACATCCAACATGGGTATAAGGGCCGCGAAGGATAACGCGCTGAAAAGCGCATATAAAATGTTGAAAAAGATGTTCAGATATCCATATTTGCGATAGGGTTTCGCAAAAAGCAGAATCTTCTTAAAATAATCCATTAACCTAAATTGAGCTCGCTAACGATGCTTTTGATTTTTGCATCCAACTGTGCGGATACTTTAGTAAAGTCCGCTGCCTTGTCCAATTTTGTGTTGGTGCTGATATAAAATTTCACCTTGGGCTCCGTGCCACTGGGTCTTGCAGCGATTCGTGTGCCATCTTCGGTTTCGTATATCAACACGTTGGATTTTGGGATATCGATTGATTTTTCTTCCCCTGTCAGCACGTTTTTGGCCGTGGACGTATTGTAGTCCTCGATCCATTTTACTTTGGAACCTGCTACGGATTCAACAGGGTTTTCCTTAAAATCTTTTAGCATTTGTTTGATTTCCTCTGCACCGCTCATCCCTTTCTTGGTAAGGGAAATCAAATGTTCCTTATAGAATCCATAATCAACATAACAATCAATAAGATCTTTGTAAAAGGAACTGCCATTCGCCTTTGCCTGGGCGGCGATTTCACAGGCCAATAGGGTAGAAGTGACAGCGTCCTTATCACGCACAAAGTCGCCCACCATATAACCAAAACTTTCCTCACCGCCTCCAATAAAATCCGATTGGGGGAAATCCTTGATCATCTTTCCTATCCACTTAAAGCCGGTCAAGGCCGTTTTGAATTCTACGCCATACGCTTTGGCCATCACCTCCATCATGGGTGTGGAAACGATGGTCGTGGCTATAAATTCATTGCCTTTGAATCCTTTTTCCTTTCTTTTTTCCAATAAAAATTTGGTCATAAGTACCATAGCCTGGTTTCCGTTGACAATCTGCATCTTGCCTTCCAAATTACGGACCGCGATTCCCAGTCTATCACTATCGGGGTCGGTACCCACAACCATATCCGCTCCAATTTCCTCTGCCTTTTTAACGGCCATGGACAAGGCTTCGGATTCCTCTGGGTTAGGAGATTTTACCGTGGGGAATGAACCATCCGGCTTTGCTTGTTCCTCAATTATGGTTACATTTTCATACCCTGCTCTTTTCAATACTTCGGGGATGGCGGTAATCGAAGTTCCGTGCAAGGAAGTGAACACGATCTTAAAATCGTCCTTTCCGGCAGCATTGAAGTTACCGTTCTTGACCGATGCCTCAATAAATGCTTCGTCCACATCGGTATCGATTACTGTAATCAAGCTTTCATCGGCATTAAAATTGATATCCTCAAAACCGAGACTGTTTATTTCGGATATAATTTCACCGTCCTGGGGAGGTACAATTTGTCCTCCATCCGTCCAATAGACCTTGTAACCATTATATTCCGGTGGGTTATGCGATGCCGTAAGCACGATTCCTGCATGGCAGTTCAAGTGTCTTACTGCAAAGGACAATTCTGGCGTAGTGCGTAATTCTGAAAATAAATATACATGGATGCCATTGGCCGAAAATACCTCCGCCACCGTTCTTGCCAAGGTGTCGCTGTTATGGCGGCAGTCAAATGCTATGACCACTTTTATATCTTCGCCGGCATAAACTTTTTTGAGGTAGTTGCTGAGTCCTTGGGTACTTTTACCCAATGTGTATTTGTTGATTCTGTTAGTTCCAACCCCCATAACACCACGCATACCACCTGTACCAAATTCCATATTTTTATAGAAGCGGTCCTTAAGTTCTTCTGTGTCGTTATCAATAAGGTGCTGTATTTCTTCCTTTACTTTTGGGTCAAAAAAATCGGTAAGCCAACTTTTTGCGGTTTCCAGAATGGTATCCATGTAATTTTTGGTTTTAAGTGTTATTTAAATTTACAAAGAATATTGTGTTTGTTCCGAGTTCAAATTTAATTCTTCGGAAATATGATAACGGGGTTCGTTTCGCTTCGATCTGGTTATTATTTCACCGATGAATCCGGCTAGAAATAACTGCGTACCGATTACCATGGAAATCAAGGAGATATAAAATTCAGGTCTATCCGTAATCAAACGACCAAATGGGTTTAAGAAAAGTTTATCTATTCCTAAATATAGTGCGAAACCGAAACCTATAATGAACATCAAAACGCCCAAAGCGCCAAATAAATGCATAGGTCTTTTTCCAAATCTGGAAACGAACCAAATGGTTATCAAATCCAAAAAACCGTTGATAAAGCGTTCCATTCCAAATTTGGTATGCCCATATTTCCTGGCCTGATGTTTTACGACCTTTTCACCTATTTTGTTGAAACCGGCATTCTTCGCTAATACCGGAATGTATCGGTGCATTTCCCCGGATACTTCTATGCTTTTTACGACCGACTTGTTATAGGCCTTTAGACCACAATTGAAATCGTGCAATTTTACACCTGATGTTTTTTTGGCCGCCCAATTAAAAAGTTTGGAGGGTAGGTTTTTGAATATTAGGGAGTCGTATCGCTTCTTTTTCCAACCGGAAATTAAATCATATTCCTTGGATTGGATAAGATTATATAATTCTGGAATTTCTTCGGGATTGTCCTGTAGGTCCGCATCCATCGTGATAATAACGTCGCCTTTGGCCAAATTGAATCCAGCGTGCAATGCCTGGGATTTCCCAAAATTCTTTAGAAACCTAATTCCTTTTACATAGGGATTTAGCTCGGATAATTGAGAAATGATACTCCAGGAACCGTCAGTACTACCATCGTCCACGAACAGTATTTCATAAGAAAAATGATTGGATTGCATCACGGATACAATCCAATCATGAAGTTCTTTGAGCGATTCTTCCTCGTTCAGTAAGGGAATGACTATGGATAACTGCATTGTTTACTTTAGGAATTCCCTTCAAAAATACAAATTAGTTCTATTCTTCCTGTTTTTTTAGAATCAGTCCAGAGATTAGTGAAATAACGAATCCAATGAATAGGCTAAATACAAGTCCAAAAACTACCTGCATCGTTGGAGTGGAGAATTTTTTACCCATTTCCATTTGCGCATCGATTTGTTCTGGAGTCATTGAGGTAGTCTCCATAAGTTGATTTCTCTGCATTTCCATGGCTTTGGCCATCATATCGGGATCAATGACATTGGCCATAATTTGATTAAAAATAATTCCAATGATTCCAGCAATCAAGCTCACCCCAACGCCCACCTTAAGGGCTTGGGAAAATGACATGAAGCCACCGTTGGCCTTTCTAAATTGTATCATCGCCAAAACGATACCCGCTATAGTAAGCGCAAGACTTATCAACATCACCGCGATTCCTCCTTGGTAATGCATATCGGCCGTATACAACATGAACGCGAAAATTATTCCTACGCCTCCCAGTAAAAGGCCATAGTTCAAAGCATACTTACCTGTTTTTGGTTTATTTTCTTCCATTGTTTTTAAGTTTTAAAAGTTGATTATCTAATTTGTATAGGGCTAAGTAAAATAGTTACAAAATAGCATCATTTTATTTTATGTTTTTTCCTTTTAATAAATTGGCAATTCTAATAATTTGACTAAATTTGCAGCCTTAAAATAAGTGCCCGTTGGAATGGGTGCGATAATGATTTTAACATGAAAAAAGGAATACACCCAGAAAATTATAGATTGGTAGCCTTCAAGGACATGTCTAATGAAGACATTTTTATCACCAAATCTACAGCGGATACAAAAGAGACTTTAGAAGTTGACGGTGTTGAATATCCGTTGGTTAAATTAGAAATTTCAAGAACTTCACATCCGTTCTATACTGGTAAGGCCAAGTTTTTGGATACCGCTGGTAGGATTGACAAGTTTAAAAATAAATACAAGAAATTCTCTAAACCCGAAACGAAAGAAGAGGAATAGGACTTATTTTATTCTTAAGATAATCAACGCCTCCACATTTTGGAGGCGTTTTTTATTGGATGGCATCTAATTTTTAGGCATTTAGACTGGAATGGGATAGGTAGTCCTGGTCTAATGATTAATTTTGAAAAAAAATATCCATGAACTATATTCTTTTTGATGGTCCGGTGCGGGAACATCTTTTACCCTTTACTTTTACAAGGCCGGTGGCCGATGTTCGTATTGGAATCATGACCATCAAGGAAAAATGGGAGGCGTATTTAAGTACCTCATGTAGCTACCAAACGGAAGCGTATCTACAGGCTAAATTCCCGATGGTTTTACAATCGGATAATATTTTTCTTAACGGAAGTATACTGCCCAGTGCCGACTTACTTCAGAATGTCAAAGGTTTGAAGGAACGGGAAGTGTTAAAAAAAGACGACATCATAATCGCATATAGGTCTGCTAATGTCCATAGCGAGGGTGATTGGAGCGGGTACAAAGAAATTGTTTATGATTTTGATTTGTTCCAGGTCAAAAATACCTGGGACATTTTTTCGCTCAATGAAAGAGCCCTACAGGAGGATTTTGATTTTTTAACCAAGGGCAGGGAAAGTCGGCCCATATCAAAAACCAATAGTCTCATCTGTCCGGAACGAATTTTTTTGGAAGAAGGGGCTAAGGTAGAATATAGTATTTTGAATGCTACCGATGGACCTATATACGTTGGCAAGAACGCTGAAATTTGGGAGGGAAGCCTTATCCGCGGTGGACTGGCGCTCTGCGACCATGCCATTGTAAAAATGGGAGGGAAATTATATGGCGCTACTACCATTGGGCCGTATTCCAAGGTTTGTGGCGAGGTCAGCAATTCGGTTATTTTTGGATACTCGAGTAAAGGCCATGAAGGTTACTTGGGGAATGCCGTATTGGGCGAATGGTGTAATATTGGGGCGGATTCCAACAACTCCAACCTTAAGAACAACTATGCCAAGGTGCGGTTATGGAATTATGCAACCGAAAAATTCGAACAGACCGGACTACAATTTTGTGGATTGATGATGGGCGACCACAGTAAAACTGCCATCAACACCATGTTCAATACGGGAACGGTAATCGGCGTAAATTCAAATATTTACGTCCCCGGGTTTCCTAGGAATTTTGTGCCGAGTTTTAGCTGGGGCGGGGCTTCTGGGTTTAGTACCTACATGCCCAACAAGGCCTTTGAGGCCGCAAAGGTTATGATGGCCAGAAGAGGTGTGGAATTTACAGATGCCGATGCCGATATTTTGAACCATGTTTTTGAAATCACCAAAAAATGGCGTAATTACTAAATCGAACACGAATGTTATGAACAAAAAAGTCGCATTTTACACCTTAGGCTGCAAGCTAAATTTTTCCGAAACTTCTACCATTGCCCGAAGTTTGGTAAAAGAGGGCTTTGACAGGGTGGGTTTTGACGAAAAGGCGGACATGTATGTCATAAATACCTGTTCCGTGACTGAAAATGCGGACAAAAAGTTCAAGACCATTGTAAAACAGGCCCAAAAATCAAATCCACAGGCCTTTATTGCGGCCATTGGTTGCTATGCCCAGTTAAAGCCTGAGGAACTTATCGCAGTCGACGGTGTGGATTTGGTTCTCGGAGCCACCGAGAAATTCAACATTGCGGATTATGTCAACGATCTGTCCAAAAACGTTATGGGCGAAGTGCATTCCTGCGAAATCCAGGAAGCCGATTTTTATGTGGGAAGCTACGCCATTGGTGATCGAACCCGGGCTTTCTTAAAGGTCCAAGATGGGTGCGACTATAAATGTACGTACTGTACCATTCCGCTGGCGCGGGGAATTTCCAGGAGCGATTCCTTGGAAAATGTACTCAAGAACGCTCAGGAAATTGCCGAACAAGGTATTAAGGAAATTGTGTTGACGGGCGTGAATATCGGGGATTACGGCAAGGGTGAATTCGGAAATAAAAGACACGAACATACTTTTCTGGATTTGGTTAGGGCCTTGGAATATGTAGATGGTATCCATAGGTTACGGATATCGTCCATAGAACCCAACCTTTTAAAAAATGAAACAATCGATTTTGTAGCCCAAAGCGATCGGTTTGTGCCCCATTTCCATATACCCTTACAAAGTGGCAGTGATGCGCTCTTGAAGCTTATGAAGCGTCGGTATTTAACAGATTTATACGTTGATCGTGTGAAGAAAATCAAGGAGGTGATACCAAATTGTTGCATTGGCGTGGATGTTATCGTTGGTTTTCCGGGCGAGACCGATGCACATTTTCTGGAGACCTATAATTTTTTAAAGGATCTGGATATTTCCTATCTGCACGTTTTTACGTATTCGGAAAGGGACAATACGGAGGCAGCGACCATGGAGGGCGTGGTGCCAAAAAAAATCAGGAATAAACGCAGCAAAATGCTGAGGGCCTTATCGGTTAAAAAAAGAAGGGCCTTTTACGAAAGTCAGTTGGGTGCGGAGTTGGAGGTGCTTTTCGAAGGGGAGAACAAGGAAGGCTATATTCATGGATTCACGGAAAACTATGTAAAGGTAAAAACCCCTTGGAATCCTGAACTGGTAAATACTCTCCACAACGTACGATTGAAGGAAATCGCGGAGGACGGAATCGTAACTATTGGTTTTGTAAATGCAGAAGTTATCGCATAAAAAAAGCTCCATTTTGGAGCTTTTAAATTAGATTCTGATGCCCACCGGCAACATCTCCTTATATTGTCTATTCTTTCTAAGGAATCCCGCTATTTGAGGACTCGTGGGAACCACTCTTAAATTTTGTTCTTGGATGTGATTGAGAACGGATTTAATAAAATCTTCTTTGAAGCCTTCTTGATCTACCTCCTCAGGAACTACCAGCTTTGTTAAAAAGACTTTTCTTTCTTGGGAGGAATACTCAATTTTAGCGAGATGGCCGTTAATTGTCGTTTCAAATTGGCGCAAGAAAGCGTTGTCCTTAATAATTACATTATTCATATAGTTGATTTAAGTGTTTGGTTTAGACAAAAAATACGATGTTCCCAAATCGCAATTCAATTCTTTTAAAAGAAACCTGCTGATTTATAAAAGTTATCAACATAATTATGTTCAAAACTAGCAAAAATTTCCCTACATTCCTAGTTTTATATGACATTTGCCTCTATGATGGATAAAAAAGAACATGTCTATTTTATGCCAGGAATGGCAGCAAGCCATACCATTTTCGAATATATAAAGCTTCCTGAAGAAAATTTTCAAATGCATTTTTTGGACTGGTTTGTCCCTGAAAAAGGTCAGTCCCTAGGAGCATACGCCAAAGAGATGACCAAGCGTATTGTACACCCAAACCCTATACTATTAGGCGTTTCTTTGGGGGGTATCTTGGTTCAGGAAATGGCAAAACATATATCGGTTAAAAAAATCATCATCGTTTCAAGTGTAAAGCTGAAAAGCGAATTGCCCAAACGGATGGTATTTGCGCGTTACACACAGGTCCATAAATTACTGCCCACGGGATTGGTGAACAATGTGGAACTTTTGGCAAAATACGCCTTTGGTGAAACCGTGGTAAAGCGATTGGAACTGTATGAAAAATATCTTTCCATACGGGATAAGCGCTATATAGACTGGTGCATTCATCAAACCGTAAACTGGAACCAGATGGAGTACCCAAAGAACCTTGTCCATATACACGGTGATAAGGATGCCGTTTTTCCAATCTCGAACATTGACAATTGTACGGTAGTCAAAAACGCCACCCATACCATGATCATTCACAGAGCAAAATGGTTTAATGAGCACCTGCCCACAATTATTTTGGATTAAGATAGTTCTATTAATACCTTTGAGTATCTCTAAACCCTCTATGACTATGAAAGTTTTAAAAAATATTCTCATGTTTTGCGGTGTGTTTTTTATTGTTGGCACCTTGGTCTTTGCAACGAAATCCACCGAGTTTTCAAATAACGACCCTAAAAAAGTGGTTGCCAATGATTCTATTGAAAAGAACGTTGCGTCTGAGTACCGCATTTCATCTATTGATATCCCCCAAGATTTAAATTTCGCGGGCGAAATTGTTCCCCAGGAAGATCCGGAGATTATGGAGCGTATAGATCGTGAATTTTTGGTGAATACTTATTGGCAATCGAACGCGCTATTATTGATGAAGCGTGCCCATAAATATTTTCCTGTTATCGAACCCATTCTGGCCAAAAATGGCATCCCTGACGATTTTAAGTATTTGGCCGTTGCCGAAAGCGGACTCACCAATGTTGTTTCGCCTGCCGGAGCTACCGGTTTTTGGCAGATCATGCGGGAGACAGGAAGGGAATATGGGCTGGAAATCAATTCCAACGTGGACGAAAGGTACCATTTAGAAAAATCCACCGAAGTAGCCTGCAAATATTTAAACAGATGGAAGGATAAATATGGCAGTTGGTCCTTGACAGCGGCGGCCTACAATGCAGGTCCAGGTTCTATCAATAAGTATATGGGAATCCAGCAAGTTGATAACTACTGGGATTTATTATTGGGCGATGAAACAGGAAGGTACGTATTTAGAATCCTTGCCATTAAGGAAATACTTTCCAATCCCGAAAAATATGGATTTCATTTGGAAAAAGACGACTATTATACCGCAGTACCCACTTTTACCGTGGAAATCGACGAACCCGTTGCCAGCTTTGCCGATTTTGCCCAGCAATATGAAATCAACTACAAAATTTTAAAAAGACATAATCCTTGGCTACGGGAACCGCATCTTAATAATAGTTCACGTAAAAAGTACGCTATTGAAATCCCAAATAAGGGATATTATAAGGAAACAAAGTAATTAAGGAACGCTTTTAGATTTTCTTCATTTGTTGCTGCATCATTCGGATCTGTTCGGTGAGCATATTGTTCTTGTCCAATTTTTTGGCCTCGTTCAACAAGGTGGTAGCCTCCCTTTTTCTGCGTTTTTGCATTGATATTCCGGCAAGGCTCAGTTTTGCCATGGCAACATCATAATCCATTGTGAGGCCTAGTTTCAGAGCTCTTCTAAAATATTTCTCGGCCTGGGTCAGGTTGGTTTGGGAGTGGATAATCCCATGAAGATAGTTATAGTAGCCTTGCTGTTTTGTTATTAAGGCACTTTCTGGATTTTTGATTTTGGAAAGCCATTTTTCGGTGCCGGCAAGATCTTGTTTCCGCATCCTTAAAAAGGCCAATAGGATGATTTCGTTCCTAAAATACAGGAAGATGAAAATGAGCGAGAGAAGAATCAAGAAAATTCCGTTACCTATATTTCCCTCTATAAATTGGTATATGGCATACGCAATGATAAGCCCGGCAATGACAAGTTTTATGTTTTTATTGAACATCTTTAAATATGATTAGAATAAATTGGGTTTGCCTATAATTTAGAATTGATCAAGAACAATAAACCCATGGAATTTGATTCGGGCAAAATTAGGGAAAACCTAGCTTTTTGAAAGAATGGATTTATTAAAATATTTTTTTCGATACCTCTTGCCAAAGACAAAACTCTTTGTATATTTGCACCCGGTTTTACCTATCCATTGGTAGGAATTCAAACGATAACATTCAGCGATTAAAAATATAGGCGATGAGTAAGAGAACATTTCAACCATCTAAGAGAAAGAGAAAAAATAAGCACGGATTCCGTGAGCGTATGGCGTCGGTCAATGGAAGAAAGGTTCTTGCCAGAAGAAGGGCAAAAGGTAGAAAAAAACTAACCGTATCCTCTGAGCCACGACACAAAAAGTAATGATTTGTAGATAACTTTTAAAAAAAGGTGCTGCTTCTTTAAGTTCAGCACCTTTTTTTTGACCTAATTTTGAAAATTTAGATAACGAGAAACTAGTATTGGAATGCCTAAAAGAAAAGATTTAAATTCAATTTTGATTATTGGTTCCGGGCCAATTATTATTGGTCAGGCTTGTGAGTTCGATTATGCGGGAAGTCAGTCCCTTCGTTCCCTAAGGGAGGACGGTATAGAGACAATTTTGATCAATAGTAACCCGGCCACTATTATGACCGACCCTTCCATGGCGGATCATGTCTACTTGAAACCCTTGACCACAAAATCGATTGTTGAAATCTTAAAGGCACATCCACAAATCGATGCCGTACTGCCCACCATGGGAGGTCAGACTGCACTAAACCTTTGTATAGAGGCCGATAAAAAAGGTATCTGGGAAGATTTTGGCGTAGAGCTCATTGGGGTGGATATCGATGCCATTAACATTACGGAGGATCGCGAAAAGTTCCGCGAACTTATGTTGAAAATCGGTGTTGGGATGGCGCCTCAGGCTACCGCCACTTCTTTCTTAAAGGGAAAGGAAATCGCTCAGGAATTCGGTTTTCCCTTGGTTATAAGGGCTTCCTATACCTTGGGCGGGGCTGGAGCTTCCATCGTTTACAGGCCGGAGGATTTTGACGCTTTGTTGAGCCACGGATTGGAAATTTCCCCTATACATGAGGTAATGATAGACAAGGCCCTAATGGGCTGGAAGGAATATGAATTGGAGCTGTTGCGGGACAAGAACGATAATGTGGTCATCATCTGTACCATTGAAAATATGGATCCCATGGGAATCCATACCGGTGATTCCATCACCGTAGCACCCGCTATGACCTTATCCGATAGGACCTTCCAAAGAATGCGGGATATGGCGATTAAAATGATGCGCAGTATCGGCGATTTTGAGGGTGGTTGTAATGTTCAGTTTGCCGTGAGTCCGGATGAAAAGGAGGATATCATTGCCATTGAAATTAACCCTAGGGTTTCGAGATCATCGGCCTTGGCTTCAAAAGCAACCGGGTATCCCATTGCAAAGGTCGCCACAAAACTGGCCATTGGCTATAGCTTGGACGAATTGGAGAATCAGATTACCAAATCCACATCGGCCTTGTTCGAACCTACCTTGGATTATGTGATCGTAAAGATACCCCGTTGGAATTTTGATAAATTCGAGGGGTCTGACCGTACCTTGGGACTTCAAATGAAATCCGTAGGAGAGGTAATGGGAATTGGGCGTTCTTTCCAAGAGGCTTTACATAAAGCCACGCAATCCCTTGAAATTAAGCGAAATGGCCTAGGTGCCGATGGAAAAGGATATAAGGATTATGACCAGATAATTAGCAAGCTCACCATCCCTAGTTGGGACCGGGTATTCGTCATCTATGATGCGATTCAGATGGGGATTCCGCTGAGTAGGATCCATGATATAACCAAAATAGATATGTGGTTCCTGAAGCAGTACGAGGAGTTATATCAACTGGAAAAGGAAATATCAAAATACACCATTGCGACCCTATCCAAAGAACTTTTATTGGAAGCCAAGCAAAAAGGTTTTGCCGACAGGCAGATTGCCCATATGCTGGATTGCTACGAAAGTGAGGTCTACAACAAACGTACCGAACTGAACGTAAAGAGGGTTTACAAATTGGTGGATACCTGTGCGGCCGAGTTCAAGGCGATGACGCCGTATTACTATTCCACCTTTGAGGAGGAGATCGAAAAGCCGGATGGTACACGGTACGTGGAGAACGATAGCGTAGTGACCGATAGAAAGAAAATTGTGGTTCTCGGCTCGGGTCCCAACCGGATAGGGCAGGGGATAGAGTTCGATTATTGCTGTGTGCACGGGGTTTTAGCGGCGGCGGAATGTGGTTACGAGACCATTATGATCAATTGTAATCCGGAAACCGTTTCCACCGATTTCGATACGGCCGATAAACTCTATTTTGAACCTGTTTTCTGGGAACATATCTATGATATCATCCGCCATGAAAATCCGGAAGGGGTAATTGTGCAGTTGGGTGGCCAGACAGCATTGAAACTGGCCGAAAAGCTTTCCAAGTACGGTATAAAAATTATAGGCACGAGTTTTGAATCCCTGGATTTGGCCGAGGACAGGGGAAGCTTTTCAGATCTTTTAAAAAAGAACGATATTCCATATCCTAGGTTTGGGGTAGCGGAAACGGCCGAGGAAGCGTTGACACTTGCAGATGAACTGGATTTTCCCTTGTTGGTACGCCCTTCCTACGTGTTGGGTGGACAAGGCATGAAAATCGTCATTAATAAGGAAGAATTGGAAGCCCATGTGGTGGACCTGCTTCGGAAAATCCCGAACAACAAACTGTTACTGGACCATTATCTGGATGGAGCCATTGAAGCGGAGGCAGATGCCATTTGTGATGGCAAGGATGTTTACATCATCGGTATTATGGAACATATTGAACCTTGTGGGATTCACTCGGGCGATTCCAATGCGACCTTGCCACCGTTTAACCTTGGGGAGTTTGTAATGCAACAGATTAAGGACCATACCAAAAAGATTGCTTTGGCCTTAAATACGGTCGGTCTTATTAATATACAATTTGCGATCAAGGACGATATCGTGTATATCATTGAGGCGAATCCACGGGCTTCCAGAACGGTGCCGTTTATCGCAAAAGCTTACAAGGAACCGTATGTGAACTATGCGACCAAGGTGATGTTGGGCGAAAAGAAAATAAAGGATTTTGATTTTAAACCGCATCTGGAAGGGTATGCCATCAAGCAACCTGTGTTCTCATTCAACAAGTTCCCGAATGTGAATAAAAACTTAGGGCCCGAAATGAAGAGTACCGGCGAAAGCATCCTGTTCATTGATAGCTTAAAAGATGACGAGTTCTATAACTTGTATGCGAGAAGGAAGATGTATTTGAGCAAATAAAATACGTTAAAAGCCAAAATACAAAAACCCATATCCGAAAAGGTATGGGTTTTTCTTTAGTACAACCATTTACTCACCTTGTCCCAAGGAGAAACCGCGTTGTCCATCAAATTCATACAGGTTTTCCGTTTTTATTACGTCATATCCATTTTGATACAATTTGGACAAGAGGGCAATAACCTGTTCATATTCCACGGCAATATATTGAGGTTCCTTGGTTTCAATAGTAGAGGAATTTGAGACGAAGCGACACCTCCAGTGATCCGTGCAATACGTTTCTTTCAATCCCTCGGGGAACACTTTGACGCCTCTATTGGTAATCATTTTTAGCTTTAGATTGTGTGATTTGACCCTCATAAGTCCCCCTCCAATCATTTCTGGGTCTTCTCCTTTCCAATCGATAAAAACATCAACACCCACAAGTTGTTTTGTTGTTTCTTTTCTTTTGAAATTGGGGATCTCTATTTTGCCCGTACCTTTGGCCAACGTGCTAACGGGCAGGTTTTTGGGAGTTTTTCCAAGGCGTTCTATGACGGCATCCGCGAAGGCTTCGGTACCCACCTTCTTTTTGCTGATGTTGCCCTGGAATATGTCGGCCGTATGAATCCCGTCCTCTAAGGTGGTCAACCAAGCATTTTTGATTGTATCGGCCACTTCGGTCTGCCCGATATGGGCCAACATCAGAATCGCGGCATTCAATAATCCGGATGGATTGGCAATCTTTAGACCGGCAATATCGGGGGCAGATCCATGAATCGCTTCGAACATCGCTACTTTTCCTCCAATATTTGCAGAACCCGCCATCCCAACGGAGCCAGCAGTTTCGGCCACAATATCCGAAATGATATCCCCGTAAAGGTTGGAGGTAACAATGACATCGTATTCCTCTGGTACGGTAGCTAATTTTGCAGATCCTATATCGATAATTTGGGAATTGCTTTCAATTTCAGGATATTCCGCGGCAATTTCCTTAAAAACGGTATGAAACAGTCCGTCGGTGAGTTTCATGATATTGTCCTTGACCATACAGGTCACCTTTTTTCTGTTGTATGCTTTCGCATATTCAAAGGCATACCGTACGATTTTCTCACAGCCTGGCCTAGTAATCAGTTTTAGGCACTGCACAACATCATCCGTTTGTTTGTGTTCTATGCCTGCATAAAGGTCCTCTTCGTTTTCTCGAATAACCACAATGTCCATATTTGGAAAATGAGTCTTTACATAGGGATGTAGTGCACTCACGGGCCTAACATTGGCAAAAAGTCCTAATGACTTTCGCAACGTAACGTTCAAACTTTTATAGCCTTTGCCCTGAGGCGTGGTAATGGGCGCTTTGAGTATGACACTATTTTTGGAAATGGCTTCCCATGCCTTTTCGTCTATTCCAGCACTGTTGCCGGACAGATAGACTTGTTCGCCAATTTCGATGGATTCCGTTTCTATGTTTGCTTTCGCAGCCTTTAAAATTCTCAAAACGGCCTTCATGATTTCCGGGCCAATTCCATCACCTTCTGCGATGACTATTTTGGTCGTTTGGCTTTGTTGTATTTTTTTCTCGGGCGCTACTGCTGGACTGTTTCTCATCTTTGTCGATTTTGTTTCCAACAAAGATCTTAAAACTAAATCATAAATTTTTATTTATATTTAATATAATAAACATTAAAATATTTTATAAATAAAAAATGATACTTTATAGCCTCCTTGGTATTTAGAATTCTGACTACCCAAAGGTTTGTTTTTAATAGGAAGTATGCCTGATACTATCTGAAGTCCATTTATAACCTTTCATTTAGGATGGCTATCATCGTTTGTATTCCCTCCCGGTAATTTCCCAATCTTAGGTTTTCATTAGGGCTGTGCTGATTGTTGTCCCTGTTTACGGTAGGGACTGTAACTGCAGGAATGCCCAAAGTGTTGACGAAGGGCGAGATAGGAATGGATCCCCCGCTCATACGTATTCGTATGGGTGTTTCTCCAAAGGCATTTTCAAGTGCACGCGTAAGCCATAGGCCTACTTCGGAATCAAAATCGGTTCGAAAGGATTGGTATGAAATTTCATGGGTTAGGGTAGCGATTTTTGGATGTTCCAACCGTTCTTCCTTGGTCGGTTCCCGATCAATGACCACATATCCTTGGGATTTAATATGATCTTTGATCAATGTAATCAATCGTTCTGGGTCCGACTCCAATACCAGTCTTACATCCAATTCCGCTACCGCGCGATCCGGAACAATTGTTCTAACTTTCTCATAGACCCATCCAGATTGCATCCCTCTAATATTCAATGATGGATACTGAATAGCCTTCTGATAATAGGTTCCCACTTTATCCGTCTCCGCTATTTGAAGCCTTTCCATAATTTGTTCTTCGTTTTCGGGTACGGCCCTTAATATCTTTTCCGTTGCATCATCGATATGGATACCCTCATAAAACCCATCGATTGTTACTCGTCCTTCCTCATCTTTCATGGATGCCAGCAATCTGGAAAGTCGTATTGCCGGATTCGGCGCATAATTTCCAAAATGCCCACTATGCTGGGGGACAACCGGACCGTATGTGGTTAGTTGCAGGGTGGCAATTCCCCTGGCCCCAAATGTCAAAGTAGGTCTATTGGTGATATGTCTTGGGCCATCGAAAACAATTAGCATATCCGCAGAAAGTAGGTCTTTGTTCCGGATTACAGCATCTGGAAGCTGCGGGGAACCGAGCTCTTCCTCAAAATCCATAATGACCTTAATATTGTAGTTGGGGGTAATTTCATTTTCACTGGTAGCATCCAGTGCCGTTAAGAACATGGATACAGGGCCTTTTGCATCACTTGCAGAACGCGCAAACACACGCCAATCATCCTGATAATCCTTAATAGATTCCCAAGAAATGGGCTCCCAATCTCCTGAATTGTTCAATTTTTTTAGTGTTGGAATATATGGACTCTGTTGGAACCATTTTGTGGAATCCACAGGTTGTCCGTCAACCTGTAAGTAGATAAGAACGGTTTTTTTGGCATTTTTATGTTTCCTTTCGGCAAGTAATAAGGGAACAGTTGTGGTCTCCAATCTTTGTGTTGAAAACCCTCTATTACCGAAAGCTTTCTCACACCATTGTACGTTTTTTTCTATGTCTTCCTTGAAAAAGGCATCATTGGGAATACTCAAAAGCTCTTTTAACATTGGAAAGGAAGCTATAGTATATTGATGGGCCAGTTCCTTAATTTGGTCCTTTTGCAGTTTTTGACCGAATTGCTTCTTTGGAATTAGGAAAAAAACTAGAATAAAAAGTGCGGTGATACGAGCTGACTTGAACATTTGGTGATTTTTTACGAAAAATACGTAAAATGTAGTTCTTATGTACGGATTGGCTTGGAGTCTATATATCAACAAATAGAAGCCAAATTAAAAAAGCTTTTTCGAATAGGACGGGAAAACGGCTTACCAATGAATGTGAAAATCAGCCAAACATGTCATTGAAAGTTGGCCAATTCAATTGAACCAAACCGCATACCTTTTCCGTCGCAATTGCAAGGCCAGCATACGTTCCATTTTTAGTGCCTCTTCCTTTGTCGCTATAGGTTTTATGTGGTTATAAAGGCTCCCACGTAGATATAGGCCATATTTTTTTACGATATTGGAAGAAATATTTACGCCCTTTTTACTTAAAACACCATTTTTATGTTGTTCAAAGCGCTCCTTGGGTGTTTTACTGGTCATTCCTACATACAGACATTCCAGGACCCCATTGAACTGAGGGTTTGCTTCCCGAAACTTTCTATGTTCCGTAAAAACCTTTTTATGAAGTTCTACTACATAGATACTATAGGGCATATACAACAATGCGCATTACTCCTTTTCCCATTCCGTATGATAAATACCCTCCCTGTCCAATCGCTCATAGGTATGTGAACCAAAATAATCCCGCTGTGCCTGTATCAGGTTCAAGGGCAGTCTACTAGATGTGTAGGCATCAAAATAAGTTAGGGAATTGGAAAGTCCGGGTAATGGAATCCCATTTTTGGCCCCGTAGGCGACCAGTTCCCTAGTAGAATCTACCGTGCCCTGTACCTTTTCGACGAAAGTTGGAGACATCAACAGATTTGGCAACGAGGGGTTGGCTTCAAAAGCTTCCGAAATATCCGCCAAAAGTCCGGCCCTAATGATACATCCAGCACGCCATATTTTGGCAATTTCTGCAATATTCAAATCGTAACCGTACTCTTTGGATGCATCCGCCAATTGATGTAATCCCTGGGCATAGGTGATAATAAAGGAAAAGTACAGGGATTCTTCCGCCATTTTTTCCATGGTGGACTTGTCCATTTTTTCCACCTTGGGTCGGTCGTAAAGCTTATCGGCCTCGATACGCTCGTCCTTTAGTGCCGAAATTTCGCGCATACTTACAGCAATATCTATGGATGGAACGGGTATACCCAAATCCATTGCGTTCTGGCTGGTCCATTTGCCCGTTCCTTTTTGCTTCGCCTTGTCCAGGATTTGATCGACCAAACGTCCTTCGGCCAAATCGTCCTCCTGCTCAAAGATTTCTGAGGTAATCTCCACTAAAAAGGACTGCAATCGACCTTTGTTCCAAGCATCAAAGGTTTTGTGAAGTTCATCATTGTTGTAATCAGCTCCCTTTTTTAGTATATCATAGATTTCCGAAGTTAACTGCATCAGGCCATATTCTATACCATTATGCACCATTTTCACATAGTTCCCGGCCGATTTGGGTCCCAAATACGCTACGCAAGGTTCCCCTTGATATTTTGCCGCAACTGCCTCAAAAATCGGTTTTACATGCTGATAGGCTTCCCTGTTTCCACCTGGCATGATGCTTGGACCTTTACGGGCTCCCTTGGCGCCACCAGAAACGCCGGCACCAAAAAAATTGATGCCTTTTTTGGCTAGGTATGCTTCCCGTCGATCTGTATCGGTGTAAAAGGAGTTTCCTCCATCAATGATCAAATCGCCCTCATCCAAATTGGGCAGAAGGGATTCAATGACCATATCTACGATTTTGCCAGCAGGCACCAGCAGCATAATTTTTCTTGGGGTAGAAAGTGCTTCCAAGAAGGTTTTGCTATCCGTTGATGCATTTACTTTGCTTGTATCCCCACCTTCCTCAATGAGTGCATTTACCTTCTCCGGGTCCAAATCATTGCCATAAGCCGTAAATCCATTGTCCGATACGTTCAAAATAAAATTACGGCCCATTACACCAAGCCCCACCATGCCAAAATCATACTTCATATCCATAAAATGTTATTTCCAGATAACTCCTTTATTTCAAAAGTAAGCCAAATATTCTATAATTCTTCCTTTACAACCTTCATCCCATTGGTATTGGCAATGGTTTTCGATACTTTTAGGCTTCAAATATATACTTGATGAATAGGAATACGGAAAATCAAATGTTGGTCATTTTTGGGGCTTCGGGGGACCTGACCGCAAGAAAGTTGGTGCCTGCATTGTACAGCCTGTACGTTGAAGGCCAATTGCCCGAGCATTTTGTTGTGTTGGGAACGAGCAGAAGTGATATGACTGATACGGATTTTCGAAACCAAGTCGTACTGGAAAGTAACTATTTAAAGGGAACCCTGAAAAATTCTGACGAAGCCAAAATCAAGAGGTTCGCGGAAATGTTTTTTTATCATGACCTTGGTGCGTCCTATGATGTGGATTATGAGCCTTTGAAGAAACGAGTGGTAGCACTAAAGGATGAAAAGGGCACCAAGGGAAACATTATGTATTACCTTTCCACACCTCCCAGACTCTATGAGACCATTGCGAAAAATCTTGCAAGTGCCGGCCTCAGCACTCAAAACAATGGATGGAAACGTTTGATCGTTGAGAAGCCTTTTGGCTATAGTCTGGAGACCGCCAAAGCTTTGAACGAAGGGCTTCAGGAACATTTTAAGGAATCCCAGATCTATCGTATTGACCATTATTTGGGAAAGGAAACGGTGCAAAACCTATTAGTGACCCGTTTCGCCAATAGTATTTTTGAACCTTTATGGAACAGGAACTATATAAAACATGTAGAGATAACGAACGCTGAAAGTGTTGGCGTTGAAAAGCGCGGCGGATATTACGATAAATCGGGGGCACTTAGGGATATGTTCCAAAACCATTTACTTCAAATCGTATCCCTAATTGTCATGGAGCCGCCCATAGGGGATAAGCCCGAGGAAATTAGGGACGAAAAGGTAAAGGCATTGAAATCCCTAAGGACTATGCGCGATGAAAAGACTTTGCATGATAATACCATCCGTGCCCAATATATGGCATCAGATATTCAAGGAAAAATGGTAAAGGGCTACAGGGAGGAAGAGGACGTTGACCCGGATTCCACGACGGAGACTTTTGCCGCCATTAAATTTTATGTGGACAATTGGCGCTGGAAGGACGTTCCATTTTACGTGCGGACGGCCAAACGTATGCCCACAAAAGTAACCGAAGTGGTCATACATTTTAAGACGCCGCACCATCAGATATTCAAAGAATCAGGTATCCATAACAAGGACAATAAGCTGATAATCAGAATACAACCTGATGAAGGTATCCTAATAAAATTTGGTGTCAAGGTACCGGGACAGGGCTTTAAGGTAGAGCGTGCCAACTTGGATTTTTATTATTCCAGTTTAAGGGAGACACATGTTATGGAAGCGTATGAGCGTCTGCTTTTGGATGCCATGCAAGGTGATGCTACCCTGTATGCCAGAGCGGACGAGGTGGAGGCCGCATGGGAATTCGTTGATCCCATTTTGGACTATTGGCAAAATGGAAAGGACGTGCGGATGTATGGCTATCCATCCGGTACTTGGGGTCCAAGAAATTCGGATGATTTGATAGAGGGGAATGGTTATTGGAGAAACCCAGGGGCACATCTTACGGATGATGAGAACTATTGCGTTCTTTGCTAATATTGTAGACTATGGATATAAAAATATATACCGATAAAACGAAAGTAGCCCTTGAATTCTCGAAATTCTTGGCCAATTTTATGGAAGGACGGGATGTAGTCCATATCGCCTTATCCGGAGGAAGTACGCCCAAAATAGTGTTCGATGTCTTGGTTTCTTCCTTTAAGGATAAAATCGATTGGGCAAAGGTTCACTTCTATTGGGGCGATGAGCGTTGTGTACCTCCAACGGATGCTGAAAGTAATTATAAGATGACGTTTGAGTATTTATTGTCCAAAATAGAACTACCGGAAGCAAATATCCACCGCATCAAGGGCGAGGATGATCCTAAGGAAGAAGCACTACGCTATTCGAAATTACTCGATGCGAAACTTCCTCATGTTGACGGCATACCTCAATTTGATTTGGTCATTTTGGGTATGGGTGATGACGGACATACGGCCTCCATTTTTCCCCATGAAATCCAATTATGGGATTCCGATATGAATTGTGAAGTCGCGATTCATCCTGATTCCGGGCAGCGTAGGGTAACCATTACCGGAAAAATCATCAACCACGCAAAAACAGTGGCTTTTTTGGTAACCGGGGCTGGAAAATCTGAAAAAGTGAGGATAATTACCCAACGGGAATCGGGATACGAAGCATATCCAGCATCCTTGGTAAACCCAAGTTCCAATGAATTGGTATGGTTTTTAGACCAGGCTGCAGCTTCGGAAATTACTTAGGAACCTAGTTCCAATTTGCAGTTTTCGTTTTGTAGTTCCGCCAAATATTGGTCGGCCTTGAAATTATAGGATTCAAACTTGGTATCCCGTTCCTTGGCCTCCAGTTTGCGGTATTTGCTTCGGGCGAATCGTCGGACACCTTGCTTGTCCGTCACGATCAAACCAGGTACGGGAACACTATTCCCATTTTCATCCTTGGCCACCATGGTAAAATAGGAGGAATTGCAATGCCGTTTCTTTCCCGTGGTGATATTTTCGGAATCTACCCGAACGCCCACCACCATTGAGGTTCTCCCCGTATAATTGATAGATGCCCTAAGAGTAACCAATTCCCCAACCTCTATAGGATTCAAAAAATCCACCCGATTTACCGAAGCCGTCACGCAATAGCGTTGTGAATGTTTGGACGCGCAGGCAAAGGCAATTTGATCCATTAAGTTCAGTATGTGGCCACCATGTACTTTTCCGCCAAAATTGGAGTGGGATGGCAGCATGAGCTCCGTAATCGAAACTTGGGAATTCTTTACAGTTTTAAATTCTTGCATTAGTTTCTAAAATGTGGGGATTGCTCCTGTTCGACCTGGGTTATAAAGTATTTGGTATCGCCCAACCAAAAGAAGGTAGCATAGCGCTCCGTGTAGTTGACTTTTACGTACTGACCTTGGTATTCCTTCAGTTTTTCAATGACCTCCTTGTCCTTATCCAATACGGAAAAAGCAAAAATCTGCGCCCCGGAAATCCCTTGGCTTATTTCACCCTCCCAAGTTTTTACCAAAACACCCTTATTACTGATTTTTATAAGTTCCCCAGAGCGCACGCCCTCACTGTAGGGAACGAAGTAGATAAAGGCATAGATCAAGGCAAGCAGCACCGCACAACCGCCAAGAAAGAGGAATAATATTCGCTTCATATAATTATAGATTTAACCTAGGTTCCTGTTCTTCCTCAAAATCATCTTCTTTGGCCCTTTTGAGAATGGGTTCAGGAAGTGATTTTTTGGCCTTGGCGCCCATTTTTTTCAATTTCTCAATACTCGTAATGATATTACCGCGACCCTCGAACAATTTGTTCATGGCGCCCTTGTATTCCGTTTTTGCCTCGTCCATCTTTTTGCCCACTTTCGTAAGATCGGACACAAATCCCTCGAATTTATCATATAAGGCGCCTGCCTGTTTGGCAATCTCTATCGCATTTCTTTGTTGCTTTTCGTTGTTCCACATGCTGTCTATGGTGCGTAGGGTTGCCAACAGGGTCGATGGTGTCACAATGACGATATTTTGTTCAAAAGCCTTGTTGTACAAAGTGTTGTCGTTGTTTATGGCAATGGCGAAGGCCGGTTCAATGGGCACGAACATAAGGACGAAATCCGGACTCTCCATTTCATAGAGATCCTCATATTTCTTGGCGGACAACTGGTCCACATGCCTACGGAGCGAATTGATATGATCCTTCAGAAATTTTTCCTGAAATTCCTCCTCGGCATTGATATAACGCTCATAATCGGTCAGGGATACCTTGGAATCCACGATCATTTTTTTACCATCCGGGAGGTTGATGATAACATCGGGCATTACCCTGGATCCGTCTTCGCGTGTAAAACTCTGCTGTACACTGTATTCCCGGTCCTTTTCCAAACCGGATTTCTCCAGTACGCGCTCCAATACCAATTCGCCCCAGTTCCCCTGCATTTTACTGTCCCCTTTAAGGGCTTTGGTAAGGTTTTCCGCTTCTTGGGTGATTTTCAGGTTTTGGGTCTGCAGGTTCAGTAATTGCTCTTTTAAAGCCGAATGGATACTGATATTTTCCTTCTGACTTTCCTCCACCTTTTTTTCGAACAGTTGTATTTTTTCGTTTAGCGGAAGAAGAATGTTCCGGATATTCTTTTCGTTGCGCTCCGTGAACTTTAGGCTTTTCTCCTCCAAGATTTTATTGGCCAAATTCTCGAACTCCTTGGTGAATTTCTCCTGAAGTTTTTCGACTTCCTCTTTCTGCTCCTGATTCTTCAATTGGAGGTTTTCCAAATCTGCCTGGTAGCGCACAATCTGATTGCCCAACCGCTCTTTTTCTGACCGGAGTTCCTCACGCTCGTTCTCTAGGGTCAGGTTCTTATTTTCGATTTGGGTCCTTGCAAGCTCCAATTGCCTGTTTTCTTCTTCCAGTTTACTATGGCTGGACTTGGTCTTTAAATTTTGGATATAGTGCCCCAAAAAAAAGCCAATTCCCAAGGAAAGGATTGCTATGATGATATAAAGTAATGTCTCGTTCATCGTTATTGAATACTCGAGTAAAGATACAGGTTACTTCTGAATTCGAAAAGTGCCCGTAGCTGCATCAAATTGAACGGTTTCTGTAGGAAACAATCGTTCAAACGCCTTATTTTCAATTAGTTTGCTAGGTTGGTCAAACCGATTTTCGTTTCCGTCCAAAATCAACATCGTATCACAAAGCTGTATGGCCATCTCAATTTCATGTGTCGTAAACACAAGCGTTTTATTGGTATGATGTGCAATAGATTTCAGCAGTTTTAGAATTTTGACCTTATGAAATAGGTCCAAATGCGTGGTGGGTTCGTCCAGCAAGATAATATCGGTGTCCTGGGCCAAGGCCCTGGCTATAAGGACACGCTGTAATTGTCCGTCGCTCAATTCAAAACATTTTTTATCCCCCAGATCGTTCAGTTCCAAAACATCCAAGGCCTCACCCACTTTTTTCCTATCGTAAGGGGTCAAATTACCGAGCCAATTTGTGTAGGGTTGCCTACCCAAGGCGACCAATTCCTGTACGGTCAGGTTTTTGGAGGCCACCGGTTCCGTTAGGACGACACTGGTTCTTTTTGCGAATTGATGGGGCTTCATCTCCCCAATGGAAGTGCCATCGATACAAATGCTCCCTCCCAAGAGTGGTTGCAATTTTCCTAGGGTTCTCAATAAGGTCGACTTCCCAATACCATTTACCCCAACAATGGCCGTGCATTTACCAATACCGACCGAAAAGCTAATATTTTTGCATACCAATTTATTGGGATACCCCACCGATACATCCCTGACTTCTAAAACGCTGTTTGTTTCCTTTGTCTTTTTGATATCCTTCCTTACTTAAAAAATCATCTTTCTTTTTCGTACTAAAAGCCAAATGACTACCGGCGCACCTATGATGCTGGTTATGGCATTTATGGGCAACACGGCTGCCTGACCGGGCAACTGCGCGATTATGTCACAAAGTAATAAAATGCAACTACCGTAGATCAGTACCGCTGGAACCAATATTTTATGGTCCGTAGTGTCAAAAATTTGCCGGGTCAAATGGGGCACGGCCAGACCGATGAAGGCAATGGGACCTGCGAATGCCGTAATACTTCCTGCCAATATTCCGGTTGCTATGATAATCAAATAGCGGGATGTTCTAAGGTTCACACCTAGACTTTGGGCATAATTTTCCCCCAATAAATATCCGTTCAAGGATTTAATGCTTCCTATGCTCAATAGGATTCCCACAAGGATCATCGCACTTAAAATACCCAATTGCGGCCATGAAAGGCCACCCACACTCCCAAAAGTCCAAAAAACATACTGTTGTAGTTTTTCCGAATCCGTAAAGTAAGAAAGCACGCTTACAACCGCTGTGGTAATACTGCCAAACATCAATCCAATAATCAATAAAGCCATGGTATCCTTTACACGGGTCGCTACTCCAATGACCAAGAAAAGCACCAAAAAACTGCCCAAACTGGAGGCTATGGCCAAGGAAGCATCATTTATAAACGTGGCGGAGAGCACCCCAGAAAATATAGTAATTCCCATTATGAGGATGGCGGCACCCAAACTGGCCCCTGAGCTTATACCCAAGACAAAAGGGCCTGCTAACGGATTTCTAAACAAGGTTTGCATGAGCAATCCACTCAAGGCGAGTCCGGCTCCGGCTAAAACAGCCGTAAAAGCCTTAGGTACCCTATAGTTCCAAATGATATATTCCCAGGATTGATTATCAATTTTTAAACCAAAAAGGGTTTTTAGAGTGTCTGAAAAGGAAATAGCTACGGAGCCTAAACTGATGTTGACCACAAAGCACACGAAAAGTATGCAAACCAATAATAAGAAGTGAAACCTATATGTTTTTGACGGACTCAACTTATTCCAGGGGGGTAAAGAAAAACGGTTCGTATTCTGGTAAAACCTCAGGATGTAAAATATGGATAAGGTCTTTTAGTACAAGGTCCGGTCTTTGGGGTGCCAGCTCATAATAAAGGACTCCGCCCGTGGCACCCTTGGTTTTGGAAAAAGTATATATTTTCTTTTTTTGAAAAGCGTCGAACTGGGTGTAATGTGTACTGGCATTCTTCATTTGCATATAACTGGTGAATTGGGCAGGCGCGATCCAGAAATCGGAATTTTGTCCTTTTTCCAAAACATGTTCCCAACTCAGGGAAAGACTGCCAGTTTCTGGAGTATCGGCCCAAAGATAGTTTGCATTGGCGTCCCTTAAAAATTGGGCGGCCCAACTTTCCCCACCCGGTAAATACCAGACATCCTTGTACATGGCACCGCTTAAAACGGTGGGCGCGGTATTGGCCTTTTTAGCAATTGCTACGGCATCGGTATATTCTTTCGCAATTTCTTTAAAAATCCGGTCGGCCTCCATTTCCTTCTCAAAAAAAGGCGCAAAGAACTTGATCCATTCCGCTTTTCCCATCGGACTTTCCTCGGTCCAATCGCCGTTGTAAACGACGGGAATATGGGACTGTTCAAGGATACTGTATGTACTATTTTCTGCATTTATACTAAAACCTACGACCAACTCGGGTCTGAGTGCCAACACCATTTCGGAATTCAAGGATTCGTTGCTACCCAATTCCTTGATTTTCCCGGTCTCGATTAGCATTCTGGCACGTTTTGAGGATATGTAATCCGTATCCGGAAAGCCGATGAGTTTATCCAAAACGCCCAAAGATTCCAGTGCGGGAATATGCGTCGTGGAGGTGACGACGATGCTTTCAACCGGAGTGCCGATGATAGCATCATACGCATCCGTATCCAAAGTAATGGTGGGCAATTTTTCCTTGGAGACAAGGGCATAGGTAAAAGCCTTTTCAGCATTGGGCCAAGGTGAGGTAATTTTAAGTATGGTAATCCCAGTATCTGATTTTTCAATGGAAAAACCCCTAGCATATTCAATGGGAACTACTGTGTAATCCGTTGTTTTATCAGCTGTTTTGGGCGTTTCCTTACAACTCCAAAACCCTAGCAGAACCAAAATGTAAATTACCCTAACGTACTTCAATGTGTCATTGATTTTTCAGTTGCAATATCGCTGCAAGGTAACAAAAGTCACTTTCTATTGCTACCGTAGTTTGTAGCTTTGGTGAAATTTCCAGTCATGCGAGGATCTTCAAACACCCTTATCTACATCATTGCCGGTATTATCATCCTTCATTTTATTGTCGGGTTTATATGGTTGGCGATTAAAATGGGAAAGAAAAGGCGCGAATAAAGAAATTAGGGCTACCTTCGTCCTGAATTTTGGTTCAATGGTTTGCTTTATGCCGACTATTGATTAAAAGGGAATCCGGTGTAAATCCGGAACTGTTCCCGCAACTGTAAGCTACGCCGATGCATTCGGTACGTATCGAAATCTACAAAACCACTGTTCCCAAGAATTCTGGAACGGGAAGGTACTCGATACGATGCAAGTCAGGAGACCTGCCAGATTCAAACAACTATTGTTAAACTTTCGGGATAAAGGTTTACGTATGGGGACAGACATACTATTCGCTCGAACAAGAGATTAAAGAATGTACAAAAATTTGGTAGGTTTTGGTGCCATGGCGTTGCTGTGCACCAAGGCGATTGCCCAAGATGGGCAGGCCCTTGGTATTGATCAAGGGAACAAGGACTCCGTTCAATTACACGTCTTGGACGAAGTAGTCGTAAGCGATTCCCGTTTTTCCCTAAAACGGGAAAACTCGGGAAAAACGGTCATTAAAATTTCGGCGGCCGAATTGGAAAGAAATCAAGGCCGTACCGTTGCCGAAGTCATCAACACCAAAAGCGGACTGGAGATTAATGGAACCCGAAGTTTTGCCGGACAAAACCTTTCGGTATTCGCCAGGGGCGGCAACAATCGACAGGTGTTGGTGATTATTGATGGTATTCAAGTCTCGGATCCTTCCAACGTAAATGCGGAGTATGATCTGCGCTTGTTGAATCTTTCACAGATAGAAAATATTGAAATCGTGAAGGGTGCTGCCAGTACCCTGTATGGGAATTCAGCGGCCACGGCCGTCATCAATATTACCACAAAAAAATCAGAAGAAAATGGAATGAACTTGGAGGTCGTTTCTAATTGGGGAACGAACCAATCCCAAACGCATCGAAACAATTCGCTTTCAGATATCTCCAACAATGTGACCATTTCCGGGAAAAATAGGGAACTAACGTTCTTGGCTTCTGGCGGACATCAATTCACGGACGGACTTTCCGCCGCCCTTGGAGAGAAAGCCGATGTTTTTTCGAGGATCGATGGGAATATTAAAGTCGGATATCGTTTTTCCGAAAAACTTACCTCGGAGGCATCGGCCTTCTACAATAAATTGCGATCCGACTATGATAATGGATTCCCTATTGAAGATGCCGATTTTCATTTTAATAGCGAACAATCCCGATTCGGTTTGGCAAATACATACACCTATGCCAAAGGGAGTTTGCATTTGAATACCGCCTTCAATCAAATCACAAGGGAATTTGTATCGGATTTTCCCAATTTCTTTGATTCCGAATCCTTCGTACTGGATGTATTCAACAAATACACCTTTAACAAGTGCTTCTATACCATTGTGGGTCTTAACTTGGTCGAGGGGAAGACGGTATTTACCAAGAAGGTTTCTTCAAGGAACCTAGATCCGTATTTCAATTTGGTATATGTGAGCGATTTTGGTTTGAACGTAAACGCCGGTGCCCGATGGAACAACCACAACGAGTATGGCGCACATTGGATCTACAATATAAATCCGTCGTATCGTATTAAATGGGATCAGGGCTATTTGAAGTTTTTGGGTTCTTTTGCCACTTCATACATCGCCCCCAATTTGTCCCAATTATACGGTCCTTTTGGTGCCAATACCGATTTGCGCCCGGAAGAAAACTCGACGTTGGAGGGTGGTATGGAAATAAGACTTTCAGAGAAGTTTAGATTCAATACCGTTTATTTTAACCGGTTGGAAAAAGAAAGAATCGAGTATGTAGTGATTGACCCGGATACCTTTGAAAGTCGGTACCAAAATAGGGAAGGAACCAATAGGGTAGATGGGGTAGAAGTGGAAGTTTCCGCGGTACTGTTAAAGGATTTGCAATTAAATGCCAATTATACGTTTACCAATTTGAATGCCGATATTTCCTTGCGGATACCCAAACATAAATGGAATGCCCAACTTGGATATACTTTTAACCAGGGAACCTATGTTTCGGTAAACTACCAACACCTATCCGAACGGCTGGACACCGATTTCAACACGTTTATGGATGTGGATTTAGCTGCTTATGGACTTTTGAATGTAACCGCCCAGCATCGGATCAGTGAACATGCTCAATTGTCTGCCTCCTTGGATAATGTACTTAATGAGGATTATGTGGAACTATTAAACTATACGACTAGAGGGCGAAATTTTAGGATAGGGATGCGATTGACACTTTAACCCGGATTATGCACTAGAAAAGCTGTTACAGCTAAAAATCGCTTCAAAATAAAACGCTATGCTATGTTTTCAATTTCAATATAGCGGTGCTATGTTAAAATTTCCAAACCACTTTATTTTATTGCGCTTTTTACCTTCACGACGCTCCCCTAATACATATTCCGGGTTTAATTACAAAAAAGGCGACCGTTAAGGTCGCCCACTATTTTTTGGAATGGTATTAATTTAAGGACAAATCCAATTCATATAGGGTATCATCGATCATTTTGTCCTTGAACAGACCGTACATTTTGGAACTTGAAAATATCTCGATCGGGTTTTCTACCGTAAAGTCCCTTTTACCCGTAGCTCCTGTAATTTCTTGGATGGCCCGTGCCAGCAAGGGTTCGTTGAGGTCCCCCAAAATGCCTAGATTACCGTAATCTTCTTTTAGTTGGATATCTGGGACCAATCCATCCGTATAGTCAAAGAAGCCATCCGCATTCTCGTTCCTCCCTAAAAGTGGCTGTATGGCCCATTGATTATCGGGGTTGATTTTATTGACCCTGGAAGGTGTATAGAGGTAGGAATTTTCACGGTCGTCCACAAGCGTTGTGGAGAATTCATTTTTCCCACGGGTTACATCTCCAATGATTACGACATCGATGTAAGGTTCCAGACTATTGATGAGCAATTCACTGGCAGAAGCCGAACTCGCCGAAGTTAGCACATACAATTTGTTAAGTCCCAATGGTTCTATGGTTTTACTACCCACCCTATCCGTAAAATAGACCTCTAACTGACTTTCCGATAATTGGTCCTGGATTTTATCGTTGTAGCGCTTTCGTATGAATAGATTGTCCGTATTGGTATCATAGATCATACTGGCCAGTATTCTAGTGGTATTTACGGACCCGCCGGGATTGTAGCGTAGGTCAACGACCAATTCCGTAATACCTAGATTTTTGAGTCCCAAAACTGCATCATAGAGGTCATCATCGTACTCGTTTGTAAATTGGTTGTACATGAGATACCCTATAGTAATGCCGTTTACTTCAAAGGATTTTGAAATGAAAACCGGATTTTCCGCCAAAGCTTCCTCCTTGGTAAGGGAAACTTCCCTTTCATTCTGTATGACATCCCCGTTCGAAAAATCGGCCATGTTCAGTACATACGTGTTATTGGCACCAAAAAGTAAATTTTGGAAATTATTGATGGTCAAGGTGGTACCATTGACACCGGTAAACAGATCGCCACGTTCAATATCCTTGGTAGCCGCATCGGAATTTGGTATTATATATCGAACATAACCAAAAACCTCTTCACTATTGGCTTTTCTTACCAGTCCAAATTCAAGCCCATTGCTTCTGGAAATCCCGGCCAAGGAATTGGTCAGTTCCCTATAATCGGAATTATAAAAGCTGAACCTGTCCTCTATATAAAGCAATTTACTATCGAAAAAGGCCCCGGGCTCCTCCACGGATTGTAAAAACTCCGTATAACTTTCAGAATCCTGAAAACGGTTATCCGCCAAATCTGGGACATCGGCTTGCCAGAAGTACCAGAAATTCATGGCCTTCCACATAAAGTTCTGGACGGGAACATTGGAAGATGGCAGCGGATCTACTGTTTTTGGAACGGATAATTCATCGTCCTTGGAACAGGAAAAAACAGCTAGGACAAAAACTAGGGGCAAAAGACTTTTGATACTCATACTAGGTAGAACTCGGTATAGCTTATTTTATTTCCTTCAAGATGTTTTTAGAACCAACGTTCAAACCATTGAGGATTAAGGCCATATTGCGTTCATCATACAGTTTGGAACTGGAAACCAGATTTACTGGCATGTTTACTTCAAAACTTCTTTTGGCACTAATGCCCGTAATTTCTTGAATGGCCCGTGCCAACAAAGGTTCGTTGACGTCCCCTAAAGTACCTAAGTTGGTGACATCCTCTTCCAATTCAATATCCGGGACCAATCCATCCGCATAATCCGAAAAACCGGCACTATTTTCTACTCTGCTAACTATAGGCTGTAATCCCCATTGATTTTCCGGGTTGATTTGGTCCTCACGTTCAGAATCATAAAAGTTTCCATTTTCTGGATCATCCACAAAAGTTATGGAGCCTTGGTTTTTACCAACAGTGGTAGTACCTATGTGTATTACGTTCATGTAAGGTTCCAAACCTACCATGACCAATTCACTCGCCGAAGCTGAGGCATCCGTAGCCAATATGTATACAGTATTCAAGTTCAACGTGTTCAAGGCAGCATTCGAATTTCCATTGGCAGTTCCCGTAGTAGCGACAAAATTATTATCAAGTTCGCCGGGCTCAAATAAGGCTTGGACTTTATCATTGTACCTTGTCCTAAAAATCAAGTCGCTTGTATTGGTACCATAGATAAGACTTGCCAGAATTTGTGCCGTTGTTCCCCTACCGCCGGAATTATACCTCAAATCCAAAACAAGATCCGTTACATTTTGACCTTTAAAATCGGCAAAAACATTGTTCAAAGCTTCTCCGGAGCCTGGCGTGAAGGAATTATACATTAAATAGCCAATTCTCTTATCCCTAATATTGAGAACTGAGTTTACTAAAATTGGGTCTTCCACCAAACCCTCTTGTTTGGTTAATGTTACCTCCTTACCGTTTGGACTGATGGTATTGTTTTCGATAGTTGCCATATTAAGTATATAGGTATCGTTTTCTCCAAACAATAAATCGATATAGTTGTTTACAGTAAGTTCGGTTCCATTAACGCCAATAAAGAAATCGCCCCTTTTGATGTCCTTTGTAGAAGCATCGGAATCTTTGATGACATATTCCACAAATCCAAAGACATCATCTGAACTACCAATTCTGGAAAGTCCGAATTCAAGACCGTTACTTTTGGAAATTCCAGAAAGAAAATTTGTCAGTTCCTTATAATCATCACTGTAAAAGGTAAAGCGATCCTCGGAAAAAAGAAGCTCATTCAATAAGAAGTTTTCGGGATTGGGATATGACCTTAAATAAGATTCGTATTCAACTTGGGTGGAAAATCGGTTATCCGCTAATACGGGAACATCGGCTTGCCAGAAATAATAGGCATTCAATGTCTGCCACATGAAATTCTGTACCTGTATATCGATTTCCTCTTCAACTACTTCCTCTTCAACTATTTCTTCCTGTTCTTCTTCAATGACCGGAGCGTCGTCATTTTTTTTACAGGATTCTGTAAGTATCCCAACAAACAATAAAAACAAAATGTATTTTTTCATAGCAATTTTATTATAACGCAGCAATTTCCATACCAATTGCGGGGTTAAAGTTCCTTTAGCATTTTTTATAGTTACGTAAAATCTATAGATATAGATGTTAAATTTACTTACACAAGCCCGAATAAAAAATTAATTGTAACAAAAATCGTTGATTGTCGTCTTCCCTATAGAATGCCTTAACAAGGTATTTTGAACAACTAAACCTAAAATGAAACAAGCTGAGTTTTTAAATGTGGTTATGCCCTTTAAGGATAAGTTATACCGATTGGCAAAGCGACTATTGGTATCCAGTGAGGAAGCTGAAGATGCCACACAGGAGATTTTGCTGAAATTATGGACCAAGAAGAAGTCGATTGAATCCTATAATAACGTAGAGGCATTCGCCATGACCATGACCAAGAATTTTTGTTTGGACCGATTGAAATCAAAACAGGCTAGCAATTTGAAACTGGTACATAGCAATTACGGGGATGAGGGAAGCACTTCCCTTCAAAAACAGGTAGAGGCGAGGGATAGTCTAAGTTGGGTTGAAAAGATAATGGATGAATTGCCGGAACAACAAAAGATGGTACTTCAATTGAGGGATGTGGAACAATACGAATATGAGGAAATAGAGGAGCTTTTGGGAATGAAACCGACCGCAGTTCGTGTCGCACTTTCAAGGGCCAGAAAAACAGTTAGGGAAAGATTAATACAAAAACATAGTTATGGAATTGGATAAAGTGGAAAAATTGGTGGAAAAGTATTTTGATGCTACCACTACCGTTGCCGAGGAGGAAAGCCTTAGGGACTATTTTTCAAGGGAAGACATACCTGCACATTTAGAGCAATATGCACCAATGTTCCAATATTTTGCGGTTGCCAAGGAAGAGCGTTACACAAAAAAATTGGCATTGACCAAAACGCCCAAAGGAAGTTTCCGAACTTTGTATAAATGGGTATCCGTGGCTGCGGTGGCTGTTTTTACCATAGGGGTATATTTTTATAATTCAACGCCCAAGCCTGTAACCTTGGCAGAAGAGTTTACACCAGAGGAAATAGCCTCTGCACAGGAAGCCCTGGCCTTATTGGCGATAAATTTTAACAAGGGAACGGAGCAACTGTACCACTTGGAGGAATTTCAAAAGAATACGAATAAATTCTTAACGAAAGAGTAGTAACGATACGGATAAATTTATAAACCAATTAGCTTAAGTTTTAACAAATAAAATGATTAAACAAAAAAATATGAAATGAGCCATAACAATTCTTTATACCCACTGAGATAGTTATTGGCGAATTGCATATGACCTATTACAAACAATAAAAATAAACAGATGAAAAAGCTATTATTTATAGGAATCTTGGTCTTGGCGCCTTTTTTTACCACTGCCCAGGATATTTTTGACAAGTACGAGGACAATGACAAGGTCACCTTTGTGGCCATGCAGCCAAAAATGTTCCAGATGCTTGGGAAAATGAGTGTAAACTCAGATGATCCAGAAGCCAAGGAATTTTTTGAACTTGTTAACTCCATTACCAGTTTTAAGGTAATCACCACGGACGATGCTGCTATTTCCAAGGATGTGGATAGCTGGGTAGCAAATAGATTGAAGAGTTCCACTTTTGAAGAGCTTATGCGTGTACGGGACGGTGACAGCAATGTAAAGTTCTATGTAAAGGAAGGAAAGGACGATGACCATGTAAAGGAATTGTTGATGTTCGTGACCGGTATAAAGGATATGGATATAGACATCAACGGGAAAAAATTGGAAACGGTTTTGCTTTCCTTGACAGGGGATATCAATCTCAGGTCGGTTTCAAAACTTACCGATAAAATGGATCTGCCAGGTGGAGACCAATTGGGCAAGGCCAGCAAAAAAAGTAATTAATATCAAATAAATATCATCAATCATTAATCATTAATCTCCCGATTGCCATCGGGACAAAAAACAACAGTCATGAGAAAATTAGCAGTAGTAGTATTAGTAGCCATTTTACCGTCATTGGGTTTTTCACAGTCCATTTTTGACAAATACGAGGATATGGACCATGTAGGTTCGGTCATCGTAAACAAAGGCATGATCGATTTGGTTTCCAAAATTGGGGCATTGGATGACGACGAAGAAGCAAAGGAGTTTGTTGAGGTCGCTAAAGGGCTTCAGGGAGTAAAGGTCTTTATGACCGAGGACGAAGGCGTTTCATTGGATATGTCCAAAACGGTGAAGCAATATCTAAAAAGCTCCAAACTAGAGGAATTGATGCGCGTGAAGGATAAGGACGTTAACGTTAAGTTCTATGTAAAAAATGGTAAGAACGAAAACCACGTAACGGAATTGCTTATGTTCGTTTCTGGAATGGAAAATGTGGAGATTGGACATAATGGACGAAAGCTGGAAACGGTTTTGGTAAGTCTTACGGGAGATATCGACCTGAATAAAATTGGTTCACTTACCAATAAAATGGACCTTCCCAAGGATTTGAACAAGGCGGGTGGCAGAAGATAAATCCGGTATTTTAAAAACTAGTAGAAGGTGGACTTTTTAGTTCACCTTTTCCCAGTTTCACAAAATTGAATTTAATTATTAAAATCGATAGGTTTGAAACGAACAAGAAACATTATGGTGATAGTTCTGGCAATCATCATGGGCGCATGCTCTTCGACCCAAAGCTTGCAGGAATATTACATCGACAATACAGAAAATCCAAATTTTCTTCATTTGGATGTGCCCACCAGCATACTTAAGCTGGATGAGGCCAATCTAACGGAATCCCAAAAGACGGCATTGAACTCACTTAAAAAATTAAATATTCTGGCCTTCAAGAAAACAGATACGAATACGCCAGAATATGAAGCTGAAAAAAAGCAGGTAAAAGCCATACTCTCAAACAACATTTATACGGAGTTGATGAAGATGAATACGGACTTTGGAAGGGCTACCGTAAGGTATCTGGGCGAGGACGATGCCATTGATGAGGTAATCATTTATGGTGACAATGATGAAAAAGGTTTTGCCCTAATCAGGGTTTTGGGAAATGATATGAATCCGGCGCATTTTGTACAGCTTTTACAAGCAGTACAGAAGTCGGATTACAAAGGTGAAGGCCTTGGTGCTCTGGGCGATTTCCTTAAAGGATAAATCAAACATTTTTAAAGGATAAAGACCCGTCTAGCCAAGGCTTTAACGGGTCTTTCTGTTTTTAACTAGTTGCTCTTCAAAACATTAATTGTGACCTTCTGCTTATATTGGGGTCATAATGAAAAAGGAATATTAACCACTAAACCAAAAACTAGTATGGAAAATTTATCTATGGAAGCTATCATGGGTTATGTAGAGACCTATGGAGTTCCCCTTCTTAAAGCTATTTTAATCTACATTGTCGGTGCTTGGGTAATCAAAAAAATAATAAAGGCCGTGCGAAAAATGTTCGCAAAGGGTACGTATGATGAGTCCCTGCAAAAATTCCTAGTGAACCTAATTTCCTGGGCACTCAGGATTTTCTTGATAATTACCGTGATATCTACCTTGGGGGTGGAAACCACCAGCTTGGCCGCGGTAATTGCTGCTGCAGGTTTGGCGGTGGGTCTTGCTTTACAGGGGTCGTTGTCCAATTTTGCTGGCGGTGTACTTATCATGATCTTTAAACCCTATAAGATTGGGGATTTGATAGAAGCACAGGGAGTTTTGGGTTCCGTAAAGGAAATTGAAATTTTTACCACCAAACTCATAACGCCACAAAATAAACTGGCAATCGTGCCTAATGGGGCCTTGGCAAATGGAAATATCATCAACTATACCGCCGAGGGTAAGATGCGTGTAGATACCGTTGTAGGGGTCGATTATGGATCAAACATTAAAAAGACAAAAGAAGTCTTGTTGGAGATGCTCAAAGCAAACCCAAAGGTTTTGGACGATCCCGCCCCTAGTGTAAACGTTGAGGAATTGGCGGATAGTTCCGTAAACCTGGCCGTTAGGCCCTATTGCAAACCAGAAGATTACTGGGACGTTTATTTTGCGACCATTGAAGGGACCAAAGAAGCCCTGGATAAAGCCGGAATCGAAATACCATATCCGCACGAAGTACAGATCAACAAATAAAAAAATGGGCCGATACAATCGGCCCATTTTTATATCCCCGTATAATTACTTGGGGTAATCTGTTTTAGCTCGTTCTTTATTTCTTCCGTAACATCCAAGGTATCTATAAAGGTTGCAATGGACGCCTGATTGATTTTTTCATTGGTCCTTGTAAGTCCCTTAAGCGCCTCGTACGGATTGGGGTAGCCTTCCCTTCTTAAGATGGTCTGTATTGCTTCCGCTACCACCGGCCAATTATTTTCAAGGTCCTGCTCGAATTTTTCCTTGTTCAGCAATAATTTGTTCAGGCCTTTTAAGGTGGAAAGAAATGCAATGATGGTATGGGCAAAGGGCACACCTACATTCCTTAAAACTGTACTATCGGTTAAATCGCGTTGCAAACGGGATACAGGTAACTTTGCCGATAAATGTTCAAAAAGTGCATTGGCAATGCCCAGATTTCCTTCAGAATTCTCAAAATCGATCGGGTTTACTTTATGGGGCATTGCGGAAGAACCTACTTCCCCGGCCTTTATTTTTTGTTTGAAATAATCCATGGAAACATAGGTCCAAAAATCGCGGTCCAAATCCAAGATTATGGTATTGATCCTCTTTAAGGAATCGAACAGGGCCGCCATATGGTCGTAATGCTCTATTTGCGTGGTTGGGAACGAATGATGAAGCCCTAATTTTTCCTGGACGAACTGTTGCCCAAATGTCTTCCAATCGATTTTTGGGTACGCGACCTTGTGCGCATTGTAATTTCCGGTAGCACCACCAAATTTAGCGGCACTGGGTATATCGTTCAAGAGGTTGAACTGTTCCTTCAATCGTACGGCAAAGACCTTTATTTCCTTTCCCAATCGGGTAGGGGACGCAGGTTGACCGTGTGTTCTCGCCAACATGGGGACATCTGACCATTCCTGTGATAATTCTTCCAACTTGTTAAGTACATTGAGATATTCCGGTACGTATACATCGTTTATGGCCTCTTTTATTGAAAGAGGAATAGCGGTATTGTTGATATCCTGCGAGGTGAGTCCGAAGTGGATAAACTCCTTGTAGTTTGATAGTCCAAGTTTATCGAAGACGTTCTTTATAAAATATTCAACGGCCTTAACGTCATGATTGGTCGTTTTTTCAATCTCCTTGATTTCCAGCGCATCCTTAGCATCAAAATTTTTATAAATATCCCGTAAGACCGAATACTTTGCGGTGTCAAAATCCGATAACTGGGGCAACGGCAGCTCGCAAAGCGCGATAAAATAATCTATTTCCACCCTCACCCTATATTTAATCAGTGCCTCTTCGGAAAAATAAGGGGCCAGATTTTCAACTTTTTTTCGGTATCGGCCATCAATAGGGGAGATGGCATTCAGCACGTTCAGAGCCATAGTATGTGATTCTTAAATGAAAATTGCAAAGATACCGAATAGTACAGGAGTTTAAAACTGTTCTTTAATCTAAAATTGGGCCTTTTTAGTTCCCTCAAAAGTATGTCTGTCTGGTAATTTATGTAAGTTTCTTTAGTACCATCCGTGCCCTTGCCTGATAGGCGGCGCTTCCATTGGCATAATTTTGCTCTAAAACCGATTTTAATTCGGGATGTATCCACTTGTATTTGGAGCCCAATAAATAAAGGCTAGTCATGGAATAGGCCTTGGCGGCCACTTTATGTTCCCCAATGAGCCAATCAAAACAGGCGGTGCTGATTTTTTCAAGGTGTACTTCTGTTATTTTTTGTAGGATGTAAATATCCTTCCCTGAAAAATAACGCTCCATCAATAACTCACAGACCTTGGCAATAGGACGTACGGTGGAATCCTGTTCCACTGTTCCGATAACTTCCGTAAATGTATCTAGATAAGGAACGATAGCGTTCAGTTTTTTACGCGCTATTACTTCCATGATCCAAGCAGCCTTGGAAGATAAAGGGTCTTTTGTTAGTTTTATGATATCCAATAAGGGCGCTATTAGTGTTGTGTCCGCCAAAACACGTTGTGCCATTTCGGTTCGTTTATCCCTGGAATGGTCCACATAGTTTAGGGACTGGTAAAGCTCCTGTTGGTTCATGGTTTTAAAAACATAAAAAAAGAATACATACAATCATACCCCTCTAATGAAGTTAATGGTGGAAAACTAAATACCTCCCAACAAAACAAAGTTTAAAATTTTCAAACAGATGAATTAAATTTAGACACATGAAATTAATAAGAAAAATATTGATCGGATTATTGGTGGTTTTTATAGCCATTCAATTCTATAGACCGGAAAAGAATATTTCCAGGGAAAACGATACCGCCATGTTCCTACGAGAAACAAACCCTCCCGAAGAAGTAAGGGACATCCTTCAAAATTCCTGTTTTGATTGTCATAGCAACAATACCAGGTATCCTTGGTACAACAATATAGCACCTGTTTCTTTTTGGTTGGCAGATCACATTGAGGAAGGAAAATCCGAATTGAATTTCTCCGAATGGGAAACATATTCGGACAAAAAAAAGGACCACAAACTGGAAGAACTGTATGAGGAAACGGAACGTAGGTCCATGCCCCTAAAAGAGTATACCTGGACGCACCAAGAGGCGAAACTTACCGATGCCCAGATAGAGGCCGTAGTCAAATGGGCAAAGGATACTAGATCGCTTAATCAATTAGGGAATCGACCAAAGTAGGGACGCCTTCCACGGCTGTTTTGGGTATTACCTTAAGATGTTCCTTCCCATTTTCTTGAATGGAAGGCTTTGGGTCTATAAAATAAATAGGCGTATCCTCGCTGATAAAATGTATAAGACTGGCCGCCGGATATACCTGCAAGGAGGTTCCAATAATAATTAAAATATCGGCCTTTTGGGTGATTTCGATAGCGAAATCCAACATAGGAACCGACTCCCCAAACCAAACAATATGGGGTCTTAGTTGATATCCATTTTTACAAAGGTCCCCTACCAATATGTCTTCTTTTCGGGTCACAATATCCAATTCGTTCCTCACACTTCTGGCTTTTAAAAGTTCTCCGTGTAAATGCAGCACCTTGGAACTTCCTGCCCTTTCATGAAGGTCGTCCACATTTTGGGTTACTATGTGGACTTGATAATGTACTTCCAATTTGACCAAGGCTTTATGGGCTTCATTGGGTTCAACGGTCAACAACTGTCTTCTCCGCTGATTATAAAATTCCAAGACCAGTTCAGGGTTACTGTCGAATGCTTGCGGAGTTGCCACTTCCATCACATCATGTCCTTCCCATAATCCGTCCGCATCCCTAAAAGTCTTTAATCCACTTTCGGCACTTATTCCGGCACCCGTTAAGACAACAATGTTCTTCATACCTTCAGTTTAATTCAAAAATATAGATTTTATTATCTTGGTTTTATGGGAGACAAAGAACTTTTACACTATTTAGAGGGTTTTATTTCCGAAGAAAGAAAGCAGCGTTTTTTATCGATTCTTAAAAACCGAACCAGTTTTATTTCGGTGGCCATTGAGGATGTTTATCAGATGCACAATACGAGTGCCGTAATTCGGAGCTGTGAGTCCTTCGGGGTGCAAAAAGCACATTTGATAGAAGGTAGGTTTGGTAAAAGGCTTGACAAGAAAATTGCCATGGGGGCGCAACAATGGGTGGATATCCATCGATATACTTCCGTTACAGAGGCTATTTCCGTTTTAAGGGAACAGGGATATAAAATCGTTGCAACGAGTCCGCATGCGGATAGTTCCTTGTTGACCGACTTCAAACTGGAGGCACCCATCGCATTATTCTTTGGTACTGAAAAGGAAGGACTAAGCCAAGAGGTGATGGAAAAGGCCGATATGTTCTTGAAAGTCCCCATGGTTGGTTTTACCGAAAGCCTCAATATTTCGGTTTCTGCCGCAATTATTTTGCAGGATTTAACCGCAAAACTTAGACAGAGCGATTTGCCTTGGCAATTGACCGATGCCGAAATACTGGAAAAAAGACTGGACTGGACCAAAAAATCCATTAGAAGTATCGAGGACATTCTGAACAGATTTTACCGAACCAAGTAGTTTTTTGTTTAACTTGGAAGGATAACCAACTAATTGATAAACAAATGACTATAGTAGTATATATCCTGGCGGCCATAATCGTTTTAATTATTTTTCTCGCCGCAATTGCACCAAAAACCTATGATGTTTCTAGGAGTGTTGAAATAAATGGCACGAAAGAAAAAATTTGGCCTTATTTAAAATTTTTGGAAAAACAGCGTGAATGGTCCCCTTGGGCACGGAAGGATCCTAATATGGATACCAAACTTATCGGTACTGATGGGGAAGTAGGCGCCATAAGTTATTGGAACGGTAACAAGGATGTTGGGGAAGGGGAACAGGAAATCACCAAAATTGTAGAAGGGGAAAGGGCAGAAGGGGAGCTTCGTTTTCTCAAGCCCATGAAATCACAATCCGACTGTTATCTTATCCTTGAAGAACAATCATCCGGTAAAAGTAAAGTTACCTGGGGGTTTAAGGGAAAAAGTACTTTTCCTTTTAGCATATTAATGCTGTTCATGAGTATGGACAAAATGGTAGGAAAGGACTTTGAAGAGGGACTAAGGACCTTAAAGTCAAAAATGGAACAATAAAATAAAAAGGGGTATATTGTCCTATTTATTGGCACCACCAAAGGCTATAATACCCCGAGGCTTGCCAGCCTGAATGCTTGTCGGGCAGGCCTCAAAATTAAAAGTTCGTTTATATAGAATGCCTAGTGGGCTTGCACCGAGGTAGCTTATTTGACCAATTCAAGTAGTGCTATATCATAGTCGTTATCCAAAACAACTTTGCCATTTTCTACGGTAACCTCGGTTTGGGAATAGGTATCGAACAGTTGAGTACCGTCGCCAAAGAAGCCTTTTACCCAGATCGACTTTTTACCATCCGGTAAATCTAAAGCAATCACTACTTTGTCCTTAATTTCACCGTTCATGTAGGTCCTTCCAAAGGTATAGGGCGATTTGGACAATCTACGGTGTCTCCCGGCACCAATCGCTAAATGGTTTCTTCTGAACGACCCCAATTTTCTCCAATGCTCAAGAATATCCTTTGTATTTGGAAGCGAGTCCAGTTCTTTCCAATTCATAAAAGAGCGTAGGGTGGCATCCCCCTGTGTACTATCGATGACCAAATTCCTGGCGGATTCGTCCCCATAATAAATTTGGGAAGCGCCCGGAGTAAGCAGCAAGACATTGGCCGCTCTTTTTGGCTCTTTTCGTTCTTTGTCGAAGGGACTTCCATCATCGTGCGAGGTCAGATAGTTCATCACACTTTTTCCTTTTAACTTGGTCCGCAATAGTCGGCTATATTTGGAAAATATGGAGTCATACTCCATAGAGGCATCGTTTTTCAGTTCAAAATTGATAAGGCTTGTAAAACCATTATCAAAATAATCCACTTTTTTATCGCCGAAGTCATATTCCCTGCCACCGGAAATACCGTATCCATAGACTTCCCCTACCATATAGAAAGGCGTATCGTCCAAAACGTCTTCCGGGTGTTTTCGCTTCCACGTTTCAAAGGCATAGGATGCCTCTTTATATAACTCTGCCCAAGCATTTTCGTTCACATGTTTGACCGTATCTACCCTAAAACCATCAATACCCAGTTCATGGATATAATCCGTTAACCACTTTATGATATAGAAGCGAGGGGCCCTTGGATATCCCGTTCTCTCAAAAAACAATTGAAGTTCGTCCAGCTCCGTACTTAATCTCCCTTCGTTCTTCCACTTGGCCAAGAGGTGATCCGGCAATTCAACGGAAGCATCGGAAAGGGTTTTTACATCGGGTAAATTTTTCACCAAGGTGCAATTCGTAGTGTTTTCATAATTGGTGAACTCACAGGTAGGTTCAGTGATGACCCACTCCTCTGGCCAAGCCGGATCTTCTTCCGTAATGGGCCCCGTGTGGTTTAGCACAACATCCATCAAAATACGAATTCCGTGGTCGTGTGCCGTTTTTACCAAATGGGCCAATTCCTGTTTCGTTCCAAAATTCGGGTCCAAGGCCGTCCAATCCTTGGCCCAATATCCATGGTATCCATAGGTGTTTCCAGTACCCTCATCCGTATCGCCATGAATCTGCTCAACGACCGGTGTAAACCAAATGGCGTTTACACCTAGTTCATCAAAGTATCCTTCCTCTATTTTTTCAGAAATCCCTTGAATATCACCTCCCATAAAACCTCTTAGCTTTCCGGTGGCATTATCCCGCTCAAAATTCACGTCATTATCCGGATTTGCATTGTTGAATCTATCTGTCAATAGGAAGTAGACGTTTGCTCCCTCCCAGGCAAATGGAATATTTTTTTTGGATATACTATCTTTTGATATAGTTGTTTCTTGGGCAGTTTCTGTTTTTTTAGGCTTACAGGAGAGACTTAATACCAGCGAAAAAAACAGTATAATACTGGAATATTTCATGTGCATTTTGAGTTTGGTTAAAGCTATAAAATGCAGATGGAAGGCTAAAATTTATTTTTTCCTATTTAGGACCTTGTATTCTTCATAGCAGCTACTAATGGCGTCTAGGATTTGAAGATCATTGGCCGTAGTGATAAAGGATTGGGAGTAGTTACAGTTATTAAGGATGTCCTGAATATCCATTTTGTCCAGTTGTAAAAGCTCCGTCAATGTTTCCCGGTCGAACTTAGAGGCCAATAAATCCCGTATTTTGTCATCCTCTTTCATTTGCCTGAGCTTCCGCATCTGGTTGGGTCTTTTACCAAAAAGATTTCGCAATAGATCGGCGGGATTTAAAATGGCCCCCAAAACCTTGGTGACCGCACTCGGGTTTTTGTTTCCACCTTCGTAGCCCACGGAAAGTCCAGATATACTGTACTGATATGCGTTGTTTATCGGCAGGTTCTTTACATCTATTTCCAAATACCCGGTAAGTTGGTACGGCCGTACAATGACCTCTTCCAAGGCATAGGCCAATTCCGTTAGGGCAATTTCCGTATTCCCAAACCTGAACATGTCATTGGTGACCCTAATTTTTTGGGACTTAAATCCCAAATAGGTGAAATACAAGGTATCATTGACGGCTGCGGTAATGGAAAACTCCCCCTGTTCGTTGGTAATGGTACCCACGACTTGGTTCAGGTTGACAACATGCACGCTTTCCATGGGTTCATCGGTCTGGGCATTTTTTACAATGGCCTTTACGGTATTTGTTTCAGCGTCCTCTTGGGCAAGTCCAAATAGGCTAAAAAAACAACATACTCCTAGAAAAAAAATGCGCATAAACCTGTTTCCTCTAAACTTTAAAGGTACAAACAAAATAAAAAAATACGCCTAAGCGTATTTTTTAATATACAATTAACTAAAAGAAATCGCCCTTTTTCTTTCTGGTGCGTCGGTTACCGGAGTTGGGACTTTTACCCTGGCTTCGGTCCCTGCCTTTGGAACGGCCCTTGTCCTCATTTTTGGAGCCTTTTCTATGTTTTTTCTTGTCTTTGCTCCCTTTTCCGCGACGCTTTCCTCCGCCACTGCCACCGGCACCACCGGGGTTGTTGGAGATTTCAACATTCACGAAGCGTCCGTCCACCTTAAATTCATTGAAGGTAGCCAATATTTGTTCGGTGACTTCGGCATCGGTATTAAAAAAGGAGAAACTGTCCTTTACATCGACCTTATAGATATCATCTTTGCCAAGTCCGACGGTATCCCGAAGAAAATCCTTTAACGACATCCAATCGTAACCGTCCCTTTCCCCTACATTGATAAAATATCGGACCGAACCATTACCGCTGAAAGAAGACTGAGCCCTTCCCGATTCTTGGGAACCGGTTTGTGAAGCGTTCAAATCCTTGGTCTTGTTGTAGTAATTATAGAACCTGGTAAACTCTACGGAAACGATTTTTTTGATAAGTTCATCTCGATCTATTCCTTTGAGCACGTCATTGATGGCCGGCAAGAAGGGATCCACTTCATTATTGATCTTTGTTTCCTTGATTTTGTTTGCCAAGTGGTACAATTGGATCTCACAGATTTCCATGCCGGTGGGAATATCCTTCTGGATAAATTCCTGTTTGATGATATTTTCGATGGATTTTATCTTCCTGAGTTCGCTACGGGTAACGATGACCATGGAAATACCCGATTTTCCGGCCCTTCCTGTCCTACCACTTCTATGTGTGTAAGTCTCTATCTCATCGGGTAGTTGGTAGTTTATTACATGGGTGATGTCGTCCACATCGATACCCCTGGCGGCCACATCGGTAGCGACCAACATCTGAATCTGTTTTTTCCGGAAGGCGTTCATCACCAAATCACGTTGGTTTTGGCTCAGGTCGCCGTGCAATGCACCGGCATTATAGCCGTCCTCGATCAATTTTTCCGCCACTTTTTGGGTATCTCTTTTGGTGCGGCAGAAAACTACCGAAAATATATCGGGGTTGGTATCTGCCAATCTTTTCAAGGCCGGATAGCGGTCCCTGCCACTTACCACATAATATTCGTGTTGAACGGTTGCCGCGCCCGAATTTTTGGTACCCACTGTAATCTCCTGGGGCGCGTGCATGAACTTTTTGGCGATAATCGCAACTTCTTTTGGCATGGTGGCAGAAAACAACCAAGTGGATTTGTCATCTGGCGTGTTGGAAAGAATGTCCTGGATATCCTCAAAGAAGCCCATATTGAGCATTTCATCGGCCTCGTCCAAAACACAATAATCGATTTTTGTGATGTCCACCAGACCTCTGCTGATCATATCCTTCATTCGGCCAGGCGTTGCTACCACAATTTGGGCGCCTCTTTTAATCTGTTTCGCTTGTTCCGTAATGCTTGCACCACCATAAATGGCGACTACGCTTATATTCCTTTCATATTTGGAATAGAGTTGTAATTCATTGGTAATCTGTAGGCACAATTCCCGGGTAGGCGATAAGATCAAGCCTTGGGTTGTCCTGCTATTACTGTCTATTTTCTGAATTAGGGGAAACCCGAAAGCGGCCGTTTTGCCGGTACCTGTTTGGGCTAAAGCCACAAGGTCCGTTTCGCTTTCCAATAAAATAGGGATTGCTTTTTCCTGTACTTCGGAAGGGGACTCAAAACCCAAATCCGAGACAGCATCCAATAGGGACTTTTCAAGTCCCAATGCTTCAAACTTTGTCATAAAACGTTATATACTTAATCGCAAATAAGAATGCTGCTAAGAGGGATTATCCTATATAACCTATTTAGACTCGGCGCAACACATGCTATACTAGCGGCGTTATTTAAAGCGGCAAAGGTACTGCGAATTAATGAGATGCAATAATAAATCTTTAGGTACGCTCAGGGGGCCAAAGTATAGCCATAAACAGATAGCAGAATACCAATGATACCGGAAACGACCATGCAGATGATAAAGGTTTTTTGCAGCAATGGATTGTCGTAAATTATAATACAGACCGCTCCAAGTACAATGCTTATTTGGAAAAAAAGCATACCCAAATCGAATTTTTTGGTCGCAAAGTCGTATTCCTCCGCCAGCGCTTCCCATTCGTTGATTCCCACGATTTTGCCCATTTCCCCATCCAGGTCTTGGGCCCATTCTTCTTGTGGAATGTTTGCCGAGCCCACTAAAATTTCCGTTTTTTCTGATGCGTACTTTTTTATTTGCTTTTCTACGTTAGCGATTTTTACCTGTATGCTTCCAATATTTTCCTCATGTACGATGCCGGTTTCCAACAGGGCCTGTAGATTGTCCAGTTCACTTTCCTTTAGGCTTTCCTTGATGCTTTTGGATTGGTACCAGCTGGAGTAGTTCACCACTTTATTGTGGGCGATCATCATTTCCTCTTCCAGTTCCCCGTTGATCATTTGGGATATGGCCATCAAGGCGGCAAAAAAAGCGATCAGCACACCGCCAACCGCTTCCGCTCTTTCTGATGCTACCGAAACCTCAACCGTATCCGTATTTTTTTTAGTCTGTAACATGGTGGTCGTTTAAATAGGTTATGAGTTTTGAAAAGGCCTTTCCCCGGTGGCTTATCTCGTTTTTTATATCCAACGGAAGTTCCGCAAAGGTTTGGTCATATCCATTCGGTCTAAATATGGGGTCGTAGCCAAATCCCTTATCACCTTTTTTGGAAGTGGTGATTTCCCCTTCAACAACACCCTCGAAAAACTGTGTCCTTCCTTCTAGGTTTAAGGATATAACGGTCTTGAAATGTGCGGAACGATTGTCTTTGTCCGCTAGGTTTTTCAATAGTTTGTCCATATTGGCCTGGGCATCGTTCCGTGTTCCTGCATATCTGGCGGAATAGACACCAGGCTCGCCGTTGAGAGCGTCCACTAATAGGCCTGTATCATCCGCGAAACAGGGTAAATTGCAGTTTTGGTAAACGTAATCCGACTTCAGTTTTGCGTTGCCTTCCAAGGTGTTTTCGGTTTCAGGAATATCCTCCGTAATACCCAAATCTTTCAATGAAACCAGGGTTATCCCCTTAGGAAGTAATTGCTGTACTTCCTTTACTTTGTTCTGGTTGTGCGTGGCAAAAACAAGTTTCATTTCTCCGTATTTAATCCCCTGATTTATGGGGCAAAGAGCGTCAAAAATAGTAATTTTATCCAATGGAATTAAAAGTGCCCCCCGTATTGGTTTTTTTAAGTTTCGGATTGATCATGTATTTGGTTGGCCTTTTCTTACCCGTAGGTTATTTCGATTTTTTTGGACGTTTCCTGCTTGCAAAAATCCTTGTTGTTTTGGCCGGATTCATAGGCTTGGTTTCGGTCTACCAATTTTTAAAAAGAAAGACTTCGTTAGACCCGATGCACCCTGAAAAAGTGAACCAATTGGTTACTACCGGTCTGTATAAATATTCCAGAAATCCTATGTATCTAGCGCTGTTATTGTTTCTACTAGGTTTTGGGCTCTACCTGGGAAATGCTTTTAATACCCTGGTCGCTGCCGGTTTTGTGGCGTATATGAATCGGTTTCAGATTGTCCCTGAAGAACGGATTTTACTTGATAGGTTTGGAAAGGAATTCAAATCCTACCAAATCGCTACGCGAAGGTGGTTTTAATATCCCCTTTTGATTATCGTAATAATTAATATGCATAAATATTATCTATTTAGCTTATAATTTAATATATTAGCTTTTTAAATAATATAGTATGATAGCGATTATCACGGGTGATATCATTAACTCCGAAGGGCATCAATCCTCTGAATGGATAGACATTCTCAAAACATATTTTACACGTTTTGGGCCATCGCCCATGAACTGGGAAATTTATAGAGGAGACGAGTTTCAACTAAAGGTCACCAAGGATAATGCCTTGTTGACCGCCATACACATTAAAGCCCTAATAAAATCCGTGAAGTACCTGGATGTCCGAATGGGAATTGGTATCGGGCTGGAAACGTATATCGGTTCCGGGGTAAGCGAATCCAACGGTCCGGCCTATCAACGTTCTGGCCGCAAATTGGAATCCATCAAGGATGGAAAGGTGAATTTAAGTATCGCCACGGGAAACGAATTTTATGACAGGACCCTCAATTTAATGCTGCAATTGGCCCTGGATTTTATGGACAGCTGGAGCGTGGTATCGGCAGAGATAATGGCCTTGGTCTTGGAGGACCCAAAGGCTTCCCAAAAGGAAATCGCCAAAAAATTGGGCATAAAACAATCCGCAGTAAGTCAACGGTTAAAACGTGCGCGACTTGATCTTGTCATGGATTTATTGAACTATTATGAACAGGCAATAAAAGAAGTATGACCATGCAGCTATTCGTAAAATTAGTATTGGCACATCTCATTGGGGATTTTATGCTGCAGCCTACCAAGTGGGTCATCCATAAAGAGGCCAATAAAGCGGCCTCCAAGTTCCTTTATCTGCATGTCCTTGTTCATTTTATACTCTACATGCTATTTCTTTGGGATTTTCAAAAGTGGTGGATTGCCCTTTTTTTATCCATGGGCCATCTTATAATTGATATGGCGAAGTTATACGTAACCCCACTTTTTAAAAATAAAAGCATCCCGTTTTTCCTGGATCAAATTCTCCATATTTTGACCATTTATGTTTTTGTGTATTTTACAAATTTGCACGAACAGACCATGGCACTATTTCAGGGATTGGATTGGCCTTTGGTATTGGCCATTGTGTTCGTTACAACACCTTCGGCCATTATTATGGGCAAGCTGTTGGAGGGTATGTCCAATCAAATAAATACGGACCATAAATCATTGCCGAATGCCGGTACCTATATAGGCATCATCGAAAGATTGTTCGTGCTGACCTTTATCATTATAGGTAGGTGGGAGGCGATAGGACTTTTGATTACGGCAAAATCAGTGTTTAGGTTCAACGATTTAAAGGAAAGCAACAGCAGAAAACTTACGGAATATATTTTGATAGGTACTTTGGTCAGTTTTGGACTGGCGATTTTGACGGGGTTATTATACATAAGTCATATCTAAACTAAATGAATATAAATCGAGTAATTTTTAACAGACTTCTATTCCGTTTTATACCAATTCTTGGGTTATTAATTATGTTTTGTTATTTCAAGGAAATAACGCTAGATAATTTACTTGAAAAATTTGGTCTCTTGGAATGGTTTTTAGTGGCTGGGCTTATTTATTTCAGTTATGATATAACCAAGCATCTAAAAAAAGTTATGGAAAAAAGGAAAAGTCTTCAAAGCCAAAAACTCCAAGAAGTTCCTGCTAGTCTAGATTTTCCTCGAAAATTGAATTTTTTAGATAAACGCTTGAGCATAAATGAACAAAGCATTGATGTTTACTCTAACACTAACCTAATCCTAAATTTAAGTAAGAATAAAAAAGAGATATATTTAAACAGATTATTTGGACATAAAAAACTGAAATTCAATGATATTGAATTTTTATTTCTAGAATACAATCATTATATAAAAGATACATTGAAGGATCAATTTTTTGATTATTCCTATTACGATATGAATTTCTGGAATAATTCAATTATGGCCATGCAAAAGAATGGAAAGCAGGTTAAGCTTTTTGAAGCTAAGTTAGAAGTAACAAATTATGAACAAAATGAAGATTCCCGTATTTCCGGAAAGGATGAAGAAAAAAGCTATTTGGAAAATGGACAATTTATAATTCGTCTTTTTAGTCATTTTATAAATAAAAAATATATGATATTGAATAATCAGGTATAAATGTCTGTATGAATCACAATTGAACACCATTCATTGATATATTCAAATTTAATTTTGAACAAAACATAATTCTTAACGATGCGATTACCTTGAGATAATTTCTGTTGAAAAAGTCTGAAATTCAATCCTATTCTAAGAGTCTTTAATAAAATGAAAAACCTCCTCTTTCTATCTTTTGCTTTTGTCCTTTGTGTTTTTAGAATGTCCGCACAAACAAATTTTTTCCAATCCTTTGATGGAACCCACATTAGTTATATCGATGAAGGATCTGGTGAGACGGTTCTTTTAATACATGGATTTTTGAACTCTGGCAAATCTTGGGAAAACACAAAACTGAAAAAGGATTTATTGGAAAAGGGTTATAGAATCATTATTCCCGATCTAAGAGGTTGCGGGCAATCTGATAAACCCCAGGAGGAACCGTTTTATCAGCACAATGCTGAGGTGCAAGATTTAAAACTCCTAATGGACCATTTAAAAATACGGCACTATGCTGCAATTGGCTATTCTAGGGGCAGTATTGTTCTGGCAGAACTACTAACTGAAGATGCAAGAATCGGTAAGGCCGTATTAGGGGGGATGGGAATCGATTTTACAAACCCCAATTGGGATCGGAGAGTGGCCTTTGCGAACGCCTTTAACGGGGAAGTTTCTGAAATGACCCAAGGAGCGGTAGACTATGCAAAATCCATAAATGCCGATTTTAGGTCGCTCCATTTGCAACAAAAGTACCAACCTTCCACAAGCAAAGATGAACTTGGAAAAATACGGGCTGAAATTTTGGTGATAGCAGGGGGTACCGATTTTGACAATGGAAATCCAGAAGCGCTGAGCAAGGTGTTCAAGAGTTCCAAGTTGGCGATTGTGCCTGGCAATCATAACGGGACCTTGAAAACCCAAAAATTCTCCAATGAAATACTTGGGTTTTTAAAGTAACCCCCCCATTGCCGAAGACGGCTGGAGTTTTACAATTAATTCAATCCACTCCCTTTTTGTTTAATTTTGGATGCCCCTACCAAACAACCAATTTAATTTTTAATTTTGCCACTTCATTCAAAGAACTCCTTTTTAGCTTAGAAAGGGCTTAAAATATGGTTGCAACGGGTAGAAAATATGTTTTTGATTTTGACAGTACCTTGACTCGGGTCGAGGCACTGGACGTGCTGGCGGAAATGACCTTGGAGGGAAAATCCAATCGGGAGGAAATTGTTAGCGAAATTCAACGCATTACCAATTTGGGCATTGACGGCGATATTTCCTTTACGGAATCACTGGAGCGCCGTTTAAAGCTTTTGGACGCAAATAAGGAGGATCTTGAAAAATTGGTGGCAGAGCTACGGCAAAAGATTTCCAAGTCCATAGCGGCCAACAAGGAGTTTTTTGAAAAATATTCAGATGATATCTATGTGATTTCCTGCGGATTCAAGGAATTTATAGATCCCATTGTCAAGGAATACAATATACCATCGAACCGGGTGTATGCCAATACCTTTAAGTTTGATGAGCAGGGAAATATCGTTGGGTTCGATGAGAAAAACGTACTCTCGCAGCACAACGGAAAAATAGAATGCCTAAAACAAATGAATTTGGACGGTGAGGTCCAGGTCATTGGTGATGGCTATAGTGATTACGTAATGAGGGAGGCCGGGATAGCGCATAAATTTTTTGCCTACACAGAAAATGTACATCGGGAGAAAGCCGCTAAAAATGCCGACCATGTTGCACCTAACTTAGATGAATTTTTATTTGTGAACGATTTGCCAAGAAATATCTCTTACCCAAAGAACAGAATTAAGATCCTATTGTTGGAGAATGTCCATTCCGATGCTTTTGAAAGCCTTTCGACCGAAGGCTTTTCCGTGGAGCTATTAAAACACAGCCTGTCTGAAGAGGAACTGGTGGAAAAAATCAAGGACGTCCATGTATTGGGTATCCGTTCAAAGACACAGGTGACGGAAAAGGTATTGGATGCCGCCGAGAAATTATTGGTCGTTGGCGCATTTTGCATCGGGACTACCCAAATAGACTTGGAGTATGCCAAGCGCAAAGGAGTCGTGGTTTTCAATGCCCCTTACAGCAATACACGGTCTGTTGTGGAGTTGGCCATCGGCGAAATTATTATGCTGATGCGTAGCGTCTTTGCAAGAAGTTCTGAAATCCACAACGGGCAATGGCAAAAAACGGCTGCGGGATCCAGGGAGGTGCGCGGCAAAAATTTGGGTATTGTTGGTTACGGAAATATCGGAAAACAGCTTTCCGTTTTGGCCGAAGCGATGGGGATGAAGGTCTATTATTACGATGTAAACGACCAATTGGCCCTTGGAAACGCCATAAAATGTAGCACTTTGGAGGATTTGTTGAATGTCTCCGATGTGGTAACCCTGCATGTAGATGACAACAAGGCAAATAAAAATTTCATTGGGGAACGCGAAATCAACCAAATGAAGCGAGGAGCCATGTTGATAAACCTATCCAGAGGTTTCGTGGTGGATATCGATGCCCTCGCGGATGGATTGGAAAGCGGGAAGATTGGCGGTGCCGCTGTGGATGTATATCCTGAGGAACCCAGTAGTAATGGGGAGTTCAAAACAAGACTTCAAGGTTTTCCAAACGTGATTTTGACTCCGCATGTAGGGGGAAGTACGGAAGAGGCCCAAAGGGATATCGCCGAGTTTGTTCCAAATAAAATTATGGACTATATCAATTCTGGAAACACGGTAGATGCCGTGAATTTCCCCAATATCCGCTTGCCGAAGCAAAATAACGCGCACAGGTTCCTACATATCCATAAGAACGTTCCAGGAATTATGGCGAAAATCAATAAGGTATTGGCCAAGTATGAGCTTAATATTTCCAGCCAATATTTATCGACCGATAGTGAGGTGGGCTATGTAATTACCGATTTGGACAAGGAATACAACAAAGATGTTATCAAGGCCTTGAAAAAGGTCGAAAACACGATAAAGTTCAGGGTGCTTTATTAATTTTTTTTACCATCCTATTCAAAGATTTTTTTTGTCAAAGGCTAAAGGCTAAAGGCTAAAGGCTACTGATGATGATAGGGCTCGTTCCGTAAAATCGTGAAGGCCCTGTATAGTTGCTCCACAAAAAACAGGCGCACCATTTGATGGGAAAAGGTCATTTTGGAAAGACTGATTTTTCCCGATGCTTTTCTATATATTTCCTCGCTGAACCCATAAGGCCCCCCAATCAAAAAGACGAGCTGCTTCAACCCGGAATTCATTTTTTTCTGTAGGTAACTGGAAAATTCCAAGGAGGAGTATTGTTTGCCATTTTCATCCAAAAGCACCAGGATATCGGTATTTGCGAGCGATTTAAAAATGAGCTCGCCCTCCTTGATTTTTTGTTGTTCGGCGGATAGGTTCTTAGTGTTCTTTAAGTCGGGGATGATTTCCAATTCAAACTTGACGTAATGGCCCAACCGTTGCTCATACATTGAGATGAGCTTTTGCAGTTCCTTGCTATCCGTTTTACCAATGGCCAACAGTTTTATCGTCATATTTCAAAAGTAAATCAAATTCCCAAAATGGATTCGTATTTTAGCGGGAAGCAATAATAGTTTATGATTTCACAAGAGCAGTTCGAAAAGGAATTGGAAGGAATAATTGCCAATGCAATCAGGGAAGATGTAGGTGACGGCGACCATAGCTCCTTGGCATGTATCCCGCCGGATGCAAAGGGAAGGGCAAAATTATTGGTAAAGGACGAGGGAATCATCGCTGGGATCGAGTTCGCAAAAATGGTCTTTGAATACGTGGACAAGGACATGGTTTTTGAAACCGTGTTGGAAGATGGTTCCAAGGTGAAATATGGGGATATCGCTTTTTATGTCTCTGGAAGTTCCAGAAGTATTCTATTGGCCGAAAGACTGGTGCTTAACGCCATGCAGCGGATGAGTGCCATCGCAACCAAAACCAAAACTTTCGTGGATTTATTGGATGGGACCGGCACAAAAATCCTGGATACCCGAAAGACAACGCCGGGAATCAGGGCCTTGGAGAAGTGGGCGGTTAAGATAGGCGGGGGAGAAAATCATCGCTTTGCTTTGTATGACATGATCATGCTCAAGGACAACCATATCGATTTTGCGGGCGGAATAACCAAGGCAATCGAAAAGACCAAGTCCTATTTGAAGGAAACGGTCAGGGATCTGAAAATAATCGTCGAAGCAAGGGATTTGGATGAGATAAAGGAAATTTTAAAGTCCGATGGCGTGTACCGCATCCTGATCGACAATTTTAATTACGAGGATACACGTGAAGCCGTTCGGCTTATTGGGGACACCTGTCTTACCGAATCATCGGGAGGTATCACCGAGGAAACCATTCGGCATTATGCGGAATGCGGTGTGGATTACATATCCTCTGGGGCTTTGACGCACTCCGTCCATAACATGGACTTAAGTTTAAAAGCCGTGTAGATGTCCGCAGAGGTCGAAGAAAAACTGGATAAAATTCCCATACTCAATAAGGTAGTACGGTTGCTCAAGACAATCAAATTACCCGGACTTGAGGGTCTATCCCTTTATGATTTAATGGAAATGTATATCAATGGAATCGTGCAGGGGGCCTTGTCCTCACGTGCGAGCGCCATCTCCTTTAGTCTTTTTATGGCATTGTTTCCACTTTTGATTTTTATGGTTACCCTGGTACCTTTCTTTCTGGATTATATCAGCATTCAGAACGAAAATTTTGAATTACAGTTCCAACTTTTTTTGGAATCCTTTTTACCGAATGCCACGGGGGATTACTTTGGGGATATTTTCGGGCAAATAAAAGATCAGAAGCGGGGAGGCTTGCTTTCATCGGCTTTTTTGCTTTCCATTTTCTTGGTTGCGAACGGCGTGAATTCCATCTTTGGAGGGTTTGAAACAAGTTACCATATAGAGCTGAAACGCAACTTTTTCAGGCAGTACCTTTATGCCCTAATGGTAGGACTTATTTTGGCAATACTGATTATAGTCGGTTTTGTGGCCTATATATATTTTGAGTTTTATGTACTGGGCTATTTGACCGAATTCGCCGCTAGGCAGGGAGGATACGTTTTGGACGAAGATGAGATTATTGGTGTCCAGATAGCTAAAATCCTCTTTTTTATAGTACTGTCCTATTTTACTACGGCGATTCTTTATTATTTTGGGACCAAGGAAGGGAAACAGGCCCGTTTTTTTTCAATCGGGGCATTGGTTACCACGATTTTGTTTTTATTGACATCTTATTTGTTCGGTATTTATGTGGAGAAATTTGCCCGATACAACGAACTGTATGGTGCTTTGGGGGGATTATTGATATTGATGGTCTACATTTGGTTGAATTCCAATATATTGCTCCTTGGTTTCGAATTGAACGCTTCCTTAAATTCCTTACGTAAAATCAGTAGACAAGAATGATAAACAATAAAGTAGTCTTTGTATCCTTATTTTTTTTAATCGGAATAAACTGTCTGGCGGCCCAGTCGGTTTTTGGCAGATGGAAGACCATTGACGATAGAACGGGAAAACCCAAAGGTATTATCAATATTGTCCAGAAGGACGGTCAACTATATGGCTACGTTGAAAAAATCCTGGAAGAAGGTAAGGAAGGTGCAGTCTGTATCAAATGTGAAGGGGAATTGAAAGATGAACCCATAGTGGGTATGGAGATTATAAAGGGCGGAGAAAAAACAGACGACGGCGAATGGAAGGGTAAACACCTTTTTGACCCTGAACAGGCCATGACCTTCCGATTTAAGATCTGGTTAAACCCCGATAATAAGGATGAATTGAAAGTCCGTGGTTATTTGGCCTTTCTTTTCAGAACCCAAACATGGATCAGGGTGGGAGCATAGATCTTATGGAGTACTTTGTCAACGTAGTTTTGCCCATACCCCTGAAGCGTCATTTCACGTACAGCATCACTCCGGCGGAAGCGTCATTTTTGCTACCAGGTATGCGCGTATCCGTCCCCTTTGGGAAATCAAAAATATATACGGCCCTGGTTCTTGAGGTACATAATACGCCACCTGTGGTGTATGAGGCCAAGGAAATAGACCAGATTTTGGATGACGTCCCTTTGGTGAACCCCGTTCAGCTAAAGCACTGGGAATGGATAGCCAATTACTATATGTGCACCATGGGGGAGATGATGCGCAGTGCCCTGCCATCGGCTTTTTTATTGGAAAGTGAAACCCTGATTTTACGAAATGATGAAGCCAATGTGGATGAATCCCAATTACAGGACGACGAGTTTTTGGTCTTTGAGGCCCTACAGCATCAATCCAGTTTGAAGGTCCATGAGGTTTCCATAATTGTGGACCGAAAAAATGTACTGCCCGTTTTAAACCGACTCCTTGAAAAGAATATTATTTACCTGAAGGAAGAGGTCTACGAGCAATACAAACCCAAATTGGTAAAGTATGTCAAGTTGGGAAAGGAATATCTTTCAGATGAAGCCTTGGAATCACTGTTGGAAACGCTCTCCCGGGCACCCAAGCAAAGTCAGGTGGTTCTGGCTTTATTTCAATTGCAGAGTGGTAGCAAGAAACCGATATCGGTATCGGATTTGGAAAAATACAGCAAGGCCTCAAAAGCGGTCATAAGTTCGTTGGTCGAGAAAGGAATCTTGGAGGAGTATTTTATTCGGAAAGACCGTGTTACGTATGATGGCGCTGAAAATTCTGAAATTAAAACCTTGAACGAACATCAATTAAATGCCCTAGCCGACATAAAAAAAGCATTCAAGGAAGATAAGGTGACCCTTTTAAAAGGAGTTACATCATCGGGCAAGACAGAGGTGTACGTTCAGTTGATCAGTGATTTTCTGGAAAAGGGAAAGCAGATTCTCTACCTACTTCCTGAAATCGCCTTGACCACTCAATTGATATCCCGGTTGCAGGATTATTTTGGCGAACGCATTTCCGTGTTTCATTCCAAATACAACATCCAGGAACGGGTGGAGGTTTGGAACAATGTTTTGAAAGGTGCTGAAAAGGCCCAGATCGTCATTGGTGCCAGGTCTTCCCTGTTTTTGCCATTCGATAATTTGGGACTGATTATCGTAGACGAGGAACACGAAGGTTCCTTTAAGCAGTTCGACCCAGCACCGCGGTATCATGCCAGGGACGCGGCCATAGTCCTTGCAAACCTCCATGGGGCCAATATTCTTTTGGGTTCCGCCACGCCCAGTATAGAAAGCTATTTCAATGCCAAGCATGGAAAATATGGCTATGCAGAAATAAATAGGCGTTTTGGCAATGTACTCATGCCAGATATGGAATTGGTGGATTATAAGGAAGCCCTACGTAAAAAACGGGTAAAAGGACACTTTTCCGAAAGGTTGTTACAGGAGATCGAGGAAAGTCTGGGCAATGGTGAGCAAATCATACTTTTTCAGAATCGGCGTGGGTTTGCCCCGGTTTTGGAGTGCCTTACCTGTGGTCATACGCCACAATGTTCCAATTGCGACGTTACCTTGACCTATCATCAATATAAAAATCAGTTGCGATGTCACTATTGTGGTTTTCACACTGCATTACCAGAGAGCTGCGCCGCCTGTGGTAGTCCGGAATTGGATACCAAGGGATTCGGTACGGAACAGGTAGAGGAGGAGGTCAAAAAACTATTTCCCGCCGCCAAGGTAGGTCGCATGGATTTGGACACCACCCGAGGCAAACATGCCTATGAAAAGATCATCACGTCCTTTGAACAACAGGAATTGGATATTTTGGTAGGTACGCAGATGCTTACAAAAGGACTGGATTTTAGGAACGTAAGTTTGGTAGGGGTCATGAATGCTGATTCGCTCCTAAATTTTCCGGATTACCGCGCCCATGAGCGTACCTTTCAAATGCTGACCCAGGTTGCAGGTAGGGCAGGGCGTACGCAGAAAAGGGGAAAGGTCATCATCCAGAGCTACAACCCGTACCATCAGATTTTAAAACAGGTAACCACAGGGGACTATGAAACCATGTTTCAAGAACAGATATACGAAAGGGAACAGTATAAATATCCGCCAGTAAACAGAATTATAAAAATTACCTTTAAACATAAGAATTACAATACCCTCAACGAAGCATCTGAATGGTTCAGTGGGGCTTTGCGAACAAATTTTGGAGGTACGGTTTTAGGACCTGAGTTTCCGCCCATTTCTAGAATTCGGAATCAATATTTAAAGCATGTTTTGGTGAAAATAGGGAAAAATGAATCCCTGGGAAGAACCAAGAAGAATATCAAGAGAATTGAAAAGTCCTTTAATTCTGTAAGTAAGTTTAGAAGTGTAAGGGTCATCTATAATGTGGACCACATTTAAAAAATAAAAAACCGCCCAAAAGGCGGTTTTCAGTGTATTCTTTTTTCATAAGCAATTATTATACATTGCTCAGGGCTTCGGCCAATTCCGTTTTCTTGTTCCTACTCAAAGGAATGGAGCGGCCGCTCACCTCTACATTTTTGCTGTTGAACTTCTCAACTTTTTCCAAGTTCACAATATAGGATTTGTGAATTCTAAGGAATTTATCTTCCGGCAATTGCTTTTCGAAAGATTTCATTGTTGATAAAATTACGATGTTGGCTTCATCGGTGACCAATTTGATGTAGTCTCCCAAAGCCTCTATCCATTTGATATCGTTCAGGATAACCTTTCTTTTCTTTAAGTTACTTTTTACGAAAATATGCTCTTCGTCTTCGTTCACCCTGTGCATTTGCTCATATTTGGCTACCGCTCTTTTTACGGAAGCATCAAAACGTGCCATGGTAATGGGTTTGTGAAGGTAGTCTGTTACGTCATAATCGAAAGCCTTTAGGGCATAATCCGGTTTGCCGGTGATCAAGATTACTTGGGGACTATTGTCCAAGGATTCAAGTAGGTCGAATCCTGTAATGATGGGCATTTCAACATCCAAAAAGATTAAATCGATTTCATTGTTCTTGATGCCGTTCTTTGCTTCGATGGCGTTGCTGTACTCTGCCACCATAGCTAGGTTTGGGTGGTTGTTTACCAACTTGGCGACCGCCATACGCTGCATGGACGAATCGTCAACGATAATACTTCTTAACTTCATAAGGGCTGATTTGTGGGGTTAAATCATCGACAAATTACCGAAAAAACACGGTCAACTGCAACAAAAGATGTAAACAATGCTTTTCTTATTGTATAGATGGCAATGATCATAGATTATTAAGATTTGGTTTATACATTTTAAATTTTTCCTCCTAGCTATAACGAAGAATTTCTTCATTTCTTATAATTATTGAAAAAAAGTATCTATTTTTGCACTCCTTTTAAATAAATATAATATGAACCATTACGAAACTGTTTTCATTTTGAATCCCGTTCTATCTGATGTTCAGATAGAGGAAACAGTTAAGAAATTTGAGGATTTCTTAATTAACAATGGCGCCAAAATGGTGGCCAAGGAGAATTGGGGCCTAAAGAAATTGGCGTACCCGATTCAAAACAAAAAAAGTGGTTTTTACCACTTGTTCGAATTTACCAGCACAGGCGAGGTAGTAATGCCTTACGAGCAGGAGTTTAGGAGAGATGAACGCGTTATGCGCTTTTTGACCGTTAAATTGGACAAACATGCCATCGCGTGGGCAGAAAAAAGAAGAGCAAGAAACAAAACCGCTAAAGCGTAAGGACTATGGCAACATTACAACAACAGGCAAAAGGTAAAAAAGATGGGGAAATCAGATACCTTACCCCATTAAATATTGAGACCAATACCAAAAAGAAGTACTGTAGGTTTAAAAAATCAGGCATTAAATATGTGGATTATAAGGATGCGGACTTTTTGATGAAATTGGTAAACGAGCAAGGTAAGTTGTTACCTAGAAGGCTTACAGGTACTTCCTTGAAGTATCAAAGAAAAGTGGCCCAAGCGGTAAAAAGAGCTCGTCATTTGGCGTTAATGCCATATGTTGGTGATTTATTAAAATAAAAGAAAAGAATCATGGAGCTTATATTAAAGGAAGACGTAGAGAATTTAGGTTTTAAAGATGACTTGGTGAGCGTAAAGAATGGATACGGTAGAAACTACCTTATTCCACAAGGCTTGGCGACCATGGCAACACCTTCGGCTAAAAAAGTATTGGCCGAAACTTTAAAACAAAGGGCCCACAAAGAAAAGAAAGTTGTGGATGCCGCTAAAAAGACAGCTGAAGCCCTAAAGGCCTTGGAATTGAAAATTACTGCCAAAGCTGGCGCAGGGGACAAATTGTTCGGTTCCGTTACCAATGGCGATTTGGCCGAGGCAATCGAAAAGGAAGGTCACACTATCGACAAGAAGTTTATTAGTATTCAAGGTGGTTCCGTGAAAAGAACCGGTCCTTACAATGCCCAGATTAGACTTCACAGGGAGGTAGTTGTAGATTTCCCTTTTGAGGTAGTAGCAGAGCAGAATTAATCTGATTGTAAATAATACGATAAGCCTTTCAGGAAACTGGAGGGCTTATTTATTTTATCCATTCAAAGAACCACATGAATTACGCGAGACTTACGAAGGAACAATTGGAAGAACTTCATCCAGAGTTCATCAATTTTTTGGCTACACAGTCCATCGATAAGGCCGAGTGGGATGAAATCAAGAAACACAAGCCACAAGTGGCGGAAGAGGAGTTGGATGTTTTCAGCGATTTGGTTTGGGAAGGGGTTTTGTCCAAAGTAACTTATTTGGAGAATATATCGGCGCGACAAATGCACCTTTTTCACCTGACCGATAAAGAAATGAAACTAATCGCCGTAAAAATCATGAATCCGGAAATCGATTTGACGACCAAGGTAGGTTTTGATTGGTTCCGAAAAAACTGGCAATCGGATTTCGTAGATTATATGACGGCCTCCAAAGCGTATACGGACGACCCAAATCAAGATAAGTTTGAATTGATCAAACAAGGTGCGGTCATCACCAAAGGGGAATTGTACCAGTGGTTCGATAACGTTATAGAAGCCCCATAAGCCCCCTCTAACTCCTCCAATGGGGGAGAATAAGTTTCTCGGTTAGTACTTCCTCTTCTTTGGAAGGGATTATGGGGAGACTTATATTTGCAACTCATAAAATATCCATGGCACAAAAACCTTCCATACCCAAAGGTACCCGCGATTTTACACCCTCCGAAGTTGTAAAGCGAAACTATATTTTTGATGTAGTCAAAAGGCATTTTCAAACCTTTGGTTTTCAGCCTATTGAAACTCCGTCCTTTGAAAATTCCGAAACCTTGATGGGTAAATATGGGGATGAGGGCGATCGACTCATTTTTAAGATTTTGAATTCGGGAGACTTTTTGAACAAGGTCAATGACGAATTATACAGTTTAAAGGATTCTAATAAAATAACTTCAAGTATTTCTGAAAAGGCCTTACGCTATGATTTAACCGTACCTTTTGCCCGATACGTAGTCATGCACCAAAATGAACTGGATTTTCCTTTTAAACGCTATCAGATACAGCCTGTATGGCGTGCGGATAGGCCACAAAAAGGGAGGTTCAGGGAATTCTATCAATGTGATGCGGATGTAGTTGGCTCGGATTCTTTGTTGCAGGAAGTGGAACTTATTCAGTTGTACGATACCGTTTTTACGGAATTGAAGTTGGACGGCGTTACCATTAAATTGAACAATCGTAAAATTCTTGCCGGTATTGCCGAAGTCATAGGTGCCAAGGATTTATTGATAGATTTTACCGTAGCCTTGGATAAATTGGATAAGATAGGGGAGGACGGTGTTAAGAAAGAAATGTTGTCCAAAGGAATTTCGGAATCCGCGATTGAAAAGGCCGCACCCTTGTTCAACTTAAAAGGCAGTAATACCGATCAGTTGGATGCCTTGGATGCCTTATTGGAAAACTCCAAAGAAGGGAAAAAAGGCGTGGATGAACTTCGGTTTATTATGGAAACCATTGTCAGTTTGGGTATGCAGTCAGCCAAATTGGTCATTGACGTTACTTTGGCCCGTGGACTAAATTATTATACGGGCGCCATTTTTGAAGTAGCTGCTCCTAAGGGTGTCTCCATGGGATCCATTGGCGGCGGCGGTCGTTATGATGATTTAACGGGAATCTTTGGATTAAAGGATGTTAGCGGTGTGGGAATTTCTTTTGGTTTAGACCGAATTTACCTTGTTTTGGAGGAATTGAATCTGTTTCCCGAAGCCATAGATCGTTCCTTAGAAGTGCTATGTTTGAATTTTGGGACCAAGGAAGGTTTGGCTGCCTTGAAGCTTACCACGGTCTTACGAAAGCATGGAATTAAGGCCGATATATACCCCTCCGATGCAAAACTGAACAAGCAGTTCAAATATGCCAACAATCGGAATGTACCTTATGTAATTCTTTTGGGTGAGGAGGAATTGAACAATAGTTCTTTCGTGGTGAAGAACATGCAAAACGGAGAGCAAAAAACATATTCTCTTGCGGACACGCAGCAGTTTATCGATTCCCTATAAGTTTGCTTTTCAGTGCCTTTAGAATCGTTTCGTAATATTCTTTTTTGTGTGGAACGTATTTGTCCGACATCGTATCCAGAACCTCCTTTTTGAATTGGGAAATGGGTATACTGTCCAAAGCTTCCACTTCGCTTTCCTGCTTTTTTAGGTTTTCAATCGGTTCCTTCAATTCGCACATAAAGGTATGATGGAATTCACAGTCGATAAGACGTACTGAATGTTTCTGAACCGATTTGAACACTCCAATCTTTTGTAAATCAGAAGGCCTTATTATTAGACCAATTTCCTCGGCTACCTCCCGAACCGCCGATTTCTCCAAATCTTCACCGGCCCCAACGTGTCCGGCTACGGAAACATCCCAAAGTAGGGGGTGGGTATCTTTATCCTTACCTCTTTGTTGAAGTAGTACCTCACCGTCGGAAGTATAAAACCAAATATGAACGGTAGGATGAAAAAGTCCATACCGGTGCGCTTCCGATTTCATGCACGATTGTCCGGTAGGATTTCCGTCCGCATCCAAAATGTCTATTAATTCGTCCATAGTAAGGAAGTCATCGAAAAATGGAAAATAGACCTGTCAGGTTTTTAAAACCTGACAGGTCTTGATTCTTGTGTCCGCCTAGGTGTATTTACTGCTGCACTTTAAGGAGGCTGTCTAAAAAGTCGCAATTTCATTCATATGTCACATCGAGCGCAGTCGAGATGCATTAATAACCAATAAGTTATAATTCTCGACTTCGCTCGAATTGACAGAAGAAATTACTTTTTAGACAGCCTCTTTAGGAGGGGCTTAATCAAAATAGCTAAAGGTTTCCCCTTCCTTAATATTCAATAGTGTTTCGTAAATCAATCGAATGACATTTTCCACGTCATCCTTATGCACCATTTCCACAGTGGTATGCATATAGCGCAAAGGCAATGAAATCAATGCGGAAGCCACACCTCCGTTACTATAGGCGAAGGCATCCGTATCCGTTCCTGTCATCCGGGAAGCAGCCAAGCGTTGGAAAGGTATTTTTTTGGCTTCGGCCGTTTCAATAATACGTTCCCTAAGTTTATTTTGAACCGCAGGAGCGTAGGAAATTACGGGGCCTGCACCAATTTCTGTATGTCCCTGTGTCTTTTTCTCGATCATAGGGGTGGTAGTATCATGGCAAACATCTGTGACGATCGCAACGTTTGGTTTTATGGTCTGTGTTATCATCTCTGCACCACGAAGCCCTATTTCCTCCTGGACGGAATTGGTGATATAGAGTCCGAACGGAAGTTTCTTTTTGTTTTCATGTAAAAGTCTGGCAACCTCGGCAACTATAAATCCACCGGCCCTGTTGTCTATCGCCCTACAGACATATTTATCGCCGTTTAATACCTGGAATGTATCTGGATAGGTGATGACACAACCTACATGGACGCCCATTTTTTCGACTTCGGCCTTGTCCTTGGCACCTATATCGATAAAAATATTGTCCAATTTTGGTGGTTCTTCCTTGTCGTTTTTCCGGGTGTGAATGGCCGGCCATCCAAAAACTCCTTTTACGATACCGTTTTTGGTGTGAATGTTCACCCATTTACTGGGCGCAATTTGATGGTCGCTACCCCCATTTCGAATTACATAGAGAAGGCCATTATCGGTAATATAGTTGACATACCATGAAATTTCATCGGAATGCCCTTCTATAACCACTTTATATTTCGCATCGGGATTAATAACTCCCACAGCGGTTCCGTAGGTATCCGTAATAAAGGTGTCAACACAAGGTTTCAAATAGTCCATCCAAAGCTTTTGTCCTTCCCATTCATAACCGGTAGGGGACGCGTTGTTCAGGTATTTTTCAAAAAAATCAAGGGATTTTTTATTGATGATGTTTTTGTTCGTCATGAATATTTAGTTTAACTGGATAATCGAGATTATTTAAAGTAAGTTCTTGACACGACCAATTGCGGTATCGGTTCAAATTATGGCAAGCCTTACCTTGTTAATGTTGCTTACAAACTTAGCAATATTCACTTGTTTTTAATAATATGCTGTAGCAATTATCGTTAATTTTGGCAGGGCTTTTGCACGCACTATGCTATGTTTAAAAATAGGCTACTATTATTTGTTTTTCTAACTTCCGTACTACATTTGGCGGGTCAGGTTCCTGAACAGGAGCTGGATTCCCTTTCTGAAAAAATGATCATCCTAGCGGGGGACTCCATAGTACAAAGTTCCATTGCCCTGCAGGAGGCCTACGTCTTTGGAAAGCTTCAGTTTTCTTCGTACGATGATAAACTCAGGTATTACATATTACGAAAGAAGACCCATAAAGTGTATCCGTATGCGAAATTGGCAGCGGAACGCCTGGTGGAGTTGAACGACAGCCTTACCAAAATTACAAAGACCAGAAAACGGAAGAAATACACCCGCAAAGTTCAAAAGTATATAGAAGAGGAATTTTCAGAGGAATTGAAAAAACTCACCAGAACGGAGGGGCAAATTTTAGTAAAGCTGATATACAGACAAACGGGAACCACGGCCTTTGATCTAGTCAAAGATCTTAGGAACGGATGGAGGGCCTTTTGGTACAATACGACTGCCAAACTTTTTAAGATCAGTATAAAGGAAGAGTTCCACCCAGATGAAGTGGAGGAGGATTATCTCATAGAGGACATTCTACAAAGGGCTTTTGCCGCTGGGCAATTGGAACGGCAGGAAACGGTTTTGGATTACGATTACAGTTCCCTTTATAATAAGTGGAAAAAGCCCGTCGTGAAGAATAACCCAAGCAATTAGTCTTTCGACCTTCCCTTACCTCCAAAAAGCGCATCAACTATTGTTTGGATACCTTTGAAACCGGAATAAATGGCATACATGGCCAAAATCAGTCCAATGACTAGTACGGGCCAGTATAGAGGGTGACCTTCGTTTTTAAAAGCCTGCCAAATGACTATTGGCGCTAAAAACATAAGCAAAACCGTAAAGGCCAACTTCTTGATACCTTTAAAAAGCATTTCCTTATCGGTTTTCATTCTATTTCAATGGTTCTCTTAAACTCTTGGACCACAGCAAAGTATCCTAAGGGGAAATCGTTGTTCTGCCCGATGGATTCCAATTCCTCGGGATTTGCTATACCCGTCACATTAAAGATATTTCCTCGAACGGTTGCGGCCGGGGTTTGAAATGGACCCTGGTCACCGCCAGCCTGAACAATAATTTGGTTCATATAATTATAGAAGGATTCATCTGCGCCAAGGATGCTGATGGTCATTTCCTGACCGGGTTCAATATCCTCGTAGAAGTACGAAAACTCAAAACGCTGGCCCTGGTAAAATTCATCCTCGGTGACTAAAAATTCGTTGAAGCCGAAATCGAAAATATAAAAATCGTCCCGTGTACCATCATCCGTAAAACTTATTATAATTTCAGTTTCGTCACCGGTAAACAGCGTTTCTTCGCCCTGGACAACCGATTCTATGGGTGATGTAGGGACAAAACTCGTAGTGGCATAATATTGTTCGTTATTAAAATTGATAAATAATGCCAATTGTCCTGAAGTAAAAAAGGTCGTATTTCTTGTTGCTTCATAAGTTCCTGGTGAAACTTCCGCCAAGTTGATTTCGTTACTTTCCAATGAATTATCGGAAACAAAATCCAGGTTGCGTATACGGACCTCCGCATTGGATAGCGGATTGTTCTCCTCAAAAAATGAGCTGGTCAAGTTCAATTTTATTTGAGCTGTAGTAATGGGTTCCGATGTGTCCATTCTAAGAACCGCATCTACCGATAAACGTGACGTTTCTGTTGGCAAATCGACTTCTATAACATCCTCACAGGATTGTAGAAGTATTATGCCCAATAAGCAATAAATAAATCTATACATCACTTATAATTTAAAATTGTAGGTTACCGCCGGAACGATTCCAAAGATAGAAGTCCGTACCGCTTCGTTCGCTCCTGTATCATCGTTCCTTCTAAAATTAATGGCTGCAGCATTTCTCCGATTGTATACATTGTAAATGCTGAATACCCATTCTCCCTTCATTTTTCGGTTTTTGTTTTTTCTGGGGGTAAGACTTGCGGAAACATCCAATCGGTTGTAAGCCGGTAGACGCTCCTCGTTTCTAAGACCGTAGTAAGGCACTGTTAGGCCTTGAAACTCGAACTGACCTACGGGGTAATTTGTAGGTTGTCCCGTTTGGTAGACAAAATTGGTGTTAAAGCTCCATTTTTCATTCAAATCGTAGCTCACAAATAAAGAAACATCGTGGGTCTTATCAAATGGAGTGTTGTACCAATTTCCATTATTTATTCCTGTTTCCAAGGTATTGGTTCCGTTTATGGTCCTTCCCGGTGTCCGCTGTTCTGACTTGGATAAGGTGTAGGCCAACCACCCTTGGAATTTGCCTTCATTTTTGCGGAACAAAAGCTCTAGACCATACGCCCTGGCTTCCCCGTTTAATATTACCTGCTCTATGGAATTATTCGCTATTAGATTCGCCCCATCAATATAATCAATTCTATTTTGTACGTCCTTGTAAAATACTTCGGTCTCCAAACTATAATCGTCATTACTGAAGCTCTTGAAATACCCCAAGGCATATTGGTCCAACAATTGCGGTTTTACAAATGGACCGCTGGGTGTCCAGACATCCAAGGGAGTAGGGGAGGCCGTGTTGGACAATAGGTGCAGGTATTGGGCCAAACGTGTATAGCTCGTTTTTATGGAACTATCCTCGCTTAAAGTATAGGATAAGGATAATCTGGGTTCCCAATTGGTAAATTGGGCCAAACTTTCATTTCTGCCAGGTGTAGCAACGGATATTGGATCCGCTTCCTGATAAATAAATAAGAGGGGGTCAAAATTTACAGGATTGTCATTGGCATAGACATTGATTTCATCCTGCCCAAGCCTATTAAAATAACTGAACCGGAGACCATAGCCCAAACTAAGATTGTCCGTCAACCTATGTTCCACATCCACATAGGCCGCAAGTTCGTTGGCATATTTTTGGATAAGTTGTTCTTCCAAGATCCCGGAATTCTCATTACTGGGTTCTATTTTACCGGGATTGAATTGGTAGTAAATATTATTCAGGCCATAATTGACCTGTAATTTGTCGTTTAAGTAGTGTTTTAGGTCGTATTTCAAATTGAAATTCCGGATGCCAGAGTTCCAATTAAAGCCCACAAAGTCTAATTTTAATCCATAGTAATAGTCCGAATAAATCAAGGAGAGGTTGGAGAAGAGTTTATCCGAAAAAAGATGGTTCCATCTAAAGTTACCAACCGCATTTCCATAGGTATTTACAAAGCTATCGTTTATACCAAATACATCCCTACCAAAATAACCGGATAGAAATATGTTGTTGTTATCATTGATTTTATAATTGATCTTGGTATTCAGATCATAAAAATAAGCGGTATTGTCAATATCGAATAACGGAAGGAACAAATGGGCATAGGAAGCCCTTCCGCCAATTAGAAAAGCAGCCTTGTCCTTGGCAATCGGCCCCTCTAAAAGTAATCTACTCGCAACGGCTCCAATGCCCCCGTTCATTTTAAATTCCTTGCTGTTGCCTTCCTTCTGAAAAATGTCCAAAACAGATGAAACCCTTCCCCCATATCTGGCAGGAATACCGCCTTTATATAGTTTGATATCCTTAATGGCATCTGGATTGAATACCGAAAAGAATCCGAATAAATGGGAGGAATTGAAGATGATGGCCTCGTCCAATAGAATGAGATTTTGGTCTACCGAGCCACCACGCACGTTAAACCCCGATGCCCCCTCACCAGCATTTGTGACCCCAGGAAGTAATAATATTGACTTTATAACATCGGCCTCACCAAGGATTACAGGTATTTTTTTGATAGTTCCCACAGAAAGGGTGTTGACACTCATCTGGGGTTTTCTAATATCCAATTTTTCCACGTTTTCCGTGACGACTACTTCCTGTAGCTGTTCCGCTTCTTCCGCTAGTTGAAAGTCAATTTTCTTATCCCTATCCAAAGAAATAGTTTGGATAATATCCCTAAATCCCAAATAGCTTACTACCGCCTGATAGTCGCCTTTGGGAAGCGTAATGGAATAAAAGCCATATTCGTTTGTTGTAACGCCACTTCCCAAGCTAGGAAAGGCTATTGTAACACCAATTAGGGTCTCGTTGCTTGATTCCTCCGTAATTACACCGCTTAGTGTATATTTTTCCTGGGCAAAAACAGGTGTGTAAAAGCAGGAACAAAGAAATAGAAATAGCCAAAGCGGCTTGGTCATAGTAGTTTTTTTCAAAAATAACTAGAAATACCTAACCAATTAATAGGTTAACGATATTTTAAAATTAAAAACTAAAAAGCCTCTAGTAAAGAGGCTTTTTAGTGGTAAATATTTGAGCAATTTATAGGGTACCCAATATTCTATTTAACGTATCACTGGGTCGCATTGCTATGGATTCCAGATTGGGATTTGGTTTGTAATAACCGCCAACATCCTGTGGACTTCCCTGTGCATTCATCAACTCATTCAAAATCTGTTTTTCACTACCCTTAATTTCCGAATTTATGGTAGAAAAAATAGACTTTAATTCGGTATCCTCATTTTGATTCGCCAAAGCCTCTGCCCAGTACATAGCCAAATAAAAATGACTGCCCCTAGTATCCAATTCCTTTACTTTTCGTGAGGGGGACTTATCGTTCAATAGGAACTTTTCCGTGGCGGCGTCCAAAGCATCGGCTAACACCTTGGCTTTTGGATTGTTATTTTTTTCACCATAAAATTCCAAGGATACACCAAGGGCTAGGAATTCGCCCAAAGAATCCCATCTAAGATGTCCTTCTTCCAAGAACTGCTCCACATGCTTTGGTGCAGATCCCCCGGCTCCGGTCTCAAAAAGTCCACCGCCGTTCATCAAAGGTACTATGGACAACATTTTGGCACTTGTGCCTACTTCCAATATGGGGAACAAGTCCGTTAAATAGTCCCTAAGCACGTTCCCAGAAACAGAAATAGTGTCCTTTCCTTCCTTGATTCTTTTTAGCGTATATTTCGTTGCCTCTTCAGGGGACATGATTTGGATGTCCAGACCATCTGTGTCTTGCTCTGGGAGATATTTTTTTACTTTTTTGATAAGTTCGCTATCATGGGCCCTATTCGCATCCAACCAAAAAATAGCGGGGACATTGGTGGCCCTGGCACGGGAAACCGCCAATTTGATCCAATCTTCGATAGGTGCATCCTTCACTTGGCACATGCGCCATATATCGCCTTTTTCCACGGAATGCTCTAATAAGGCTTCTTCGGTATTTAGGTCGATAACCTGGACCGTTCCTGCTTTTGGAATTTCAAATGTTTTGTCATGAGAACCATATTCTTCGGCCTTTTGCGCCATGAGGCCCACATTAGGAACGGTACCCATAGTGGTAGGATCAAAAGCTCCATGTTCCTTGCAGAAATCTATCGTGGCGGAGTATACTCCTGCATAGCTACTATCAGGTATCACCGCTTTTGTATCTTGGACTTTACCTTGTGCGTTCCACATTTGTCCGGAATTACGGATCATCGCTGGCATAGATGCGTCGATTATAATATCACTGGGAACATGCAAATTGGTAATTCCTTTATCCGAATTTACCATGGCAAGTGACGGTCCTTCCTCTAGGACGTCATTGATTTCACTTTCGATGGCCGATTTTTGATCGGCCGGTAGTTTTTCAAGCTTATTGAAAAGTACTTCTAATCCGTCATTAGGGTTAACCCCTATTTTCTCAAAAGTCGCCGCGTTCTTATCAAAAACCGGTTTAAAGACAGTTTCTACTACATGCCCAAAGATGATCGGGTCCGAAACCTTCATCATAGTGGCCTTTAAGTGAACGGAGAACAAAATTCCCTTATCCTTTGCGTCTTGGACCTGTTCCCTTAAAAATGCCAAAAGTGCATTTTTGCTCATCACCGTAGCATCTATAATTTCGCCGGTTTGAAGCGCTATTTTATCCTTTAGTACAATTTTGTCACCGTCGGTGGTATTCAGAACGATTTGTGCCGAAGTAGCGGCAGGAATGGTCAATGATTTTTCGTTCGATTTAAAATCACCATGGGACATCGTAGCCACGTGCGTCTTGGAATCCGCTGACCATGCACCCATGGAATGCGGGTTTTTCTTGGCGTAGTTCTTTACCGCCCTTGGAGCTCGTCTATCAGAATTTCCTTCCCTTAAAACAGGGTTTACCGCACTTCCTTTTATTTTGTCGTATTTGGCCTTTATTTCCTTTTCTTCGTCCGTCTTTGGTTCGTCAGGGTAATCCGGTAATCTATATCCTTTCGATTGTAGTTCGGCGATGGCCTCCTTTAATTGCGGAATGGAAGCACTAATGTTCGGTAGTTTTATAATATTGGCTTCTGGTTGTTTTGCCAGTTCTCCCAACACGTCCAAATCATTGGGAACTTGCTGCTCTTTGGTCAAATATTCAGGAAAAACGGCGGCAATTCTACCTGCCAAGGAAATATCCTTGGTCTCGATTTCAATTCCCGAAGTCTTTGTAAATGCTTTAACAATAGGTAGGAACGAAGCCGTTGCTAGGGCTGGTGCCTCATCCGTTTTGGTATAGAAAATTTTGGACATTCGTATATTTTTTAATTCAAGCGGTGCAAATATACAATTTTATCCAGCCTAAAGTTGGAGCTAGCGCCTTAATATTTCAGGCTATTGGGAAGTTTTGTTAAATAACAAAAGCCATATCAATGTACTAATACCTTGATATGGCTTTTTAGAAATAGCTTACAGACATGTTGTTCTAAAATTAATTAGAACTGCAACCCTTGGTTGCTTCTGCGTCACTAAATCAACGTTTGAAATGTGTTTCAATCTTAATTCTGTAACCAAGCATTTACTCTACATTTCGTTTTTGTTGCCTTAGCATTAAAATTTAAAACCGTGAGAGTTATAAAATCTTATTGCCCACATGGGTTTAAAAAGCGACAGCCTTTAAAGCCTATGCTCATCTTAATAACTAATTCCCTAGAAAAAAGCTATTCCGATTAAGCCACAATATAAAGAACGTAAACTTTATAGTGATTGGAAGTTACTACTATCTACCTCAGTTTTCTTCCTAAAATCACACCTAAATATAATGAAAAAGTATTTAATAAAGGGTGTTTTTCCAACTAATTAATAATGAACAATTTATGAACTTTAGATGTTAACAATTGTTCATAAAAAAACACCGAAGGATTTTCGGTGTCTTTCTAGTATTATTCGGGTAAAGAAATTAAGAACGAACCTCTTTGATTCTCGCTTTCTTACCGGTCAAACCTCTAAAATAGTAAATACGTGACCTACGTACCTTACCTTTCTTGTTAACCTCGATTTTTTGCAGGGCAGGAAGATTGATCGGGAAGATTCGTTCCACACCAACAGTTCCAGACATTTTACGGATTGTAAAAGTTTCAGTTGCTCCGGTTCCTCTTCTTTGGATTACCACTCCCTTAAAGAACTGGGTACGTGTTTTTTCACCTTCCTTGATTTCGTAGTACACGGTAATCGTATCACCGGCGGAGAAATTTGGAAATTCTTTCTTGGTTACAAATTCGTCCTGAACAAATTTTATTAATGATTCCATTTTATTTTTTATATCGGAATTAAATTAAAACAACGTTCACGATTTTCGTCAGAGGTTGATTTAACAGGGTGCAAAAATACTTCGAAATTTAAAATCCACAAATATTTTATTCTATTTATTTTCCTGGGGCTTTATTCCAACAGATCTGGTCGTAGTCTCTGCGTTCGTTCGTGCGCCATTTCTTCTCGCCATTGCTCTATTTTTCCAAAATTCCCACTCAGTAAAACCTCCGGCACCTTCACTCCTTTGTACTCCGCCGGTCTTGTGTATACTGGAGGTGCCAACAATCCGTCTTGAAAACTATCCGTGAGAGCAGAAGTTTCATCGTTCAGCACGCCCGGCAGTAATCTTATAATAGTATCACAAAGGACGGCAGCGCCCAATTCACCACCGGAAAGTACATAATCCCCAATGGAAAGTTCCCTGGTTATGAACATGTCCCTAACACGTTGGTCAACCCCTTTGTAATGGCCACAAAGAATAATTATGTTTTCCAGTAAGGAAAGACTGTTCGCAATTTTCTGATTTAGCGTCTTTCCATCTGGGGTCATATAGATTATCTCATCATAGCTTCGCTGGGATTTCAGTTGGGATATACATTTATCTATCGGTTCTATCATCATCACCATGCCGGCGCCGCCTCCAAATTGATAGTCGTCCACTTGATTGTAATTGTTGTCCGTATAGTCCCTTAAATTGTGCAGATGGACTTCAACCAAACCTTTGTCAATGGCTCTTTTTAGAATTGAGGCATCGAACGGGCTTTTTAATAATTGCGGTAAAACGGTTATAATATCGATTCGCATGGCAAGAGCTATTTTATTGCGCGGACCAAAAGTAGTGAAAACAGTGCGAATCCTTTTCCCAACCCATTTTCTCGTAAAGTCTTCGGGCAGGGTTGTCAACGGCCGTTTCCAAGGCCAAACCCTTAAATTCGTGTTCGGCACAAAATTGTTGTGCGCTTTTCAATAAAAGTGCACCAAAGCCCTGACCTCTGTAATCCGGATGTACAAAAAGGTCGTTTAGAATCAGGGTGGGTTTTAAGGATACGGAGGAGAATGTAAAATAAAGTTGGGTGAAACCCACAGGAACCCCTTCTGACAATGCAATGAATATAAGGGAGTCCTTATTTTGAAATCGTTCCCTTAAAAAAATCTCGGCACTTTTTAAATCGGACGCTTGCTTGTAGAAAACCCTATATTGGTCAAATAATGGAACTATTTGTTTTAGGTTTTCAAGAGTAGCTTTTATGACAATCATGCTATAAAAAAAGCTCCCTTAAAGGAGCTTTGGAAATTATTTCGTTTTCTTTTGTTTGTTGAGTTCGTCCTGTAGTTTCCGGCTGATTTTCTGTTCACGCTCCAAGGCCCTTCTTCTATGATCTTCATATTCTACTTCCAATTCGGCCAAATTTTGTTTTGCCTCCTGGGTCAGGATATTGCTATTTCTAAACCTGTATACGAAAATACCAAGAAGAATGAAAAGCCCTATAATAATTGTCCATAAAATAATATTATAGGTGGCCTTTGAAACCGAAATCCCCAAGAAGGACATACTATCCTTTTCTTCGGTAACTGCTGCGAGGTTTGAAGTCGTTTCTTCCAGTTTTTTATTCAAGGAGCTAATGGTAGTTTCATGTTCTGAAATGGTCGCATTCAAACCGGCCGCTCTTTGGTTAAAGGCCCTAACCGAGTCCAATACATTTTCACGTAGTTTATAAAGGTTCACTTCCTTTACCACTTCATAGCGCACGCCGTCAGCTCGATAGTTTCCGGATTTTTTTGAAATATAGTCGAACTGACTACTTATAGGGCCGCTGTCCAAAGAAAGAGACTCATCTTCTTCAGATTCCTGCGCAAAACTTAAACTGGTGGTTATTAGGACTGCAAATAATATTAGTATCCTTGAAATTTTCATTCGTATTTAAATTTCCGTTTAACACTGATTTAGAGAAGACTAAAGTAAATTTTTAAAATTAAATGGTGAAAAACCTCAGCCTTTAATTAATAGGTACGTAAAAACTTTCAAAAAGGATGTTCTGTACCAAGTCTAATAATAGGTATAACGTCTTACTTTGGTAATATATTTTGCAAGTCTAATTACCTGTTGCGAATATCCAAATTCATTATCGTACCAAATGTAAAGAACCAAATTTTTACCGTTGTCCGAAACAATTGTCGCTTCGCTATCGTATACTGCCGGTGCCACCGATCCAACAATATCCGTTGAAACCAATTCTTTGCTCAAACTATATTTTATTTGCTCCACCAAATCACCTTCCAAGGCGTACTTTTTAACAATTGTATTGATACCTTCCAAGGAAGTTTTGTTTTTGATATCCAAGTTGAGAATCGCCAATGATCCATTGGGTACCGGAACCCTTATGGCATTGGAGGTCAATTTACCTTTAAGATTGGGGAGTGCCTTGGCCACGGCCTCTCCGGCACCTGTTTCCGTAATCACCATATTGAGGCCTGCGGCCCTTCCACGACGATACTTAGAATGCATATTGTCCACAAGGTTCTGGTCATTGGTATATGCGTGTATGGTTTCCAAATGTCCCTTTTTTATACCTACCGAATCGTCTATGACTTTTAATATAGGCGTAATGGCGTTGGTGGTGCAGGATGCGGCCGAGAATATGTGCGTAGTCTCCGGATCGTACTCCAAATGGTTTACTCCATGGACGATATTGGGAACTCCTTTGCCTGGTGCGGTCAATAGTACTTTGGATACCCCTTTGGCATTTAAATGCCTCGATAGTTGGGCCTGATCCCTAAAGGCCCCGGTATTATCGATTAAGAGGGCATCGGATATTTCATATTGGGTGTAATCTACTTCCTCCGGTTTATTGGCACTGATGATTTGAACCGTAGTGCCATTTATCAATAAGGTGTTGGCCTTGGCATTTACCGTTACGGTACCCGTAAAATTGCCATGGACGGAATCGGTACGCAATAGACTGGCCCTCTTTTCCAATAGTTCCTCATTTAGTTCCCCACGCACCACTATGGCCCTCAGCCGCATTTGATTGCCTTTCCCGGTTTTTGACATGAGCTCCCTGGCCAATAATCGACCAATTCTACCAAAACCGTACAAAATGACATCCTTGGGTTTGATGCTTTTGTATTCCGTGGCCGACTTAAGTTTGTCAATAACAAATGCCTTTACGTTGTTGAAGTTATTTTCATCAGAATGATACTCATAGGTCAATTTGCCAATATCCAATTTTGCAGGCGGGAGTTTTAGATCATTGATAGCCCTAAGGATTTCAACGGAATCAAAGATGGAAATGGGTTTTTGCACGAACTCCCCGGCATACTCGTGTAACCGGATGATGTCGCTTACATTGTGATCTATCAAAGGATTTTTAAAAAGTACGATTTCTATGGACCTGTCGTACCACAGGTCACTGATGATCTTTATGAATTCCGTGGTAGCTTTTCTTCTATCTGCCTGGAAGGCCAGCTCTTTTTCGAAGGATATTTTACGAGACATATGGTTTTGTTGTTATAAATGATGTTAAAATTAAACCTTTTGTAAAGTTTTGTAACAACTAAATACAAAAAAAGCATCCGTTTAGGGCGGATGCTTTTCAAACTTAAAATTTGAATTATTGAAAAATTAAGCGTTCTCGTTCGCCCTTCTCGTTGACCATGGTAATTATCGTTTTACCGTACCTGGAAATGGCCCCAAAAGCGGTATCCGCATCTGAAATGTTCTTTATTTCCTTGTCATCCACTTGTACAATGACCTTACCTTCCAGGCCATAACCTCGGTAACGCTCCGGTACCCCGGTTATTTTAACCCCAGATTTTGTCCTAAATCTTTTTTGGTCGTCTTTGGTCAAATTTTTCACTTCCATGCCCATTGCCGGCACTACCAGTAATTGTCGTTCCTTCAACACCACTGGCAAAGTGAGCAGTTCCTGATTCCTTTCAACGGTAACATTGATGGTGTCGTTCGGTCTTTTGGTGCCCAAATATCCCGTAAGGTCCGGATATTTGTGGATATCTATTTGGTCGACTTTCTTGATAATATCGCCCAATTCCAAACCTGCCTCATCGGCTCCGGATTCTTCCTCGATTCTTTCTATATATACTCCGTCGATGTTGTTTATGCCCCTTTCTATGGCATCCCTTGTATTAACGGGAGCGGGACTTATGCCCATAAACGCCTTTTGAACGTTCCCATATTCCATAATATCGTTCACTACTTTTTTGGCGATATTGCTGGGTACGGCAAAGGAATATCCCACATAGGATCCAGTTTGGGAGGAAATGGCCGTATTGATGCCGATAAGGTCACCATTGGTATTTACCAAGGCCCCGCCGGAATTTCCTGGATTTACCGCCGCATCCGTCTGGATGAAGGATTGATTGGAACGGGTATCGAGGCTTCTAGCCTTGGCGCTCACGATTCCCGCAGTAACGGTAGATGTCAAATTAAATGGGTTTCCAACAGCCAATACCCATTCCCCGATTTTTGTATTGTCAGAATCCCCAAATGCCAAATAGGGCAACTTGTCATCGGTCTCTATTTTAATCAGGGCAATGTCTGAATTTGGGTCCGTACCCACCAATTCAGCTTCATAGGTCTGATTATTGTTCAAGGTTACCTGCAATTGGGTTGCGTTGGCTATTACGTGATTGTTGGTAACGATGTAACCATCTTGGGAAATGATGACCCCGGATCCAGTTCCTACTTGAGGTGTTACGGTACCTCCAGAACCATAAAAGAAGTCAAAAACACTGCTTCTACGGGTACTAAGGGTCAGGTTCTTGACATGCACCACGGAGTTGACGGTACGTTCCGCAGCGTTTGTAAAGTCCACCTCATTGATGCCCGAACCTAAAGCGGAAGTTGGCGTATAACTTGTACTGAAAACAGGCTGTGCCTCATCCGAGGTTACAATGGCATAATTGGGTCGTTCAAAGAATAACTTATAGGCACCCAAGGTAACGGCACCTGCAAAGATGGAAACAAGTAAAAGTCCTCCAATTCTCTTCATAATCTATACTTTTTTAACCTTTTAACAGTAAAATTACATCATTTCCATTTTTGTGGTAGTGGTTTAACGACTTTTTAACTGCAAGGAAGCCTCAATTAAATCATATCTTTGTGCTTTAATATGACCTATGACCGCTACTTTTTTTAAATATCAGGGAACAGGGAACGATTTTGTACTTTTCGATAATCGGACCTTATTTTTTCCGAAAGAGAACCATGAACTCGTAGCTTTTTTGTGCAACAGGGGGTTTGGCATTGGGGCCGACGGACTCATTCTTCTTGAAAATGATGACTCCTACGACTTTAGGATGGTGTATTACAATGCTGATGGCAAGGAAGGGAGTATGTGTGGAAACGGGGGAAGATGTGTTGTGGCCTTTGCCCAATTTTTGGGTATCATCGATGAAAAAACCGATTTCATTGCCGTGGATGGACCACATAGCGCAACGGTCAAGGGGACTACGGTAAGCCTTAAAATGCAGGATGTAGAGGAACTGAAGACCAAACCCAATGCCTTGTATTTAAATACGGGTTCGCCCCACCATGTGCAAATGGTCACGAATCTGGAGAAGTTCAACGTTGCCAAGGAGGGTTCCAAAATACGATACGGGATCTATGGGGCAACCGGTAGCAACATCAATTTTGTGGAACAGGAGTCTAAGGACACTTTCAAGGTAAGGACGTACGAAAGGGGCGTGGAGGATGAGACACTTTCCTGCGGAACAGGTGTTACCGCCGTAACCTTGGCAATGCACCATTTAGGTAAGATTAACGATAACTATGCGAATATCAAGGCAATGGGCGGTAATTTGAAGGTTGAATTTGATTACAGCGATAATACCTATAACAACGTGCATTTGATAGGGGAGGCCAAGCAAGTGTTTAAAGGGGAGATTTCGTGGTAAGTCTACAGGGAAATATCATAAAGCTAAGGGCCCTGGAAACGGCGGACTTGGATTTGCTTTTTGAATTGGAGAACAATCCGTCGGTTTGGGAAATCAGTGGTACCATGGCACCCTACTCGAGGGATGTCCTAAAATTATATCTTGAAAATGCCCACAGGGATATTTATGATGTCAAACAATTGCGTTTGGTTATTTGTACCCAGGACAATGAGGCCATTGGCCTGATAGATCTATTTGATTTCGACCCTAAAAATAGAAGGGCGGGAGTGGGTATTGTTATATCGGATGAAGGGAACAGAAACAGGGGTGTTGGTACAGAAGCAATGGAAATACTGTGTAAGTATGCATCCAAGACCTTAAATCTACGTCAGTTGTACGCCAATATTTTGGAAGGAAACGATCGAAGCCTGTACCTATTTAAAAAACTGGGTTTTGAATTGGTGGGAACCAAACGGGATTGGATTTTCAACGAAGGTATTTTTAAAAACGAATTGTTGTTTCAAAAGATTTTTAAATAATGTACATCAAAAAAATTGTGGTCGCCATTTTGCTACTCGGATTGATAGGAGCCAGCATATTTGCGTATGTAGTCTATAGTACTTTTTTTACGCCCAATACCAGTTTTAATAATGAGGAGGCCTTTGTTTACATTGGCTCAAATGATTCCTTTGCCGATATAAAGGAACAAATGCAACCACTGCTGAACGATGTTTCTTCCTTTCAAAAGGCCGCGGAAAGAAAGGGATATGCCTCCAACATTAGGGGTGGTAAATACCGAATTACTAAGGGGATGACCAACAATGATATCATAAACAACCTAAGGGTAAACAATATTCCCGTTCGCGTTTCCTTCAACAATCAGGAGAATACTGCCTCTTTGGCTGGTAGGATCTCCGAACAAATTGAAGCCGATAGTCTCAGTCTTTTGAAAGCCTTTGACGATACGGACTTTTTGGAGGGTAACGGCTTTGACCAGGAAACCAAATTGGCCCTCTACATTCCCAATAGCTATGAATTTTTTTGGAACACTTCCGCGGAGGAATTCCGGGACCGTATGCTAAAGGAATATAAACGATTTTGGAACGAGGATAGGCTTTCAAAGGCAAAGGCCCAAAATATGACTCCCAATGAAGTAGTTGCATTGGCATCCATTGTCCACAAGGAAACCGCCAAGGTAGACGAGAGGCCGCGGGTGGCCGGTGTTTATGCAAACCGATTAAGGGCCGGGATGCTCTTACAGGCAGACCCTACCGTAATCTTTGCTATAAAAAAGGAAACAGGAAATTATGACACTATAATTAAAAGGGTGTTGTACAGGGATTTGGAAATGGACTCTCCTTATAATACGTATAAATATGCCGGTGTTCCCCCAGGCCCCATTACCATGCCCGATATCAGCGCCGTAGACGCTGTTTTAAGTCCTGAAAAACACAACTACTACTATTTTGTGGCCAATGTTGAGGACTTTGGATACCACATGTTCGCGGAGAACATTGCGCAACATAACCGAAATAAGGAGCAGTATATCCGCTGGCTTAACGCTCAGAAAATCAACAGATAGGCCCTAATCGGAATTTTAAGACATGTTAACTAAAAGTGTATATTTTTAACAAATTCTTGCCATTTTACCTTTTTAACATGTCTAACTTTGCCTCCAGAAATTTAAGCAAGCACTTTTTTCGCTGTAAGTCTTAAGAAAAACACTTTATGAAAAGATGGATATTGTTTACTTGTCCTCTTATCGTGATTTTTATTTTTTCGAGCTTCAGTTTCAGTCTGTACAACGTTGAAGTTCCAGAAGCTCTAAAAGTAAAAGAACCCCCTCCGTTTTTGTTCCCCCAGGACAAAGCTTATTTTGAGAAAATGAACGTACGGCCGCCCTTTATTGGTAGCAGGTACATCGGTTTTAAGGAGGCCTTGGCCTTTAAGGAATCGCAAGGAAGCTATTCAGCTGTAAATTCCTTTGGTTATTTGGGTAAATACCAATTTGGTGTGAATACACTGGCATTGGTAGGTGTACATGATTCCATACACTTTTTGGAAAATCCTTCTTTACAGGAAGAGGTATTCGAAAAGAACATTGCCCGAAACAAATGGATCTTACGGAAGGATATCAAAAGATTTGTGGGCAAACGGATCAATGGAATTGAGATTACAGAATCTGGAATCGTGGCCGCAGCGCATTTGGCAGGGCCGGGAAACGTAAAAAGGTATTTACGTTCCTATGGTAGGACCGATGTTATCGATGGATATGGTACGACCATCGCCAATTATCTTAAGATGTTTTCGGGCTATGACATTACCATGATCAAACCGGTAAAAAATCCTAGGATTTAAAGTAATAAGTAGATATGAAAATGGGAAAGCCTTGGCAGCGATGTCAAGGTTTTTTTATGCTTGGATGATAAAGATCGCGGGTCGTTTGTGAAGGTCCACCTGTTCAACTTTCCAATCGGAAGCGGTTTTGGTTCGGATATATTCGGTATTCAGCGTAATATCGCAGGCAACACAGATTCTCGTAGTTCCTGAAACCGTTCTAACAAGTTCCTCCAATAATTTATTGTTCCTATAAGGGGTCTCGATAAAGATTTGGGATTGATTTTCTTCCTTGGATTTTCTTTCCAGCTTCTTTATTTGTTTTTTTCTTTCCGCACCGTCAATGGCCAAATACCCATTGAAAGCAAAATTCTGTCCGTTCATGCCACTGGCCATAAGGGCAAGTATAATGGAGGAAGGGCCTACCAAAGGTACTACTTGGATTTGTCTTTCATGGGCGATGCGAACTACGGCGGCACCTGGGTCTGCGATACCGGGACAACCTGCTTCGGATAGGATACCCACGTCGTTTCCTTCCAAACAAGGATTCAGGAAACTTGGTATTTCCGATGCTTCCGTAAATTTGTTCAGTGCAAAAAGTGTTAATGAGGGTTGCGATTTTCTAGGTGAAAGTTTCTTGATAAAATGACGGGCCGTCTTTTCGTTTTCTACAATATAGATGTTTATTTCCTCGATGGCCCGTTTTATGGAAATGGGCAACACTTCCAAAGGCGGGATTTCCCCAAGTGTGGATGGTATCAGATAGAGTTTGCCCTTTTTGGATGTAGCGTCTGCCATGTTATTCTGAAAGCTTTTTGGCAATTTCCTCACAGGCCGCATCTATCATCTGAAAGACCTTTTCAAATCCATCGACCGAATCGTAATATGGGTCGGGTATCTCTACATCGCCTGTTTTGACTTCACTTAATAATAGTTTAACCTTACGTGCCTGTTCCTTGTTCTTGCTCAACCCGATGATGTTTCCGTAATTGCTTTTGTCCATGGCATAGAGGACATCAAATTCTTCCAAATCGGCAGCGGTTAGTTTTCGGCATATTTGATTGCTGATATCGATACCATATTTTCTGGCGACCGCAATGGATCGGGAATCCGGCGGATTTCCAATATGATAGCCTCCCGTTCCGGCAGAATCCACAAAAACCATGCTTGTATCTACCTTGTTTTTTAGAATGCCCTCGGCCAATGGCGACCTACAGATATTTCCAAGGCAAACCATTAAGACTTTGGTTTTCATACCTTTTTAGGAGAATTTTTTTGTCAGGTCGTCTATGTATTTTCGGAACTGTTTGTCCGTTTCAGCAAGGTTATCGACCGTTTTGCATGCGTGCAGCACCGTGGCATGGTCCCTTTTGCCTATTTGCGAGCCAATGCTCGCCAAAGAGGCCTTGGTGAATTTTTTGGCAAAGAACATGGCCAATTGCCTGGCCTGTACTATATGACGTTTCCTGGTTTTGGATTGAAGGGTGGCCACATCCATTTCAAAGTAATCAGATACCACTTTTTGAATGTAATCGATGGAGACTTCCCTTTTGGTATTTTTTACGAATTTCTCAACGACCTGCTGTGCCAGGTCTATGGTAACCTCCCTTTTATTCAAGGTGGACTGTGCGATCAATGAAATAATGGCACCTTCCAATTCCCTAATATTGGTCTTGATGTGTTTGGCCACATATTCGATGATATCATCCGGCATTTCCACACCATCACGATATAACTTGTTCTTTAAAATGGAAATTCGGGTTTCATAATCCGGACTCTGCAACTCCGCTGATAATCCCCATTTAAAGCGGGACAACAGACGCTGCTCAAAATCTTGCATGTCCACAGGAGCCTTATCCGAAGTTAGGACTACCTGTTTTCCGTTTTGGTGGAGGTGGTTGAAAATATGGAAGAACACATCCTGGGTCCCGGATTTACCGGAAAGGAATTGCACATCGTCAATAATCAGCACGTCTATCAGTTGATAGAAATGAATGAAATCGTTTCGGGTATTCTTCTTAACGGACTCGATATACTGTTGCGTAAATTTTTCCGCCGATATATACAATACGGTACGCTCTGGATACTTGTCCTTTATTTCTACACCAATGGCATGTGCCAAATGCGTTTTTCCCAATCCAACGCCGCCAAAAATCAATAAGGGATTAAAGGAGGTGCCCCCGGGTTTATTTGCCACGGCCATCCCTGCGGAACGGGCCAAGCGATTGGAATCGCCTTCCAGAAAATTATCGAAATTATAATTGGGGTTTAATTGCGATTCAATTTTGATATTCCGGATACCAGGAATCACAAAAGGATTGCGAAGTTCCGGGTTTTTAGATTTAATGGGAACGTCCATTTCCTGGGGAGTCATATTACCGCGGTTGGAACTAGGAATTTTTTCCGTGAACGGTTCTTTATTTCCATAGGTGTTCTCCATTCTAATAATGTACACCAATTTGGCAGTCTCACCCAATTGTTTTGTCAATGCGACCTTGAGCAATTTCACATAATGCTCTTCCAGCCATTCATAGAAAAATTTACTGGGGACTTGAATGCTCAAAGCATTGTTTGAGAGCTTTATAGGTTTAATGGGTTCAAACCAAGTTTTGAATGCCTGCGGTTGGATATTATCCTTGATAAATACCAAACAATTTTTCCATACGGAATCGGCAGTAACATTCATAATAATTAAAGCTCTTGTTATTGGTTAGTTAAAAGCGAACAAATTCTAAAAATAGAGACCATTATTTTGGCTCTGTAAGGTGGACAAATATGTGAACAAAAATTCTAAAAAAAAAATCAACGCCTATTGAATTTGACCTTTTTTTTTCTCATGTTCGTTGCCTACAAACGGGGGCTTTAAATATATAGTTTTTAATTAGAAATCAATGGGATTTAATGAAATTTCTTTTCGGGTCAGATATGGAGAAACGGACCAAATGGGCGTGGTGTATTACGGTAACTACGCGCAGTACTTGGAGATGGGAAGAGTTGAGTGGCTAAGGTCCCTTGGGTTATCCTATAAATGGATGGAGGAACATGGGGTAATGTTGCCGGTAATTTCCCTCAAGATCGATTACAAGATTCCGGCACTTTATGACGATCTTATTACGGTACGTACACAGCTTAAAAAAATACCCTCCGTACGTATCGAATTTGACTATGTTATCACGAACGAAAAGGGTGAGGTTTTAATCGAGGCAAATACTGTTTTGGTATTTATGGATTCCAATAAAAGAAAACCAATAAAATGTCCAGAATATATTTTGAAAAAGTTATCGTAAATCCTACAAAACTATTCGGGTATTTTGATTGAAATTTTGTGAAACGCTTCCAATTGTTTCAAAATATCCGGTACCATGTCTTTTTGAACCTTAAGCACTATCTCGCAATACAAATGCAGCTTTTGGTCCACAATATCCAACTGGTGCTTTTTAATAAATCGCATGACGGTATCCATTTCAGAATATTCGAAGACAAGGATTATGTGCTGGGTTAGCACTTTTTCCATGATGATGGAATTATCCAAGGCCATTTTGGCCGTTTCCTTATAAGCACTGATCAAACCGCCAACCCCTAGTTTGGTGCCTCCAAAAATTCGTACTACGGCGACCAGAATATTGGTCACCCCAAAGGATTGTATTTGTCCGTAAATGGGCATTCCTGCGGAATTGTTGGGCTCTCCATCGTCGTTGGCCCTGTACCGGATGTCCTTTACCCCCAATTGCCACGCATAGCAAATATGGTTCACCATTGAGTGCCGCTTACGGAGTTCCTCTAGAATCGGTTTTACGGCTTCTTCGGACTCTATGGGAAAAGTATAGCCATAGAATTTACTTTTTCGCTCCTTAAAAAGTACCTCTTCGCCAGGTGTGTCGACCGACTTGTATTTGGTTGCTTCCTGTTCCATCTATGGAGTTTGACCTAATAGCATACTCTCGATTCTGGTTCCCAAAGCCACAAGTATAATGCTTAGAATGGCCAGGCCTATACCAAACCAATTTTTACTACTTATCCGTTCCTTGAACAATAGAATTCCCAAAAAGGTAGAACACATAACAATGGCTACGTTGTTTATCGTAAATATTGAAGCGCTATTTAAAGTATCACTATCCAATGCCTTCATTAAAAAATAGATAGAAAAATAATTGGGAACACCCAAACATATACCGCCTAGCACATTCTTTAGATTTACAAGGATACCGTTCTTAACGGCCTTTACTAAAACAAAGAGGGTACCACAGGTGGCGGCAGAGCCAAATACCATGGCAGAAAACAGCGGAAATTCTTCTTCTGGGACGGATATTTGTTGGGCATATTTAATGCTCGTATCGATTATCCCGGATCCTATAAAGACGGCTATCGGCAATAACAGCAAATACGTATGGTCTACTACGGTTTTTTTACGCATGGTGGCGAGATACACCGCCACCAAGGCCAAAAGGATGCCTAGGATTTCAAAAAGGCCAAGCCTTTCCCCGTACATCCAGACGCCAAATACGACAGGGATGGCCAAGGACATTTTTGTCGCTACCGATGCTGCGGAAACACCTATTTTTTGTGATGTTGCCGCCATTAGGTTGAAAACGATGATGAATAAAATTCCCAAAGCCAACGTTCCCATAAACCATGGCCTTTGCGTGGTTGTTGAAAACGTAACCTTTCCTTGGTAGAAATAGAGGCCTACGGAACATGCGATAAAGTAATTGACGATTATGGCATAGAGAGTCTGGATTCCGTATCTGGCATATAATTTAAAAATTACGAAGATTAAGCTGGATGCAAGAATGCTTAACGCCAAGTACTCCATTACAGCTCTTTGTTTAACTCCGTAATATCTTCCTTGCCAACTTGGAGGTTCCAGCAACGTATCCCCAATTTTACCGCACTATCCGTATTTGCCTTGGTGTCGTCAATAAACAGTGTTTCTTCGGGAATCAAGGAGTTTTCGTTTAATACATGCTCGTAAATGTCGTTGTTCGGTTTTCGCATCTTGATTTGTTGTGACAGATAGAAGCCTTCAAAACAATTCTTGAACCGGTCAAAACGATCTTGGCCCATCGTCTTTTTTACATATTCAATGTGTAGGTCATTGGTGTTGCTCAATAAAAACAAACGGTGAGATTCTTGTGCTTTCAAATTCTCAATGAATGCCAATCGGTGTTCCGGGAAATCAAGTAAAATGGAATTCCAGGCATCCACTAAATCCGTTTCCGTTGCTTCTGGATACATTTCCTTTAAACCTGCCAAAAAATCCTCGGAGGACATAAGGCCCATTTCATATTCCTTGCAGAGCAAATCCAAAGCATCGGTATATTCCGTGTATCCAAAAGCGGCCATTTTTTTGAACACCGCCGGTTTGTCCAAATTGATGAAGATGTCCCCAAAATCAAATATGATGTTTTTTATCATTCCTTATTATTTTTAATTGGTCGTTTACTATTGATTTTTCTGCTGTGAGTTGCCCCTGCAATATTGGGGCTTTAATTCCTTTTTCAAACGTGTTTTTGCCGATAAATATTCGGGCTTCGTCCCAAAGATTTGCATCGATAAAAGCTTGCAGGGTTTTGGCTCCACCTTCCACAAAAACACTCAGTATATTCCTTTTAAACAGATTTTTAGACAGCTCTAAAATAAATTCATCATTAAATTCAATAAACTGTAAATCATAATTTTGTGTATTATTATATGAATTATTAATAGAACTAATCACGATGGTGGACTGTTTTCCGTCCAAAACATGAAAACCTTTTGGTATTTTGCGATTTTTATCGATGATGAGTCGGATTGGTGCCTTTCCTTTCCATAGTCTTGTATCCAATTTTGGATTGTCGTCCAAGACGGTATTGGTGCCCACCAAAATGGCCTGTTCCTCGCCCCGCCATTTATGGACCAATTGCCTTGAATAGGTGTTGGTAATCCAATAAGGTTCGACTTTGGAATTTCTATGTTCCTTGATAGGCGCTATAAAACCATCGGCCGTTTCCGCCCATTTTAGTATTATGTACGGGCGTTTTTGTTCATGAAAAGTCAGAAATCGCCTGTGGTGTTCCCTGCATTCTTTTTCCAAAACCCCTAAGGTGACTGAGCATCCAGCCTTTTCCAGAATTTCCATGCCTTTTCCGGCTACTTTATCATGTGGGTCTTTTAGTCCTATGACGACCTTGGGTATCTTGTTTTCAACAATTAAATTGGCACAGGGCGGGGTTTTTCCATAATGGGAGCACGGCTCCAGGGTTACGTATAGCGTTGACTTTTTAAGTAGGGTTTTATCCTTTACGGAACGAATGGCGCTTACCTCGGCATGGGGCCCACCAAAGGAGCTGGTATAGCCTTCCCCAATAATACGGTCGTTATGGACGATAACGGCACCAACGGAAGGATTGGGAGCCGTAGAGCCTATGCCATTTTTGGCGATTTCAAGGCAACGTCGCATGTATTTTTCATTTACGGACATAGGGTGGTTCGGGTTGATGGAGTCCATACCCAAAAGGTACGGCTTGTTGAAAACTGTTTTTTAGCTTTTTGCCCAATTCGTGTATCTTCACCAATCAAAAATAGTACTTTAAGGCCTATTATTTAAAAGCAATGCAAGAGGTTGTAATACGGGAGATAAGACCCGCCGATAATGAGGAGGTGGCACGCGTAGTGCGCGAGGTTTTGGTAGAAATGGGCGTTCCCAAAGTAGGTACCGCCTACGCGGATGCCGCCTTGGACCGCATGTATGAGACTTATGATGTGCCCAGGGCCACCTATTTCGTTATCGATGACGGTGGCAAAATCATTGGTTGTGCCGGTGTAGCCCAGTTGGAAAACTATGATGGCAACGTTTGTGAGCTTCAAAAAATGTACTTTTTAAAGGCTGCCCGTGGGCGTGGTTTGGGTGCAAAAATGATGGATACCTGTTTGGAACGCGCACGGGAATTCGGTTTTGAGAAATGTTATTTGGAAACCATGCCTTACATGGAAGACGCCCAAAAACTGTATAAAAGGTCTGGTTTCGAATATATCGATGCGCCCATGGGAAATACGGGGCACTATTCTTGTCCCGTTTGGATGCTGAAGACCCTGTAATATGTTGCTCAGTGAACTAAAAAGGATTTTTCATAAAGAATTGGATGCTCTGTACGGCAAAGAGGAGGTTTCCAGTTTTTTTTATTTGCTGACCGAGGAATATTTGGGTCTGGAGCGATTTGTACTTGCCATTCAGCCCGACTTGAGAATTCAAAAGAATGAGGAACCCAAGATGTTCGCGGCATTGTCAGCATTGAAGGAGCATCGGCCCATACAACATATAATCGGGTCAGCGCAATTTATGGATATGGAATTCAAGGTGGGGCCGAAAGTATTGATACCAAGACCTGAAACAGAGGAATTGGTGCGATGGGTGTTGGCCGATGTGGATAAACAGGCCAATCTGGATATTTTGGACATGGGAACGGGGAGTGGTTGTATCGCCATCGGCCTTGCCAAATCCTTGAAAAATGCAAATGTTCAGGGTTTGGATATTTCGGAAGAGGCGCTTGAAGTCGCCCGTGAAAATGCCCTTAAAAACGAGGTCGACGTTCATTTTTTTAAGGCCGATATGTTGGATTTTTATAGTGAACTGTCATTTGATATAATTATATCCAATCCTCCTTATGTCAGGGAGTTGGAAAAAAATAAAATGAATAAAAATGTACTATTTTTCGAACCTGAGTCCGCACTCTTTGTCTCCAATGAGGACCCATTGATTTTTTATAGGGGAGTGGCCCGTTTTGCATCCAAACATCTAAAACCAAACGGTATGTTGTTCCTAGAAATCAATCAATACCTGGGCCCTGAAACATGCGCCTTATTGGATACTTTCGATTTCAATGCCATTGAATTGCGCAAGGATATGTATGGGAACGACCGAATGATAAAAACCATTAAGAATAGCCAACTATGAACATTGAAGAAACCATCAAGGCCTTACGGGAGGAGCTTAGGGACCATAATTACAATTATTACGTGTTGGACAAGCCAACGATTTCCGATTATGAGTTTGACATGAAACTCAAGGAACTTCAGGCCTTGGAAGCACAGCATCCCCAGTTTTATGATGAAAGTTCGCCTTCCATCCGCGTGGGTGGTATGGTTACGAAGCATTTTGAGACCGTTGTGCATGAGCATCGCATGTATTCCTTGGACAATTCCTATTCCAAGGAGGATCTGGAAGATTGGGAAAAGCGAATTCAACGGAACTTGGGCGACGCCCCTGTCTCCTACACGTGTGAGCTTAAATATGACGGTGCATCTATCAGCATCACCTATGAACACGGAAAATTAGTGCGCGCGGTGACCCGTGGCGACGGTTTTCAGGGCGATGATGTCACCACAAATATCAAAACGATCAAGTCGGTTCCCTTGCAATTAAAAGGGGATTATCCGGACAAGTTCGATATACGGGGGGAAATCATACTGCCATTTGATGGTTTTGCTAAGATGAACGAGGAGCGTATCGCCAACGGGGAGGAACCCTATATGAATCCCAGAAACACGGCTTCGGGAAGTTTGAAATTACAGGATAGTTCTTTAGTGGCGCAACGGCCTTTGGAGTGTCTTTTATATAGTATCGTTGGTAGGAACACGGGGATAAGCACCCAGTTTGAAATGTTGGAAAAGGCGAGGGAATGGGGTTTTAAGGTGCCCACCGTGGCGAAATTGTGCCATAGTACCCAAGAGGTGATGGATTTTGTGGAATATTGGGACGTAAACCGACACAGTTTGCCGTACGAAACGGACGGCGTAGTGGTGAAGGTGAATAGTATCCAGCACCAGGAGGAACTTGGGTATACCGCCAAGTCCCCAAGATGGGCCATGGCCTATAAATTCAAGGCGGAGCAGGTATACACCGTATTGAACGAAATTACCTATCAGGTGGGCCGTACTGGGGCCATAACGCCCGTGGCCAACCTACAGCCTGTTTTATTGGCGGGAACGACCGTCAAACGGGCCTCTTTGCACAATGCCGATCAGATCGAAAAACTGGATATCCGCGAAGGGGATACCGTTTTTGTGGAAAAAGGCGGGGAAATCATTCCCAAGATCATTGGGGTGGATGTATCCAAACGGCCAGCAGATTCCAAACCTACGCAGTATATTTCTAAGTGCCCAGAATGCCACACTGAATTGATTCGCACTCCGGGCGACGCCAAGCACTATTGCCCAAACGAGTACGGTTGTCCGCCACAAATTACGGGTAGGATCCAGCATTATATTTCCAGAAAGGCCATGGATATTGAGGGCTTGGGCGGTGAAACGGTAGAGTTGCTCTTTAAGGAAGGCCTGATCAATGATTATGCGGATTTGTACGATCTTACCAAAAAACAATTGTTGCCCTTGGAGCGGATGGCGGAGAAGTCGGCAGAAAATTTGGTCCAGGGGGTTGCGGATTCCGTTAAGGTGCCTTTTGAGCGGGTTTTGTTCGCCTTGGGCATTCGCTATGTGGGCGAGACCGTTGCCAAGAAATTGGCGAAAGCCTATAAATCCATCGATGCGCTGATGGTGGCTACCAAGGAGGAGCTGGTTTCGGTGGATGAAATTGGCGACCGGATTGCAGAAAGCGTGGTGAATTTTTTTCAAAACCCAAAGAACTTAGAGGCTATAGGTCGATTGCGACAGAAGGGGGTGCAGTTGGAACTATCGGCAGAAAAACTGGAAAACCAAACCGATGTTTTGCAAGGTGCTACCTTTGTAGTATCGGGCGTATTTGAAACGGTGAGTAGGGACGAACTTAAAAAACTAATTGAGGACAACGGCGGCAAGGTGGGGTCCTCCATTTCTTCCAAAACAGGATATTTGGTCGCCGGGGACAAAATGGGACCTAGCAAAAGGACCAAGGCGGAGTCTTTAGGTATCCCGATTATCACGGAACAGGAATTTTTAGCAATGATTTAAATAAAAGGTATGGATTATTTCATTATCAGTGCAATACTGGTTTTTATTTCTGCAATTTTTGGGTACATCAATGTCCGATTTTTAAAGTTGCCCAATACTATTGGCCTGATGCTGATCACCATTGTTTTTACCCTGGTCGTTTTTGTTATAGGTTATGTGGATGACACCCTTTTGAATGGCGAAAGGTATATTATTTCCAAGATCGACTTTAAGACCGTACTCTTGGATATCATGCTGAGTTTCCTGCTTTTTGCCGGGGCCCTGCATACGAACTTTGAGCAATTGAAGGTGCAGCGATGGCCCATTTTGGTCTTCTCCACCTTAGGCGTTTTGGTCTCTACCTTTTTGGTAGGTACCATCATGTTTTATCTATTGAAAATGACGCCCATGGACGTAAACTATATCCATTGTTTGCTTTTCGGGGCGCTTATTTCCCCAACGGATCCCATCGCCGTTTTGGGAATCTTGAAACAAGCGGGAGCTCCCAAAAAGCTGGAAACCAAAATTGTGGGCGAATCCCTGTTCAACGATGGGGTAGGCGTAGTTGTGTTTTTGACGATTTTTAAAATGGCCTCCTCTGGTGGGACCCCAGTGGATCCCATTGAAATCTTGGAGCTTTTTGGTGTAGAGGTCATTGGTGGTATTCTTTGGGGATTATTGATTGGTTGGATTACGTACCGAATGATGCGCAGTATAGATGATTACGATATCGAGGTCATTATTACGCTTGCCGCGGTAATGATGGGAACGGTGGTGGCCCAAAAGTTGCATCTTTCCGCACCATTGGCCATGGTAACGGCGGGTCTGGTCGTAGGGAACGATACGGTGCGGAATTCGGCCATGTCCGAAACCACGGAAACTTATGTGGACAAGTTTTGGGAATTGTTGGATATTCTCCTGAACACCTTGTTGTTCGTACTCATAGGTATGGAGATGTTGGTCATCAGTTTTGAAACCAGTTATATCGTAGCAGGATTGATTGCCATTCCCATCGTGTTGGGATGTCGTTTTTTAAGTTTGCTGATGCCCATAAAGTTTTTTGAGAAACGGTTGGATTTTGTACCCGGAACCAATTTGGTCATGACCTGGGGCGGACTGCGGGGCGGGATATCCATCGCCTTGGCTTTGGGTCTGACGCAGGATATGAATCGGGATTTGTTTTTGGTTATAACCTATGTAGTGGTGGTCTTTTCCATTATTGCCCAAGGTCTCACTGTTGGTAAATTAGTAGAACGCGTTACAAAATGAAACCAAAGGATTATACCGAATTTGAAGCGACACTTTTAGCATCCCATCCACCATCCGATTGGCCAGAGGGACTGAAAGCCCTTTGGTTCGATGCCAAAGGCGACTGGGAAGCATCCCACGACATTGCCCAGGAAATGCATAATTCATTAGGGAGTTGGATCCATGCCTACCTCCACCGAAAGGAGGGCGACCGATTCAATGCCGGCTATTGGTACCGACAGGCAAATAGGCCTTTTTCAAAATTGTCCTTGGAAGAGGAGCTTCGTGAACTTGTGGAATTTGTAATAGGGTAACTGGGATTTCTTTGGATGAAAATCTATGATTACAACGTATTGTGTTTGGAATACCCCGGAGGTTGAATCCCCTTCATCCGCAAATAGCTAACTGCCTGTGCCCTGTGATGTACCGTATGGTTTTCGGCTCGGAGTATGAGGTCAAGATGGGTATGGCCCTCCAAATACCAAGGTTTTACCTTTTCTCGTCCCTCTTTTAAGAATTCATCTTTTAATCCCTTCAAATTTGCCAATACATAATCGTGGGTTTCATTGAGATACGCTACAATCAAGGCCTTGTTAACTTCCGGACTGCGTTTTTGGAGACTATCTGCATTAAAGACACTTACGGGGTCTGGAAGGTCAAAAAAGAAAGGTGCATCCTTTAAAGCGTTAAAATCGGCATAGGTCTTTTCATCCTTCAACACCCCAAGGAACATGTTATTAGTATACCCGATATGCAAAAAGTGCTGGGCAAAGCTCATTTGCTCCGGACTGGGCCTGAATTCGAAGTCCTCTACGGGCATGGCGTCCAAAACGGCCATGGTATAGCTCCTTGATTTTTCCCATCGGTTTATCAAAATATCCGCAATACTGGAATCCTCTTTTTCCAATTTTGGCATTTTGCTGGCAAGGAGTGTCAGCGGACTTAATCCGAGCCATCCCATCAAAAGTCTTCTTTTTAAATTAGGTTTTAAATTCATACCAGTGCTGAAAAATTTATAGTTTCATAATTTATAAATCTTCAATATACCCATTTTAAATTAGTGGGTGAAGCATTGGCCCTCTATCAATTGGAGGGCACGGTGGACTTTTCGGTATCAAAATAGTTGGAAAGAATGGAGGTGAGTGCTTCCTCACCGTTTAGGATTCGTTCTATTTTGTCCCAAGTATTTGGGTTGAGGACGGACACCAAGGGTTGGTCCACTTTTTTTATTTTATGAAATACTTTTTTGATCTTATTGTCCCATACCTTGTGGTATTTTAAAAGATCGTCCGGGTAGACTGTTTTTCGTTTGGTGCCTTCGTTGATACCTCGGAAAGGGCTGGAAATATTCAGGTACCCATAATCATCTGTCAATTGTTCCCCGGGCTGGATATCGCGAATGGCAATTTCAAAATCGTAGGCAGTGGTAAGACAATTGGAATTGAAACTATGGTTTACATAACGCCCATGGTCCCAGCAAAGCACCAAGTTTCCGTTGTTGTTTCTATAGGTGTAGGTGTCCAATATTTCCTGATACAGAGGTTCCATATTCTGAAAATCCAAGGGAGTGAACTCCCGGTCCAATTTGTCCAAAACCCAGGTGATGGTCCCTGCGGGAATAAATTTGGTGGCCACAACGCCGTAGCCTACTTCGTTGCTTATAAATCGTAATTCGGTATGCGGGTGAATCATTTTTTTTAATGGTTTTAAGTGTCTCTTTATGAGTTGGTTATAAGAAACATTCTACTCCCAAACCCCATTCTGATTAAAAACTAAAATTAGATTATTTCTCAATACAAATGCGGGGATCAACGCTATTTCGATACGGAATTTTTCGACTTTTTTGTAACGTCTTTCGTTGTATTTTTTGCAGTCCGACAGCGCTTCGATACCTATGGAAGCGACGAGGAAGCTAATTTTAATGTAGATTTCTCACACTTCATTCAGTCGACTTCGACTCCGCTCAGTCTGACAGGTTCGAAATGACACTTGATAAAAGCGATTCGACCTGAAAACTCCTTATTTAAAACTGTTATCTGGCATAACGCTCAAAGAATTCTTCGGTATCCTTGATATCCTCCAATCTTAACATCCAGCATACTTCTGAGAGGTCCGAAAAATCGACCCCGTTTTGCTGCACGGCCTCGTTCAAATACCGACCTTCCTTACCATTGTACTTGTTGGAGAGGTCCACCGCCAATTCCCAAATCGATTTCAATTGAGGATCCATTACTTGCTCCTTCCATTGCGTATGGCCCGGTGTGCGGAAACCTGGGGTACCATTGCCCACGGCATTGCCATCGGGGATTTTGTGATAATCGGTGTTCTTTTTTGCAAAATCCAATAATTCCGGAGTCGTGACTTCTTCGTTCCAATCGCTGTGCTGCACAATGTGGATTCGTTTGGTGGTTTCCAAATCCGGCAGTTTTGATTGAAGGGCCTTCACCAGTTTGGCGGAGAAGTCGGACTGACCCGCTTCCGCAATCCAGATATCGCCCTGTGCCTGCAAGGTCGTCATCGCCTTTTGAGCCACTTCTTCCGCAGCGGCTTCCATGCGATTGTGGGCATCGGTCCAGTTTTTACCAAAGGCTTTTTGAAACAACGCATTGGGCGGTACGTAGAGGCCCTCCTGAATACCGTAGGTTCCAGCAACAGCGTGGTAGTTCACGTGCATAAAGTTGGGGTGGGACATGAGCGTTAAAAGTCCGGCTGCTGCTTGAAGATCGTCCACATCAGTCTTACAATCAAAATGCATCAGCAATAAATCCTTCCCTAAATCGAATCGGGGTTGGTTTTTGTAAAGTTCCAGCACTTGTAGATACTTTTGGGCACCGGCTTCGGTCTGGTCGGTCAGGAAGCCATTGAGTTCCGGATACGCTTCATTTATATAAGTGAGAAGTCGGGTTCTATTGTTGCCAAAGGTCTCCTCATCAAAATCTACATATTCCGTATGCACACTGGTGATTTTTCCGTCGGTAATCTTTATACTATTATCCGTAATAATAGGTTTTTCGTGCAGGAATTGGATACGGGCATCTATCTTGGAAACCCTTGCCGTATACATTCCGTTTTCTAAAGGAGCAATATCCAAGACCTTATAGCTAGGCTCGAACACGGCATCCCACTTTACTAATTCTTGATACCCTTCGTGGGAATAGGTCATAGTATAGTCTCCCTCTTTGGTTTGCAGGCTATCGGCCAATAAAACGGGAATTTGATCATAATCCGATGTGTCCAGCATCGTATAATACTGCCTTATAAGTTCCTCCGGCGCTATTTTTTCCGATTGTTTACAGGCGATAAAACCGATGGCACAAAGTGCCATCACAATAATTTTTTTAATCATTTAACCTATTTTTTAAAGGGATTATCCAAACATTTTTTTCCAAGTCGATGCGACCGCCCATCTGTTCTTGAACGACCTTATCCGTGATCCGAAGCCCCGTTTCGGCCATGGCCTCAAACGTATCCATGCCATTGTTGGGGAAATTTTGTCGGGTTCTGTGGATGTGAAACCTATTGGAGAATTTTCTTCCAAAGGCTCCCTCGACGCCTTCCTTGCCCAACATAAAACCGAGCATACCGCCCCAAGTGGCCGTGGGATTGTCCGAATCCCAGCCCGTGAGCACCCCTATTTTTAGGGTCTCCTTCAAATCGCCCTCACCATAGAACAAACTCACCAAACTGGCCGCAAAATTGATGCCCGCGGCAAAACAGCCATTGCAGTACAAATTTTGGGAGGTGATGTCATACCCGTCCAATTGATGTACCTGATATCGTTCATAAATGGAATCCCGGGTCTGTTCCCAAGGAATCCCGGAGTCGTATAGGTCAAGGACATAGTCGTACATTTTGGCGGGGTACTCTCCATCGGGCAAGGATTTACGTGCCTCCTCCGCCATCCATTGAATGCGTTCCGGCATTTTTTCTTCTGATGGTTGGCTTGCCAAGGCATACATACGTACGTAAAATTGGGAGATATCTTCAGCCTCTTGACTGGCTACCGTCCGTATGGGAAGTTCGGCCATTTTTAGGGCAACATCCGGCCGGGTCGGGGCGAAAAGTCCGAAAATCTCCGTGGTCAATTGGGCATCTATCATTTCAAAATGTTCGTTCCGTTCCGGACTGCCCGTCTCCGGTGGCAATACGCCTTCCTGCATGAGGTCAAAGGCCTTTTGGTTGGAGACCCATAGGTAGTTTTCTTCCTCGGGCCTGATGTGTTTTAACCAACCGCCCCTGATTTGTTCCGGACTCAATAGACTTGTATTGTTCACATCTAGCAGATGCTGGTACATATATTCAATATCGGTATCATCGTCCGCGCCCCATATTTCAGTAGTGTCCCGAAACACAAAATCAATAGTAGGGGAGAGGTCGCTGGGTTCACCATTGGAAAAAATACTGGGTTGGTCCGGTTGGCCCCAATCGGCTCGGGTATAGAAATCGCCTGTTTTTATTTCTCCAATGTTCCCTATTTTGTCCATTTCCGTTACCAGCCCTGTCCAATTGGCAATGCACTGTGCCAGCCAAAATCCGGAAAGCTGGTCTTTGTACGCGTCCCGGGATATGGTAATGGTTTCCGTTTTTACGGCCTCTGCTTTTCCCTTTCTTTCGTTTTTACAAGCCAAAAGGGACACGGCAAGTATGGAATAATAGATTGCCTTGGATTTCATAGGGTAGGATTTAAAAGTGGATTGGTCATAACTTAAAAATAGGGGATAGCGGTTGATTGGGCAACTTTTCATCTTTTGGATTTCTCACATTCCTTTCAGTCAGTTCGAAATGACAATACATACATAGAAAGAGGCGCAAAGCACCTTACTTCAACCGCATTTCAGGAAACGGGATATAGGTATCATCGCCGGGAACTTTGGGGAATTTCTTGTCCATCCAGTCCTGTTTTTGCTGTTTTAGTTTTTCCCGGTCCGATGATACAAAGTTCCATAGCAAATAATGTTCCCGCCCCAAGGGTTTGCCCCCGAACAACAATAGCTGGGTATTCGCCTTCACGTGAATGTCGCAATGATTCTCCGTTTTGGATATAAGCATTTGGCCGGCCTTGATTTCTTGGTCCCTTTCCAAGACACTGCCCGTGACCACCACAATGGCGATTTCTCCTTCCAGTTCCCCATTGATTTTAATGGTCTTTTCCTCCGGACTTTCAATTTTAAGCATAAATAAGGGTGAATAAACATTTAGGGGCGATTTACGGCCGTATCCTTCGCCGGCCACCAAAGTATATTTGGTGTTCCCATCCTTCCATGTGGGTACATCTTCCTTTGCAATGAACTGAAAATTGGGTTCCATCTCCTCCAATTCCTTGGGTAAGGCCACCCACACCTGATAACCGTGCATGGTAAATTCGGTCTCTGTTCGTAAATGGGGTGGAGTACGCTCTGTATGGGTTACGGCCTTTCCGGAGGTCATAAAACCTACATCCCCCGGGGTTATAACCTGGTCGGCACCAGTACTGTCCCTATGGGCCACTTCGCCTTCAAAAAGGTAGGTCAAGGTACTTAAACCGGTGTGCGGATGTTGGTCCACGTCCATATAGATGCCTTTGCCCAAGGTAGCGGGCCCCATATGATCTATGAAGGTAAAGGGACCTACTTGCCGCTTTTTACGGATGGGCAGGAGTCGGCCTACGGTAAATTGGCCTATGTCAGCCGGTTTTTCATCTACGAGAATCTGATTGTTCGTCATGTTTTTTGGGATTTTTTGTTTAAAGAGTGCTATAGTATCCTTATTAAGGAAGTTACTTAAAAAACCAGCACAAACTCGTATTATTTTTTTCTTAAGTGCAAACCTTATTCACGAATAAAGAGTTACCGGACCTTTTTAAGATAGACCTCTGGGACAAATGGATTTGCCTGTAACCTTAGAAAAAAGATAGCAATACAAATGCATCCTTAGTATAGGACCATATCATTCAACCTGCTTTCTATACCTCAAAATAACCAACGTGATAATATAGATCAAAACGATGCCAAACGGAATTACTATAAACCGATACTCTGGAAAAAGATACCATAGCACAAGCACCAAAATGGTTCTGGTCAACGTGTGAAAGATACCGCTCCAATGTTTGATGATCCAAGAAAAGGGCAACCACATCAATCCCGTCAAAATGCCAACGGTCATGGGCAGGGAGGTGTAATCCAAAAGAAAAAAGGGAATAGCTATGGAATACACGAGAATCGCCTGGCCGGCCGTGTAAAGAAATAGGGTGTCGAACTCGTTTTTGGGCTTTGTTTTGTCCAAGAAGTTTTCACCGGTGAACTTTGATAGGAACAATCCTAGGTAGACGATACTGCCGGTACCAATAAATATGGACCAAACCGACACAAACTCAGAGAAAAAAATTCCAATGAAACCAATGATGGTCCAAACAATCAATCCTGCCAAGGGCGTTGCAAGAAATTTTTGGTTGGCAAATTCTATGCGTTGTTCTTCAAGTGTTCTGTTCATGACCTATCTCTTATTATTTGTACTCAGTCTTTTATTTCTTCCGATTTCCCCGTGATACCCAAAAACTATGGTTTTATCGAAATTTAATTAAAATCTATTCGATTTACAGGAGTAATTTAAATTTGGGCAATATTTGATTTCACATCTAGCCTTTTTCTTCGATTAACAATCAACAACCAAAAGGACAACAATGTCAAACACCCTACCATAAAAAGCGGTACATAGTACATTTGTTGTGTAGGTATATTTATCACTAACAGCAGGGCCCCAACGGCGATAATGCCCGCGGCGATGGCATAGGCTATTTCATCATAAAACCAAGCATAAGGGAAGAAGTGGGCCCCTGTGATGATGACATAGGTCATCACGAAATAATACGGATTGTCCTTAAGCACAAAGAACAAAAAGGGAAAATAGAATAGCTGCGCAAAATTGAGCCACATACCCAATGGCTGCAAAGGATTCGTTTTGGTCGTCCTTGTGGTTTTAAGAATTATGGATAATCCATATGATAAAGGTAACATAATCATACCTATATGGAATGTCCAAATACTTTGAGTAAAGGGTTCTTGTGGCAAGGTCCAGATGTAGGCGATTATGGACCAGACAATTGCCGCGGAAATGATAAAATCGATACCGCTTTTGGTGTTGATTGCCAGTTCTAACTTTAACTTTTTTAAATCCCTTTTGTCCATAAAGCTTTTAAATTGATTACCCAACAAAAGTAAATTGGTCCAGAGAAAACTAATAATTTGTGCTACCCAAGTGTAGTATCATGGTGATAGGCTGTTGAATTTTCACTTTAGTGCAAAGTGAAACGTGTTAATAGTGTTTTAGTAGATTGAACCTTTTCTCTAATTAGTTTTTTAAAAAGATCCTCATTTTTTCATTTACAACTTCCGCTTGGTCAATGGATAAAAAATGTCCTGCGTTTTGAACAATTTCACCCTTACCGTTTGGAAGGGAATTGGCGATTTCAACTGTTTTTTCGGTATTGATCATATCGTCATCACCAATCAGCACCAATATGGGCATTTGCAAGGATTTCAATTCGTCATTTGAAAAAGGCTGCATGTTCGTGATGAACTTATTTTCTGATTCTAAATCCAATCCTAATGTGTACTGTTTTAAATAGGCGTCGTTAATTTTATCCACATTTTCGGACATACTTTCCAGGCTTTGTTCTATTTGTTTTTCTTTGGAGGCCAGTAAGGTTACAATGTTTTTCAATAAATCCATACTTGGTCTAATCCAAGTAAAGGTTTGGGCCGGACTCAATAAAATTAGGCTTTTGACTTTGCTTTGATTATTTAATGCCAAAGTAACGGCCAACCAACCCCCACGGGAAGCACCAATTAAATGATATTGGTCCAAATCCAAAACATATAAAACCTCTTCATACCAATCCGTTACTTTTTCTACACTTTCAATATCATTATACAAATAGGATTTTCCAGGCTCCAGAATGAAGTCAATGGCGAATACCCTATGGTTCTTGCTAAGTGACCCAATATTTGGATACCACATGGTAGAACTGGCATTCATTCCATGCAGTAATACCAAGGGTTCCGCATTTTTCGGACCGCTTACGATAACATGGGCAATTCCATTCGTAGTGGTGATGTATAACTCTTCATAGGACACATCCCACAAGCTTAGGGTTTGGTCATAGGCTTTATAGTAGGCCTCCTTGGAAGGCGACGGATCGGTGATGTACTTCGGCACTTTTTTGTACTCGGCATATTTGTCAGCACAATTTGTGAATAAAAGTAAAACGGAAAGCAAGCATAACAGTCTCATAGCATCGTTTAAAATAAGGAGAAAATATAGTGTAAAAAACCTTTTGAAATACAGGTACCTATTACCGGATAGTAATTAGGCGTTGCATGCTGGGTATAATAGACAATGTTTGCCTAAAAGTTTCCTGATCTATTATTTTCCCATAATCGGCACGGGCCTTCGCCAAGCCGTCCGGATTGGGGTCCAAATACAATTCATACCCCTTTAAAAGTTTCACTTTTTTGGTCTCGCCCTTTTGAATGGGTATTTCCTCCAAGATGTTTCCAGATGTTTGTATCCTTATGGAAAATGGGCGCTCCCCAATATTTTTGACGATGCCATAGCTGTCTTCGCCGTAAAAGGGATTTATCGTTGCGTCCTGACCGGTACCTTTCCCGGTCATGATCATACTTTGGGAAGGTTCCAATACGAATTCTGTCTGGGCCGAAACTTCAAAATAAAGTAAGAACAGTAAACAGGTTGCTAAAATTGATTTTTTCATTTTACTCTTGATATCTAATTAACAAGTAACAGCTCGAGCATTTCGCACGCGCTACTAATGGTTAACGGTTTTCTTCTTTTTAAACAACAATGAAATCCCAGATATGATTAATGTAAGTATTGTTCCAATTCCAATCCCATAGCTTAACCACCAAAACAACCGCATGGCAAGTTGACCACCCTGAAAGGTTGTTTTTTCGGAAAAAGTGAATGAAAGATTGCCAGAAAGTACATAGGATATTGGAACCCAAAGAATGCCCAACAGTAGTATTATTTTCAAGAATCTTGATAGAATTCCATTGAATTTGCTCGAAGGCTCTCTGAGGTCTTTGAAGCCCCAATAGATAGTAAAGGGTAATGAAATCATACCAATCCAAGTTATGAAGGTTCCCAAAGGAATTTCATTGTTTTTATCCAGAGCGATTGTAAGTAACGGGGAACCGGTAACCAAAAGGATGATTACACTCAAAGTCAAAAATAGACCACTGAAAAAATATAGCTTTCTCATATTCATTTTTGTACTTGTTGCCAGAAAGGACTTCGTTAAACAACGGTTTTACCTCGAGCAGCACGTTAGTTGCCCCTTCCTTTTAAAGGCCCGGGCAAGATGCTCGCGGCAGGGAAGGGGAAAAGCAAGAAACTTGCATTGATTGCTGTGTCGAACAAGTTGTTGAAACAGGCATTTGCGATTGCCAAATCCCGGCTGCCCTACGATGAGAATTATGTATCATAATTGAACTAAAAAGACTTATTTTTTAACTCAGTTCTTTGTTGTCATTAGTTTTTTACTATAAAGAATCTCCACTTCAGCTGAATCACAAACTGTAATCAGGTCCTCACCTTTAAAATCCTTGAGTCTTTCTATACACTTTTCAAATGTCGATTCCTTGTAGTAACTGTCTTGACCTACTTTTAGTCCAATTTAGGGTGTAAAGTCTCCAATAATTAGGTTTTTTTAGAGCAATATAACCTTCGTTTGATTTAAAGTCATATGTTAGAGCATAATAATTTGTCCCTAAAATTCTATTGCCAGCATTGTTGATTACGGTGGCAACATTTTTGATGCCGTCTTTCCCTATATAATGTCATTATTTTGTGGGTTTATGAAAGTTTAACGTAAAAGGCACTTTTCTAAACTAGAAATCTCATTATTCGTTATTTTCTCCAAACTTATTTTAGGAAAATTATTGTCAAAAAATGTGTTTAAAGCTTCTATTGTTTCTACATCTTCTGCTTTCACAACTAAAATTGGCGATTTTTCGGAAACTAAATCATTTTTACGTTCCCTAAATGTATAGTATGAATATTGCTTGTCAACATTTTGAACAATCCGGTAAATGTTGTTGATATTTATTCTAGTAGTTTTTAGGCCTACCAAGGTTTTGGTTTGAATTAATCCCTTTTCTTTATTGAAAATTAATTCTTTTTTGAACCAAAAAGGAAGAGTGATCATCACTAACCCATGTACAATTGCGCTCAATAATACGATTGAACCGATAGTAACAAGTCCATCAGAATCATTCTCGATATTAAAAATTATAGTTAATCCAATAATGTGTAATACTAGGCTAATAATTAAGACTAAATATGTATAACTAACATTTTTTTTCAATTCTGTTTTAGAGAATATTGATTTGTTATTATTGGATTTTTTTTCGTCGAATTTATACTCCTTATCTATCTCTGTTAGTAATTGGGAATCTGTAAACTTTTTGTGTTTCTCTTTTTTTTCAATAATAAAAAATTTCATTCAGGTTAGGTTTATTTAAATTAATGGCAACGTCTGAGCTAAGCGTAGTGCGGAGGCAAGGAAACTTTTCGTTTCCGTCCGAGCACGAAGCTAAAGCTTATTGTTTTGATTTATTTTTCTGCTCTAAAGCTAAATCCATAAGATTTAGAGACATCATTAATATACACACACCTTTCAGTTTTGCCCTAAAGTCCGAATTACGTTTAGGTTTTGTTGTACTTAGTGCTTTCTGGACAGTTGGTCTCCTAGTAAAACAAGTACGAACAGAATTCTCCAGATATCAAATTTAGTTGGCAATTCCTTTTAATAATCCTCTCCGGTATGAATTTATTACCTAATTAATCCAATAAAAAATGTGGTGCTTTTTGGTAATATCCCGGTACAGTTGATTTGAATTTAGATTCCATTACTGGTGACACTAAATATGAGTGACGATTATCTTTGATAACCTTATATAGGTATTCGTCATATGAGTTTATATTTTCATAGCGTTTTATCTCAACCTGTTGTACTTCCATATTCCCCTGTTCATACAATTCATAAAACCCCCATGTTTTTATTTCTTCAGGAATTTTTGGAAGTTTGATGTTATCTGTCTTTTGACTATCAAAAACCAGGCTCCAACGATAACTTATATTTAGTCCTCCTATAACCACATATGGGTCACTATTAATAAAAACCTTCCCAACAGTATGGTCCAATCCATTTTTAATTACTTCAATTTCGTTATTTGAATAAGAATAATCTATAGACCAATCTAGAGTATGAAATGACGGTGCAAGCTCCCCAGTTCGTTCTGTGTAATAGTCATTAATTCTAACATTGTACTTATAATTAGTAAAGATAGAATTGAAATAATAAGGTATCCCCTCTAATCCCTGATAACCATATCCATGTCCGTCAATACGGTGGTAAATATTGTTTTGAAAATCATCATTGCTAAAATAACCTGCAATCCAGTAAGATGATGATTCAAACGTATCTCCATTGCTTAGAATGGGTTGATAGAATCTTTTTTCTACATTCTGATTTGTAAATAGCTGTGGCGTGAAAACAAAATCCGACGGTATATCCCAATCAGCAACATAATAACTATATTCATTCAAAGTCAAATTAACTTGAGGAACATAAATGAACTCAGAATTTACGGCGCTTGTCGTACTTCTCCTTCTATCTATGCTAAACTCTTCTGTTTCGCTATAGAAACTACCCCCATATCCAAAACCTTCAGAATTCAATGAAATAATATCTTGAGAATCGAAACCTTGAGCTGGAAACTTTATCGGATTCGTAGGGCTGTAGTCAAATCGCGGATAAGTTTTAAAATTGATTTCTCCTAAAGTGGATGGGGTTAAATTTTGAAGTGTTGTAAATTCACTTGAATTACCAAATGCACCTGTGCTATATTCACCTATGGTGAGCATAAATTCCGAATTAGGGCTAATCTCTTCTATAGTTCGCAGTGTTATCTTATCGGTATCTTGCATAACTCTTTTACTGTCAAGTAGATTGCCTTCTGCATCGGAAGCAAAAACGTAAATTCTTGCCAATTGTGGGTCGTAAAAATTAGAAGGGAAATTCAAAGTAATTAACCTTCGATATATTTCGATTGGAATAATTAATTCGGACATATTATCTAAACTATCTGTAGCTATAATCTTTATTGAATTGGCACCTGTTCCGAATAAGTTAGGGTCGAAGTCAAAGCTATAGTCTGTCTGATTTGCTAAAGAAAATATAATAGAATCTCCTAAAAACACTTTCAAAGAATCTACCTCAGAATATAAATCATTTACATTTGGGCTTATTGTAATAAGGCTATCTATTATTTGATTTTCAACCAATGACTCAATTGTTATTTCAGGTCCAGTGTTATCAGAAATAAAGGCTACTTCGAATGACCCGAGATTTTCGCCGGAGTCTAAAGCCTCTATTTTTAAAACGTTTTCGCCATCAGTAAGGTTATTGGTATTAATGTTAATTGATAAATTATCAAGTGGTAGGTCAATCAACAGCTCATTGTTTAAAAAAGCCTTTACCGAAGTCAATTCTTGATTATCCATTACATCAAAAGTTACAGTATTGTTGTCTCCATTAATTACTGCTCCAGCCGATAGGTTAACCCCAGTTATCGTTGGTTTCTCGTTGTCTACATTGATAATTGTGTTCTTTGATTCTGAATTACCGGATTTATCCGTAACAACTACCTTCAAAATATAATCTTTAAATGTATTTGTTTTACCTGTTTTAGAAGCTAAAGAAGAAACATCTACGATTATGGAATATGGCGCACTAGTGTCTTCACCCACTTTTTCGTCGTCTATAAAAGCTTCTACTTTGGAAATACCGCCTGCATCTTGGGCGTTAATATTGATTTCTATTTGATTGCTTACAACAATTGGAATAGCAGATGAATTATTGTTGAAACCGGCAATTGAAAAATTGAAGGTTGGCGCCGTTACATCTGGTTCAGCAGTAGGGTTTGACGATTCTTTTGAACACGAATATGTAAAGATAAAAGTAATCGTTAAAAGTGCTAGAATTGATTTTTTCATGAAGAAATAATAGGTTTGGTTTTCAGCTGTTGTAATTGGTTCGTAAGTTGATTTGATTTCAAACTATTGCTTTAAAAACGAGATACAGGCCTTTTTATTTTAAAAAAGAAAATAGGCAACTCAATACCCTTTTTCAATAAAGTATATGCTTTTGGAAATAGCACTTGGAATTCTTATGATTATTCACAAAAACATTATGTAAATTATATTTTCTTTTCAGCATTAAGTAAAACAATTGTATAAACGTAACTAGGTACGTTTATTTCTATTTTATGGGTAACAAGATACTTCTTTCCTTATATTCAAAAACATTGTAAACAAGTGGTTTATTCCGAGTTATCAACACTAAAATCAGAAAAACCCTACCACCAGACTACAAAACACTTTTCAACGGTAGTAGGACCTTTTTTGATCCAAAGTATAGGGGCGTTTTGTTGGAGCAGTCGCATGTTTACCTCCAAAATAGTTTCATACTGGGACATCCAGGCCACGTCTTCGTGAGGCGCTACCACCCATTCCGTTTTATAGGGAATGTAAAATTCATAGGCTTGAAATTCGGCCCCCCGTAAATCTTCCAACCGTAGCCAATAGCCTACAATACATTGGGGATTTAAGGGTCGGATATTGATGGGCTTACTTTGGTAGGGTTCGAACAATTGGGCCTTGTAACAGGTTTGGTGGTGTAAGTTTTGGGTTGGGATGCCTTTTTCGGCCAATGTTTTTTGTCCCGCCGGACTATGAAGCAGTCCAAACTGTTCGTTCTTTATTTTCTCCATTTTGGTAAAAAACATGTCCCGACGGTTGGGGCCCATCAATTGGTGGATGGGTTCGGAAATTTGCGGGTCGATGATGTAGAATTTATAGGTCAGCTCCAAATGGATGATCTGTTCCGTAGCCGTTTCCCGTAGGATATAATCGATTTCCCCCAAAGTCTGTTTTCCTTGCCGTACCGGCTCGTTGTATAACAGGACCTCATAGGCAGGGGAGGCGTCCAATAATTGTTTGCACACATGCTCCATTTGATGTCCCAACCGTATCTTTTGGGGAATGGGGGCAGGGGTGAAGTGGGTAAATTCTACGTCAGGAAATTCGAACTGCGTTATCCCAAACTGGGTCTTGGTCCACAGCGGCGGAGTGTTTAGAAATCCGGTGAATTGTTGGGCTAAGTTTGAGTACACGGAGGTTGGTTAAAAGTTTTAAGTTACTAGTTATAAGTGAAAATTTAAAAATGAAAAGTGAAAAAATGACAAGTGAAAAATGAAAACTGAAAAATGTAGATTTTACCATCAACCATCAACCATCAACCATCAACCATCAACCATCAACCATCAACCATCAACCATCAACCATCAACTACCCGTAATTGATGACAGCGTTTGGCGAACGGCTTGTAGTTTAAAGCCTACAGCCAATAGCTAAAATCCCAAAAGCTAAAAGCCAATAGCCAACTGCTAACATCCAATCAACGTTAACATTTCCTAAAAAGCATTCCCATAATACTCAAATATGTTAATTTTAGGGTATGGCTATGAATACAAGAAAAGGATTCCGTTTTGTGCCTTACGAGGCGCCGGAACAAACCCCTTTTGAAAAACTTTTTGATATTTTCCAGGAACTCATAACCCATACTTCGGGCGATTTTGACGAGGCCATCGATTGGCTTCGTGAACTGGACAAGGAATACGAACTTACGGACGAGAACTACACCATTGAGGATTTTATAGAGGACCTCAAGGATAAGGGCTACATCCAGGAGGAATTCGACTTAGACCCCGATGCGGAGAATGGCGAAATGGGCGAAGACGGTGAGAAAGGTTCTGGAAAAGGAAGCATCTCCATCACTGCTAAAATGGAACGTATCATTCGTCAGCGTGCCCTGGACCAAATATTCGGCAAGCTCAAACGTCAGGGTGCCGGAAACCATAAAACGGGCAAATCCGGACAGGGCGATGAACATACGGGCGATTTTAGGGAATACCGCTACGGTGACGGTCTCGAGCATATTTCCATGACGGAAAGCCTTAAAAACGCTCAGGTGAACCACGGCATAGGCAGTTTTAACCTGAGCGAGGAGGACCTGGTCGTTGAGGATACCCAATACAAGGCCCAGATGTGTACCATCTTGATGATCGACATCAGCCATAGTATGATTTTGTATGGGGAGGACAGGATAACCCCGGCGAAAAAAGTTGCGATGGCCCTATCGGAACTGATTACCACCCGTTATCCCAAGGATACCTTGGAAGTTTTGGTATTTGGGAACGATGCTTGGCCCATTCCCATAAAGGATTTACCCTATTTGAAGGTTGGCCCTTACCATACCAATACAGTGGCTGGATTACAATTGGCAATGGATATGCTGCGCCGCAAACGAAATACGAACAAACAGATTTTTATGATTACCGACGGAAAGCCGAGTTGCCTTCGTTTGCCGGACGGTACCTATTATAAGAACAGTGTGGGACTGGACGATTATATTGTGGAGAAATGCTATAATATGGCCCGGCAGGCCCGAAAACTTCATATTCCCATCACCACGTTCATGATTGCCCAAGACCCGTATTTAATGCAGTTTATCCGGCACTTTACGGAAGCGAACAAGGGTAAGGCCTTCTTTACGGGCCTAAAAGGTCTGGGCGAAATGATTTTTGAGGATTATGAGTCGAACCGAAGGAAGAAGCTGAGGTAGTTAAGAGTTAAAAGTGAAAAATGAAAAGTTGGGGATTCACATTACTAAGTAAACACTCAACAATTATCAATAAACAATTAACAATTAAGCGTATGGCGTAGAGCGTGTAACGCAAAGTGAGTTTTCAGTGGACAGTTAATAGTGGACAATTATCAATATGGCGAAGGGCGTAGAGCTTGCAGCGCGTAGCTGGTTAAGGGTGAAAAACTAAAAATGAAAAGTGAAAAATTATAAATGAACGGTAGATAATTGAGAATAATCTAAAATCCTAAATTTTAAAGCTAGCAGCCAACAGCCAAAAGCCAATAGCCAACTACCATCAACGAATAACAAAAAAATATATGAGCTTGAATTATAAAGAAATAAAAACATTGGGAGCCTTAAAAAAGGCAGGATATCAATCCAAAAGTATAAAGGACGAACTTAGGGACAACTTGCGTGAACTAATTAAATCGGGTGCGGAGACCTTCACCGGGGTTTGGGGCTATGAGGATTCTGTAATTCCAGAATTGGAAAGGGCCATTTTATCCCGACATAATATTAACCTTTTGGGACTACGCGGACAAGCGAAAACCCGATTAGCACGCTTGATGGTCAACCTGTTGGACGAATATATCCCCGTGGTAGAAGGTTCCGAAATCAACGACGATCCCATGGCGCCCATGTCCCGCTACGCAAGGGAACTGATTGCCCAAAAAGGGGATGAAACACCCATTGCATGGTTGCCAAAAAGTGAGCGATTTTACGAGAAACTGGCCACTCCGGATGTGACCGTGGCCGATTTGATAGGGGACGTAGACCCCATAAAGGCAGCAAACTTAAAATTGTCCTATGCGGATGATCGAGTAATCCATTTTGGAATGATACCTAGGGCCAATCGCTGCATCTTCGTAATCAATGAGCTGCCAGATCTACAGGCGCGTATCCAGGTTTCCTTGTTCAATATTTTGGAGGAGGGCGATATACAGATTCGCGGGTTTAAACTCCGATTGCCTTTGGATATTCAGTTTGTATTCACTGCAAATCCTGAGGATTATACCAATCGGGGAAGTATCGTGACGCCGTTGAAGGACCGGATCGGTTCCCAAATCCTTACCCACTATCCCGATGATATTGAAACAGCCCGAAAAATTACGGAACAAGAGGCACATTTGGATTCCAGACAAACCGATGCCGTTTACGTGCCAGACCTGGCCAAGGACCTTTTGGAACAGATTAGTTTTGAGGCCCGGAACAGTGAATATGTGGACGCGAAGAGTGGGGTAAGTGCCCGTACCAGCATCACGGCCTTTGAAAACCTTTTAAGCACCGCTGAACGCAGGGCCTTGTTGACCGGGGCGGAGAATACCGCAGTGCGGTTGAGCGATTTTTTAGGGGTGATTCCAGCAATAACCGGTAAAATTGAATTGGTTTATGAAGGCGAGCAAGAAGGGGCGGACGTCGTTGCCGAAATCCTTATAGACGAAGCCGTCAAATCGCTTTTCCCGGAATTTTTCCCCCAGATCAACAAATTACAGCGCAAGGATGAAGAGACGCCGTATGATGAGCTATTGCATTGGTTTTTTCAGGGAGAAGGTTTTGAACTTCTAGATGATTTTACGGACGAGGAATACAAAAGGGCATTGGACGGCATACCGCCACTGAATGAGTTAATAAAGACTTATCAGCCGGAGTACCCAAAGAGAGATGTCTATTTTCTAAAGGAACTGTTGCTTTGGGGTTTGGTATCGCATAAAAAGCTCAATAAACATCGGTTTTCAGAAGGCTATCAGTTCAAGGATTTATATAGCAGTTTTTTAAAGGATATATAAAAAAATCCCTTCCAATATTGGAAGGGATTTTTAGTTTGATTGGTTATGGTTATTTCCTAAGAGTTCCAGGTATCTATGTGCTGGTTCCTATCATCAAAAACATAGGTGCCTACAAATTGCTTGCGATAGCTATACGTAAGAAACGTAAGGCCGAACAGCATTGTATACAGTACAAACATTAAGATTCCAATGGGAAGAAAGGTCACCGGAATCAAATGGTTTTCATAATCGCTATAGGATAACAGCGTAATTAAAGTCTCAATAATTTTAAATAGGTAGACCAGGCTGACGATGTAAAGTCCGTATTCCAAATTTCGCATGGGAACATCGCTCAACTCCCTTTCCCTAATTTTAAACCACATCACGTATAAAAAAACGAGATGTACCAAGGAAAGGATTGGGAAAATATAATTGTCCACCTTAAAAAAGTAGAACTTGTTGGTGTAAAGTCCGTAAAAACTCAACACATTGAGTAGAACGATACTGATCAAGGATAAAAGCAGCGTAAGCTTCCAAGAAAAAACCCTTTTTATGGTACTGAGCATATTTGATCTTTCGGTATTGAATATGATTGATTCCTTATAAAACGGAAACAACTTTGGTTTATTCTAAAAACTCGATGAACGGTACGTTCTTCTTTTAAAAGGAAAATTATAACTTTAATATTCTAATTTTCAATACTTTATGAAATCCATTTTTTAGCTATGGCCTTGTTGGAGAATACAATTAGGGCTATGGCGATGACCAAGATCATAATGGGCATAATCATCGCATTTGGCCCATAGACTTCAAAAGTATCGCTCATAAAAAAGTTATAGCTCATTTGTCCCAAAAGCCCAAGCAAGGAAATAATGAATAACGGCTTGGCCCATTTTTTCCGTAGAAGTAGAAAAATACATGCAATGGTACCACCCCAAACGGCGATCGCGAAGGCTGCAGTAACCCAGGCAGGTTGTGTTTCATATAGATTTCGTTCCGCCTCCGTCATCGCGGCGAGCACTTCATCGGACATATAGGCTTGACCAATATAGGCCATGGCTCCGGCCAAATTCCAAAGTAATGCCAAAACACTTACGATCCAAAACCACGCAGGTGGTTTTATTTTAGTTTCAGTTGTCATAATTATTGGTTTTGATTAGTTGTGTTTAAATTACAAAAAAGTTGTAAGCAATGAACGATCCTTCTTATTTTAGATCCATACTCCAAAAATGAAAAGAACCCGTTACTATTATCTGATTCGTATCCAATATTTAGGATTTAGATACAGCGGATGGCAAAAACAGCCTGGCCGAAAGACTGTTGAAGGCATGTTGGACAAAACGTTCAGACACGTACTACCTGATGCAAAGTTCAAAATTTTGGGTTCCGGACGTACCGATTCCAAGGTTTCCGCCTTGGATGGCGTTTTTGAACTGTTTTTGGATGATACGCCCTTGCCCGATTTTGAAACCTTTTTACCTATCTTTAATAGGAACCTTCCACCGGATATTCGTGCGTTGGACATAAAATCCGTTTCCAAGGATTTCAATATCATCAAAAACAGCAAATCTAAGGAATATGTATACCTATTTTCCTACGGGGAAAAGAACCATCCCTTTTGTGCGCCTTTTCTTTACAATGTCATTGAAAACCTTAACATTTCACTGATGAAAGAGGTCGCACCCCATTTTGTGGGTACGCATGACTTTTCTACATATACAGCCCGATTAAAACCCAATACGCAGGTTATACGGACCGTAGACTATTGTGAAATTTTGGAAAACGACCTAATATACGGTTCCTTTTTACCCAATAATAGCTATAAACTTGTGGTTAGGGGACAAGGGTTTATGCGCTACCAAATTAGAATGATCATGGGCGCCTTGATCCAATTGGGCAAAGGCGAACTAGGGAAGCAGGAAATTCTGGATTCCCTAAATCCCGATATAAAATTAAGATTGACTACCGTAGCCCCTGGCTCAGGACTCATATTGAACGAGGTAAAATTCGATTGATACGACTTGGGGCTTTTGACTATATTTAAATAAATTTCCGGTATGGTGAAAAGAAAAATTGGATTGCCAAAAAGAAAGAAAAAGGTATCGCGTGTTCGGGAAAAAGTAGGTGCCGCCCCGGGAACGGTCAGTTATTTGGGTACTAAGGAGAAGTCGGAAAGTCTCGTATTCATTACCACCTACGATTCAGAAGAGGTGGAGACCCAGGAACATAAACGATTGGAAGATATCCTCCAATATCAAAAGGACCCACGAACATCTTGGATCAATGTTATTGGCATTACGGATGTACGTTTTATAGAGGAATTGGGGCAGGGTTTCGCCCTGAACAACCTCCTTTTGGAGGATGCCGTGGATACGGACCAACGTCCAAAAATCGACGAATATGATGGTTATATTTTTGGGGTTTTTAAAATGCTCTATTTGAACGAAAACGATGAAATTGTTCCTGAACATATCGCTATGGTACTCATGACGAATTCCGTGCTGGTTTTTCAGGAAGTCAAGGATGATGTTTTCAACGGGGTGCGGAATAGAATAAACTCAAAATCCGGACGAATACGGAGTCGAGGGGCAGATTATTTGTTCTTCGCACTCTTGGATGCCATCATCGACAATTATTTTTTGGTTCTGGAGCAAATTAATCACCGTATTGAACTCTTGGAGGATGAAGTCTATGCCGACCCAAAACCTGAGGTGGCCCACCAAATACAACTGTTAAAGAAAGAGGTATTGAAAATACGACGTTGGGTCTTCCCCGTAAAGGAGTTGGTGAGCAGGCTCATCGATTCTGAAAGCCCCCTGATCAAACACGATACCAAGTTATTTCTACGGGACGCTTTGGACCACTCCCTGGAAATAAACGAAACACTTCAGATTTACAGGGAAATGAGTATGAGCCTTATGGAAATGTACATGAGCAACATGAGCAATAAAATGAACGAGGTGATGAAGGTATTGACCATTATGGCGTCCATTTTCATTCCACTGACCTTTATTGCGGGTATCTATGGTATGAATTTCGAACACATGCCGGAACTACATTATAAATATGGGTATTATGCAGTTTGGGCCGTAATGGTCCTGCTTTTCATAGGAATGATGGTCTATTTTAAAAGAAAGGACTGGCTGTAGAAAATTGTCCGATCAATCGAATAGATCTGAAGAAAGATAACGGTCACCTCTATCGCACACGATGGACACAATGACACCACTTTCCAATTGCTCGGCCAAACGAAGTGCCACTGTAGCGGCCCCTCCAGAACTCATACCGGAAAAAATGCCTTCTTCCTTGGCCAATCGTTTTGCCATTTCCACCGCTTCTGCCTCACTGACTTCCATCACCGTATCCACTTTGGAGGCATCGAATATTTTGGGTAGGTATTCTTTTGGCCATTTACGTATGCCGGGTATTTTAGAGTTGTCCGTGGGTTGTACCCCAACAATCTGAATATCCTTATTTTTCTCCTTTAGGAACGTTGATGTTCCCATAATGGTGCCCGTTGTCCCCATGGCCGATACAAAATGGGTAACGGTACCTTGGGTATCCCTCCAGATCTCGGGTCCAGTGGTCATGTAATGTGCCTTCCAGTTGTCATCGTTGGCAAATTGGTTGACCATGACAAATCCTTCTTTTTCGACCTTGTTTTCGGCATAATCACGGGCACCCTCGATACCTATATCGGATGGTGTAAGGGTCACTTTTGCACCATAAGCGCGCATAGTTTGTACCCGTTCCTTGGTTGAATTTTCGGGCATTACGAGTTCAATGTCCAATCCGAATATTCCTGCTATCATCGCCAAAGCAATGCCCGTATTTCCGCTGGTAGCCTCAATGAGTTTGTCCGTCGGTTTTAAACTTCCACGTTCAAGTCCGCTTTTGATCATATTATAGGCGGCCCTATCCTTTACACTGCCTCCTGGGTTATGGCCCTCCATTTTAAACAGTAGTTTAACGTTGGGATTGGTGTTCAATACTTTGGATTCCACCAACGGGGTGTTTCCAATAAGGTCAAGAATCGAATTAGACATCGGTCTGGGTTTTGATTTTTATTTCTGGGGAGTGGTAAACGGTGCTATTTGCTGGAACCGAGGACGTCAGCCAAGCATTTCCCCCAATAATACTGTTGGCACCAATGACCGTATTCCCTCCTAAAATCGTAGCATTGGCATAGATGGTAACGTTGTCCTCAATAGTGGGATGCCTTTTCGTCTGCTGCAAATGTTTGGCTACATACAGTCCGCCCAGGGTCACTCCCTGATAGATTTTCACATGGTTTTTAATGATGGCCGTCTCGCCGATGACGACACCAGTTCCATGGTCGATATGGAAGGAATCGCCAATTTGGGCGCCAGGGTTGATGTCCACACCCGTTTGTCGGTGGGCGTATTCTGTCATTAATCGGGGTACCAAGGGAAAACCTATGGTATAGAGCTCATGGGCAAGCCTGTAAATGGCAATGGCATAAAAACCGGGATAGGCCATATAAACCTCCTCAATGGAAAGGGATGCAGGGTCGCAGTTAACCGTGGCTTCCGCATCCATGTTCAATTTTTCAAGAATGCCGGGTAGCTTTTGCACATAATTGCCCCAAATTTTCTTGCAGGGTTTTTGACAATCCCAACAAGCCAAATCTACAAGATTGTCGAATTGCGCTTCTAGTTTTTCCAAATTATCCGCCACGGGGATCTCAATATCGAACAAGGTATGGAAAAGGAGGTCCGTAAAGGCTTCGGTATCTTTCTTCAACCGAAACCGCAGGTTTGGCTGCTTCTTGTGAAGTTTTATTTTTTCAACGATGGATGGGTGGCTCATTGGCTTGGTTTATCTTTCAAAATTAACCATTAATTCAAAAGGTCTTCCTCGTAAATGGTTAACTTTAGCTTAAAATCACAATACCGTAGTCGTATGTCACAAACCGTAATTACTAAAAATACCCTTGATTTTTTGAACGATTTAAAGAAGAACAACAATAGGGACTGGTTTGAGGAGCATAAAAAACGGTTCAAGGGCCAGCAGGCCGAGATGAAGAAGTTTTTCCAAGAAGTTATGGATGCACTGAATGTGCATGACAAAATAGAGAAGATGAAGATATTCCGTATTTACAGGGATGTCCGGTTTTCAAAGGACAAAACGCCTTATAAGTTCAATTTTTCGGCTTCATACACCAGAATGGGCGCCGAGCGTAGGGGCGGCTATTACGTGCATATACAGCCCGAAGGTAGTTTTATCGCCACTGGATTTTGGAATCCAGAAAAGGACGATTTGCACAGGATTCGAAAGGAGTTCGAGGTGGACGCCATCGAGTTTAGGTGTATTATGGAAAACCATGACTTCCAAAAAATTTGGGGAAGTTTGGAAGGGGAGGAGCTAAAGACCGCCCCTAAGGGTTTCGATAAGGATGACCCAAACATAGACCTCATCCGCAGGAAACAATACATTTTTAAGAGAAAGTTCACGGATCAGGAAGTGATGGCACCGGATTTTGCGGAGAAAATTAACGAATCCTTTATGGCTATTCGGCCTTTTTTTGATCTGATGAGCAACATTTTGACCACGGACCTTAACGGGGAGTCCCTTTTAGACTAGGACACCGTCCTCAAAATACTGGATCTGGTCCTGAAGTCTTTTGATGACCATGTTCATCATCCTTTTGTTCAAGGCCGATGAGTTTTTAATATAGGCTTCGTATTCCTCCAAGGTAAACTGACCAATGATCATTCCCTTTAGTGAATTCCGAAATTTGATATCCTTTTGGATGGCATTGAGTATATAGTTCAACCTGTTCTCCAAGCTTAAGGTATAAAAGGAATTCTTGCCCTTTACGATATAATTTTGAAAAGAAGCAAGCAACAAACCGTTCTGTAGTTTGATTACCGGGCGCAGCGTTTCGTTCTGGAAACGTTCCTCGTCGCTCATGTTCGGGAGAATTTTTGCGGAAGGAATTTCGGGGCGAATCTGAAGCAACTTTTGGGACCTGTCGTTCATTTTATGCGGTTTTTATAAAGGTAGCCATTAAAGTCCGCTTGGACCTGCGTTGTGGTATTAGTTTTTAACGGGGTTATAAACAATACCCTTTTTTCCCACGTTTAAAATTAGTTTAATGGATTTTCTATTGCATATTTTGGGTTTAATCAAGGACAGTGAAATGTTAAAGAAACTCTTGACGTGGCCTTTAAATCGGCGATTATCCTAAAATCCGACTCATTTTTTTGCTGATTCCATAGTACGCGGGCACCACATTTTACACCTTCATAAATCGGTCTGTTAAATATGGTGAAGGGCCCTATTCCCTTACTTTTTTCGTTATAATTTTGACCTGTAAAACAATACGTTATGAGATTCCATACTAGAAAATTAGTAAAGCCGGAAGACCTGAATTCCAACGGAACGTTGTTTGGTGGGAAAGTATTGGCATGGATCGATGAGGAAGCCGCCCTATATAGTATCATACAGCTTGAGAACAGCAAGATAGTCACCAAATACATGTCCGAAATCAATTTCATGAGTGCCGCCAAACAAGGGGACATTGTTGAAATTGGGGTTCAGGTCGTTAAATTCGGGAAAACCTCGCTTACCTTGAACTGTGAGGTTCGAAACAAAATGAACCACGAGACCATCGTTACCGTGGACAACATTATCATGGTAAACCTAGGTGACGACGGCAAACCAGCCCCGCATGGTAAGACAAAGGTTGAGTTCGTGAAAGACAGACTGGCAGCGGCGGAAACCACCTAAAATATTAGGACATGGTTTTGGCGATGGCCTGTACTTCGTCCAATACCCGGAGTAAATTACCGCTCCAAAGCTTGGCGATTTCTTCTTCGGTGTAGCCTCTTTTTACAAGCTCCAGGGTAACATTGAAGGTTTCTGATGCATCGGACCATCCGTCGATGCCTCCGCCTCCATCAAAATCGGAGCTAATACCTACGTGGTCAATACCTATCAATTTGACCATGTAGTCGATATGGTCCACAAAATCCGAAACGTTCACGGGTTCAGGGGCATCTTTTCTGCTTTTTACCAATTCCTGGCCCATCTGGGTGACCTTGGGATAGTTTTCCATAAATGAGGCCCTTTGCTCGTCCGTAAGGCTTCTAAACTGTGAACGCTCGTACCATTCGATACCTAGCGAGTCCGCTATCTGCTGATATACCTCTTTCATATAGGCTGCACGGGCTTCGTGCTTTTCCGTATTAAGATAGGAACTAAAAGCGACCGTTTGGACAACGCCCCCAATTTCCTTCATCAGCATCAACTGCTCGTCGTCCAGATTCCTGCTATGGTCGCACAGTGCCCTGGCCGAGGAATGGGATGCAATTATCGGAGCCTTGGACAACGCGATCATCTGTTTCATGGCTTCTTTCGATGGATGGGAAACATCCACCATAATTCCTAATCTATTCATCTCTTTTACAGCTTCTTTTCCTAATTCACTTAAACCATTGTGTAACCATACGGAATCCGCTTCGCCCGTGTTTGAATCGCTGAATTGGCTATGACCGTTGTGGGCCAGCGAAATGTAGCGCGCCCCAAGTTCATGGTAGCGTTCAAACTCCGACAAATCCTCGCCCATAGGGTAGGCATTTTCCACCCCGATCATGGCCACTTTTTTGCCTTCATCGTGGATGCGGTGTACATCTTCGGAGGTAAGTGCTAGATTGATTTTGTCCGGGGCAATCTCTTCACAAAGCCTGTGGATGGCATCGAACTTCGCCATGGCGTTTTCCTTCCCTTTGGCATAACCTTTGGCCGTTAGGGTATCCTGTCCCGTATAGACGATCAACCATGCCACGTCCAGACCTCCTTCCTCCATTTTAGGAAGATTTATCTGGGTATTCAGGCGCTGGGTATAGTTGATACTATCCGTGAAATTGGCCACATTGATGTCATCATGGGTGTCCAATGTGATTACGTTGTTATGGATGCGCCTGGCCTTTTCCTCAAGGGATTCCGCCACCTGTGGTTTTTCCTCTTTACAGGCAAATACTGCCAAAAGGCCTAAAATATAGATGTACCGCTTCATTTTGTACCATTTTATACCTACAAATAAAGGCTATTCACAACAAAAAAGGAAGCCTAGGGAACATTTAATTGTGGGTAGACCATGAAAGGGTCAATTTTATTTCCTGAAAACTAAGAAGGACCCCAAAACTACTACCCATTCATGGACGGTGTACAAACAGAAAACTTACTGAGTCAGTTAAAACATTTGGAATCAAGCTTATCCAGCTTTTCATTTGAATCGCTTAATGCAGCGGAGGCCGCTTCGTTAAAAAACTCTTTTAGGGCCTTTTCGGAGCTTTTGGAGGGAAAGATCCAAAATCCCAACAGCCCCTTACCAATAGCTTCTGTAGGAAATGAATTCAATGACAAAAATTCATCGGCGGAGGGACAGCGCAAGGAAACCAAGTTCATTGCACATATTAGCCATGAAATCCGTACTCCGTTGAACGGAATCATCGGTTTTACCAATCTTTTGCGCGAAGACAACCTTAGTGAAACCCAATCCAAAAAGGTCGATGCCATACATATGGCCTCCCAGAACTTGATGGAAATCATCAATGAAGTGTTGGAGTACTCCAAGCTATCCTCTGGTATGGAGGACTTTATGTCCGTTGATTTTAATTTCCACGGATTGATCAACGACGTTATTTTTCTAAGCCAGACTTTATTGGTCGATAAAAATATAGACCTACAGCTAAAAATCGACTCCGGGATTCCCGGGACTTTGATTGGAGATCCCTCCAAGTTGTCCCAGATACTTCTCAATTTATTGGGGAACGCCATCAAATTTGTGGAGAAGGGATACATTCGGTTAGAGGTTTCCCTTTTAAAACAGGATGAGGAAGAATATATATTGGAGTTTAGCGTAGCGGATACCGGTATCGGTATGTCCAAGGAACAGCTTGGCGATATCTTCAAATGCTTCAAACAGGCAGATAGGCATATTTACCCCAAATACGGGGGGACGGGCCTTGGACTTTGTATCGTCAGGGAATTGGTGGAAAGGCAGGGAGGCGAAATATCGGCGGAAAGTATAATGGGAGAGGGTTCGACCTTCAAGTTTACCATGCCACTAAAAATAGGCAGTTCACAGAACATTCGCAAACAGACCCTTAGCACGGTTACGGGCTTAAAAGGCAAGGAATTGTTGAATGGTACCAAAATCTTGGTGTTCGAGGACAATACCATGAACCAGCACCTTATAAAGGAGCAATTGGACAAATGGGGCTGTAGGGTATACGTTACTTCCAATGCGGATAAAGGTTTGGGTATACTGCGAACACAGCAAATTGATATAGTTCTGATGGATTTGAAGATGCCCGGCCTTAACGGTTTTCAAATAACTGAACTAATTAGGGGCGACAAGTATCTTGAGAAGGTTCCCATCATTGCCGTAAGTGCAGATTTTACTGCCAAGGACGAAGAAAACTGCATTGCGACCGGTATCAACGACTTTTTGCTGAAGCCCTACACGCTGGACGAGTTGTTGAAAAAGCTTTTAAAGGCCAAGAAACAAGGTCTTCCCAAAGAAAGTAAGGCACTCCTAAAGACAGGCGTCATTACGGGAAACCCTGCTACCACTGTGAATCTACAAGGCGTATTGGCAGATTGTTGTGGGGAAATCGTCGTATTGGAAGAACTTATTCGCTTGTTCAAGCAAAATGTATATGAGTTTATCGGTTCGGTAAAAATCGACCTCAAACAGAACAAACTAAAGGAAATAGGCTTTGCCGCCCATAAGCTGAAGGCTGGTCTCAAAATGCTGCAATTGGAAAAACTTGTGGATATCATGATCCAGATGCAGGCATCCACTGAAGCTCTGGACGAAATAAAGCTCAGGGCATTATTCGAGACATTCCTTCAGCAATATCCGGAGTATGAAAAACAAATCGATTCGGCCTTCGCCCAAATCAAAAAACAATCCAATAGCTAAGTATGGAGGTACTATTGGCAGATGATGATGAGCTTTTGGCGTCCCTTTTGAGTTTTCGACTCAAAAAGAGTGGCTTTAAGGTGCATTTTACCTCCAATGGCAAGGAGATGAAGGAGTATATGGAGACCCATAGGCCGGATATCATCGTTTGTGATATCATGATGCCCTATTTCTCCGGAATCGAATTGATCACCTATGTGCGAAAGGAGCTATCCTTGGACACGCCCATTATTATTATTTCATCGGCAGGAAATGAAGAGAATGTACTGAGCGCCTTTGAATTAGGTGCGAACGATTTTATATCAAAGCCCTTTAGTCCATCGGAATTAATGGTCCGGTTGACACGCGAACTGAAAAAAACCTAAACCTATAGTCATAGTCCCCCAGACCTATAAAATAACGACCTTGATCACAAGCCCCAAAATCCCGACGGATTTGCTATGGGGTTTGTCCTCTTTTTTTATAGGGCTGGCCGTGGTATACCTAATCTCCGTTTTCTACTTCAGAAACAGGATTACAAGGGAAGCCCAAAAAATAAGGAAAAAGAAAAAGGAGCTTTCACCTATTGTGAGCGAGTTTTTGTTCTATGACGAAAACGGGGACAAGATTGAAAAAATTAACTATATAGGGCTCAAAATAGAGGTCAGGGAATTGATCAAGAGTCCGTTCGACCGTAAAGTGCTTACGGAAATCCTCATGGACCTTCGCAAGGATGTTTCCGGATCGACCAGAACGGAGCTGTTCCATATTTATCAGGACTTGGGACTGCATGAAGATGCGTATAAAAAGCTAAGAAGTTGGCGTTGGGAGGACATTGCCAAAGGCATATTCGAACTTACACAAATGCACGTGGAAGAAGCCTATATGCCCATTACCCGATTTATAAACGATAGGCGGCCCACGGTGAGAAAACAGGCTGAAATTGCCGTGGTGACCCTTAAGCGGGAAGGGGTCACTTTCTTTTTGGACCATACGAAGTATAAGATATCGGAATGGCAGCAATTGAAACTTTTGGATGTGGTACGCAACAAGGAGGACTATCTCGCACCGCCATTCAGGCTATGGTTGACCTCCAAGAACAACTATGTGGTGCTTTTTGCCCTAAGGCTCATAAAACATTACAACCAGAATGACGCCAGTAGCTCCTTGATTACCTTGGTGCACCATAAAAGTGACCATATTAAGCGGGAGGCCATTCACTGTATCAAGGAATTCAATATCACGGAAGCACTGCCAGTGCTGAAGTCGGTTTTTGACAGGAACAGTACCGATATCCGCATGCACATATTGGATACCGTAGCAGAAATTGGCAGTGAGGCGGATCTTCCATTTTTGGAAGATATTGAGGGTCAGAACTACAGTTTTATGGTAAAGAACAAGGCGGTAAGGGCCATCAACACAATCAAGCCCGAAGCTATTCTGCCAACAAAGGATATAGAAAAAGTTACCGAGCCTAAGGTGCCCGAAAATGCGGTTGATCAGATGGAAGCGGATGAAACGGAGCACGAGTTTCAGTCAGAAACAATGACATCCAAAGCCCAAAATCCGGAGCTTCTTACATCCCATCCAAAATTCATGGATGAGGAAATCTTGAATGCCAATGAAGTATCCTTGGACGCGCAAACCTGGGAGTCTAGCATTGAAGAAATTGAAGAGGAGGAGACGCAAACCTTGGATTTAACAGGTTCCCTGGAATTGACCGAGGATGAAATAGCGTTTTTGCCCTTGGTTATCGATTCGGATAGGGAAGGGTTTGCTAATGTATCCGAAGAAAAGGAAATTTCCCTTGATGACCTTCCCGTGATTTTTGAGGAATTGAAAACCAAAGCAACACCAATAGCGTTTGATTGCAGTTTTTTGCCTCTGGTGGTAGAACGCCGGGAACAGGCATTTAAGGATCCCTTACAAATACGGGTCGATTTTGAGGAAGTCCTGGGCGTCCAAAAATCAGAACCTGTAAGCGTTTCATCCCTGAACGTGGACTATGAAGAGGTTTTGGTAAAACCAAAAGCGGAACCTGTTCGTCCGGAATCCATGGATGTCGCCTATGAGGAGATACGTGCTTCACGAGCAGATGCTCACATCGATGAATTTCAACTGGATTTATTGGATTTTTCGGATATGAATTCGTCAGAAGATACGGTAGGTAAAAACTCCGTTGCGTTCCCCGATGCCGAGGAAAATTCTATGGAATGGCCCTTGGATTTTGAATGGGAATCCCAAGAAAACGAGTCGCAAGACGCTGAAATAACACCGGAGGAAGAGATTTTGGAAACGGTTTTCTCCTTGGAGCACCTAATTCCCAAACCAAAATACTACGAGGACATGGAAACCATGGCCCTTTTAGAAAATATTGAGGAACTCGGCGATGAACGGGAAATCCCGTTTTTAAAATCCCTATTGGAGAGCGAGACTTCCCCCGCTGTTTTGGAACGGGTCGGTACTATTTTGGACCACTTTATTGCCACGTACTCTACACAAACAGATTTCGAGAACACGGAACCCCTAAAGGAATATAGTGTTTTTGAGGAATTGATTTTCAAAGGCGATTTGGAGACCAAACTGTTTTTATTGAACGAAATAGCAGAAGTTGGCGATGCCAAGGAATTGCCCTTACTCCATACTTTGGTTTCCCATGCGAATAAGGGTATCCGGGAAACTGCTTTAAAAGTACTGCATAGGTTACAGAGCCGACTCCAGGAGGCTTCTGTAGATCCTGTGATTCGAAAGGAAGATGCGCCCCTGTCCATTGAACAACTGTTAAATCAGGACAATTCGGATTTCTTCGAATTGAACTTTGAACCTGCCGGAACTGGGGAAGGTTCCACCGAAAGGAAGTATACGAGATCCTCCAATACAGGGGACCGCAATACCCTTTTTGACCATTTGTGCAATATGTCCACCAAATTTTACAACAAAAAGAATGGCTAGTGGGTTTTTGGACATATTGATGGAGTATATAAACATCGTTTTTTTCGTGTTTACGGTAGTGCTCTTTTCCATGTTTACCATAATGGGCTATTTGTCCACAAGGAATTCCATCCACTACAGGAACAAAAATAGTTTTGGGGACATGTCCAAGCTGATGGCTTCTCCCTTGGCCCCCAGCATCACCATCATTGCGCCTGCCTATAACGAAGGGCTTACCATTGTGGAGAATATACGTTCGCTCATGTCCTTGCGGTACGTGAATTACGAGGTCATGGTGGTCAACGATGGGAGTAAGGACGATACCTTACAGAAAATGATCGAGGCCTACGATCTGTTTAAAATTGAGCAGGAAATAGACCCGGATTGGAAGAACAAACCCATACGGGGCATCTATAAATCGCCCCATAAGGCCTTTTCAAAATTAACCGTAATCGATAAGGAAAACGGTGGTAAGTCCGATGCCCTGAACACGGGAATGGCCCTTTCTACCAATCAATATGTGGGCTGTATCGATGTGGATTGCCTACTATTGCCCGATGCACTTTTGCATGTGGTTAAGTCCTTCTACCAGCGTTCCGAAAAGCAGGTAATCGCGGTAGGCGGTGTGATCCGTGTGGCAAACTCCTGCATCATACAGGGCGGACAATTGGAGGAAATACGTTTGCCCACCAATTGGTTGGCCCGTTTTCAGTTGTTGGAATACACCCGGTCCTTTATTTTGGGAAGAATGGCCTGGGGCCGCATCGATAGTTTATTGATCATCTCCGGGGCCTTTGGTTTTTTTGATCGTCAAATAGCCTTGGAAGTTGGGGGGTATGATACCAATACGGTGGGCGAGGATATGGAAATCGTATTTAAGATGCGGCGTTACATGCACGAACGTAAATTGCCGTATACCGTGGAATATATTCCGGATCCGCTTTGCTGGACAGAAGTTCCAGAAGACCCAAAAATCCTTGTGAACCAAAGGGACCGGTGGGCGAGAGGCAACCTGGAGACCCTGTTTAAGCATAAGGACATGTTCTTCAACCCCAAGTTTGGAAGGTTGGGCATGCTCAGTTATCCCTATTGGTTCTTTTATGAATGGTTGGCTCCCTTGTTGGAGTTTTTCGGCTTTTTTACCATCATCCTTTTTTATTGGTTGGGAATTTTGAATTGGGAGTTCTTTTTGGCCATAACGGCGGCCGTTTACATCTATTCCATCATGTTCTCCTTTTACGCCATTCTTTGGGATGTCTATTCCTATAACGAATACAAGAAAACAAAGGATATCTTGATTTTGATGTTCTGTGCCATTATAGAGCCACTAACGTTCCATCCTTTGGTGGTATGGTCCGCGGTTCGTGGCAATTACAAAAAACTGTTCAAGATCAAGTCGGGTTGGGGTTCCCAGGTCCGTAAAGGATTTGCAAAAGCTACGTAAACATGCTGGAATACAGGGAAGAACATATCGAAAGCAAGGAGCGTAAACTGCGGGATTTTATCCCCGTGGTCATTACCTTTTTTGTTGGATTGGTCGTCCTTTCCATATATCAGAATGCCATGCTGTACGCGATTGGTGTGCTGGACAGTGTTTTCAACAGTAGCTTCTTACTTTATCTATTGCACCATTTGGGATTTGCATCCGTCATTTCCCTGTTTTTGGCCTTTATTTTCAATCTGTTGGAAAATGAAAAACCGGGGCTTGGGCTTCGGGTCGTTCAAATTGTGTTGATTATCCTGTTGCTTTTGGAAGCGGTATTGATTACCTACTACGTACAGAATTTTGAGCCCTTGGGTTCGGATTTTTTCGGGTTGTTCAAGAATAAGGAAATACGGTTCTCCTTGCTACAGGCATCGGTGGCAACCTCCATTACCTTGACCGTCTGTTTTATCTGTTACAAATACATCGCATCGTTTTACACCGTGATAAGCCGCATGTACCCGCTGACCATCGTATTTTTCAGTATTTTTCTGGCTACGCTGTATTCGGATAAAAAACCCGTCAACGAAAACAAGACCCAGTATTTGGCGCATCACGTGACGAAGCGCCTCTTGCAATCCTATAGTTATGAGGGTGCCGAGGAATACCCGCTGGTCAGGCCTTTTCAAAAGGAAACAGGTTTGGCCGGATATTTTAAACCGATGGATACCTTCCCGCATATCAAAATTATCATACTGGATGGTCTTGGAAATGAGTTCGTTGACGGACGTTTTACGGACTTTATGCCCAATTTGCAGGAATTGAAACGAACATCCCTGAGCTGGAAAAACTTCCTGAGCAATACGGGAGAAAGTCACGCCGCCTTTCCCACGATTATTGGGTCCTTGCCTTTTGGGGAATCCGGATTCACAACGCTACCGGATTTTACCTATAGAAATACCCTGTATAGTATTTTACGGGAAAACGGGTACAAAACAAGTTTTAACCATGGGGGCAATACGGCCCTGTTCAATATAGACCGATTTTTAGAGGAAGAGAAAGTCGACCAGATTTTTGACCGAAACAACTTTGGAAGGGAATTTAGCCTGCAAGAGGAGGATGCTGCGGGAATTACCCTTGGCTATCCGGACGGTGCCCTGTTTTCCAATTTCCATAAGAATGCCAAGCCTAGCGTAGGGCCAAAACTGGATGTGTTCCTGACCTTGAGTACAAAAGTGCCCTATCACATCCCAGAAATCGATACCTATACCCATAAAGTGGCAAACATCGTGGAGACTTCTGGTATGAAAGCGTCAGAGCAACGATTTGTGCGGCGTAACGAGGAACTTTTCGCCAGTTTTCTCTATGCCGATGAGGCGTTGGCCCAGTTCATGACCCGGGAGCAACTTTCCCCTGATTTTTCAAGTACGATCTACGTGATAACAGGAAGCCATCAGCTCTCAGAACTTTCGCAGGACAACGCCCTGTCCAAGTATCGGGTTCCTTTGTTGATCTTTAGTCCGCTCTTAAAATCCGCCACGGAGATAGCAAACGTTGCTTCCCATGCGGATATAGCGCCAAGTCTGCTCGCTTTGCTTTCGGAAAAACAAAATAGTAAGGTCCCGGACCAGGTAGGTTTTCTGGGAGGGGATCTGATCAGGCAATCCGGCACTAAAGACCCCAAGGAGGTTCCCTTATTGCGGAGTGCCTACAGACTACAGGATTATATACTGGACGATTTATTTTATTCCGATGGGGAGATTTACAAACTGGACAAGGATTTGAACCTACGGGAATTTGAGGATGATGAAGAGACCCGGGTGTCCTTACTTGAAGAACGTTTCCAAAACTTCAAGACCGTCAATAGGTACGTCACGGAAAATAATAGCATCATACCAAAATCGGTTTCCTTGATCGAGGACCGAAAACCCAAATTTACCAAGGAAGAATTGATCTGGATCGAGAGTGTCTTTAACGGAAAGGATTTTGACAACGCCTACGGACATGCCAAGCAATTGGCTTTTGACAAGGATTATGGCAGGGCCTTATTGCTGAGCGAATATATCCTGAGTGAAATTCCAAGGCATGCGGATACGGAAATACTCATGGGTAGGGTACGGGCATGGCAAGGCGATTTTGAAAGGTCCATTCAGATTTTGAGCAATGTAATCCGGAAATACCCCAAGTACGAGGATGGCTATTGCGCCTTGATGGATGCCTATTTCTGGTCCGGGAAGAATGAAAATATGTATGAGATTCAACGATTGGCCCGCAAGAACGGGATTCAGGATAAAATCTTGAACGAAAAATTCGAAAGGTCCCTCACTTTGATCCGCCAAGGAAAAGAAGTGGAAGGAAAAAGTGCCATAGAGCAAGAAACGGTTGAAATAGGGTCACAAAAAAAATGAGACAAAGGATTTATTTGTTACTCGTGATGCTAGTATCCCTCAATGCCTTGGGGCAGGAAACGGGGTACTCCGGGGATCCGGACGCTTCCTTTTTCACAGCAAGGGATTTGGCCTTTGCTGGTAATAGGGCATCGGCCAGGGATACCTTAAAAAGTATCCTAACAAAGTATCCGGATTACGCGGATGTACGAAGTTTGTTGGCAAAGACCTACAGTTGGGACCAAGAATACGATGCTGCTCGGTTGGAATTCAATCGGGTTACGAGTACCGAACGAAAAAATTCCGAAGCTTGGGTAGGTGCCATCAAGAACGAACAATACGCCAAAAACTACAACATCGCTTTGGGACTAGCCAATAAGGCCTTGAACTATTTGCCACAGGACGAGGAACTGCTGCGTCTAAAACAGGAAATCGTCCAACAGATCGAAGACCAACAACTTTTACAGAACCGGTTAAAAACAACTAAGATTGCGGAGGAACGCAATCAATCCCTGACCTTATACACAGAGGCTGAGGTGTTCGATAGGGAATTGGACCCCATGTATTTCGGCGCCGTGGAATATCAAAAAAGAACGAAATGGGGAGTGTTTATCCCCAGGCTCAACTATAACCGCAGGTTTAACATCAACGGGATACAGGCTGAGGTGGATGCCTATCCCAGATTTTCCAAATCCCTGAGCGGCTATGTAAATTATGGCTATTCCGGTGATGTCATCTTTCCCAGGCACCGGATGGGAGGGGAGCTGGTAAAGGAGCTGCCCAAGGCCATGGAAGCTTCCTTAGGTTTCAGGCACCTGATTTTTGAGCAGGATGCGGCAACCATACTAACGGGAACTTTTGGGCTGTACAGAGGGAATTATTATGCGGTGCTCAGACCTTATTTCGTGCCCGATGCAAAAAAGGGCCTGGGTATTTCAGGAAATCTCCTGGTCCGAAAGTATCTCAAGGATGGAAACAATTTTTTGGGCATGAACCTGGTTTACGGGTTTGATACAGAACTGAACCAATTCATTATTAACGGACAGTTGTTGTCCGAAACGCTATTGTACCTGGAAGCCCAAAGAATCCGATTGGAATATCAGTTTACCAACAAAAAGGGCAACAATCAATACAAGGCCAATCTGGGGGTAAACCGACAGGAATTGGCGTTTAGCTCGGGAAATTTTTTCCTGTCCGTTACCGCGGGCATTGCCTATCAGGTGAAATTCCGTTGAACGAATCTAAATTATCGACGAACTGAATAGGTGTGCAGCCAAGTAAATTAGGGGGTTGTGGAGGAATTGCAAAAGTAAACCTATAGCAACCGTATTTTTTACAACATAAATGGACAGGTTTACCACATTTAATTGTCCTAAAGGGAAGTAGCACCTACTTTTAGCATGTACTAATTGAGTAACCAAATCGAAATAGTAAACCTAAAAAACCCCTAACCATGCTTTACGATACCTACGGTGAAGAATATTTGGTTTTTCTTCAGGAACTAAACGAAATCCTAAGCCTTAACGAATTAGCGGAGCTGGATTACATGTAATTGAATAGCTCTTAACCTTATAATATAATATTATGGCAAATCAAGGGAACGATAACGCGTCTTATCATAATTTTATTGAAAATTTGAACAATATTCTTGTGGACTCAAACATCAGCAAGCTAACGTATTCTTAGTGTCTAGTGTGTACTACGAAAAAAGCGCCTTTAGTTTTTAAAGGCGCTTTTTTATTTGAGAAGTGGTTTAAACTTTTTCAAATTGGCTAAAAAATCGCACAATTGCACCCATATTTCGTCTTTTTCTCACTCCGTAGCCCAGCTATGAAGCTCTAAAAAGCCTTCATCTGGGCACAATGCTTTCAATTTTCGCTTCAATTAAAAAAGGTTAAACCACTTCTGAGGCTAATATGGTTATTATCCTAGATATGTCTTTAAAAGTTTACTTCTTGAATTGTGGCGTAGTTTTCTGATCGCCTTTTCCCGAATTTGCCGTACACGTTCCCTTGTCAAATCGAACGTATGGCCAATTTCTGCCAAGGTCATGGCCTGTTGGTCACCAATACCGTAATAGAGCTTTACAACATCGGCCTCACGGGGGGATAAGGTTTCCAAGGCCCTGTTGATCTCCGTATTCAGGGATTGTTGCAATAAATGGTTGTCCGGTTTTGGGGACTCCCCGGATCTCAAAACGTCATATAGATTGGAATCCTCCCCTTCGCGTAACGGTGCGTCCATGGAAACGTGCCTACCGGAATTCTTCAAAGATTGCTTGACCTCCGTTACCGTCATTTCCAATTCCTTGGCAATTTCCTCTGCGGATGGTGGACGCTCGTGCGTTTGCTCTAAATAGGAAAAGGTCTTTTTAATTTTATTGATCGAACCGATTTTATTTAAGGGAAGCCTAACGACCCTTGATTGTTCTGCCAAGGCCTGTAAAATCGATTGACGTATCCACCAAACGGCGTAGGATATAAATTTGAACCCTCGGGTTTCATCAAAGCGTTTGGCCGCTTTTACTAGGCCTAAGTTTCCTTCGTTGATGAGATCGGGTAGTTTTAAACCCTGATTCTGATATTGTTTTGCTACGGATACCACAAATCGGAGATTAGCGGTGGTCAATTTTTCCAAGGCCACTTGGTCACCTTCGCGTATCCTTTGGGCCAGTTCTACTTCTTCGTTTGCTGTTATTAAATCAATCTTACTGATATCCTGCAAGTATTTGTCCAATGATTTCGATTCGCGATTGGTTACCTGCTTGATAATCTTTAGTTGCCTCATGTATGTGTGTATTTATTATTTAGTGTATGTCCAAGTTCTCATTATACATTTTTATTAGCTCTTTTCCAAAGGGAAACCCTTAATGTTTTCCAAAATTTATTAGCTATCCCATAAATTATCAAGGTTTTAGGTGGATCTTGCCACAAAGTGTATTTTTGGCATAACGGACCTATTATGAGCAAAAGAGCCTTAAAGACCTATTTATCGGAATTACGAAAAAAAGAGTTGGAAGCCCAGATTATGGAACTCTATGAAAAGTTTTCCCCGGTAAAAACCTATTATGATTTTGTCTTTAATCCCAAGGAGGACAAATTATTACAGGAAGCTAAGACCAAAATCACCAACGAATATTTTCCTGTAAAAAGAAAGCGGCCCAAGGCGAGAAGGTCGGTCGCCCAAAAGTATATCAAACACTTTGTCAAACTGGGAGTGGATAGTGCCCTGGTGGCGGACCTCATGTGTTTCAACCTTGAAATAGCCCAAACATTTGCCTTGGAACGCAATGTACCCGATGCATTTTACAAGAGCATGCTCAATTCCTTTTCGGAGATGACTACCTTTATTTCCCAACATGGGATTTTGGAGGAATTCAAAGGGCGAATCGTATGCATTTACAATCATACACAGACCGGGGATTGGCTTTATAAAGAGGGGTTTTCCAAGGCCTTGGACATTTTGGACTAAATCAGAAAATTATGGCGATAGTTATCATCAGACAGGACGGAAAAATCGAGGCTTGGAAGAAAGCCTTGAAGGAAAGAAACCCTTCCATAGCGGTATATAGTTATTTGGAAGACCATCCAAAACAGGACATTACCATGGCCCTGATATGGAAACATCCCCAAGGAAGCCTATCGGTTTATCCCAATTTAAAGTGCATCGCCTCTTCTGGGGCGGGTGTTGATTATATTTTCGAGGATGCATCGGCACCCACCGATATACCCATTACCAGGGTCGTAGATCCCTACTTGGCCAGTGATATGTCCGAACACGTACTGGCGGTAATCCTTGCGGAATTGAAGAATTTCAATAGCTATAAACTGCAACAGGTAGCTAGTGATTGGAAACCCAAAATTTACAGACGAATCAAGGACGTTACCGTCGGAATCATGGGGTTAGGGGAATTGGGAGCCTTGACGGCGACCGATTTGATGAAATTCGGTTTTACCGTTCAGGGGTGGTCCAGAAGCCAAAAAGAATTGAAAAATGTAAAAACCTTCGCAGGATCAGATACACTGGATGCTTTTCTACAAGCGACCGAAATTTTGGTCTGTCTTCTTCCCCTGACGCCGGATACGGAGGGGATTCTCAGCAAGGAACTGTTTGAAAGATTACCAAAGGGCGCCTATGTCATCAATGTGGCCCGGGGAGGCCATTTGGTCGATAGGGACCTGCTCGAAGCCTTGGATGCCGATCATCTGTCCGGTGCCTGTTTGGATGTATACCATCAGGAGCCATTGCCAAAGGACCATCCTTTTTGGCAACATCCAAAAATCTTCATGACACCGCATTACGCCAGCGTCTCCGATACAGATTCCGTCGTGCCCCAGATACTGGAAAATTATGACCGACTCAGAATGGGTAAGGAACTACTAAATAAGGTGAACAGAAAGAAAGGCTATTAACAATCATCGTTCATAAATTCTCTACAGAATAGGGGCCATAGCGGGATTTATATTTTAATTACCGATAAAAATCCTCTAATTTTAAGGTTTCGTAATTTTTAACCGGACTTAAATTTCTTGCCTTTTTGAAAGCCACAAAGGACACCACGGAGAAGACATTATACGGATATCAGGAGGAAGACCTCAAAAGAATCTTTGAATATCTTGAGGACAATCCTGATAATTCCAACCTTTTGTACCAGCTGCCCACAGGTGGAGGGAAGACCGTTATTTTTTCCGAAATCGCACGAAGGTACATTGAAAGAACGGGTAAGAAGGTCGTAGTGCTTACGCATCGTATTGAGCTTAGTCTCCAAACTTCCAAGATGCTGACCGGTTTTGGGGTTCGCAACAAAATTATCAACAGTGATGTTAAGGAACTAAAGGACCAGGACGATTTCAATTGCTTTGTAGCCATGGTGGAGACCTTGAACAACCGTCTGCAGGAGGACAAGGTGGAAATCAACAATATTGGCCTGGTCATCATCGATGAGGCCCATTATAATTCCTTCAGGAAACTCTTTAAATACTTTGACAAGTCGGTTATTCTGGGCGTTACCGCAACCCCTTTGAGTTCCAATATAAAACTTCCCATGAAGGACAACTACAAAAAGTTGATCATTGGGGAGTCCATAGAATCCTTAATCCAGAAGAAGTTTTTGGCACGTGCCAACATGTTCAATTACGATGTAAGCCTGCAAAGCTTAAAGCTGGGCATCAATGGCGATTATACCGTAAAGTCTTCGGACGAGCTCTACAGCAATCACAGTATGTTGGGCAAATTGATGAATGCTTATGAGGAGATTGCCAAGGGAACAAAAACCTTGATTTTCAATAACGGTATCAATACCTCCCGATATGTGTACGACCTATTTAGGAAGGCCGGATACAACATCCGGCATTTGGACAATAAGAATACGGCTTCGGAGCGAAGGGAAATCCTAAAATGGTTCAAGGAAACCCCTGATGCCATATTGACATCCGTGAGCATTCTTACCACGGGTTTTGATGAGCCATCCGTAGAGACCATTATCCTGAACAGGGCCACCCGCTCGCTTACCCTGTATTTTCAGATGATCGGACGCGGGTCCAGATACCTGCCGCATAAGGAAGAGTTCAACGTAATCGACATGGGGAACAACATTGCCCGTTTTGGCATGTGGGACGCCAAGGTGGACTGGCAGGAAATCTTCCACTTTCCGGATTTCTTTTTGGAGAATATCAAAAACGATGAGGAAATCGAGCGGGAGTTTGTGTATGAAATGCCGCAGGAACTTAGGGATGAGTTCTCAAAATCAGAAAACATCGAATTTGACATTAAGGAAGAATACAAGAAAAGTTTCGCCAATGGGGAAAAATCCAAATTGGTATTGGAAAAAAGTATTGAGCAACATGCCCAGATATGCGTGGAAAATGCGGACGATGTCTTTGATGCCCGTATCCTTGCCAAAAAACTGAAGGAGGAAATCCAGTATCGGGTGCGGCAGTATTCCTACTGCATTATGAACAACACCAAAAACTACAAGGAATGGTTGGAGGAGGATTACGAGCGTAAGCTTCGGTCCAAAATATCCAAAATGTTCGCCTCAAAAATGTAGATTTTATTGATTTCGTTCCCACGGCCCACGGTTTAAACCATAGGCTGTGGGAAGCGTTGCCTAAAACAAACCGTTTTAACGATTTAAATATTATCGATTTTACCACATTCGTTCAAGAAGATAAGGTTTACACCAAGGGGTATTTTGAAGTATTCCGAAAAATCGACCGAAACCTGTCTTATTTGACCGGAGTTGGTTAATTTAAGGGTGTCAACCATCTTCAACCAATTCCAATGAAAAACCGACAACTCTTGCTCACTTTTATCCCCACCATCATTCTCACGGGGATTTATGGCTATCATTTTTTAACAGGTCTTCCACCAATTTTGATGATGCTTTTTGCCATTTTAAGTGGAATCTTGGTACAGATACTCTTTTACTTACTGTTCAAATTGATCCAGTTTGTTTTCAAAGGAATTGATGCCATCTATATTTTGGCCGTTTTGAGCGGAGTTTCCACCTTGGTTGCCCTAAAAATCTTCGGGTTTGGTTGGCCAGATGTCCTGTATTATGCCTTGGTAGGTTCCGCATTGCTCGTAATCGTTTGTCTGTGGTGGTTTTTACGGACGAAATCCTTGTTTTCTTTTCTGATGCTGTCCTTTGTTTGCATAGGTTTGGGTTATGGGATATATCTACTGACGAATCCGGGGTCGGAACCCTATCAAAATGATTTCCCAAAATTTAGCGTGGGCGATGGAGAACGTAGCTTGGAGGAGATCGGTGTTGAAAATCCGTCGGAACCTGGCAGTTTTGAGGTCGATGCCTTTACCTATGGCAGTGGTTCGGACAAAAAACGAACCGAATATGGACAAGAAGTTCGGTTTAAGACACCAACCGTAGACGCATCGTTGCTGTTGCTGGAATGGAAGGGGAAAAAGAAAAAATGGAGGGAAAAATTTTGGGGCTTTGGCGTCACCGAGTTTCCGTTGAACGGGAGGGTTTACATGCCACAGGGCGATGGGCCTTTTCCGCTTGCCCTCATCGTTCATGGCAATCATAGCATGATCGATTATTCAGACGACGGCTATGGCTATTTGGGAAACCTTTTGGCGAGTAGGGGCATAATAACGGTGTCCGTTGATGAGAACTTTGTCAACGGGCATTGGTCCGGCGATTTTAGGGGCAAGGAAATGCCCGTTAGGGCTTGGCTGTTGCTGAAACATTTGGAGCAATGGCAGGCCTGGAACGGAGATTCCGGGCATCCGCTTTCGGGCAAGGTCGATATGGAAAGTATCATGCTAATGGGCCATTCCAGGGGCGGGGAGGCTGTGACGATAGCAGGTGGTTATAACCGACTCCCCGTGTTCCCGGACAATGCCAACGTGCCCTTCGATTTTAATTTCAACATCAAAGGCATTGTGTCCATTGCCCCAACGGACTACAGATATAATCGGAAAATCGTTCTGAAGGACGTGAACTATCTGAGTTTGCAAGGTTCCTATGATTCGGACGAGGTCAGCTTTTGGGGCTTGCGGCCGTACCGAAGGTTGCAGTTTACAGATTCCGTACCCCGCTTTAAAGCGGGTGTTTATGTCCATCATGCCAATCACGGCCAGTTCAATTCCACTTGGGGTAAATCGGATTTTGGAGCGCCCATGAAATGGCTATTGAACCTAGAACCGCTACTTTCAGCTGAAGAACAGCAGCAAGTGGCCCAGGTGTTCATCAGTGCTTTTGCGGAATCGGTTCTTAAAAATAACGATGCGTATATCCCCATTTTTAAAAATGTAGGACTTGCCAAGGATTGGTTGCCAGACGAATTTCTAATGACCCATTTTGAAGTATCCGATTTTGTAAAGCTCGTGGATTTTGAGGAAGACATCGATATCACGAGCGTCTCTGACAGCATTTCGATAAGGGGACATCACCTGAATCTTTGGAAGGAGCAAGGCCTAACGACGCGCGACAACGGGCGGCAGGACAACAATGCAGTGGTGTTGGGGTGGCATCTTTCGGACAGTATATCTACCGACACAAAACCGAACTATGAAATAACGTCGGAAAAACTATTTTGGAAGGATTCCGTAGAAAGTATTCAACTATCCATTGGCAGCGGCGACCCCAAATGGTTGAAATCGGACTCCAAAGAAACCGATGTGGAAGGGGATAAGGACGCGGACCCGAAAATGGGCTATGATTTCAGTCTTGTCTTGACAGATACCTTGGGACAATCGGCCACCGTAAAAATAAGCGACATCAAAAACATCATGCCACCACTTAAAACAAAGTTTACCAAGTTCGAGTTTCTGGATAAGGATATGATCGGGGACGCTTGGGAGGTGCAATTGCAGACCTTCCACATTCCGATTTCCAAGTTTGAAAAAAATGCATCGCATTTCGACCCCAAGGTTATAAAACACATTCGGTTTGTTTTTGACCAAAGTCCCAAAGGAGTGGTGGTTGTGGACGATATTGGGTACAATCCTTTGAAATAAATATTTCCTGAATATTCCATGGAGATGAAATCCAAAAAATTATTGGTCATTGGACTTACCTGGTCGGAACCTACCGCTACGGCGGCAGGTGTGCGGATGGTGCAATTACTCGAAATATTCAAAAAGTATGAATTTGAGACCACATTTGTGTCCACTGCTTCAAGAACAGAACATTCCCAAGATTTGGAAGCAATGGGAATTGCGACCCTTACCATAAAACTGAACGATGCCTCCTTTGATGTCTTTATCGAAAACCTTCAGCCCGATATCGTTTTGTTCGACCGATTTCTTACGGAGGAACAATTCGGCTGGCGTGTGTCCGAATGTTGTCCTGAGGCGCTACGGATTTTGGATTCCGAGGATTTACATTCCTTGCGGCACGCACGGGAAAACTGCTTAAATAAGGGCATACCCTTTACCGAAGCGCATTGGTTGCAAGACGATAGGACCAAACGGGAGTTGGCCAGTATTTTGCGGAGCGACCTTACCCTGGTCATTTCCGGCTATGAGATGGAACTCCTGCAACAGACTGCCAGAATTGATGCTTCGCTCTTATGGCATCTGCCGTTTATGTACGATGCCATTTCACAACAAAATGATTGGCCGGAATTTGAGGCACGCAGGGATTTTCTGTTTATTGGCGGGGGATTGCATCCGCCCAATGTGGATGCCATAAAACACTTGGAACAAAATATCTGGCCTAAAATATTCGGGTGTTTATCGGATGCCAAATGCTATGTGTATGGGGCATATCTCCCCGATGCTGTCAATCGGCTGCATAATCCCAAAAAGGGATTTTATGTGCGTGGACGTGCAAGTAGCGTATCCGAAGTTATGAAAATGGCCCGTGTTTGTCTCGCCCCGTTACGTTTTGGAGCCGGTATAAAAGGAAAATTGGTGGAGGCCCTATTGAACGGGACGCCCAGCGTAACCACGGGAATCGGTGCCGAAGGAATGCATGGTGCGCTGGATTGGAACGGTTTTATTTCCGAGACCCAAGACGATTTTATAGATAAGGCCATTGAATTGTATACGGATAAAACCGTGTGGCAAAAGGCACAGGACAACGGCATACAAATCATCAATACGCTGTACCAAAAAACATCCTTGGAAACATCCTTGATGGATAGGATTACGGAAGTATCGGAATCACTTGCAACACATCGCGAACATAATATCATGGGCAGAATCTTGGAGCATCATACGGTGCAGAGCACCAAGTATTTATCCAAATGGATTGAGGAGAAGAATAAAAACAAATAAGCCTACTCCTTTAGAATTTCCTTGATTACCGACTTGAACATTTCAATTCCCTTGGATATTAGGGCATCGGGAAAATCATAGTCGGCATGATGTAAAGCAGGGACATTTTCCCCGGCACCGACCCCGAACATCGTAGCCCTATAATTTTTTGAGAACCACCCAAAATCCTCTCCAAATGAGAATGGCACCGATTTTTCTATGACATTAAAACCGTTTTTATGAGCTACTTCGGTTACCAAAGCAACGCCTTGTGCGTCATTCAAGCTTGCGGGAAAATGCTCGAACCAGTCCAAAGAATACATAATGGAGTTGGATTTACTAATATGGTAACAAATGTTTTCTATTTCTTTCCGTAAGGTTTCCATAGTTTCTGGGCGCCACGTCCTAACGGTATAATGAAGTTCCCCAAGTGCAGGCGATATCCCATAGGATTTTTCGCCCATGTGCATGTAAATGGGCGTTAGGATTTTATAATTGGGATTCTCAGGATCATTAATGTTCAGCGCATCAAACCTCTGAATCACTTCTGCCAGGCAATGAGCGGGATTAATACCTTTAGCAGGTTCCGAGGCATGGGATTCTTTCCCTTTAAGGTGTAAGGCGAAACTTAGGACCTCAGCCGAAAATCCCTTTTTGGGAACAAGTACTGAATGTAAGGGATATCCGGGAATATTGTGCAAGGCAAAAATATATTCAATATTTAAAGCTTGGAACCTTGTATCCGCCAAAATCTGGGCAGCGCCTTGTCCTGTCTCTTCGGCAGGTTGGAAGAGCAACACAATTGTTCCCTTTTTAAAGTGTGGTTCCGCTACCCATAGGGCCAATCCGGCTACAATGGCCATGTGGCCGTCGTGTCCGCATTTATGGGAAATCTCTTGATTTTTAGAACGATGGGCGAATTCGTTTTTCTCCGGAATGGGCAGTGCGTCCAATTCGCACCGTATCGCAATAACGGGCCCATCTGATGAGATTTCGTAAACAACGGCAAGCCCGTTTCCGCCTAAACCTTCCAAAATTTGTGTGGGTCGGCTGTTTTGCGAAATAAACGCCTTGATTCTTTCTGCGGTTTGCGATTCATTTCCGGATACTTCGGGAAATTGATGTAGTTCCTTTCTAAGAGATTTGAGCTTGTCCAACATGTTCATTTATATTCCTAGGGTGTGTCACTTTGAATTGGGAAGTATCGGATTTAAACTTCGGGGTCCCTTCTAAAAATCTGTATCACATCAAAAATAAGGATACAAAATACGACCCATATAAATCCCGCGATGAAACCTCCTGCCACATCCGAGGGATAATGGACCCCAAGATAGATCCTACTAATACCAATACTCAAAATCAGCAAGGCAACCAACACCATCAAGGAATATTTAAAAATCCTATTGATTCTTAATTTGGATATCAGGTAGATTAAAAATCCAAAAAAGGCCATCGCCCCCATGGCATGGCCGCTTGGGTAGCTCAAGGTCTTAACCGTGACCAGATGTTCTATACCCGGTCTTGCTCGGTCCACGAAGCGTTTAAGGGCCATATTGGAAAGGGTTGCCAGTACCAGTACCACCACGGACTGTAGCACATACTTCCAACTTTTAATGATACGCCAGGAAAGTAGCACGAAAAGGATCAAAACGATCAGGTAGCCCGTGACATCCCCAATATCCGTTACGAACTTAAAAAAGGTGGTCAAAGAGGGATTCCTAAAGGAAATGATATAGTCAGTTACTGCGGTGTCATATCTTGCAAGGGTATCGGTTTTTAGGGTATCCGTAAGTTCTATGAACAGGTTGATTCCTCCTACCACAATTACAAGGGAGACGATAACCGTAATGATATAGGGCAGACGGGAATCCTTTGCATGAAATAGCTCGGATAGCAGGGTACGTATGGATTTTATGATTCGATAGACCGCTTTCTTCATTGACATTGTTCTATTATACCTCTAATGTAAGCCTATTCTTAGAGTTGGACGGACAAAATATGGATAGATAATAACTCATTTCATTTCCGCTTGGCAGACTTCCCAAGGAACAACTATCTTTATATCGCAAATTAAAAACCGATTTGAAATGACTGTAGCCGAATGGAAAACCGCCTTGGAATTTGAGGATATTACCTATAAAAAGAGTAACGGGGTCGCCCGAATTGCCTTCAACCGACCCAATGTTCGGAATGCCTTTAGACCCCATACCACCAGTGAATTGATAAAGGCCTTTTACGATGCCCAGGAAGACACTTCCATTGGCGTAGTATTGCTTTCTGCGGAAGGTCCTTCCACCAAGGATGGCATCTGGTCCTTTTGCAGCGGTGGTGACCAAAAGGCCCGGGGAGAAAAGGGCTATGTGGGTGCCGATGGCCAGCACCGTCTTAACATTCTGGAAGTGCAGCGTATGATCCGTTTTATGCCGAAAGTGGTGATTGCCGTGGTTCCCGGTTGGGCCGTTGGAGGCGGTCACAGCCTCCATGTGGTCTGTGATATGACCTTGGCCAGTAAGGAACACGCCATTTTTAAACAGACCGATGCCGACGTTACCAGTTTTGACGCAGGATACGGGTCCGCCTATTTGGCCAAGATGGTGGGTCAGAAGAAGGCCCGTGAGATTTTCTTTTTGGGCAGGAATTATTCCGCACAGGAAGCTTTTGAAATGGGCATGGTCAATGCCGTGGTTACCCATGCCGAATTGGAGGATACGGCCTATGAATGGGCCCAGGAGATTTTACAGAAATCCCCCACCTCCATTAAAATGCTCAAATTCGCCATGAACCTTACGGATGACGGCATGGTAGGGCAACAGGTATTTGCCGGCGAAGCTACCCGTTTGGCCTATATGACCGAAGAAGCCAAGGAAGGCAGGAACGCCTTTTTGGAAAAAAGAAAGCCCAACTTTGGCAAGAACAATTGGTTGCCTTGATTCTTATTAAGTTATATGCGAAACACTTATCAATCAGGCCATTGAGAACTGATGAATAAATTGGTTTTCTTTGAACTTATTTTCATTTCGAACGCAGAAAGAAATCCCAAAAAGTATAGGGTAAGGTGGGATTCCTCGTCCCACCGTGATAACGGTGCTCTGTCGGAATGAAGTTTTATGCGCTGTATTCCCTAAATGTATGGCTCTGGTCTTAAACTAGGCCAAATTACCACAAACTAAAAAGAGCCCGATCAGTTCGACCGGACTCTTTTACGAGAACACTATATGAAAATGAAAAAAATTAATTCGTTTTTGTAACACTGTAAAAGTAGGTAGGAAGGTGGGCTTGGTGAAACTATTGTTGTCTCCCAAGGCAGAAATGTGGTCAACCGATGAAATTTTGTAGTTTGGTTGAAAAATCGTACAATAATTTTAACCCAAATTATGCATTAGGACTTCGTCATGAGGGTTTAAAATACAATAAACACAGGTGTTTTCTTGATTTTAGCATAGCATCGCTATGGTTAAATTAAAAAACGACATAAACAGCGTGTGTTTGAAGTAGTTTGAAGCCGTAATAGATTTTCTATTGCATATTTTGGGTTTTTGAAAACGGCCTATTTAATGGTTTTTAGAATATCGCCGATCAGGGTATTGAACTGTTCGTCCGACTGCTCCTCCAATCCTGTTCGAACAATGACCATGTCCTTTGATGGAACGATAAACACGCGTTGCCCCTGAAACCCATTGGCGGAATACAGGTCCCGTGGCAAATCGGGATATTTCCCTTCCGCATTCAACCAAAAATGGGCGCCGTAGGTACCGTTGGAATGTTCCGTGGGTTTGGTGATGTAGTCCACCCAACTATCTGCAAAGATTCGGTCACCGTTCCAATCGCCCCGGTGAAGGTATAGCAGTCCGAATTTGGCCCAATCCCTTGTGGTGGCCCATCCGTAGGAGGAACCGACGAAATTCCCTTCCAAATCGGTCTCTATTAGCATGGAGTGCATGCCAATTCTATCGATTAGTTTGGCATAGGGAAAATTTAAGTATTCCTGATGCGTAGGAAATTGCTTCCTTAATATTCCCGAAAGCAGATTACTGGTGCCCGAAGAATAGTTCCAAACTTCGGTGGGTGGCGCAATTACGGCATTATCGGCCTGTGCTTGCGACATATCGGAATCGAGGAACAACATACTGGTGACATCGGAAATTTTAAAGTAATCCTCGTCCCAGGCCAATCCGCTTTGCATCCGCAATAAATGGTTCATCGTTATTTCTGATTTTGGGCCATCGGTATTATAAAGCGATTCAAAAGGACGATATTCCAAGGAAATTCCATTTTCATATTCCAAAATGCCATATAATGTTCCCAGAATACTTTTGGTCATGGACCAGCCTAAAATTTTGGTGTCCTTGGTAAATTGGTCACCATATTTTTCCCCAATGATCTGGTCTTTGTAGACCACCAATAGGCTTCTGGTCTTTTGAACGGAATCCTGCAGGGCCCGGCTCAGCACATATTCCAAGGCATCATAATCCACATTAGCCATTACGGTATCCTTAACCCCTTGATTTCCATACGGAAAATGTAGGGTGTCCCTTTTTTGGTTTCGTTCCGGAACTATGGAAAAGTTGTGTTTTTGATGCTCGGTATTGGTCAGAACGGCTCCCAGCCCTTCTTTGTAAACCGATATCCGTTCCATGAGTCCGTATACGGAAGCCTTGGCAGATTTGATTTCCGAATCGGCTTCGGCCGTAGCCAGGTTTATCAGGGGCATATCGTGGTCTACTGTGTTCACGAAATAGGCGTCCCTTTTTGCAAGAAATACATTGGATGCCAAATTTTTGGAGGCATAACCGGAAATGAGGTTCAGTTTGGGATAATTGATGTAGCCGAATATCAGAAGTCCGACCAACAGGAGGGCAAAGGCCCATTTAATTTTTTTCATATTCCATCTATTGGCTTCTAAATTAGAGAAAAAGGTTTATATGGGTCGTATTGACAAAAAGAGATTATTAGTATATTCCATGTCTCATTTAAAAGTCATGCATCGAATTCTGGGGCTTTTTGTGCTTTTTGTTAGTATAGGATGTGACCAAAGGTCCAAGGAAGCGGATACGTATGATTGGGTTCCCCTAACCGTTACGGCCACGGCCTATAATTCCTTCCCAGGGCAGACGTCCTTTGAGCATCCAGAAGTAACTGCCTGGGGCGACTCCATCAAACCTGGGGTCAAGTGGATCGCTGTCTCCAGAGATCTCTTAAGACAGGGATTGCGACACAATACCTTGGTAAAAATCGATACATTTGAGGGAATCTATATCGTAAAGGACAAGATGCACCCCAGATGGCGCAATAGAATCGACATTTATATGGGTGAGGACAAAAAGAAGGCCAAGGAGTGGGGGCGGAGAAAGGTCCAGATACAGTATGCCGTTCTTAAGAAAAAAGACACCGTAAACGAAATTCAAAAATGAAGGTTATAAAAATACTGGCCTTAGTTGTCTGCCTGACATCCTGTTCGGTGACCCGTACCATTGTGGACAAGCCCATTACCTTTGATGACGAGCGAAGGATATTGACCTTGGAATATATGCAGGACAGATACGGATTGGTAAAGGAATCCCCGAATATCATACCTAAAATGATCGTGCTGCATTGGACCGTGATTCCAACGTTTGAAAAATCCTTCAACGCTTTTGATTCGCCAACCTTGCCCAATTCCAGGCCCGATATTAACGCTGCCGGGACCCTGAACGTTTCCTCCCAGTTTATGGTGGACCGCGATGGTACCATTTATAGACTAATGCCTGAAACGACCATGGCCAGGCATGTTATAGGCTTGAACCATTGTGCCATAGGTGTGGAGAATGTGGGCGGGGACACCGGACAACCCTTGACCAAGGCCCAGCTAAAATCCAATATTTGGCTCGTTCGCTATTTGGCGGAAAAATATGATATCGAATATCTGATCGGACATTATGAATACACAAAATTTGAGAACCATCCCTTATGGTTGGAGCAAGACGAAGGCTATAGGACCCAGAAGACCGACCCGGGAACCGATTTTATGCAAAACATTAGGAAGGCCGTAAAGGATTTGAACTTTAAACCAATCCCTGAATGAAACCCTCATCAATGGATTTTATTAGGAAAGTTTAGTACGTCTACAAAAGGAAATATTTAAAAACCAAGCTATCAACCAAATTTCAAACGAATGAAAAGATTTCATTGTGTTATTATTGCTTTCTTAATCCTGACAATTTTTAACAGCCAGGCACAGGATATAACCGAACAATTGTATGAGACCTATGAAAAATATAAGGAACCCACGCTTGGGAAAAGAAGAATAAAGCACGCCGATATACAGCCCTTGTTGGAGAAATTCAGAAGGAATCCGAAGTTCACGGTGAATAACGTTGGCACCTCCATAGGTGGAAAATCGCTTTCCTTGGTCAGTATCGGTAGCGGTGAAACCGATGTTTTTTTGTGGTCCCAGATGCATGGGGACGAGCCCACCGCCACCCAGGCAATTTTTGATATCCTTAATTTCTTGGATAGTCCCGATTTTCAGGAAGAAAAGGAAGCGATGCTTTCCAACCTGACCATCCATTTTTTGCCCATGCTCAATCCGGATGGGGCGGAACTCTTTCAACGTCGTAACCTGTTGGGAATCGATATCAATCGGGATGCGTTGCGCTTACAATCCCCCGAAGGAAAGACCTTGAAAAGGGTGCGGGATAGTCTGGAGGCCGATTTTGGCTTTAATCTGCACGATCAAAGTACGTACTACAATGCGGAGCGCACTGAAAAGCCGGCCACCATATCCTATTTGGCCCCTGCTTTCAACTATGAAAAGGATATCAATGAAGTGCGCGGGAATGCCATGAAAATCATCGTTTTCATGAACAATGTCCTTCAAAAATATGCACCAGGACAAGTAGGACGGTATAACGATGCTTTTGAGCCTAGGGCCTTTGGCGACAACATCCAAAAATGGGGTACCAGTACCATTTTGATTGAATCGGGTGGGTATCCTGAAGACCCTGAAAAGCAGCAAATCCGTAAACTGAACTATGTCTCCATTTTATCGGCCATATATACCATAGCCAAGGAAAATTTCAAGGAAATCGATATTACGGAATATGAAAAAATACCTGAAAACGACCGGATGTTGTTTGACCTAAAGATTGTAGGTGCGACCTATAATCTCATGGGTGATTCCTATATTTTGGACTTGGGCATCAATCAGGTGGAGGTGGATTATGAGGACCATGATAATTTTTGGTACAGCAGTAGGATTTGGGATCAAGGCGATTTATCCACCTATTACGGTTATGAGACTTTGGATGCCGCAGGTCATGAAATTATTCCGGCGAAGGTATATGGTCAAACGGTTTCCACTATGGCCGAAGCAAAAAAGTTGGATGCCAAAAAATTGTTATCCGAAGGCTATGGCTACCTTAAAGTATCCGATATTCCGCTAAAACAATTGAATTCGCCCATACCCTTGCACTTGGTGGGCGATAATTTTAAGGCGCCGGATTTACGACTCCAGCCTGGTATCAATCCCACTTTTTTCCTTAGAAAGGATGGAAAGTATACGTTTGCGGTCATCAACGGTTTTCTTATCGAACTAGCGTCCGAAAACATTACTATTCCCAATGCCATGATTTTTAGAAAATAATCTAGTAACCAAATTGTACATTCAAATAATGACCATGTTTTAAAAGAAGATATAACATGATGAACAATATGGCTACAATTCCCGAGAATATGAGTAAAACCAGACTTTTAAGAGGGTTTGGCAAAATGCCCAAAGCACTTTTCCAATAAATTTCTTTGAGTACATCCATGACGTTTAATTTTTAAATTGAACATTCCAATAGCCTTTAGGATGTGTTTGTTTGGTATTCTTTGGGGTTATTATAATATATAAACAATTATCGGACCACCAAACCCTACTAGAGATTCCTGAAATAAAAAAGGGCGGCAATTGCCACCCTTAGTTTAAAATATTCAGTTTTTTCCTAGTCGATACTAGCTGTATCTGCATCCATCAAGGCGAAGAATTTGTCCAAATTTGGAAGGATTACGATTTTGGTCCTTCTGTTCTTGGCCATATTTTCCTTGCTGTCGTTTTCTACCAAGGGAAGGTAGCTACTTCTACCGGCAGCGATCAACTGTTTTGGATTTACATTGTATTCGTTCTGTAGTTCGCGAACAATGGAAGTCGCCCTTTTCACACTAAGATCCCAGTTATCCTCGAACAAGGGAGTATTGATGGTTCTGGAATCCGTATGACCCTCTACCATTACTTCCATACTGGGTTCGGAATTGATGACATCGGCCAATTTCTTAAGTACATTATCGGCTTTGTTGCTAACCCTATATCCAGCAGTGTTGAACAACAATTCATCAGAGATGTTTATCATTACCACGGTTTTGTCAATGCTTACGTCCACATCTTCCCCTTCGTCCGCGATGGATTGTTCCAGTTTATAGGAAACTGCCAAATTCATGGAATCCTGAAGTGTTTTGGCTTCGGCTAGTTTTGCTGGATCTACGTTTTCCAAGGTCTTTCTCATGTTTGCCTTGGTATTGTTGCTCATTACGGCAACATCATCCACGGTAGTGTACTGACTGTCGTTTATTTCCTTAAGTGAATTTATTTTGGAGTTGTACTCTTCCACTCGGGCCTCTATTTTGGCCATTTTAGTTTCCAACTCTTCTTTTTCTACCTGGGTCTTGGTCAATCTACTTTGCGTCTGTGCCAAGTTGTCCTCCAAGGCCACGTATTTCTTTTTCGAAACACAGGAAGATAAAAGTACAATGGATGCTACCCCGATTATTGATAATTTTTTCATTTCAAGTGTGTATTTAGTTAATAATCTTTCAATAACATGTACGGGAATTTTTTGGGAATGGATTTTTTGGTATGGCAATGTTTTGGAAATCGACCTCTTTTTAAAGGCTTTAAATTGTTGATATAAAAAGGTTTAGGCTGTTAAAATGTAGATATAAAAAAAGAGGCAAAAATTGCCTCTTTTTAAATCAATCGGTATATTATTTACTCGCAACCGCCGGTAAACCCTTTGGCGTTGAACTTGGTCTGTACCGCACCTTGTCTCGTACCCGTATTTACCTCGATGGCCAAATTATTTTCTCCACTGCCGTCCCGTTTTGGACTGCAATATTCGAAGAGGTAGAAGCTGTTCGCCCGCTCCGAAACCTTTTCTGAAATCTCGTTAAAGGTATCTTCCAAATCATCCTTGTTACTCGCAAATACGCTGGAAGTCTTCCCTATATCCATCAATACCTGTGTATCGATTTCGCTACCCAATCCAATACTGAAAAAAGAAATATTGGAATTGGCGTCGTTCACTTTTTTGAGTGCTGCCTCTTCGGTAAACCTGGAAGCCTGATCTGTACCATCGGTAAAGATGACCACGGAAGCGGCACCAATCTTGTCTCCACTGGTTGTTTTATTAATAATGTCCGTTGCGATATCGGTCGATTTTATGACCGCTCCGTACAGATCCGTTGATGGGTCGGTACTGATGTTATCGGTAATTCCATTGATGGATGTAATCAATTCGTCTTTGGAGGATGTAAGTTCGTTCAACAAATGCAGTTCATTTTCACCATCGAACCAATAAATCGCCATTTTAAAGGAGTCGGACTCTGCATCGGGCATCACGTTGTCCACAAAACTGGCACTGGCCATTTTCAGTTCCTGCAAGCTGCTTTCCAAGACACTGTTGCTCAAATCCAGCACCAAAAGGGCGTTGTTGGAGAATATCTGTGAATTTGGGGAAATACGTGCAAAAGATTCAGACGTGGAAATGGTATTGAAACAATCGTCGTTCCTTCCCTGCTCGTAAATGGTAAATTGCTCTGCCGTTAATCCGGGTACGGGATTTCCATTGGTATCGGAAACCCTAAAAAATATGGATACTTTTCCAGGTAAGGTCGTATACTGGTCCTGGATTGAGAGTACGAGTTCACCTTCTTCCAGCCCCAAACAATCGTCCACGGGCACTCCTTTTCCAAGGCCATCACCCAAATTAAGGTTTAGGTCTACATCGTCATCGGCATTACCACAGGAAACAAAAAGGGAAAGCGCAAATAAAAAACCAAAGGTTCTTAGGAACAAATTCATAGTCATACATTTTGAGTTCATCAAGCAGAACGCACTTTCCGCTCGGAAATTATGGGCCATTGAAAAAATTATGTTAAAGAGTGTTAAAGAAAGTACCCAGTCTTTAAAAAACAGGCGGGATTGGGTAATTTTCGCTAATTAGTAGGCAAAACTATAGCAACTGCCATTCAAAATGACGCACGAACTCAAAAAAATTTTTAAGGAGTATGGAAACTTACGGGCCAAAGGTCTCAAAACTGTGTTGGCCAGTGTGGTGGCCCTGGATGGCTCTTCGTATAGAAGGCCTGGGGTTCGTATGTTAATCTCTGAGGACGGTACCATGGTTGGGGCGGTTAGCGGGGGATGCGTTGAGAAGGAGGTGCTTTTTCAGGCTGCGAGCGTTTTTAAGACCGACACCCCGAAAATGATGACCTATGACGGTAGGTTTCGTTTGGGTTGCGAGGGAATATTATATATTCTAATTGAGCCATTTGAACCGACGGAAGCACTGCTCAAGGGCTTCCATAGGTCCATAAAAACTAGGACTCCGTTTAAAATCCTTTCCTATTACGTGAAGGAATACGGGGAACATGCCAATATTGGTTCCCTGTTTTTATTTGATGAAAAACCGATTCCCCTGGGTGCAGAACCCGATTCAAGTGAACGTTCAACTTACGAGCAGACCCTGAAACCGTGCTATAAACTGGCCATCGTAGGCGGGGAACACGATGCGGTAAAACTATCCAAAATCGCTCTGGAAATGGGATGGGAGGTTTCCGTAAGCGTAGTACCGGCTGAGGGAAAGACCATAGCCGATTTTCCGGGCATCGACGAGCTTTGGAACGTGGAACCACATGATTTGCCCGTAGAGAAAATCGATGATCAAACGGCCTTGGTGTTGATGACGCACAGTTACGTGAAGGATTTAAAATACCTACATGCGGTAAAAGCATGTAAGCCGATGTATTTTGGGCTTTTGGGACCTTCCAAAAGACGGGAAAAACTATTCAATGAGTACATCGATTTATATCCTGACGAGGACTATGCTTTTTTTGAGAGCATTCATGGACCGGCGGGAATCAATATTGGTGCCGAAGCTCCGGAGGAAATCGCCATTGCCATACTTTCGGAGATTTTGGCGGTCATTCGAAAGCAGGAACCCATCATGTTGAAAGACAAGAAAGAAGGCATCCATAATTGAAATCGGTCCAGAACATAGGCGTTGTTGTATTGGCCGCTGGAAAATCCGGTCGGATGCAGGATATCAAGCAATTATTGCCATGGAAAGGTACTTTTTTATTGCAATATGTGCTGAACCGCGTAATGGAACTGGAAGCCAAAAGAATTGTGGTCGTCTTGGGTGCCAATGCCCAAAAAATAAAATCTAGTTTAAAAACCGACCCCTCTACCACGGATATCATTGAAAACGCCACATGGGAAAAAGGTTTGGGAAATAGTATAGCCGCCGGTGTTCGATATCTTAGGGAAACCTATTCTCCTTTGGATGGCGTGTTGATATGTCTTGCCGATCAGCCATTGGTCACCCCAGACTATCTAAACCGTATATTGCTTGAATTCTCAACCCAAAACGTTTCCATCGTAGCCAGTAACTATGGAAAAAAAATGGGCGTTCCGGCAATTTTTGGACCGGATTTGTACGATGCGCTCTTGAAGCTGGACTCCGATTATGGGGCCCGGGACATACTGGATTCCCACACATCCATCACCCTAGGCTTGGATGCCCAAGGGCTTTTGGCCGATATAGATACTCCGGAAGCCTATCAAAAAATCTATAACGAAAATCACCACCCATAAATCCCTTTTTATGAAGAAACTAAATAGCCTTATCGCCGCTGCCACTTTTGTAATTGCCTTATCTCAAGCTGTTTTTTCACAGGAAATGAGTTTTGAGGAATACAACCCTACCTCAACGCTCGTCGTTCCGGGTGCCGAGATAAAACAGGCAAAATTCCGATTTATAGACGTCCATAGCCATCAGCGGGACATGTCCGTCGAAAAACTGGGCAGTCTTTTAAAGGATATGGAATCCTTGAACGAGGGGGTTATGGTGAACCTTAGTGGTGGTTCGGGGGAAAGTCTCAAGGAGAAGGTCAATAATATCCAGAAAAGCTATCCCAATAGGTTCGTTGTCTTTGCCAATGTCGATTTTGAAGGAGCGGATGGTGGCGAATGGGGTCAAAAGGCCGCTGCCCAATTGGAGGCGGACATCAAAAACGGGGCAAAGGGACTCAAGGTCTTCAAAAGTCTAGGACTTCGCAATACCGATGCATCCGGGAACAGATTGGCCATTGACGACCCTCGTTTGGACCCAATTTGGGCCAAATGTGCGGAAATGGGCATACCTGTATTGATCCATGCAGCCGACCCTAAGTCTTTTTGGGACGATATGGATAGTGATAACGAACGATGGCTGGAATTAAAGACCCACCCCAGAAGAAAACGTTCAAATACAGATCCCGCACCTTGGGAAAAGATCATACAGGAACAGCACAATGTTTTTAAAAGACATCCAAAAACGAAATTTATCAATGCCCACATGGGTTGGCACGCTAACAATTTGGGGAAACTGGGAGAATTGTTGGATGAGATGCCCAATATGAACGTTGGTATCTCCGCCGTAATCGCAGAATTGGGTCGGCAACCGCAACATGCACGGGAGTTCTTTATTAAATATCAGGATAGGATACTTTTTGGAAAGGACAGTTGGAACCCGGATGAATTCCCCACGTATTTTAGGGTGCTGGAAAGCAACGATGAATATTTTCCCTATTATAAGAAGTACCATGCCTTTTGGGCCATGTACGGATTAAACCTACCGGACGAGGTGCTCAAAAAAGTATATTATGAAAATGCCCTGAATTTGATTCCAGGGTTGGATAGATCTCTGTTTGAATAAGGGGCTATAGGTCGGTTTCGATATCTTTTTGTGGAAGCTTTTCAACATCTTGAAAAACTCCACAGGAGATTTCCCTTTTTACCAAGGAGGCCGACTTCTTCCTTTTGGTCAGCGCCTCAATTTCTTTGTTCAAATACTGCATGATTGGATGTTTTAATCCTAAAAAACTCCTCGCAGCCTGCTGCGGGGTTCCGCTAAAGTGTCATTCCCGTATAAGCGGGAATCTAAATAACAGAATTTCAATTTTTGACCTTCTGGACAAAATGAAAACAGCGAAATACCCCTTAACTTGCTTGAGCGATAGTTAGTTTCAGGAAATTCTTTATTGGAAACGAATCCCTTTTTTATTTGTTGTATCCCAGCAAATTAAATCCAATCCAAAAAAGTTTTTTGCCCCGTTATGTGATTTTTTTGACACATTGCATACCTATAGGGAAATGAAGAAAAACATGCATGGGGAATAGCGATGCTTTTGCGGAGGTTATACGGGAACATCAGGGGTTACTTTACAAAGTTTCCGCTATCTACACAAATAATGAACAGGATCGGGAGGATTTGTTTCAGGAAATCGTCTATCAGCTTTGGAAGTATTTTGACAGTTTTAGGAACGAATCCAAGATCAGTACTTGGATGTATCGGGTGGCCATGAACACGGCCATTACGCATTTGAAGAAATCAAAACGCATCCCAAAATCGGAACCCATCAAGGAATCCCTGGTTAGTATGGCGGAGGGCACTGACGACCTTTTTCAGGAACGCGTGAGATTGTTACATCGGCAGATTGAAAAAATGAATTCCTTGGAAAAGGGTATCATGCTGCTGTTATTGGAGGGGAAATCCTATCAGGAAATAGGGGAAATAACGGGATTGAATACGTCCAATGTGGGAACCAGGATATCCCGAATTAAGGAAAAACTTAGAAAAAACATGGTAAAAACATAAGCAGATGGAATTGGAAGAATTACAGGCGAATTGGATGGCCATGAGCCAGGAATTGGAAAAGCAAAAAAAATTAACGAACGAAATCATCTTAAAAATGACACGGAACAACTATCGGAACAAATTCAGCAAACTCAACAATTACGAGAACGTAGGGGCCATTATATGCTATATATTGGCAGGGTTTATACTTTTTAATTTCTGGAAACTGGATACCTTGTACTTAAAGCTTTCTGGAGTATTTACACTAGCTTTTTTAACGATTTTGCCCACCTTGGTGTTGCGTGCATTGCATCGGATAAAAAACCTTGATATCCTTACTAAATCGTACAGGGAAAACCTCATAACCTATACTAAGGAAAAAAAACGACTCCTAAAACTTCAGCAAATTGCCATTGCCGTGAGCTTTATTTCCCTACTGTTCTCGCCGGCCTTGGCCTTAAAGCTGCTCAGGGACAAGACTTTGATCCTTTCGGAAATGAAACCTGAACAGATAATAGCCATAGTATTTGTTATCGTTCTAATGGTTTTTGTAAGCCGATGGGGCTATAGAAGCTATAAAAAGGTAACGAATTCTGCCGAAGCACTGTTGGAGGATTTGGAAGCATGATTATTCCGTCAATTTCTTTTGGATGTAATTGAGGATCAACATCCAGTTCATTTTTAATAGGAGGGAGGCGGTGGGCACGTTGTCATCGGCAATGGCAGAAATTATGGCCTCATGCTGATTGTCGGATTTATTGTAAAAGGAATCGTCCGAAGTAAAGGCGCGCTCGTAAAAGAATATTCGGGTTCGTAAATCTTGCAGGATTTTTAACGCCAGTTCGTTTTCATACCCTTTGGTCAGCAGGTGGTGAAATTCCAAATCGGCCTGAATCCGGCTAATGGCATCTTGGGCATTTTCGAATACATCCTGTTGCTTTCTAAGGGCGTCGATATGATTTTGGTCGAATTCCGAGTTTTCAATGGCCATCACCTCCAAGCTGGCGACCAGTCCGTAGAGGTCCTCGGCTTCCTTAACATCGAGTTCGGCAATGATAAACCCGCGATTGGGTACCGCCTTGATGATATGGGACTGCTGTAGTTGGGTCAATGCCTCCCGTATGGGAGTCACACTAACGCCCAATTCCCTGGAAAGGGCGGCCAGGTTGATGGTCTTACCAATGTGCAGCTTCCCTTGTTTCATTTCAAAAAGCAAGTAATCCCTTACCTGGTCCCTTAGGTTTATTTTCTGGATCATTTTTCAAATATAATATATCGTATATGATTTTAACTCTGTTTTTGGCGCTCTAGTATGTCGATTGGAGTCCGCAGCCGGAAATTATTCGTTGAAATGCACGGCTTGCGTGCTCTTAAACCATACTATTTGTGTTGGTTGCACGTTTTTATGGTTGTAATAGGTAACCCTTTAAACAAATCAAAAAAATAAACAGATGAAAATTTTGAAAAACACGTTAAAGAATTTAAGTCTTTTGGCCACTGTCCTGATGTTAGGGTATAGTTGTAGCGATGATGCCGAAAAGGACAATGATATTGTACTTTCACAAGCCGACTTGGAGGCGGTGCTGGAAACGGACGATATTGTAGGTGGTATCGATGTTGCCCTGTTCGAACTTTACAACAATAACGGAAGTACTGGAAAAACTATGGTCAATGAGTGCTACAGTGCCCAGTATACGGATACGGGATATGTGGCCACATTTAACAATTGTGTCCTCAATGGTACCGAAAATATTAACGGAACCCTAACCGTGACCTATGACACCGACGGGGAACAAGGGTCTTTTTCGGCCAGTTATGAAGATTTTTATGTGGGTGAAATTAAAATCAATGGAACCAGATCATATCAGTTAAGTGCCAATTCAGAGGGAAATAGTGTTTCATTTTCGGTAACCAGCAACCTTACGGTTGAAATGGCCGATGGCTCCTTAATTTCCGACGAAGGCGAAAGGTCTTTTACACTTACTTTTGGTGATTCGCTTGAATCGACTACCTATAGCATTGCTGGAACTTGGACCGTTGTTTACAAAGGAAATACGTACAACGTCACGGTAAATGCTCCGTTGACAAGTAGTGTCAACTGTGGGTATGTAGCCGCCGGTGATATGACCGTTTCTAAAAATGGCCTTACCGTAAATGTAGATTTTGGCGATAGTACGTGTGATAACGTTGCCACCATTACCTACCCAAATGGAGTAGAAGAGGAGATTACCCTGCGTGACTAAAACATTTGCCCTTCAAATGGCAGACAAAAAAAGGATAAGATTGATGAGGTCTTATCCTTTTTCATTTTATGTGTATGCTAAACCAAAGCTATGACTTCCTTGGCAGCTACCCAACGGACTTTACCTTTGGTCAGCCCTTTCGCTTCGGTTATTGAATGTTTGATATAAGTTCTCATGTTGTTCATTTTTGTCCCGAAATGAATCGGGATCTGATTGATGATTAATTGATTGATTGATGAATTCCGGATTAATGGGTATGGTTTCTAACCTCGGCCCATTGCACGCGTTTACTGTTTCTAAAATTACTAAAGAAGGAATGTCTTCTAGCTTCCGTAGGTGATTGTCTGATAAAAGTTCTCATGTTGTTCGTTTTTTTATGTCCCGAAATGAATCGGGATCTGATTGATGATTAATTGATTGATTGATGAATTCCGGATTAATGGGTATGGTTTCT
>NZ_VBUK01000007.1:0-214034 GCF_005780245.1 Maribacter aurantiacus | reverse complement strand
AACAGCTAACAGCTAACAGCTAACAGCTAACAGCTAACAGCTAACAGCTAACAGCTAACAGCTAACAGCTAACAGCTAACAGCTCTTTTTCATTTCCGTAAAATATTGGAAAAAATACGGTATCGTCTCAATGCCTTTTAAATAGTTCCAAACCCCAAAATGTTCGTTGGGGGAGTGGATGGCGTCACTGTCGAGGCCGAAACCCATTAGAATGGTCTTACTATCCAACTCTTTTTCGAAAAGCGAAACAATTGGGATACTACCACCACTGCGTTGCGGAATAGGTTTTTTGCCAAAAGTGGTTTCATAGGCTTTGGAGGCGGCCTGATAGCCATCAGTGTCTATCGGCGTTACGTAGCCTTGACCCCCATGATGCGGTTTCACTTTCACTTTTACCCCTTTAGGAGCTATGGCCTCAAAATGCTGTTTGAAGAGCTCCGTAATCTCCCTCCAATCCTGATTGGGCACCAATCGCATAGATATTTTCGCGTAAGCTTTGCTCGCGATAACCGTTTTGGCACCTTCGCCAATGTAACCGCCCCAAATGCCGTTCACATCCAACGTAGGCCTAATGGAGTTCCGTTCATTTGTGGTGTATCCTTTTTCCCCATAGTCGGAATCAATATCCAGCGCTTTTTGATATGCCTCCAAAGAAAAAGGTGCTTTGGCCATTTCGGCGCGTTCTTCATCTGAAAGCTCCTGAACGGTGTCGTAAAATCCTGGAATGGTAATATGGTTGTTCCCATCATGTAGACTGGCGATCATCTTGGCAAGTATATTGATGGGATTGGCCACGGCACCCCCATACAAACCGGAATGTAAATCACGATTGGGCCCTGTAACCTCCACCTCAACGTAGCTTAACCCGCGAAGGCCCGTAGTAATGGAAGGCACATCGTTGGCAATCATTCCGGTATCGGAAATTAGGATAATATCGTTCTTCAATTTTTCCTTGTTTAGTGATACATAGGTCGACAAATTGTTACTGCCCACTTCTTCTTCCCCCTCGATCATAAATTTAACATTGCAGGGCAATTGATCGGTGTTCACCATAAATTCCAAGGCTTTCACGTGCATGTACATTTGGCCTTTGTCATCACAGGCACCTCGGGCAAAAATGGCGCCATCCGGATGGAGTTCCGTTTTCTTTATTATCGGTTCAAATGGAGGGGAATTCCATAAATCCACAGGGTCTGGTGGCTGAACGTCATAATGTCCGTAGACCAAGACGGTTGGTAAATTGGGGTCAATGAGCTTCTCGCCGTATACAATTGGGTAGCCGTCCGTTTCATGAATTTCTACCAAATCACAACCGGCCTTTTCCAGCGATTTTTTTACCGCTTCGGCCGTATCCAATACATCTTGGGAGAAGGCGGAGTCCGCACTGATGGAAGGAATTTTTAAAAGTTCAATAAGTTCCTTTAGGAATCTGTCTTTGTTTTGGCTTATGTATTGTTTTATGTTTTGCATGTATACGTTTTGAATATTCTTTTTAAAAATACAAAAAGCTGTAATTTAAAGAGTGTTTGTTTATAGAATTGAAAATTTACTTTATATTTGCATCCCGAATATTTCGGCAGCCGTCGGAAGGGAAATGCAGGCGTGGTGGAATTGGTAGACACGCTAGACTTAGGATCTAGTGCCGCAAGGTGTGAGAGTTCGAGTCTCTCCGCCTGTACAGAAAAAACCTCTTGAGAAATCAGAGGTTTTTTTTATGCCGTAAAGTTACGTTAAGGTGGTCAGCAAAGAGAAACGGGAAGCTTGCCCTGAGCTGAGGGAGTCCCAGAGATGACACCGAGCGAAGCAGAGGTGCCTAAACTCTAAGTCTCTCTAGAGTGAGATGCTTTTTATAAGGGAAATACGACGATAAAATTACCCTAATTCACTTTTATTAAAATCAAAAACAATTGAAATTGATTATTTTAAGTTGGCTTTTGTAATCAAAGTTCCATTTGGATAGGTCAGGTTCCCTTCTTTCTCGGCTGTAATAAAAATGGATTTGGGCTTGTAAGGTGTCACCACTTCAAGAGATACTTTTCCTCCATCTGTATTTAGCATACCAATGTTTTCCGTTCTGGAAGCCTTTTCTGTCTCCACCCATACACTATAAACATTTGCTGATGGTTTCAATCGGCTTGGCGCGGCCAAGTTTTCTGCGGTAATTTCAAGTATTGTGTTTCCATTGTTATCGCTTTTGGATTTTACCTTTATCTCCGCTGCAGGAACTACTTCAGAAATTGGCATTTCTAAAACGGAAGCACATGAGCAAATTAATAGTAAGGACAATATGGAAACATTCCGGCAATATTTTTTCATACTTCTTTTATTTTTTAAAACTATGAACCTTTCTTTTTAGCAATACCTTTGACACAATAGTTAATTAGAAGTCACTACTTCAACGAACAAAATTAGTATCAAAATCGTTAAGTATATAAATACTAGATATTATTTTTCGGCGAATTCAAAAAAGTGGAATTCCTTAGAGGGGACTTTTAATTTGCACCTTGCTAAGTATTACAAATTCATTGTTTCTTCTAGTTTTCCCATTTTTCCATCATGGGCTGCAAGATTTCCTTTTCGACCCCGTAGACTTTTCCCTCCTTGGCCAAGGGCATAAATTCGTCAATATACTGTTTGCTCAGGGCTTCGGAATCTCTGTATTGCTTCCGAAGGGCATCCAGTTTTTGGCGCAGGTCTTTCTGTATATCGGCATAGGCAGGATCATCATAATAATTGTGCTGCTCCAGGGTGTCTTTTTTTCTGTCTATCAATTCCCAATAATCCATGTCAAAATAGTAGTGGATCAATTTGTAATCTTTGGTAATTACCGCATAATGTCTGTTCACATTATGTTCGGAGGGATGCTCGTAGTAGTGGTAATAAACGGCGTCCCTGTCCCAATTTTCAGTTGCACCGGTCAGTACTGGGACCAAACTTTTTCCTTGCATGTCAGCCGGTTGCTCCACTCCGGCAACTTCTAGTAAAGTTTGGGCAAAATCCAAGTTTTGTACGAGTTCATCTGAAACACTTCCAGGTTTAATATGGTTTTTCCAAGAAACCAACAAAGGCGTTTTTAGGCTTTCATCGTACACGAATCTTTTATCGAACCAACCATGTTCGCCTAGGTAAAACCCTTGGTCCGAGGTATACACGATCATGGTATTTTCCGTCATGTTGTTGGCTTCCAGATAATCCAGCACCCTCCCTACGTTTTCATCCACGGATTTAATGGTACCCAAATAATCCTGCATATAACGCTGGTAACGCCATTTTGCAATATCGGTTTCGGTCATGTTGGGATAGTTCTCTATAAATTCATCCGCAATGGCCTTATAATAGGTGTCAAAAGTTGCTTTCTGGGTGGAGTCTAATCGGCCCACGGTCATTTCATACCTGCGTTTATCAAAACCAATCTGCTCCTCCAAACCCAATTGGTCCATTACTTCAGGATACAACTTACTGTCAGCTGCCCAACCCATATCACCGTCGACCTTCATTTTGGCCACTTTTGCGGCAGGCATACCTTCGTGGGTGTCGAACAAGGTTGCCGGCTCCGGGATTTTTTTCTGGGTATACTCCGCCATATGACGTTCGGCCATCAACCACGAGCGGTGTGGTGCTTTGTGCAAATACATAAGCATAAAGGGTTTATCCGCTTGACGTTCTTTTTCCAGCCAATCAAGGGTCATATCGGTTACAATATCCGTTACGTATCCCTTTACATTGATCTCCCCATCGTTTTTGGTGATGAAATCTGGGTTGTAATAAGATCCTTGTCCAGGTAAAATCTTGAACTGGTCAAAACCTTTGGGATTGTTTCCAAAGTGCAGTTTTCCGAACATTGCCGTTTGGTACCCCGCTTTTTGTAGGAGCTGTGGAAAGGTAACATTCGTGGTGTCAAAAGGGGATACATTGTCTATTTTGCCGTTAATGTGGGAATGTTTGCCAGTAAGAATGGTGGCCCTTGATGGCGCACAGATGCTATTGGTAACGCTTGCATTTGTGAAAAGCATCCCCATTTTTGCTATCCTGTCTATGTTGGGTGTTTCGATTAGTCGTTTATCATATGCCGAAATGGCCTGATATGCGTGGTCGTCCGACATAATGAAGACAATGTTTGGTTTTTTGGGTGTTTCCTTGGTTTCTTCTGCACAGCCCGAGCAAATCAGTATCAATAGGAAGATAAGGTACAAATGTGGCGTGCTCTTTGAATGGGAGTATTGGGGGGTACGGGATTTCATGGATAAAGGTTCTATAGGTTGCAATAGGTTGGAAGATAACAATTATTCCATTGATCCTGTTTGAATTTTCATGGCACCTTAAAAAGATATGCTCGTTAGTCTTTTAAATATGTGAAGTTGCGATTACCAGTAGGAAAAGCTTCTTCGTCGGTCTATAAAAAATGGCTTGGGTATCTGATTACTATTGCATACGGTACGGAGTATAGACGAAATCAATTTTTGATTGGGGTATATAGTCATCATTCTGGTATGGTTGGTTATTTTAATAATCGAAAGCCCGATTTTTATGGATGGTATCCTAATGCCAATGTATCAACATGTCGCACGCTTTATATTGTTTGTAAATGCCAGAAAATGCTGATAGAAGGGGAAATATTCTCTCCAACGGGAATCTTGAGGCGCCCATGTCCGGTCGTTTAGGACTTTGAGGTTTTTCGTTTTTTATGGTCACCCAATTATTGTGGTAATATTGGGATATGGTTTTAGATTTTAGTAATTTTTACGAAAAAATTAATTTGACATGACCTGTTTTAGTAATCGTTCAAAAATAGTTGTAAGTTGCCTCTACATGCAAACCACGCTAAAAAATCTTAAAATTCATGAATTTGATAGCGTTTGTGGACATAGCATCCATGGATTACTGGGTCATTAGGCTATTTTTAGAGTTCATTTTCGAAAACGTTATAGTAAAACTTTAAATTATGATGTGAATTTTTTTTTCTCTTTTAACTAACAACAATCAATATTAACTTAAACCTAAATTATTTATGAAGAGTACATTCTTAAAGGGTTTCTTACTTCTCGGGGCATTTTTATGTTTTGGAATGGTGCAAGCCCAAACCGTGACCGGGACCGTATCGGACCAAATGGGTCCTTTACCAGGTGCCAGTGTTCTTATTAAGGGTACAACTACCGGTACCCAAACTGATTTCGATGGTAACTATACGTTGGACAATGTGGACGATGATGCTACCCTGGTATTTAGTTACATTGGTTTCAGAACTGTAGAAATACCCGTTAACGGGCAATCTACCGTAAATGTTACCATGGAAGAGGATGCCAGTAAATTGGACGAAGTGGTAGTAACAGGATATGGTACCCAGACCAAAAAGGATTTAACAGGTGCCGTTAGTGTTGTTGACACCGAGGAACTTTTGGCCATTCCGGCTACGACTTTTTCTCAGCAACTACAAGGTAGGGCTGCAGGTGTTAGCATTATTAACGATGCCCGCCCCGGTGGAGAAGCTACGGTACGTATTCGTGGTTTTGGAACTTTGGGTAACAATGACCCACTGTACATCATTGATGGGGTTCCTTCCACGGAACAATCCAACCTCAACCCCAATGATATCGAGTCCATGCAGATATTAAAAGATGCCTCTGCGGCGTCCATTTACGGTTCTCGTGCGGCAAACGGGGTTATAATCATTACGACTAAGAAAGGTAAATTGGGCAAGCCTACCATTTCCTACAATACATTTTATGGCCTGCAATCCCCTGAAAAGGATGTAGAGGCGCTAAATGCAAGGGAGTTGGGCGAGTACCTGTATTTAGCGGATATTTATGCCGGTAGAACGCCTTCTCACGGCCAATATACTTACGGTCCCAACGGAGAAGTTACGATTCCTGATTTTGTATTCCCCAGTGGGGCCAATGAAGGTGACCCTGGAACCGATCCCAGTTTGTATGCCTTGGAAGAAGGAAACATCTATGCCATCACAAGGGCATCCGACACGGATTGGTGGGAAGAGGTTACGAACCGGGGGGCTCCTATAATGAGTCATAATATTTCGGCTTCCGGAGCAACAGAAGCTGCTCGATATGCATTCAGTTTGAACTATTTTACCCAGGAAAGTATCACCAAGTTTTTTAGCTATGACAGGGTGTCCTTGCGAGCCAACACGGAGTTCAAGGCTATCAATGATAAATTGACTATCGGCGAAAACTTTACGGCTTCGTTTGATAACATTAAAGGTGATGTATCCAATGACAGTGAGCAAAGTCCGGTGTCTGGAGCTTTTAAACACCACCCTTTATTGCCGGTTCGCGATATCGCGGGCAATTTTGCCGGAAGTAGAGGTGCCAATTTAGGAAACAACTTCAACCCATACGCACAATTATTTAGAAACCAAGACGATAGAGAGTATGGTATTCGATTGTTGGGGAACGTCTATGCGGATTACGAAATTATTCCCAACTTGAACCTGCGGTCCAGTTTTGGGGTGGACGTTAATGGTACCCGAATCAGGAACTTGGGTCGCCCACAACCGGAATATGTTGAAGGTAACTTCATAAATAGCTCAGAGGCAATCGATCGCTACAATTATTCATGGACCTGGACCAATACATTAACATATTCCAAGACTTTTAACGAAGTGCATAATTTCAAGGCCTATGTAGGTACGGAGTCCATTCAATTGTTCCAGGAATTTTTTAGAGGGTTCAGACAGCGTTTTCCTTTTGAGACCACCAATATCTTAAGTTATTTGGATTTGGGAAATCCAACTACTGCCCAGGCCAATGGTAACGTGGAGCGGGATTTTACCTTGTGGTCACAATTCGGTCAGTTTAACTACGATTACGATGGTAGGTACTTGTTACAGGCCACCTTGCGTAACGACTCTTCGTCCCGTTTTGGTGCGGATTCCAGAAACGCTGTATTCCCAGCCTTTAGTTTGGGATGGAGAGCATCGGATGAAAGCTTTATGGACAATGTGGATTGGTTGGACAACTTGATGGTGCGCTATGGTTGGGGACAAACCGGAAACCAGGAAATCGGGGATTACAATGCATTTACCACCTTTCGCTCCGATATTGTAACAGCAGGGTATCCCATCGATGGTTCAACTTCAGACCCAAGACTTGGTTTTTCAACTAGGGCCTTTGGAAATCCCAGCGCCAAATGGGAGACCACAACCACCAATAACTTAGGTATCGATATGACTATGTTCAGCGGCAAACTTGATTTTAATTTGGACGTTTACACCGCTACCACTACGGATATGTTGATTCCAGTGCCCGTGACCTATACGGCAGGGCAAGCGGACGAACCCAACTTCAACGTGGGTGAAATGAACAATAAAGGGTTTGACGTGGCCTTGACCTACAGAAACAATGTAGGCGATTTCTCTTATGAAGTATCCGGTAACCTTTCCAGGTATGTCAATGAGGTCGTTGCCCTACAGGGCGAAAGCACTAGAATTTTTGGTCAGAGTCGTAGGATACCAGCGCTTTCCGTAACGCAGGAAGGTTCGCCCATTGCCTCTTTCTTTGGTTTCCAAAATCTGGGTATTTTCCAGACACAGGCGGAGGCGGATGCCTGGGCGCCCTATGGGGACTATAATGCTCCCGGTAAGTTCCGGGTGGCCGATGTCAACGGAGACGGTGTTATCAACGATGACGACCGTACTATCATAGGAAGTCCACATCCGGATTTTACCTATGGTATCAATGTCAACTTGAACTATAAAAACCTTTCATTGAATATTTTTGGAAACGGTTCACAAGGGAACGACGTATTTAATTATGTACGTTATTTTGCGGATTTCAATACCTTTCAAGGGAATAGAAGTAGGAGGGCGCTCTATGATGCTTGGCAGCCTACGCAACCTTTGGCAGATCCAAGTACCTGGGTAGCGGCGAACCCCAACGCCACGTCCCCAATTATGGATGCAAATGACGCCATCAGTAGTAGGCCATCTACCTACCTAATCGAGGATGGTAGCTACTTCAGGATTCGTAACGTACAGTTGACCTATAATTTCCCTCAAGGACTATTGTCCGATTGGGGCATAGGCAGTGCACAAGTGTATGTACAAGGACAAAACTTGGCCACGTTCACCAACTACTCCGGTCTAAACCCAGAGGTACAATTGGGCAATACCGGAGATAGCCGCAGGAATTTGACCCTGGGCTATGATGGTGGTGCGCAGCCGGTGGCAAGGCAGTTCAATTTAGGATTAAATGTTACTTTTAAATAAAAAATAAATATGAATAAGATGAAAAAGACACGTTTTAGATTGTTATTCCTGTTGGGCTTTGTAGCGCTGATAGGGTGTAGCGACGAGTTTTCTGAAAGAACCCCGTTAGGGCGCGTTAGTGAAGGCGATACCGCCACGGCAGACGGTGTACGCGGGTTGTTGATCAGTGCCTATAATATGGTGCCTGGTGGTGGACTTACGGGCCAAACATGGCACAATGACATCCATAACTGGGTATTTAATATTGCCTCGGACGATGCCTTGAAAGGCACGGATGCGGGTGACCAGCCGGAACAATCTTTTATAGAGGCCTATGATTTTCAGGCTTTTAACGTGCATATCCGAGATAAATGGCGTGGTTTGTACAAGGGTGTTGCGGCAACGAACAACGTAATCGACAATGCGAATGCCGTTGAAGAGGGATTGAGCGATGCCGAGCGTCAGCAAATCATTGCAGAAGCACGCTTTCTACGCGGACTGTTCCATTTTGAAGCCAGAAAGATGTGGCGAAACCCGGTGTATATCGACGATGAGACCTTTTCGTTGAACGACTTGGAAAGTACCAAAGTGCCCAACGATCGTGAAATTTGGCCCTTCATAGAGGCTGATTTTGAAGCCGCAGCTTCCGTGTTGCCAGATTCACAAGGCGATGTGGGTAGACCCACCAGTTGGGCTGCCAAGGCTTTTTTAGCCAAGGCCAAAATGTACCAGGGCTGGGACGATAATGGGGCAGCCAATATCTCTAAATTACAGGAAGCAAAAACGGTACTTGATGACATAGTCGATAATGGACCTTTTACCTTAGTTGCCGATTTCGGTGATAATTTTAAGGTTTCTACTAGGAATAATTCAGAATCTATTTTTGAAGTTCAGTACGCCTTAACGGGTGCTAATGCCGATGCGGCTAACCGTGGCATTGGATTGGCTCATCCATATACTGACCCATGGGGCTGCTGTGGTTTCTACCAGGCTTCCCAGAATTTGGTAAATGCTTATCAAACACAGGATGGACTTCCTTTGTTGGATAGCTTTGATGACACCGATGTTTTACCTGATGTAGATGAGACAACCACTCTTTCTACTTGGACAGGACCTTTAGATCCCAGAGTAGATCATACCGTAGGACGTCCCGGTATATTGTACAAAGGCGGATTCAAAATTTATCAGGTGGATTTCGTTAGGGACTTGAATTATGCCGGCCCTTGGTTTTCAATGAAGCACGTGGCCGAAGAGGAGAATTTTGGCCAAGGTGGTTGGCAGGTACTTTCCGCCAATAACTATCGTATCATGAGACTAGGTATGATTTACCTATGGTTAGCGGAGGCCGAGGTGGAATTGGGCAACTTGGAACGCGCCAGGGAACTGGTAAACATGATCAGGGAAAGAGCTGCGAATCCAGATGCATTTAGGAGAGCTGCCATCCAGGGTGAAAATAGAAATGACTACACGGTACTGGATGAACCTGCAGCTAATTATGACATTGCCCTGTATGAAGATCCTTGGACCGATCAAGATTTAGCCAGACAGGCCGTACGTTTTGAGACGCGTTTGGAGTTTGCCATGGAAGGCCATAGATTCTTTGACCTACAACGTTGGGGTGTTTCTGCGGAAGTGTTGAATGCATATATAGCTAGTGAATCGCAACACAGAGCGTATCTACAAGGTCGTTCCTTTACGGCCGGTAAGCACGAGTTTTTCCCAATTCCATTGGAAGCGATCGATCGCTCCGCATTGGATGGGCAGCCAACGTTGACCCAAGATCCAGCCTATTAAGTAGTGTTTATATATTAGATTTAATTGATTGAGTTAGATCGGACCCAAAGTTTGTAAACTTTGGGTCCTTTTTTATGTGAAATCAGCGGCTTAAAGAAATTTTTCCTTATGGTAAGGTAAAGGAATCTATAAATGGATGCATTTAGTGCGAAACTCGTTGATATGGAGCATGTTTCCTTGAATGGTTTCCGGTATAGGTATTTCGTAAATTCCCAACGAAAGGCCCTGTGGGCTTTTTGTGTTTTTTGGGGATTACAATCGACATGGTATAATTTGGTTGTGGTTATTTTGGGGTAGTAGAATACTCACCATTATGTTTAACAAAACATAAGCTACACATTTAGTTGGTATTGATTTTTCGGTAAGTAGGGAACGATGCTTTATAAGTAGGGTGATTTGGCCTAACTCCTACCCTTATAAAATTCATGAATTTTACAGAAATAACTTCTGTTTTAGACATAACTAACTGGTTTTAAGCGTACATTGTACATGTAGTTTAGAGCTATAAAATGTTAGAGTTAGTTTTATTAATTTCAAAAAAAGGTGGTACCGGTTCTCCGTACTACCTTTTTCCTTTTAGGGCATGCATAATCTAATTTAAGCCTCTTCGTTTAACTGTTTTATAAAAAACGAGGGTAGAATGCCTTGTCTTTTTTTAAATGCGGAATTAAAGGTGTTTAAATTGTTATAGCCTATAGAGGAAGCTATATAACTGAGTTTTCTGTTACGAAATTCTTCATCTTGTACGAGCTTGGTCAATAGATAGTTTATTCTAAGTTCGTTTATGTAGTTGTTGTAATTTGACCCCTTTTCGATATTGATTACTTGCGAAAGGTATTTAGGATTGGTTTTTAGCTTTTCGGATAACTGATGGAGGTTGCAATCGGAGTCTATAAAGAACAGGTCCTCTTCCAATTTTTTCAATCTTTTTAGTATAATATCCTTTACGTTATCGTCTATAGTGGAAATGCTCTTTTCCTCATTTTTGTTATTTTCTGGCGTGATCGGGTTAGTTTTAACATCAACCTTTAATTGGGCCTCCAGATTTTCTATCGTTTTTCTATAGATAACCTTGTTTTTTTCCTTAAACTTTACGTAAGCGACCGCTACAAATATGCCAACTACAAGAATTGAGACCAAAATGCTTATTATCGACATTAGTTTCGCTCTTTGAGAAATATTCTCCAACTCCAGTGCTTGCTGTTTTAAGCCAGCCTCCTTTATCTTTCTTCGAGCCTCGAGGATTACAATTCTTTGCTCTTTCTCATTATTGAACAGCGAGTCTCTAATAGCGTCGTACATGGTCTTGTTTTCAATGACTTTGTCCGGTCTGCCAACTTTTTCATAAAGGTCCATGAGAATAAGACTGTTGGATTTTATAACGTCAAAAGCACTGATGTTTTCAGCAGCATCTACACTCTTTTCATAGGTGAGGATGGCATTGACGGTATCCTTGGTCTTTAGAAATAATTCCGCCTGTATCAGTAAGGCCCTGGGCAATCTAAAACGATAATTATTGGCGTTTATCATGGTAATGGCCTTGTCCAGATAGTTTTTGGAACGTTGAAACTCTCCATTTGAGAGAAAAATGTCTGCCATGTTCATGTAGACGACACTTTGTATATAACTTCCGGGGGAGTACAATTCTTTTTCCAATTTCAAATAGAAATCATAGGCCTTCAAAGCGGCTTCCGTATCTCCCAGTTTGGCGGACATTCGCGCTATCTCATCTACTTTTTGAAAAATATAGTGCGTGTCTTTTTGTTTAATGATATAATCGAGTCCCTTTAAACAATGTTCCAATGCTTTTTTATAGTTTTCCAATCGGAGATAATAATGGGACAAAGCTGCATGTGCTTTGGATAAAATGAATTCGTTCTTGGTGTTTTCCGCTAGATCCAATAGTTTAAGTCCTGTTTCCAGGGCTTTGTCATATTCCCCCCTCTCTGTATAAATGTCGGCTTTTAGCGTTTCAAATTCCGCATATGATTCCGGATACCTTCTGTGGTTTATTTCTACTTGGGGGCCATTGATAACTTCCATGGAACGATTGAAATTACCTTGGACGAACATTAGATAGGCCATATTGTACTTCGCCCTATAAATACCATTTTGATAATCCAACCGCTCAGATAAGGTAAGCGCTTCTTGGTTGTAGTTCTTTGCAATTTGAATATTTCGGTACTTATAAAGATGGCAAAGTTGAAGTAGGATATCTGCTTTTTCCTTACCAAAAGCGTTGTCCTTCATAGCCGTTAAGGTATTGATTTCCTCATATTTGTTTTGATTCTTTGTTTCGGAAACCAACTTTTCGATACGGGTGAAGTATTCGGCTATACTATCTTTATTTTCCCTTTGGGAAAAAACGAACGAATGTAGTGCAAGGAAAACAGAAACAAATATTTGGGAGCTTTTTTTCAAACCGTCATTTTCAATCTTAGGAAGAATCTAAAGTATTAAATTTACCGTTCAAATACTATTTTTGAGCGGTTGTATATCTTCAAAAGCCCTGTAGATTTTTTCACCCAATGGAAAAGCAAAATTCAAGGTATTACATAGTAATCCGTTACGCTTAATAAATTTATTGATACGCTAAACCCAAATAAAAAAGCCCTCCGATCAGGAGGGCTTTTACACATCGTAGATTTTATCTATACTTAAAAATTTAGATAGTTTAAATCAAGCCAAACAAGGCCAATAAGGATCCCACTGCAACGACGGCCAAAAAGGCATTCATCGCAATAATAAGAATTGACAGATACGCGTCAACCCCAGTTTTAAATGATAAATGGTTCATAACATTACCTACTTTAAAGTTATTTACAATAAAGTACGTAAAAATCAACCTCTAATTGTAGTTGTTGTTGTCTAACAGGGGTTTGGTGTTGTATAGGGCACAAATCTTGTAGTCGGACATTTTGGAAACATGGTTTTTTACCGATAATTTTGGACGCTTTGTCGATGTTTTGTGCAAAAAAGGGATATGCCCCACCAAGGTACACATCCCAAATTTACGTTTACTGTAATTTCTAATCGATAATGCCTAACCAATCCAAAATTAGTGCAATTGGAATCGCCACCAAAATGCCAATCAGGCAGGCGATCATTAATTTTAAAAAACCATTGAGGAGTTTCACTCCAAAAGACAGTTCCTGTTCCATAATCCTAGTAGTGTTGTTTACTCGATAATCGAGATTTATACTCGCCAACCTTTCGGTGATCGTATAAATTTAGGTTCAATATATTCTCTAAGTTACTTTTCTTTGAAAGTCTTCCTCAATATACCGATTTTAAAACAAAGATTCTGAAAAACAGTGGCTTAATTCGATTAAGGGAGAAAAATACACTTTTAAAAACTAGGATAATGCCTTGCCTTCAATTCGAATTTTAAGCTTAGAATGCAAACTTACCGTGGCCACTCCTGGCTTCAATGTGTCCAAAGCTTTGTTCTTTTTGGGCCTGTTTTGTTTTTCGGTAGGTCGGGTTTTCAAAGAGCTGGAATCAATTTTGATGGAGTCCATTTTCTGTGGGGCTTCCCTATTTTCGTTTTTCCTTGTATTCACAAAGGAATCCCAACAGGAGCTAAAAATAAAGGGGATGAGAAGGAGTAAAGGATAGATGACTTTGGGGCATTTCATCTGTTCTATGACTTTGATTACTTTAAATATGTACGGATTCCTTCCATGATTTGGACGCTCGCCCCTTTATTATTTAAGATATATTGTGAATTTATCTGGCCTATTTTTTGGGATGTTCTTGAATCATGGAGCAATTGGTCCACAACACTTTTAAATGCCTTTTCATCCGTAATGGGAAGTATACCTCCCAATTTCACCAAATCCTCTGCTTCTAAAAAACCCTTATAATTAGGTCCGATGATCACAGGAATCCCAAAAACGGCAGGTTCCAAGGTATTGTGCAGGCCCGTGGCAAATCCGCCCCCTACGTAGGCAACTGTTGCATAGCTATAAATTTTTGTCAATAGTCCTATGGAATCAATAATCAATACCTGAGTGTCATCTTTGGTTTTTTGTGAAATAATGGAATATAGTTCGGTCTTTTTTTGGATGGATTGAAAGAGATGGTTAATAGGGCCTTCTTTTATAGTATGGGGTGCGATTATGAACTTTAAGTCCTTTGGGGCCTGGTTGATGTAGTTTGTCAGTATCCGTTCATCATCGGGCCACGTACTTCCGGCTACAAGGCAATTGTTTCCATCGCAGAACGAATTTACAAACTCAAGCGTGTTGTCTCTTTTTAGAATTTCTAAAACTCGGTCCAAACGGGTATCGCCAGCAATGCTCACATTTTTAGTCTTAATACCTTCAAGTAGTTCCAGGGATTGCTTATCTTGTACATAGATGTGGGAAAACTTTTGGATTGCCTTTCGCATGAATCCTCCGTAATTTTTAAAATAGATTTTATCGGTACTGAATCTAGCTGAAATCAAGATTCTTGGGATTCCCCTTCTTTCTAAGGCAAAAAGATAATTGGGCCAGATTTCGTATTTGATAAAAATGGCCAACTCCGGTCTGGCGGCATCCAAAAATGAGTTCACGTTTCGCGGAGAATCTACTGGCAAATATGTGGTTAGGTCTGCCGGCGAAGAATTCTTTTTCACTTCGTATCCAGAGGGAGAAAAAAAGGTCAGTAGTATTTTGTGCCGGGGATATTCTTTTTTCAACTCCACCAAAATGGGAAGTCCCTGTTCATATTCCCCCAAGGAAGCCGCATGTATCCAGATAATCCTATCGCTTTTGGTGAATTGAACTTTCAGCGACTTTACAACCTCATTACGCCCATTTACAAATTTTGAAATCTTCGGATTTACAAATCCTATCAATTTTAGGATTTGCCAAGTTAGCACGACTATAAATGAGTAGAGATGGCGCAATTTGATTTGTTTGCGACTAAATTACGGTTCTTTCCAGAAAATCATTGTGGCACGTTTCGTATTTTTGCCCTGCTTCATATAATGCCACAACATGAAAAAGATACAAATGGTTGACCTTGGCGGTCAGTACCAAGAAATAAGGGAACAGGTGAATGCGTCCATTTCCCAAATATTAGAATCTACCTCCTTTATAAATGGTCCCGAGGTGCATGCGTTTCAAAAGGAACTGGAGGAGTACTTGGGAGTGAAACATGTCATTCCTTGTGCGAACGGAACGGATGCCCTACAAATTGCCATGATGGGACTTGGCTTGAAACCAGGGGATGAGGTCATCACGGCCGATTTCACCTTCGCGGCGACCGTAGAGGTCATTGCCCTGTTACAGCTTACCCCCGTCTTGGTCGATGTGGATATGGAAACTTTCAACATAGATGTGAACGCCGTCGAGAGGGCCATTACTCCAAAAACCAAGGCAATCGTTCCCGTGCATCTCTTTGGGCAATGTGCCAATATGGATGCCATCATGGCCTTGGCGGAAAAACACAATTTATTCGTAATCGAGGATAACGCCCAAGCCATTGGAACCAAATATGTGTCGGCCGATGGAACAAGGAAAATGGCGGGAACCATTGGACATGTAGGGGCAACCTCCTTTTTTCCGTCAAAGAATTTAGGCTGCTATGGGGATGGTGGGGCCATTTTCACCAATGATGACGATTTGGCGCATACCTTGAGGGGCATCGTAAACCACGGTATGTACGAGCGTTACCATCATGATGTAATTGGGGTAAACTCCAGGTTGGATTCCATCCAGGCCGCTGTGCTTCGGGCAAAGCTCCCAAAACTGAACGCGTATTGTAATGCCCGTAGAACGGCAGCCAGGAAATATAATGCGGCTTTAAAAGACCATAAGGATATCATACTCCCAAAGACGGTCAATTCCTGTGAGGGTATTTGTGAAACCTGTGATTGCCATGTGTTCCATCAGTACACAATACGGATAACCAATGGAAAGCGTGATGGTCTGGTAAGGTTTTTGGCAGAAAACGATATTCCCAGTGGTATTTATTACCCTATTCCCTTACACCGCCAAAAAGCATACTTGGATACAAGATATAACGAGGCCGATTTTAAAGTGACCAACCAATTGGTGAACGAGGTTATATCCCTGCCCATGCATACGGAATTGGATGATGAACAAATCGCCTTCATTACCGGGAAGGTTATCGAGTTTATGAACGATTAAATAAAACAAACAGTACTTTTTGCACCTGTAAACTAAAATTATGCAAATACTAGTAACCGGAGGTCTAGGATTTATTGGTTCCCATACGGTTGTGGAACTTCAGGCAAAAGGATTTGAGGTCATCATTATTGACGATTGCTCCAATGCCGATGAAAAAGTGCTTAAGGGCATCGAAAAAATATCGGGGAAAAAACCAATCTTCGAGAAATTCGATTTAAAGGAACGGGAGAAAGTTGAGGACTTCTTTCATCGCTACCCAGATGTGGAGGGTGTTATCCACTTTGCGGCGTCCAAAGCTGTAGGCGAAAGCGTTGAAAGACCTTTGTTGTACTATGAAAACAATATTGGTACTTTGGTGTACATTCTCAAGGAATTGAGCAAAAAGAACAAGGCCAGTTTTATATTCAGTTCTTCTTGTACGGTTTATGGACAGGCGGATACAATGCCCATTACTGAAAACGCCCCTGTAAAGGAAGCGGAGTCACCTTATGGTAATACAAAGCAAATGGGCGAGGAAATCATTAGGGATGCCTGCAAGGTAACCCCTAATTTAAATGCCATTGCGTTGCGCTATTTCAACCCCATGGGAGCGCATCCCAGTGCCGAAATAGGGGAGTTGCCTATTGGCGTGCCACAAAATCTGGTGCCTTTCATTACCCAAACGGGCGTGGGACTTAGAAAGGAACTTTCGGTTTTTGGGGACGATTATCCCACGGAGGACGGAACTTGTATCAGAGACTATATTTATGTAGTTGATTTGGCAAAGGCGCACGTGGTTGCCTTGGAACGTTTGCTGGCCGGGAAGAATACCGATAATTATGAGGTCTTCAATGTAGGTACGGGAAAAGAAAGTTCTGTTTTAGAGGTTATTGGTAGTTTTGAAAGGGTTTCAGGCAAAAAATTGAACTATAAAATAGTAGGGAGAAGACCCGGTGATATCACAACGGCCTATGCCGACACGACCAAGGCCAATTCCGTGTTGGGTTGGAAATCACAATATACTCTGGACGAGGCCATGAAATCCGCCTGGGATTGGGAACAAAAAATCAGAAAATGATTTCCTGAGTAAGGAATCGGTTCTAAGGGGAAATATGGTTATATTTCCCCTTATTTATTTTAGACACGTATCGTATGAAGAATCTACTGGTATTTTTAATGTTTTTGATGGTAGGCCTGGTGAGCGCCCAGAACACCTACCTGCAATGTGGAAAAATTTTGGATGTAACATCCGGCAAGCTGCTTGAAGAAAGGACCATTGTTGTTTCCAACGGATTGATTAAAAGTATCCAAAATGGCTTTGTTTCAGGCACCAATGCCGATAAGGTAGTGGATTTGAAATCAAAGACCGTCCTACCCGGTTTTATTGATATGCACGTGCATATTGAAAGTGAATCCAGCCCTTCCCGATACTTGGAGCGATTTACCAAGAACGAAGCCGATGTTGCCTTCCAGTCCACCATCTATGCCAAGAAAACTTTGATGGCGGGATTCACCACCGTTCGTGATTTGGGTGGTTCTGGCGTGAACATCGCGCTAAGAAATGCCATCAATAAGGGCACAATCGTGGGGCCAAGAATATTTACGGCCGGTAAGTCCATTGCCACTACGGGTGGTCATGCAGATCCTACGAACGGCACTCGGGATGACCTTATGGGGGATCCGGGTCCAAAGGAAGGCGTCGTAAATTCCCCGGAAGATGGTAGAAAGGCAGTGCGCCAGCGCTATAAGAATGGCGCGGATGTCATCAAGATTACGGCAACAGGGGGCGTGCTGAGCGTCGCCAAAAATGGGCAGAACCCCCAGTTCACTGTTGAGGAGGTACGGGCGATTACGGAAACGGCCAAGGACTATGGAATGCTCACCGCCGCACACGCACATGGTGATGAGGGTATGCAACGGGCCATAAAAGGGGGAATCAAGACCATCGAGCATGGAACGTTAATGTCTGAGGAAACCATGGAATTGATGATTCAATACGATGCGTATTTGGTCCCAACGATTTCGGCAGGTCAAGAAGCGGCACGGTTGGCAAAGATACCGGGATACTTTCCGCCGGTAGTGGCCAAGAAAGCCTTGGAAATTGGCCCCTATTCAGAGAAGACCTTTGCCAAGGCCTACAAAAAGGGCGTGCCCATTGCATTTGGAACGGATGCGGGTGTTTCGCCCCATGGGGATAACGGGAAGGAGTTTGGATTCATGCATCGGGCTGGGATGCCCATTCTTGAGACTTTGCAGGCGGCAACGATTACCAATGCCAAACTTTTGGGGATGGAGACTTTAGGACAGATAAAGGAAGGTTTTATTGCCGATATTGTCGCGGTCAACGAGAATCCATTGCAAAATGTGGGAACTTTGGAAGATGTCGTTTTTGTAATGAAAGAGGGAGAGGTCTTTAAACCGGTATCGGAATAGGAAATTATAAAGTGAAGGTGAAGGAAAATAAGGTATTGGAGCTATTACAAAGGTCACAGGAAGAAGGACTTTATCTCGATTTGTTACAGCAATTGCAGAAGGATTTTCTCTTGGCGAATTGCAATATAAAACTGGAAGTTGCTATTTCTTTCCAAAACCTGTCCGTATTGGTAAAGGAAAAATTGTACGTATTGCTCATGGAACGTTTTGATGAGTACCTAAACCTTCTATATGTCATTGATGTCCCTGAACATGAACTACGACAAATAGATGCCATGGATGCCGTAGAGGTCGCCGAGCAAGTATCTTTCTTTGTTTTGGAAAGGGAACTTCAAAAGGTGCGTTCAAAAAGGCGCTATGGGAATTGATACTAAAAAAACACACGAATGAAGGGCAATAGGGCATTGGCATAAATACTTCTATCCTCATCGAATAAGAGATTATACCTTAATCCTACCGTTACATTATAAGAACTGTATCCAATTCCCAAAAATAATGCCGGGGACCAATAATTATCCTGAATGGGATTAGGAAAGGCGTCAAAGGTTCTGTTTATTCTCAATTGCTCCAATTCTGCGGAGAGCTGTATTTCCGGAATGGGATTGTAAAGGGATATAAGACTGCCTCCATAGGCCAGAAGTTCGTCATCGTCGAATTTCGCATAGTTGAAATTGAGACTCGCCCCGGCAGAAAACCGTTCGCTTAATGGATAAATAGCACTGGGTGATACGGAAGCATTGAAACCACCACTAAAAAAATTAAGTCCAAGACTTCCCCCATACCTTACATCCCGCCAAAAATTGTTGGTTCCTTGGGTGTTTTGGGAATAAATAAAAGACAGGGCGAACACTGAGAAACAAGTCAAAAAGATTTTTTTATCCATTGATTTTAAAAATTTGTTTGAAACCTTAAAATTTTCCAATAATACCAATCAGCATTCCGTTAGATATTGTAAATGTTGTATTTTTGTACAAATTTCTTCTAAAGATACAGAAAGTAATTCATGGATAAATATTCCTTTTTGAATGCTGTTCATACCTCCTATTTTTCCGAGTTATATGATAAGTATTTGATCAATCCGGATAGTATTGAACCTAGCTGGCGTGCCTTTTTTCAAGGCTTTGATTTTGGTATTGAAAGTTCGTTGGACGAATTGGATATTGATACGGAAAACAGAAGCACTGTTACCATTAACGGCAACCAAGTGGAAATGCCGGAATCCTTACAAAAGGAGTTTCAGGTCATTAGGTTGATAGACGGTTACAGGAGCAGGGGCCATTTGTTTACAAAAACCAACCCTGTTAGGGAAAGAAGGCGGTATGAGCCCACTTTGGACATCGTGAACTTTGGTCTTGCGGAGGCCGATTTGGATACAGTCTTCAATGCCGGCGATATCATTGGGATAGGGCCAAGTACGCTTCGCGAAATAATTGCCCATTTGACCAGTATCTATTGTGACTCCATAGGCGTGGAGTATATGTATATAAGGAAGCCGGAACGGATCAAATGGATTCAGAATTGGATAAATGTAAACGATAACCACCCCAATTTTAGTCCGGAGCGTAAAAAGCATATTCTAAAGAAACTGAATCAGGCCGTTTCCTTTGAAGGCTTTTTACATACCAAATACGTAGGTCAGAAACGGTTTTCACTGGAGGGTAACGAGTCCTTGATTCCCGCTTTGGATGTCATCGTGGAACGTGCCGCGGAAATGGGCGTGAAACAATTTGTAATGGGAATGGCCCATAGGGGGAGGTTGAACGTACTCACCAATATTTTCGGAAAATCCGCAAAGGATATTTTTAGTGAGTTCGACGGAAAGGATTATGAGCAGGAAATATTTGACGGGGACGTGAAATACCATCTGGGCTGGACTTCGGACCGCATGTCCGACAACGGAAACCAGATCCGCATGAACATCGCACCGAACCCATCGCATCTGGAAACAGTGGGCGCCGTGGTGGAAGGTATTGCCAGGGCGAAACAGGATGCCCATTATCAGGACGATTTCTCAAAGGTACTGCCCATTGTGGTACATGGAGATGCGGCCATAGCAGGCCAAGGCTTGGTCTATGAAGTGATCCAAATGGCCAATTTGGATGGCTATAGGACCGGAGGTACCATACATATTGTGGTGAACAATCAAATTGGTTTCACCACAAACTATTTGGATGCCAGAAGTTCCACCTATTGTACCGATGTTGGTAAGGTAACTTTAAGTCCCGTACTCCACGTCAATGCAGACGATGCGGAAGCAGTTGTCCATGCCGCTTTGTTCGCACTGGAATATAGGATGCAGTTCGATCAGGACGTGTTCCTTGATCTTTTGGGATATAGAAAATATGGCCACAACGAAGGTGACGAACCTCGGTTTACCCAGCCCAAACTATATAAGGCTATCGCCAAGCATATGAATCCACGGGATATTTATGCGGAACGTTTGATGAAGGAAGGTGTCATAAACGAGGGTTATGTGGCCGAGCTTGAAAAACAGTATAAGGACAGTTTGGAAGTTAAACTGGAAGATTCCAGGAAAGAGGATAAAACCATTATTACGCCGTTTATGGCCGATGAATGGAAAGGTTTTGAGAATGTGCGGGAATGGGAGATGATGGATCCCGTCGATACCACCTTTGAAAAGGAAAAATTGAACGAGATTGCCAAGGTCATAACCGAATTGCCAAAGGGTAAAAAGTTTTTGCGAAAAGTGGAGAAGTTGGTGAAAGACCGACATAAAATGTACTTTGAGGACGACTCCTTGGACTGGGCAATGGGAGAGCTGTTGGCCTACGGGACCTTGCTACAGGAAGGTTTTGGGGTCCGTATGTCAGGTCAGGATGTGGAGCGGGGAACTTTTTCGCACAGGCATGCGGTCATGAAAGTGGAGGAAAGTGAGGAGGAAGTGTTGCTGCTTAATAATATTTCAACGAAACAAGGAAGGTTTCAAATATATAATTCGCTCTTATCAGAATATGGTGTGGTAGGCTTCGACTACGGATACGCCATGGCAAGTCCTAATACCTTGACTATTTGGGAAGCCCAATTTGGAGACTTTAGTAACGGGGCCCAGATTATGATCGACCAATATATATCGGCGGCAGAGGATAAATGGAAGCTTCAAAATGGTCTGGTAATGTTATTGCCACACGGATATGAAGGTCAAGGTGCGGAACACTCCTCGGCCCGTATGGAAAGATATCTCCAGCTATGTGCCAGGGACAATATGTATATCGCAGATGTAACCACGCCGGCCCAAATGTTCCATATCCTTAGAAGACAAATGAAAGCGAATTTTAGAAAACCGCTTATTATCTTTACTCCTAAGAGTTTGTTGAGACATCCAAAGGCAGTTTCTACGGTGGACGAGCTGGCGAATGGTAGTTTTAAGGAAGTGATAGACGATGCTACGGCAGATGTCAAGAAAGTAAAAAGCTTGGTTTTCTGTACCGGTAAGTTTTATTACGACCTTCTTGCCGTTAAGGAGGAATTGAATCGGGATGATGTGGCCTTGGTCCGTGTGGAGCAATTGTTCCCACTGCCAGACCAGCAGATGAAGGACCTCATTGCCAAATATAAAAACGCTGATGATATTGTATGGGCACAGGAGGAGCCCAGGAATATGGGCGCATGGAGCCATTTGATGATGCATTTCAGCGATGTTGGCAAGTTTAGGGTAGCCTCAAGAAGGTTTTATGCGGCCCCGGCCGCCGGTAGTGCGGTTAGGTCCAAGGCAAGGCATCAGCAAGTAATAGACTATGTTTTTGATAAGACCAAGGATAATATGTCCAAACCAAAAAGTAAGAATTAAGAATAGCAAATAATAGAAAGCATGATTCTAGAAATGAAAGTTCCCTCACCTGGGGAATCCATAACGGAAGTTGAGATAGCGGAGTGGTTGGTTGAAGATGGTGATTATGTAGAGAAGGACCAGGCCATTGCCGAGGTCGATTCGGACAAGGCGACCTTGGAATTGCCGGCGGAGGCAAGCGGGACGATTACCTTAAAGGCCGAGGTTGGGGATGCCGTAGCCGTGGGTGCCGTTGTGTGTCTAATTGATACTGGTGCTGAAAAACCGGATGGGGCAAGTAAAGCTGCAAGTTCCGCATCGGGTGGGGACGAAGGCTCCTCAAGTGATGCCGCAAAGGATTTGGATAAACAGCGGGAGGAAAAGGATACGAAAAAGGAAAGCGAAAAGGCACCCCAGCCCCCTCAGGCAAAGGAAACCTACGCTTCTGGAGTGGCTTCACCAGCTGCCAAGAAAATTTTGAACGAAAAGGGAGTCGAGGCTTCTAACGTTACAGGAACTGGAAGGGATGGGAGAATTACCAAGTCCGATGCCATGAACGCAAAGCCATCCATGGGCTCACCGGTTTCTGGAGGAAATAGGGGCGAGACCCGATCTAAGCTATCCATGCTGCGAAGAAAAGTGGCTGAACGCTTGGTTTCGGTTAAAAACGAAACGGCCATGTTGACTACGTTCAACGAAGTGGATATGTCCCCAATCTTCGAGTTGCGAAATAAATACAAGGAAGACTTTAAAGAAAGACATGGTGTAAGTTTAGGATTTATGTCCTTCTTCACCAAGGCCGTTGTAAGGGCCCTTGAAATGTATCCGGCCGTAAACTCCATGATAGATGGTAAGGAAATGGTGTCCTACGATTTTTGTGATATTAGTATTGCGGTATCGGGTCCAAAAGGATTGATGGTTCCCGTAATCAGAAATGCTGAAAACCTTTCCTTTAGAGGGATTGAGGCCGAAGTAAAACGTTTGGCGATACGCGCAAGGGAAGGGGAGATAACGGTGGATGAAATGACAGGCGGTACCTTCACTATTACCAATGGTGGCGTGTTTGGTTCCATGTTGTCCACCCCTATTATCAATCCGCCACAAAGTGCCATTTTGGGAATGCATAACATCGTAGAACGTCCCATTGCTAGGGATGGTGCCATTGCTATAGCCCCCATAATGTATGTAGCATTGTCTTATGATCACCGAATTATTGATGGTAAGGAATCCGTCGGGTTTTTGGTGGCCGTAAAAGAGGCCTTGGAGAGTCCGGAAGAATTACTGATGGGCAATGATGTTAAAAAGGCATTGGAAATGTAATTCCGTATGTGCCAAAAAATAAAAGCACCGAAATATCGGTGCTTTTTGTTTTTATCACTTTTTGACCTTTAGGTACAGGGCCTTCTTTTTGTAATCGATTATGGCCCTTCCCTCGTTCAGCACATCGGCACCAATGATGCCATCAATAGGCTCCGCATCATGACTTATAAGGGCGGAATTGACGTGAACAAGGTCGAACAAAACTATTTTCAGCTTCTTGTGGCGCCATTTGCCAATATCTATCGTGTTTTTTTTGGAGGTGAGCGTTTCCATGTCGGTGGCTCCGGCTCCGGCCGCTTTTATTTTGGATTCTTTGGATTTCAAATTAAAATAATCGATTTTATCAAAACCGATACACGTATTGGAAGCTCCAGTATCCAGAATAAATCTTCCCGGCATACCATTAATGATGGCAGAAAACTCCAAATGATTTGTTTTGGTAAGGGTCAGGGGAATTATGTCATATCCTTTTTTCTTTAGGTAATTTTTTAGGGAGCTCATAGAAATATAGATTATATCAAAGGAAAGGACGAATACTTGTATTAGGCTTAAAAAAGTCAAAGATAAACCTATTTTTGTGGTATGATTATAACGGACACCCATACGCATTTGTATAGTGAGGCATTTGATGAAGATAGGGAAGGCATGATTCAAAGGGCCATGGACCAAGGAGTTACCCGGTTTTTTGTTCCAGCCATTGATTCGACCTATACAGAAAGAATGTTGGCACTAAAAAAGCGCTATCCGAAAAATGTTTTCTTGATGACAGGGCTTCATCCAACACATGTTAAAGAAAACTTTGAGAAAGAGCTTCGGCATGTGGAAGAATCGGTAAAAAAGCACCAATATTATGCAATTGGTGAGATAGGCATCGATCTATATTGGGATAAGACTTTTTTAAAGGAACAACAAGAAGCTTTTGCCAGGCAAATACAACTCGCAAAAGGTATGGAGTTACCCATCGTTATTCATTGCAGGGATGCCTTCGGTGAAGTTTTTGATGTGTTGGAGCAAGAAAAAGGAGGAGGGTTAAGAGGTATTTTTCACTGTTTTACCGGAAATTTGGAACAAGCTGAGCGGGCATTATCGTACAATATGAAGTTGGGAATAGGTGGGGTGGTAACATTTAAGAATGGAAAAATCGACACTTTTCTTGATCAAATCGACCTGTCAAATATCGTTCTTGAAACGGACGCACCTTATTTGGCGCCTGTGCCGTACAGGGGAAAGCGAAATGAAAGTGCCTATGTTATGAACGTCTTAAAAAGGGTTGCCGAGATTTATGGCATGGAGGAAGCGGAAGTGGCCGCTGTGACTACAGAGAATTCAAAAGAGGTATTTGGGATTTAGTTTAAAAAGTAAGGTTTGGACACAAGGAAAATTCTTTTGATTTATACGGGGGGAACCATAGGAATGGTAAAGGACTACCAGACGGGTGCCCTCAAATCCTTTGATTTTAATAAACTTTTAAAGCATGTTCCGGAACTGAACCAATTGGACTGCACCATAGAGACCATTTCCTTTGAAAACCCATTGGATAGTTCCAACATGAATCCCACCGAGTGGGTGCGAATTGTCACCCTGATCGAGGAAAACTATGAAAATTATGATGGTTTTGTAATCCTGCACGGAAGCGATACGATGAGCTATACGGCATCGGCATTGAGTTTTTTATTGGAAAACCTGGATAAGCCTGTCATCCTTACTGGTTCGCAATTGCCCATTGGGGATTTACGTACGGATGCCAAGGAGAACCTGATAACATCCGTCCAGATTGCCGCCCTGCAAAAGAATGGAACATCGGTCATTAGGGAGGTGGGCTTGTATTTTGAATATAAATTGTACCGGGGTAACAGGACCACTAAGATAAACGCCGAAAACTTTAGGGCATTTGCATCTTTGAACTACCCGCACTTAGCTGAATCCGGAGTACATTTGAATGTCTTTTCGGAATATCTTCTGCCTTTGAAACGCAAGAAAAAATTGACAGTTCATAAAAAAATGGACGAAAATGTGGCTTTGGTCAAATTATTTCCAGGAATGAACAGGCTTGTATTTGAAAATATAGTAAAAACCAATGGACTCAAGGCACTCGTCTTGGAATCCTATGGCTCAGGAAATGGTCCTACCGCAGATTGGTTTTTGGGTTCGTTAAAAAAATCAATAGCTGAGGGCTTACATGTAATAAACGTTACACAGTGTTCTGGGGGTAGTGTGTTGATGGGTAAATATGAGACCAGTTCCGCGCTAATGGATATGCAAGTAATTAATGGTAAGGACATTACCACAGAAGCCGCAATTTCAAAGGCTATGTACATGTTGGGGAGTGGGGTGTCAAACAAACACTTTAAGACCGTTTTCGAGACTTCTTTACGTGGCGAAATGCACTAAAATTAACGGGTAATATTTTATTGTCTAATATTTTTTTTGTTATTTGCCCCACCTTTAAAAAAGGCGAAAAATAGAGAGGTGGCCGAGTGGTCGAAGGCGCACGCCTGGAAAGTGTGTATACACCAAAAGTGTATCGAGGGTTCGAATCCCTTCCTCTCTGCAAGTAAGTTTTACTTTTTTTATATTGATTTTTTTTTATCTTTAACCCTATTAACTAACTAATTTAAGTTTGAAAAAAATGAAAAAATTATTTCCAAGCCTAGCTGTTGCTGGGGCGTTTGTAGCAGGTACAAATATGGTAAGTGCAAAAGTGGCGGCGGTAGCTTTGCTAGTTCAAGATGCAGCTCCTGAAGCGGAAAGAGGATTTACCCAAATATTGAAAGAGCAGTTCATCCAAGGTGGTGCTGGCTTCATGGGGATTGTACTTTTGTGTTTGATTCTTGGTTTGGCCGTTGCGATTGAAAGGATTATCTATTTGAATATGGCCAGTACCAATACTGCCAAATTGAAACAACAAGTTGAGGATGCATTGGCATCTGGTGGTGTTGAGGCCGCTAAAGAAGTTTGTAGAAACACAAAAGGACCTGTTGCTTCTATATATTATCAAGGTTTGGATAGGGCTGGAGAAAGTGTGGAATCTGCAGAAAAAGCCGTTGTTGCCTACGGTGGTGTTCAAATGGGCCAATTGGAAAAGAACGTTTCTTGGTTGTCCTTGTTTATCGCCATTGCACCGATGCTTGGTTTCATGGGTACGGTAATTGGTATGATTCAGGCCTTCCAGAAAATCGCTGCGGTTGGTAACTTGAGTGCCTCCCTTATTGCAGGTGATATCCAGGTGGCGTTATTGACTACGGTATTCGGTCTTATTACGGCTATCATTCTTCAAATCTTTTACAATTATATTATCGCCAAAATCGATAGTATCGTAAATGATATGGAGGATTCATCGATCACGTTGATCGATATGTTGGTAGACCACAAAAAATAAGTTCCACATTCAATACCTAAAAATAGTATCATGCAAAAAATAATTAAAATAGCATTGATTGTCATTGGCTTACTAAGTGCGGTACTTTGGTATATGTTGCCAAGTAGTGACATGCCGGCAGCCGAGGCAGCTCAAAGCGGAGCAATGAACGGAATGTTCGTTATCACATATATTCTTTTAGGAATCGCTGTGGTAGCTGCATTGTTGTTCACCTTAAAGAATTTGTTTTCTAATCCTCAAGGCCTAAAAAAGACACTATTTGTAGTTGTTGGGTTGGCAATAGTTGTTGGTATTTCATACGTGCTTTCAAGCGGTACGGATGTAGCACCAGAGTATATGGCTATGTCCAGCGAGTCTACGGTGAAAAAAATAGGTATGGGATTGAACGTATTTTTCATTTTGACTGCAGTTGCGGTTGTTTTGATGGTTCTTCCTGGGGTTAAGAAACTATTTGGTAAATAAAAAATAAGTTATGGCTAGAAGAGCAGGAGCACCAGAAGTAAATGCAGGTTCCATGGCGGACATAGCGTTTCTACTGCTCATCTTTTTCTTGGTAACTACTACTATAGAAACGGATGCAGGTTTGGACCGTATGTTGCCTCCAATTGAACCGCCCGATCAAGATGTTGTAATTAAGCAGAAGAATATCTTTCAGGTAAACATCAACAAAAATGGTCAATTACTGGCTGATGATGAGTTGATAGAAATTTCGGATTTAAGGGAGAAGGCCATGGCGTTCTTGGATAATGGGGGAGCACCTCAAGGGAGTCCCGATTATTGTAGCTACTGCAAGGGGTCCAGAGATGCATCTTCATCGGACAGTCCGGCAAAAGCGATTATCTCCTTAAAAAACGATAGGGAAACAAAGTATTCTACTTACATCACAGTTCAGAATGAACTAGTAGGAGCCTACAACGATCTAAGGGATAGGGAAGCACAAAGACTCTATGGTAAGAACTTCGTAGAGATGGAGGCAGAATACCTTAATCCTGAAACTTCGGAGGAAGCGAAGGAGGAGCTTAAGGAAAAAGTGCAGCGTATTCAGGAACTATTCCCTCAAAAGTTATCCGAAGCTGAAACCACTACCAATTAATAAAGAATAAAACTGAAACACTATGTCTAAATTTGCAAAGAAAAAAGATGGTGAAGTACCAGCGGTATCAACTGCATCACTTCCTGACATTGTATTTATGCTTTTGTTCTTTTTTATGACGGTAACCGTTATGAAAGATAGTTCTTTAAAGGTTGAGAATGTATTACCTAATGCCAATGAGGTCAAGAAATTAGAGAAAAAGGATAGGGTAATTTACATATACGTTGGTAAGCCAACTAGGGAGTACGAAAAAGTATATGGAACGGAGCCTCAAATACAATTGAATGATAAGTTTGCCAAGCCATCTGAGGTTGGTGACTATATCTTAATGGAAAGGGCCAAGAAACCTCAAGAATTACAGAACGTATTGACTACTGCTTTAAAAGTTGATAAAAATGCCAATATGGGACTTATATCAGATATTAAGCAAGAATTGCGTAAAGTGAATGCATTAAAAGTAAACTATACAACGTATGAAGGGGATGCCTTTAGGAACCTTCAATAGCTTGTAATTTTTCAAACTTAATAGAAAACGCTTCAAAATTTTTTGAAGCGTTTTTTATTCGTATAAATCAAGATATTAATTCCTTAAGGCCCTGGCTGCTTGTAAAAACCAGGTTTCTTTGTTACAATCTTAATTCTTTTTTAATGTAATTTTCATGATTAATTTTGGAGTATGAGGCTTTTCATATTTGTGTTGATTTTCATTTCTGGCTTGGCATGTTTTTCCCAAAATATGTCTACTGCTAACAGCGAGCGGTACTTTGAAGATCAATTTTATTTGGGTATTACTTACAACTTTATTCGGAATCGACCGGAGGGCTTAAATCAAAGAAACCTATCCTATGGACTTCATGGTGGTATTTTAAAGGATATACCGTTGAATGGAAAGGGAACAAAAGCGATTGGAGTAGGTTTGGGTCTTGCCTTGAACACCTATTACTCCAATGTAGTGGTTTCCGAGCTTCCTGATGGCTTTGTATATGATTTTGGCGGTACTATCCCGGGTTTTAAAAGGAGTAAGGTGGAAACGCATTTAATTGAGTTTCCTTTGGAGTTTAGATGGCGCAATTCCACCTTGGAGGATTACAAATTTTGGAGGATATACGCAGGAGTGAAATTTGGATATGTGGTTGGGGCCAGGTCTAAATTGGTAACTTCCGACTTTAGGGATGGCTTTTTCAATACCGATGTAAATAGTTTTCAATACGGACCAACTTTTAATGTTGGATATAATACCTTCAATGTCCACATTTATTATTCGTTGACAGAGTTATTTGGGGATAACGCAATTCTAAATAATGAGTCTATTGATATTAAGCCGTTAAGGGTCGGTTTAATTTTCTACATTCTATAACCAAAACTTTACCGTAAGAAGTTGGGACAAAAGTCCAATCAACAAACCTACAATAATTTCTAGTTTTGAATGTGCCTTAAGGTACAACCTAGCGGAAACAACAATACCCGTCATCAAGGTCATGAGGCCAATGGCGATAATGATGTTTATCTCAAAATGGATGCTAAGGTTGATTAGGTACATGAGTATACCCGCAGTCCCAACCGCATGTAAACTTGTCTTAAAATTGAAATAAATCAGCAATAAGCATGCAAATGCGGCTCCCATGAGTCCCACGAAGTAATAGTAAAGTTCCGCGATGTAGTTGTTGGGGATTACCTTGAACAATATCAACCCCAGTAAGATGATATGTATGAATAATGGGTACCTTCTTTCGTTGACAGAGTTTAAAAATATGGAGTTGGTTACCCCTAGGTTTTTTAGGATTAAAAAGGTTATTATTGGGATAATGACCGTTAGGATAAATATGGGCAGGATATTGCCGCTTTGTATTTCTAGGGGACTGTACTTTGGGGTGGTCAAGAAATAGGCTGCAGTACCCGCAATCGGTACAAAAATAGGATGAAAAATATAGGATATTGTTTGAAAGAAAAGTTTCATCAAATTTCCTTTCTCAATCTGGCAACCGGAATATCCAATTGTTCTCTATATTTTGCAACCGTCCTCCGGGCAATAGGATATCCTTTTTCCTTTAGGATAGCCGCAAGTTTGTCATCCGTCAGAGGTTTTCTTTTTTCTTCATTTTTGATGACCGTTTCCAATATTTTTTTGATTTCCTTGGTAGAGACGTCTTCCCCCTGATCATTTTTCATGGATTCTGAAAAGTATTCCTTGATCAGTTTTGTTCCATAGGGCGTATCTACATACTTACTATTGGCCACCCTGGAGACAGTACTCACGTCCATATCTATTTCATCGGCAATATCCTTTAGGATCATAGGGCGCAGGTTTCGCTCGTCCCCGGTTAGGAAATACTCCTTTTGATACTGCATGATGGCGTTCATGGTAATGAACAAGGTCTGTTGGCGCTGTCTGATGGCATCTATGAACCATTTGGCGGCATCCAATTTTTGTTTGATAAAAAGGACCGTATCCTTTTGGGTTTTGGTTTTGTCTTTGGATTCCTTGTAGCCTTTGAGCATGTTGCTGTACTCCTTGGAAACGTGCAATTCCGGTGCGTTACGTCCATTAAGACTAAGTTCGAGCTCTCCTTCCACTATACGTATGGAAAAATCCGGCACTACATGTTCTATGATTCTAGTATTGCCCGAATAGGAACCACCCGGTTTTGGGTTCAATTTTTCTATTTCGGAGATTGCATCCTTTAATTCTTCTTCGGTAACATTGTGCTTTTGGATGAGTTTTTTGTAGTGTTTTTTGGTGAATTGATCAAATGACTTTTTAAGAATGGCTTTAGCTAACTCGATACTTGGGGTAAGCTCTTTCCGTTCCAATTGAATAATAAGGCACTCTTCCAAAGACCTGGCCGCTACCCCTGGGGGATCCAATTCCTGTACAATGGATAGCACCTTTTTTATCGTTTCCTCGTCCGTAAAGACATTTTGTGTAAACGCAAGATCATCTAAAATATCTGAAATGGGCCTTCTTATATAACCGCTTTCATCCACACTGCCCACAAGAAACTCGGCAATCGCCCATTCCTCATCGTTTAGGTACACTGTGTTCAGCTGATTGATCAAATATTGATTGAACGTTGTTCCTGCTGCATAGGGAACGCTCTTCTCATCGTCGTCCGCACTATAATTATTGGATTGTGTCCTATAATCTGGGACTTCATCATCACTGAGATAGTCGTCTATGTTGATATCATCGGCAGCTATGGTCTCGCCATCGGATTCGTTCTCGTACATGTCGTCATAATCGTCCGTAGCGGTGTCCAGATCTTCCTTACCGCTTTCCAATGCGGGATTCTCCTCGAGCTCCTGTTTCAAGCGTTGCTCAAACGCCTGTGTGGGGAGCTGAATCAACTTCATCAACTGGATCTGTTGAGGAGACAACTTTTGGGAAAGCTTAAACTGTAAGTGCTGTTTTAACATCTCTCTTATTCACTATCTATAAAAATAACCAAATACGCTTAAAATTCGGCATTCTGAGGCGTTCTTGGGAAAGGAATGACATCCCTTATGTTGCCCATGCCCGTTGCAAATAACACCAAACGTTCAAACCCCAAGCCAAAACCACTATGAACCGCGGTACCAAATTTTCGTAAATCCAGGTACCACCAAAGTTCTTCTTCAGGGATATCCAAGGCGGTCATTTTCTGCTTAAGAACGTCCAAGCGCTCCTCCCTTTGCGAACCGCCAACGATTTCCCCAATTCCTGGAAATAGGATATCCATGGCCCTAACGGTCTTCCCGTCCTCGTTTAAACGCATATAAAAGGCCTTTATTTTTGCCGGATAATCAAAAAGGATGACAGGGCATTTAAAGTGTTTTTCAACCAGATAGCGCTCATGCTCGCTTTGTAGGTCAGCTCCCCATGCATCGATTAAATATTGGAATTTCTTCTTTTTGTTGGGACTGCTGTTCCTCAAGATTTCGATGGCTTCCGTATAGGTAACACGTTTAAAATTGTTGTCCGTAATGAACTTCAATTTTTCGATCAGGGCCATTTCACTGCGTTCCGACTGTGGTTTTGTTTTCTCCTCATCAAGTAATCGGGTTTCCAGAAACTTAAGGTCCTCTTCACAATGTTCCAGGATATAGCCAAGAACGTATTTGATAAAATCTTCTGCCAGATCCATATTGGCATCCAGGTCATAAAAGGCCATTTCAGGTTCAATCATCCAAAATTCGGCCAAATGCCTTGATGTATTCGAATTTTCCGCTCTAAAAGTAGGTCCAAAAGTGTACACCTTGCCCAATGCCATGGCGTAAGCTTCGGCCTCCAATTGCCCGGAAACGGTGAGATTGGTTTCCTTCCCGAAGAAATCTTCCTTAAAGTCGACCGTTCCATCTTCTTTTAACGGGGGGTTCTTTTCGTCCAAGGTGGTTACTCGGAACATCTCTCCGGCACCCTCGGCATCTGATCCGGTAATGATCGGTGCGTGAAAATAATAAAATCCATTGTCCCTAAAATACTGGTGGATTGCGAAGGCTAGGGCAGAACGTACGCGCATTACCGCGCTGAACGTATTGGTGCGAACCCTAAGATGTGCCTTCTCCCGTAGAAATTCCAATGAGTGTTTTTTTGGCTGAATAGGATAAACCTCTGGATTGGCATCTCCATGAACGAAGATATCCCTTACCTGAATCTCAACATTTTGTCCCTTACCCTGACTTTCCACTAAGGTTCCCGTAATCTTTAGTGCGGCACCAGTATTTACTTGCTTTAATATGGCATCATCGAACTTTTCAAAATCCACAACACATTGAATATTATGAAGTGTGGAACCATCATTTAGAGCGATAAACCGATTGCTTCTAAAAGTTCGTACCCATCCGTTCACGGTAATTTCCTGTAATAATTGCTTTCCTGTTAGGAGTTCTTTGATGCTTACTGAGCGCATTATAAATCGATTGAAAATTAAAAGCCAAAGATAGGTTTTTGACCCAAAAGAATAAATGAATAAGCATCGGTTTTAGCGGTACCTAATCGTTTTCCTCGTCCTGTGGCAGTATATCTATTTGTGGTTCCTTCAGGGTATTCTTGTTGGCGATGCTTTTCTCCAGGGAGAGCAATAGGGAAGGTAGCAAAATCAAGTTGGCCAACATGGCGAACAATAAGGTGGCCGAAACAAGGGCCCCCAAAGCGACCGTTCCCCCAAAATTGGAGATGATGAACACTGAAAATCCAAAGAAAAGTACAATGGATGTGTAGAACATACTAACACCTGTTTCGCGTAAGGCCGCGTACACGGATTTTTTGATCTGCCATTTTTTAGACTCCAGTTCCTGTCTATACTTGGCCAAGAAGTGTATGGTATCGTCTACGGAAATACCAAAGGCTATACTGAATACCAAAATGGTTGAAGGTTTAATAGGTACACCAATGAATCCCATGATGCCCGCGGTAACGATTAATGGCAACAAATTGGGTATGAGTGATATTACGATCATCCTAAAGGACCGGAATAGATAGGCCATAAAGAGGGCAATTAATCCAATGGCCAGCGCAAGTGACATTACCAAGTTTTTAACGAGGTACTTGGTTCCCTTCAAAAATAGGAGGGCACTACCGGTCATGTAGACGGAATAACGTTCTTCGGGAAATATTTTAGTGATATTCTCCAAAAGACGTTCCTCGATCTGTTCCATGCGGCTAGTCTTTACATCGCGCATGTAGGTAGTCATACGGGCCACTTGTCCTGTGCTGTCCACAAAACTATCCAGCAGATTGCTCTCATCCGATGATTTCCGGGCCACATCCATGATAAAGGTATTTTCCTGGCTGGTGGGTAATTGATAATACTTTGGGATTCCGTTGTAAAATGCCTGTTTGGAGTACTTCACCAGATTCACTACGGATAGGGATGGTGAAAGTTCCGGGATTTCGGCAATCACTTCACCAAATTGGTCCATTCTTCGTAGGGTGGCCGGCTTCATGACGCCTTTGGGATTCTTCGTGTCCACCACAATTTCAACAGGCATAATACCATCAAACTCATTTTCAAAAAAGCGTATATCCTTAAAAAATTCGGCCTTTTTGGGCATATCCTCAATGGGGCTTCCTGAAATATCTATTTGATAAATTCCGATGATGCTCACCACCAACAAGCAAATGGAAATGATATAAACGGCGATTCTTCTGTTACGGACGATATTTTCCATCCAATTTACGAAGGCATCGATCCATCTTTTGTTCAGGTGTTTTAAATGCCTGGTTTTAGGAAGGGACAGAAAGCTATAAACGATGGGTATAATCAAAAGTGACAATATGAAAATCCCGATAATATTGATGGAGGCCACAATACCAAATTCCTTCAGTAACTTACTATCGGTTATGATGAAGGTGGCAAAACCGGATGCCGTTGTAACATTGGTCATAAGGGTGGCATTTCCGATCTTGGAAATTACCCGTTGAAGTGATAAAGCCTGATTTCCATGTTTTTTGACTTCCTGTTGATATTTATTTATCAGGAAAATACAATTGGGGATGCCAATTACGATGATCAAGGGAGGAATCAATGCCGTAAGAACGGTTATCTCATATTGTAAAAGGCCTAATACCCCAAAGGCCCACATCACCCCAATTATAACAACACACATTGAAATGAAGGTAGCCCTGAAACTTCTAAAGAAAAAGAAGAAGATGAGTGAGGTCACCCCAAGCGCGGCCAAGATAAACTTGCCAATTTCGTCTATGATATTCTGGGAATTCATCGTACGCACGTATGGCATTCCAGAGATACGAACGTCAAAGTTGGTATCTTCCTCAAAGGTTTTGATCAGTCGGCTCAGGTCTTGTAAAATGAAATCCTTTCGGACACTGGTATTCACAATATCCTTGTCCAGATACATAACTGTTCTTATGGTGCCGGATTCTTTGTTGTAGATCAGGTTTTCGTAGAAAGGAAGTTCGTTGAAAAGGTGCTGGGTGATACGATTGACCTCAGCCCTGGAATCCGGGGTTTCCTCGATCAAAGGGCGCATCACGAATTTCTGTTCAACGGTATCCTTGACAAGTTCTTTCAGGTTATCCGTAGAAAGGACAAAATCGACTTCGGGGAAAGCCTCCAATTGCTTGCTTAGTTTGTTCCACCGATTGAAATTTTCCGGAGTGAACAAGGCGGAATCCCTGATGGCGAACACTACGGCGTTGCCTTCCTCGCCAAACTGATCCAGAAACTCCTGGTATTCCAAATTTATGGGGTGGTCGTCCGGAAGAAGATTGGCCTGGGAATTGGAAAAACGCATGTTATCCCATTGCATGGCGAGAAATATGGTAATTCCAGCAACCAAACATAAAATAAGAATCCTATTCCTCAGTATTATCCTGGCCGTTATTGGCCAAAACCCTTTGGTAAGTTTAGCAACCATACTTGTTTTTAGGCGATTGCAAAGGTAACCATTGTGGTTAATTGAACCTAAAAAGTATTGGAAGAATATAAATACGAAAGAGAGCGGACCACTGGTCCGCTCTCTTTGCTTCATACTTTTAAAAATAGATTAATAACTGGATTCTTAATCAATTCTTTTTGTAGCGGCATTTAACTTACCATAAAAAATCCCTCGATGAAAGCAGGTTTAATTAAACCTTCATTATCTCGGCCTCTTTTGCGCTCAGAAAATCGTCGATTTTCTTAACGTATTTGTCCGTTAGTTCCTGCACATCTGCGGTAGCGTTTTTTTCAAGGTCTTCGGAAACGTCCAAATCCTTGATTTCCTTATTCGCATCCTGCCTAGCACTTCGTACGCCTACTTTTGCGTGTTCTGCTTCGGCCTTTGCCTGTTTGGTCAATTGGACCCTGCGTTCCTCAGTAAGTGGCGGCACGTTGATTATGATAAGGTCGCCATTGTTCATAGGGTTGAAGCCAAGGTTGGCGTTCATAATCGCCTTTTCTATTTCGGGTAGCATTCCTTTTTCCCAAGGTTGTACGGAAATCGTCCTACCATCCGGTGTATTGATGTTGGCTACCTGGGACAATGGTGTTTGTGATCCATAATACTCTACCAATACGGAAGATAGCATCGCAGGACTGGCCTTTCCTGCCCTGATTTTAACAAAAGCCCTCTCCAAATGGGCCACTGCGGCATCCATACTTTCCTTGGCGGAGTCCAAAACAAATTGTATTTCTTCGTTCATATCAAAATTTTGTATTCAAAAGCACAAATTATACCAAAATTACATGTTCACGGTAGTTCCCACCGCTTCACCATCTACAATTTTCAATAGGTTTCCTTTTTTGTTCATATCGAACACGACAATGGGAAGTTCGTTTTCCTGACTTAGGGTAAAAGCCGTGGTATCCATAACCTTTAGTCCTTTTTGAAGAACGTCCTTAAACGAGATGGTATCAAATTTGGTGGCATTTTTATCCTTTTCTGGGTCCGAGGTATAGATTCCGTCCACCCTGGTTCCTTTTAAAATGACATCGGCTTCAATTTCAATGGCCCGTAAAACAGCCGCGGAATCCGTTGTGAAATATGGGTTTCCTGTTCCGCCCCCAAAGATAACGACGCGTCCCTTTTCCAAATGACGCATCGCCCTTCTTCGTATAAAAGGTTCTGCGACCTCGTTGATTTTAATGGCAGATTGTAATCGGGTCTGAACCTTCTTCATTTCCAAGGCACTTTGTAATGCCAAACCGTTGATAACTGTGGCCAGCATACCCATATGGTCACCTTGTACCCTGTCCATTCCGGTAGCGGCTCCGGCCAGCCCTCTAAAGATGTTGCCCCCGCCAATAACAATGGCCACTTCGATACCTTTATCCACTACTTTTTTAATCTCTTCGGCATATTCATCCAATCTTTTGGCATCTATACCATACTGTTTTTCGCCCATCAGGGCTTCACCGCTAAGTTTTAAAAGTATCCTTTTGTATTGCATTGTTTGATTTGTTTCAGAGCAAAAATAATGAAAAAAATCTATGGTGGACATGGTGATAACGGGGCCCCTAAAACATAATTATTTACTAATCGAAACGGCTATCATTGGTATTTTTAATATCCTTGCAGGAGGATTTGATTTTTTGACTAATAATTTGTAATAATGATAGAAAGAATGAAAAAAGTATTCTTTTATGTAATTGCAATAGCCTTTCTTTATGGTTGTGGTGCTGGTAAAAACTTAACGACCATTGATAAGGGGCCTGTCCAGGTCTTCATGGATTTGGTCAACGTTACCAATGATCAAGTGAAAGTAATAGTGGATCCCGGTGCCTTTACGGTAGATCAAATATCTTTTAGAATTCCTAAAACGGTTCCTGGTACCTACAGTGCCGATGATTACGGACAATATATAGAAGGTCTTGTTGCGTATGATTACTCAGGGAATCCTATGCAGGTATCAAAATTAGATGTAAACACGTGGAACATTTCCAACGCCACGATGTTGGACAAGATATCTTATTTTGTAAACGATACCTATGATACCGAAAACGAAGTGGAGGATGCCGTTTTCTCGCCGGCTGGAACGAACATAGAAAAGGACTCCAATTATATGCTGAATTTGCATGGATTCGTAGGTTATTTTGATGGATATAAGGAAATACCCTACCGATTAATCATCGAAAAACCTTCCGGTTTGGAAGCGGCTACTTCCTTGAACCAAGTTGTATTGGACGATGCTATCGAAAATGGGGATGTATTTATGGCAAATAGGTATTTTGAAATTATTGATAACCCAATTTTCTATACCAAACCTGATAAGGAGACATTCAAGGTAGGTGGGATTGAAGTTACTTTAAGTATATTTTCACCAACGGGAGCCTACCTAGCTAGTGATTTACGGAATCGAATGGAGGGCATGATGAGCGCACAAAAGGCATTTTTGGGAGATATTGATGCTACAAAAAGATATAATATTTTATTGTACCTGTCTACTATGGAAGATACGGATGCCAGGGGCTTCGGTGCCTTGGAACACCATACGTCTACTGTCGTGGTTTTACCTGAGGCGATACCTCAGGACAGATTGGAACAGGCCATGGTAGATGTGGTTTCCCATGAATTCTTTCACATTGTGACACCACTTTCCGTGCATTCCAATGAGATTCATTACTTCGACTACAATGACCCTAAAATGTCGCAACATTTATGGATGTACGAAGGAACTACAGAATATTTTGCCAACCTGTTTCAGGTGCATGAGGGGCTAATAGATGAAGCGGAATTTTATGAAAGGATGCGCACTAAAATGGATAATGCAAAAGGCTATGATGATGCCATGTCCTTTACCACCATGAGCATGAATATCTTGGAAGCACCCTACGAAAGTAACTACGCGAATGTCTATGAAAAGGGAGCATTGATCAATATGGCTTTGGACATTTTAATCCGTGAAAAAAGTAATGGGGAAAAGGGAGTGCTTTGGTTGATGAAGGAACTTTCAAACAAGTATGGGGTAGATGCCCCTTTTGAGGACGACAAACTTATTGATGAGATTGTATCTATAACATACCCCGAAGTACGGGATTTTTTCAATAAGCACGTAATAGGGAACACACCCATAGATTATTCCGTATACCTTGCTAAAATGGGATTGACCCTAAACGAAGTAGAGGAGAAATCAGGTTATTTTTTGCAAGGTGAAATACCTTATATCGATGTGGATCAATCCAATAATGACGCTATTTTCGTTCGAAAGGGAATCGAGTTAAATTCTTTCTTCAAAGGTTTGGGCGTTCAAGGAGGGGATGTTATCAAAAGCATTAACGGAACGGCCATAAACCTAGAGTCGATCAGACCAATTATAGGACAGAGTTTTGGATGGGGTCCTGATACGATGATAAAATTGGAATTGGAAAGGGATGGAGAAGTCGTAACGGTAGAAGGTGCCGTTGGAACCCCTACGATAGTTGTGAATAAGATTACCCCTATTGAAGATGTTTCAGATGAAATCAAAGCACTTAGAAACGCTTGGCTAAAAGGGTAGTGTCTGAAAAATTATGCAATAAAAAAATGCCGGACATTGGTCCGGCATTTTTTATTATTAGAGGGAATCGATGCTTATCCTAGCGCAACTCGCTTAAATCCGGTTACTTCTAAATTTGAGTCTACCGATTTTACATACTGGGCAACACTTTGCTTGCTGTCCTTGATGAAATCCTGGTTCACCAAGGTGTTATCCTTGAAGAACCTGTTCAATTTTCCTTTTGCGATGTTGTCCAACATAGCTTCAGGCTTACCTTCTTGACGAAGTTGATCCTTTGCGATTTCTATTTCTTTGTCGATAATGGACTGATCAACACCTGCCTCGTTCAATGCAACAGGGTTCATTGCCGCTGCCTGCATGGACACATCCTTGGCAACGACATCTGCACCCTCAACAGCAGCTGAAAGACCTGTTAGAACGGCAATCTTGTTACCAGCGTGGATATATGATCCAACAAAAGGAGCACTTAACCTTTCAAAACCTCCTATTTCGATTTTTTCGCCAATGACACCTGTTTGCTCGGTCAATTTATCCTGAACGGTCATTCCTTTAAAGTCCGCAGCTAAGAAAGCTTCTTTGGTATCATAGCTTATAGCCAAATCAGCTAATTCGTTGGCCAAAGTAACGAAAGAATCATTTTTGGCCACAAAGTCGGTTTCACAGTTAAGCGATATGATTACACCGCTTGTGTTGTCATCGTTTACTTTGGCGATGGCGGCACCCTCTGAGGAATCCCTGTCGGCTCTATTTGCAGCGACCTTTTGTCCCTTTTTACGAAGAATTTCGATGGCTTTGTCAAAATCACCTTCGGCTTCAACCAAGGCTTTTTTGCAGTCCATCATACCAGCACCTGTTGTTTGTCTTAATCTGTTTACTTCTGCGGCTGTAATCTTTGCCATTTTCTATGTTTTTTGTTCCCTTTAAAGGGAGGTTTAATTATCAATTATTTATAAGAGTGCCTTTATTCAATACCACCTTTAACACTATCCTGCCATTCCTTAAGCTCGTCCCATTGACCGTCCGCGGCCATTTGAGCCTGCTTTGGCCATGAAGTTGGGTCTAAATGCGCCATTCTGGAACTTGCTTCTGTCAAGATTTCTTTCATTTCATCAGCATCGGCTTTGGCAACTTTTGCATAGGTATCCAAACCGGCATTTACAAGAGCCTCGGCAGCTTTTGGTCCCACACCTTCAATTTTGGTAAGGTCGTCGGCCTCGGCCTTTTTATCCTTCTTTACCGCTTCCTTTGTCGCCTCAACGTCAACAGTTACGTTAGGAACCTTGTCTACAACAGGGGTTGGTTTGGTGTCCACGTTGTCTGGAGTTGGCTCTAGTTTTTCCTTAGCTTCTTTCTCTTTCTTTTTGGAGCTTTTCTCTTTCTTTTCTTCTGAACCTTCCGCTTTTTCAGATTTGCGTTCGGCTAGACCTCCGGCAACGGCCTCGGTTACCTGGGCCATAATGATTTCAATGGATTTTGAAGCATCGTCATTGGATGGAATAACGAAATCCACATCCCTGGGGTCCGAATTCGTATCGACCATGGCAAAAATTGGAATGTTCAATTTTTGGGCTTCTTTCACTGCAATGTGTTCCCTCATGGTATCCACGATGAACAACGCACCTGGTAAACGGGTCATTTCAGAAATGGAACCAAGGTTCTTTTCCAATTTAGCCCTTAAACGGTCTACTTGTAGACGCTCTTTCTTGGATAGGGTGTTGAACGTGCCATCTTTTTTCATCCTGTCAATGGAAGCCATTTTTTTAACGGCCTTACGGATGGTTACAAAGTTGGTCAGCATACCACCTGGCCATCTTTCAGTGATGTAGGGCATGTTTACGTTCGATGCTTTCTCTGCAACGATGTCCTTCGCCTGCTTTTTCGTAGCAACGAAAAGAATTTTCCTTCCCGATGCAGCAATTTTAGCCAAAGCCTCATTGGCTTCGTCCAATTTCGCAACAGTTTTGTAAAGATTGATTACGTGGATACCGTTACGCTCCATGTAGATGTAAGGAGCCATGTTGGGGTTCCACTTTCTGGTAAGGTGGCCAAAATGCACACCTGCTTCTAATAATTGTTTTACTTCGACTTTCGCCATTTTTAAATTTAGTTTACGTTCTTTTGAAATAGCAATGACAAAGTGGTATCCTAATTTAAAGAAGGAAGCCTTCATCATTTAGATGCTAAACTAAGTTACCTTCATTTTAAATGGAATGAAGGATTTTTAAGTGTCCGAAAAGCGGACTTTCAATGAACTTGTTAATAAAAATACCGGAATTGCACCGGCAAGATTAATATAAACAAGCATCCGCCAAATGACGGATGCTTTGAAAAAATCGTTGGATTAACGCTTGGAGAATTGGAATTTCTTACGGGCTTTCTTCTGACCGAATTTCTTCCTTTCAACCATTCTTGGATCCCTTGTCAACAAGCCTTCGGGTTTCAAGATTGTGCGGTTTTCACTATCCACATCGCAAATGGCTCTGGAGATTGCTAATCGAATCGCTTCGGCTTGACCGGTAATTCCTCCGCCAAATACGTTTACCCGTACATCAAAGTTATCCGTAGTATCCGTAAGTGTAAAAGGTTGTTTTACCTTATATTGTAACGTAGCGGTTGGAAAATAAACGTTTAAATCCTTGTTGTTTATGGTAATAGTTCCATTTCCTTGGGAAAGGTAAACTCTGGCAACAGCAGTTTTTCTTCTACCTATTTTGTGAATCACTTCCATTACTTAATATCTTTTAAATTAACCGCAGTTGGTTTTTGTGCTTCCTGACCATGTTGGGCACCAGCATACACCTTAAGGTTTCTGAAAAGGTCCGCGCCCAATTTGTTCTTTGGAAGCATGCCCTTAACAGCTTTCTCGATAATGGCAGTTGGGTTTTTGTCCAACAAAACCTTCGCATTTGTGAAACGCTGTCCTCCTGGATAACCCGTATACCTTTGATACGTTTTGTCTGCCCATTTATTGCCGCTTAGGGTAATTTTCTCAGCATTGATGACTACAACATTGTCACCGCAATCAACATGTGGAGTAAAACTTGGTTTATGCTTTCCTCTCAATAAATTAGCCACTTTTGAAGACAAACGACCTAACGTTTCTCCTTCGGCATCTACCAACAACCATTCTTTGTTTACGGTTGATTTGTTGGCGGATATGGTTTTATAACTTAGTGTATCCACTGCTACTGTTTTTAACTATTATTCTATTCAATCCCGTGAAATGGGCTGCAAATGTACAATTATTAAAATGAATTGCAAATACTTGTTTCTAAATATTTTCAGATTTTTCCACGACTAATTTTTGATTCGATAGGAAAGGATAAAAATAGTTGTTCCCAGTACTTGGAAGAAAATGATATTTGGCAAATTATGTTAATTTAAATTTGAAAATTAAAGCGTTAAAGCTTTGTGAGGGTAACCCTGATACTTTCGCCGGAACTGAAATATTTTTGAATGGAAGACTTTAATTGTTTCCAGGAAAATATTCTATCAACTTGGACGTTCTAAACTTTGGATTACGTACTCTTGACATGATGTTATTATATGTACTTAAAGAATTAATAATCAATTAGGTGAAATTTTAGTTCAAGCAAGGTGTTAATTGGAAAAAATGAGATGGATATATTCGATTTAATTGCTTCAGGTAGAAAGCGTTCCATTTAATAGCAAAACCAACGTACATAATAAACAAAAAATAAAAGATATGTAGTAAGCTATTACAAGTCTTAATACCCACTGAGATGTCCCGATAAGCTTCACGATGGCGAAATCGAAGATTCTTGAACACCCATGCTAAACAAATGAAATGATGTGTATAATTACAACCCTGTGCTGAACGTAGCCAAAGCATGATCTATGACAAACAATAAAAATAAACAAATGAAAAAGACGTATTTGACGATTCTTACAACAGCCTTTTTGGCCATTTCCTGTAGTTCCGACAAAGGGAACGGCTCAGATATTGATGCAACTGCAAATATTGTGGGTGCCTGGGAGGCGACCGAGCTTCGTGTCGATGAAAATACGGCAAGTGACAATGCCATTTTTGCCAGGGAAGCCCTTGCATACCTAACGGATCAAAACTGTACTATTATAACGTTACAGTTTAATGCCGATTTGACGGCATCGGCAACAAATTCAACCGACTATCTTGAAATTGATACAACCTCTGGTTTCGATATTCCATGCCCCACAACCTTTGAAACCGAGACAAGTACCTATACCTACGAAAATAATGTGGTAAGTTTTGTGAACGTAAATGGAGAGGTAGTGGAAGTCAATGTAACCATTAACGGGGATACCATGCTGGTAGATGCCGAGGATCTCCAAATCCCGGAATTTGATGAGGAAGGACAATTGGTCTTTCAACGACGATAAATAACAAATCTCGATGCTAAAACCTTCCAAGAAATTGGAAGGTTTTTTTATTTTGGTCTGAAGGATGATCAGGTAATTATGAGAGCTTATTATTTAAAATGGTATCTTTCCCTTATTTGCAGTAGTGAAAGAAAAAGTTTGATTTTACAATTTTAATATGATACCCATTCGGTCGCTCACATTCAAAAGTAAATTTTTCAACAGTATTTTTTTTGATTTTGTTGTGAGGCCCCTTACCGGAATCCTGATTTTTTCTTTTTTTCTTGTTGGATGCATCGATCCAGTTTCTCCGGAATTTGATTATGAGGATGGGCTTATTTTTATAGAGGGTTTTGCCAGTTCCAATGCCGGTTCTTCCTATGTTGGCATAAATGAATCTGTCACGGAATTTGGGGTTAGGGGTTTGGAATTCATAACCGGGGCTTCGGTACATGTGGAAAACCAGGATACGGGGCGAACTGTTAGTTTTTTTGAATCTGAAGATGCATACCTCTCACCTCAGGATTTTAAGGTGGTACCTGGGGAACGTTGGAAGCTCATTGTTGTCATGCCCAATGGCACTATATACGAGTCTGAGCCTGAGATTGTTTTAACCCCTGTGCCCATAACCGATGTTTCAATCGATTACGATCCTGAGTTGGAGTTTAGGCCCTCGGCAAACCGATTTATACCTGGGCACAAGATTTCAGTCAGTTTTGACGATCCTTCAAATTCCGAAAACAATTACTATTGGAGTTATCGCTCCTTTGAAAATCTGGACTATTGCATACGTTGTAACGAGGGTATATATAGAGAAGGAGGCTGTGTCCCGTATGATTTGAGTGGTAGATTGTACAGATACTTCGACTATATCTGTGAAACGGAATGTTGGTCCATACGTTACCCTGAATCTGTCAACATCTTTGATGATACATTTTCGAACGGGAAAACGGTTACCGGTTTGGAAGTGGGTTCTTTACCATTGTATACAAAGGAAAACATGGTGGTAGAAGTACAACAATTCTCCCTGACCCCCGCTGCCCATAAATATTACAAGGTCTTGAAGGATATTGTGGACAATGCCTCGGGGTTTAATGCCCCGCCGCCAGCGGCCTTAATTGGTAATCTTTACAATGCTGATGATTCTCAGGAAATTGTATTGGGCAGGTTTACCGCGGCCGCTTCTTCTATAGTCAATGTGTATGTAGAAAGGGAACTTATCAACGAAGCTGCTATTGCGACCAGACAGCCACCAGCCGTTTCCTTGGAACCTACCATAGGTTCACCCTATCCCCCTCCTGCCACCAATTTGGCCCCATGTGAAGAATCGAGATATAGAACCGCAATTGAACCGGAGGGTTGGCAGTAAAACAAAGCAAATGAGACTAAAAAACCAATCCATTTTATTTGTAGCGATATTCTTTTCAGCTTTCCTAGCCCATGCCCAAGATTTCACCTTATCCCTAATAGTGCTGAACGAGGAGACGGATCTTCCCATGGAAAACGCACAGATTTCCATAACTCCATGTAATTGTGGGGGAATAACCAATGGGGCCGGTAGGTTTTCAATTGATTTGCCACGTGGGGATTACACGGCAACCGTAAATTATATTGGATTTACCAAAGAGGTTTTAAACATCGGTCTAAATCGAAGCCAGGTGGTTACGGTTAAATTATGGCCGCAGGAAGAGCAGCTCTCGGAGGTTGTTGTACGTGCCAAACGAATTTTGGACAATTTGGAAACCCCGCAAATGGGCGCGTTGGAACTGAATGCCCAAGAGCTTAAAAAAATACCTGCCGCGATCGGGGAGTTTGATGTGCTGCGAGGTATGACATTGTTAGCTGGCGTAAACAACGCTGGGGAACTTAGTAACGGACTATCGGTACGGGGCGGTTCTTTGGACCAAAACCTATTACTGTATGATTATGCGCCTGTTTTTAATCCCACCCATTTATTCGGTTTGTTTTCGGTATTTACTCCAGAATCGGTTTCATCCGTAGATTTGTATCGGGCAAATATTCCTTCCCGATATGGAGGAAGAACAACTTCCGTATTGGATGTAAAGGTCAAAAATCCGTATACGAATAAATTTAAATTGAGCGGCGGAGTTGGTATCATTTCAAGTCGGTTGGCCATTGAAACTCCATTGATAAAGGATAAATTGATGGTGAGCCTTGGGGGCAGGGCGGGTTTTACGGATTTCCTGTTGCCACTATTTTCTGAACGTTTAAAGAATACCAAGGCCAATTTTCAGGATGCTACCCTAAAACTATTGTATTTGCCCACGAAAAAGGACCAGATATCTTTTACGGGCTTTTTCACAAAGGATTTCTATCAGTTGGATCTGATAACCAAGATCCAAAATATCAATGCGGAAAATAACCAATTTGATTTTAGGACATTGAACGGCACCCTTAATTGGACACATAGTTTTAGCAATGACCGTATTCTTAGGACCTTGTTGGTGATGAGCGATTATAATCCCAAAACCATTTTTCCAGAACAACAGAGCGATAATGAAATAGAGTTTGACTCTGGCATTAATTATTTAAGCTTTATTTCGGAATTGACAAATACCATAAATGAAAAGGTCGATTACTACGCTGGGGTCCAAATCAATAAGTACACCATTCAACCTGGCAATCTAGACCCTGGCAATGGCAATAGTATTTTGCCCGTTGATTTGGCGCAGGAGAATAGTTATGTTTTTTCGGGCTATGGAAATCTGAATTGGTTGTTGGGTGAGCGGCTTAAATTTTCCGCAGGCCTGCGTTTTAATCATTTTGTGTTTGTGGGTCCTTATACCCAGGGTTCTTTTGATGATATTACGGGAGAACTTTTGGGAACCACCTTTTTTGAGAAAGGTGCCGGTGTAAAAACGTATAATGATTTGGAACCACGATTGGGGCTCAACTATAAACTTGGGGAGGTAACCTCCATCAAGGCGAGTTTTGCTAGATTGAACCAATACCTACAAAATGTGTATAATTCAACGACCCCTTTGCCTACCTCACGTTGGAAGACTTCGGACCCCAATATCGTTCCCCAAAGTAGCGACGCGTATGGTTTTGGTATTTATACAGGTGTAGCGGACAATACCATTGAACTCGGTTTGGAGGGCTATTATAGGACCTCGGATAACAATCTTACCTATAAACCGGGTGCCGACTTCTTTTTGCAGGAATATTTGGAGCGGGATATCGTTCAGGCAGAAGGAAAGGCGTACGGGGTAGAATTGAGTTTTAGGAAACCCAAGGGTAAATTCAATGGATGGTTCAACTATACATGGTCCAGAAGTTTATTACGGTCCCAAAATGAACGTTTGGCGGATAGAATCAACAATAACGAATGGTTTGCATCTGATTTTGACCGACCTCATGTATTCAACGGAACGGTTAATTTGGAGGGCGATCCCTACAATACATGGAGTTTCAATTTTACCGCACAAACAGGTAGGCCCTATACGGTAGCCAACAGCGTTTTTAAAATCGAGGATTTGGACGTCCCTATATTTTTGGAAAGAAATAATGCCCGATTACGCCCGTACCACAGGCTGGATTTTTCATGGAAGGTATCCTACGGTAAAAACCCCAACAGAAAATGGAAAGGGGATTGGATTTTTACCATTTACAACGTGTATGGCAGGAGAAATCCATTTAATGTGTACTACACACAAAGACAGGGCGCCGAGGATGGTGCGGTATTTCTGGATAGTCCATTGGGGTCTTACGAACTTTCCGTTCTGAATAGCCCCTTACTGGCACTGACCTATAATTTTGTTTTCGACTAATTATTGCTTTACGAACTTCTTCTGAACCTTTTGTTCCGGTGAAATGATGGAAAGCAGGTAGATCCCGGGGTCGAGGTTTGCAACTGGAATGTTCAAGGCATTGTTCTTTATTTCCCACTGATAACTATTTAATGTATTTCCATACGTGTCCGATAGAACAATAGAAGCCTTTGGTGCGTTCTTGAGGCCGAGGACATTTACGACCGTAGTAGCGGGATTTGGGAAGATTATTATTTCCTGTACGGCAGATGCATCGTCCACAGCCTTTTTCTGTTGTGAAAACAGCAAGGTGCTAAACAAACAAAGGGAAACAAAAATCATTCTTTTCATGGCACTGCCAACCTTTAGAAACAATACCTAAAACGCCTTACAAATTCAAAATAGTATCTTTTTAAGAGTAATTAACTTTTTGATTTGATGGCTCTTGGGATACACCTTAATCATCAGTAAACTACCTCGGGGTATTAAACCCTTTGGCGATGCCAATAAAATGTTATTTTGACCTAATATCTTATTAAAATAGGGCACTCAGGTTAATATAGCATAGAAATATGTGAAGATTCTTGTTTTGGCCCCCAAAAACGATTCTGAATTTTGTACCGTATAATTTTAATATACAGCTTTATGAAATATAGAAGAGTATACCCAACAATTTGGCAATCGATACCATTCTCTTTGGATATGATGGATCAATGGGACAACAAAGGAAATAGGATTGAAGAATTGACCTTAATAAGTGACATAGCCATTGATAAGGGAGTGTCCGAAATGTTATTGAACGTTTCCCATATCTCCGTTTTGGACAATGCGGGCAAAGAACATGAAATGCCCAATTTCAAGGGCAACAAGGCTTTGAACCTAAAGGGGATGCATACAGGTTTGTATTTAAAGACCAAGGAGGCTTTGGAACTTCCTGTTGGGAATTATAGTACATTCCGTTTTTACCTAAATGGAAAAGGAAATTATTTTTTCAATAAGGAAAAGGATATGGAGGCGGTTTATGGTTTTCCGTATATGGATTTCAAAATACAAAATGGATTGGCCATCACCGGAAACGATTCCAAAAAAGTTATCCTACGATTCGATTTTGAACCATATTCCTTGGCCAGTTATTTTAAACCCTTTTTGAACCTTTTCAAAAGGTCCAAAACGATGTCCCATAAGTGGGCCAACAGTTTGAACTAAGACTTTCGGAAAAAATAAATAGTAAAGGCACCTTAGCAGGGTGCCTTTTTGTTTCTATATCTACCGATTTTAATGGGCTACCAGCCAGTTTTCTCCCATACCCAGTTCAACATCCAGGGGAACGGCCAATTCATACGCATTCTCCATTTCGGATTTAATTACCTGCTTTAGGGTTTCTAATTCGGGCTTGTAAATGTCAAAAACCAATTCATCGTGTACCTGAAGCAGCATTTTGGATTTGTATCCGCCCTCGATCAATTTCTTATGAATATTGATCATGGCTATTTTAATGATATCGGCCGCGCTTCCTTGAATTGGCGCGTTCACGGCGTTTCGCTCGGCGGCTCCTCTAACAACCGCATTGCTTCCGTTGATATCCTTTAGATAGCGCCTACGGCCCAGAACGGTCTGTACGTATCCGTGCTCACGGGCAAAATCCACCTGTTCGCTGATATAGTTTCTAAGCTTCGGGTAGGTTTTATAATAGGTATCTATCAAATCTTTGGATTCTGAACGTGATAGGTCCGTCTGATTGCTTAGCCCAAAGGCCGAAACCCCATAAATAATTCCAAAGTTTACGGTCTTGGCATTGCTTCGTTGCTCCCGCGTTACTTCTTCCAAGGGCACGTTAAAAACCTTGGAGGCCGTTGATGCATGGATATCCTCCCCGTTTTTGAAGGCCTCGATCATGGTATCCTCTTGGCTTAGGGCGGCAATGATGCGCAGTTCTATCTGGGAATAATCCGCTGCCAATAAGGTGTAATCCCCATTTCTTGGGACAAATGCTTTTCTAACTTGTCTTCCTCTTTCCGTTCTAATGGGAATATTCTGTAAATTGGGGTTGTTGCTGCTCAAACGCCCGGTGGCCGCAACGGTTTGCATATAATCCGTATGTACCCTGCCGGTAGAAGGTTCTACCTGTTCCGGCAAGGCATCCACATAGGTGCTCTTTAGTTTGGTAAGTCCCCTGTAATCCAGCACATTCCGAATGATTTCGTGATCCTTGGCCAGATAGGAAAGTACGTCCTCTGCCGTGGAATATTGCCCCGTCTTGGTTTTCTTCGGTTTGTCCACCAACTTCATTTTGTCAAAAAGGATCTCGCCCAGCTGTTTGGGCGATCCAATATTGAATTCTTCCCCGGCGGCCTCATAAATTTGTTGTTCCAGATTGGCGATATCGTTTTCCAGATCTTTGGAAAGGGACTTTAAAAAATCGATGTCCAAATTGATACCTTCCAGTTCCATATCGGCCAAGACCCTTAACAAGGGTATTTCGATATCCCCGAAAAGTCCGTCCGTTTTGGCTTCCGCCAATTCCGGTCTAAAATGTTGAGCGAGTTGAAAGGTGATATCCGCATCCTCCACGGCATATTCCGTTTGTTTTTCCAAAGGTACTTCCCGCATGGAAAGTTGGTTTTTTCCCTTTTTGCCGATGAGCTCCGTTATAGAAATGGGGGTATAGTTCAGATAAGTTTCGGAGAGTACGTCCATATTATGGCGCATATCCGGGTTGATTAGGTAATGGGCCAACATCGTATCAAAAAGTCTACCGTGAACCCTGATATTATACTTGTCCAAGACCTTAATGTCATATTTTAGGTTCTGGCCGATTTTTTCAATATTCTCCGATTCAAAAAACGGGCGTAACTCCTCGATGAGTTCTTGGGCCTTGTCCCGTTCCTCTGGAAACGGAAGATAAAAACCCTTTGTCGCCTCCCAGGAAAAGGCAATACCTACCAATTCCGCCTCCAAAGGATTGATGGAAGTGGTTTCCGTATCAAAGCAGACGGAGGTCTGTTTCATTAAATTCTGTAGGAACAACTTCATGGCCATTCCCGGGGCCACACTTTGATACACATGGGGAACATCGGCAATGGTATTTCTACTGGAAGTATCCTTGATAGTTGCAGGGGAAGCTCCATCCCCACCGAAAAGGGAAAATTGGCCACTACCTGCGGAGGAAGCTATTTTTTGGGCCGTTTCCGTGCTGGTCACTTGGGTTTCCGTAGTTTCCTCTTCCCCTGAGAATATTTTGATGAATTGCTCCTTTAGTCTTCGAAACTCCAGTTCCTCGAATATTTTTTGGACGGCCTCGCTATCCGGAACGGAAAGCTCGTAGTCCTCGGCATTGAAAGTAACGTCGCAATCCGTGCAAATGGTAGCCAGTTTTTTTGAGAGTCGACCCAGTTCTGCGTTTTCAATGATTTTCTCCTTCATTTTTCCCGTAAGCTGGTCCGCATTTTCCAAAAGCCCTTCCAAGGACCCGAACTGCTCAATGAATTTTTTGGCCGTTTTGTCGCCTACACCGGGCAGGCCGGGGATATTGTCACTGGCATCGCCCATCATGCCCAGGTAATCGATTACCTGTTCCGGGCGTTCTACCCCAAAGCGTTTTTGGACCTCGGGGATTCCCCATATCTCGATTCCGTTGCCCATACGGGCGGGTCGGTACATAAAAATATTTTCGGAAACCAGCTGCCCAAAATCCTTATCGGGAGTTACCATAAACACTTTATAGCCTTCTTTTTCGGCCTGTTTTGACAGGGTGCCGATGATATCGTCCGCTTCCCAACCTTCCAAAATAACCGAAGGTATATGCATAGCTTTTAGGATATCCTGGATATAGGGTATCGCAATCCGTATGGCATCGGGGGTTTCGTCACGGTTTGCTTTGTATTCCGGGAAAAGTTCCGTTCTCTCAGTACTGCCTCCTTTGTCAAAACAGACGGCCAAATGGTCCGGTTTTTCACGCTTTATCACATCGAACAAGGAATTCATAAAACCCATAATGGCACTGGTGTCCATCCCCTTGGAATTGATTCTAGGGTTTTTTATCAGGGCATAGTAGCCTCTAAAAATTAACGCATAGGCGTCCAGTAAAAACAGTCTTTTTTGTTCCGACATTTTTTTGGGTTTAAATTTTAGACTTTAAAGTTATGGCTCTTTCAAGTATTCTTTTCCTGTTTTTTAAATCTCTTAGGTCAGGAGTGAAATTATCAAGAAAAAGTGCCGACTCATTTATGTTATTTAGAAAGCCTGCATAATTTAAATTAAAATTTACAAGAGTTCTGATATATTTCTGAACTCTAAAGCATGCAACTAGCGGATCCGATTGATGACTTCCTTGATGTACAAATTCATTCCTAAATTCTCTTAAACATTCTAAATCCTGCTTTACAAATTCTTTATTCTTAAAAATTGATGATACACGTTTTATTAGCAAATCATTTTGATCCGTGTTAGTAAGAGTCTCTAGAACAGTCCAAGCTTTTATGAAGCAAAGATGTTTATTTTCCTCGTCAAAAGCAGTTACATAGATATTCAAAGCTTTTTTTAAGGTTGTTTGATGTTTCGGTTTGCATTTGTTGAATGATCTAATATAGGCTTTAAGTGGCTTTTTTATATTTTCCATCCCGTTCTCAGGATCAAATATGGCTATTTCTTTAGGATAGGAATTAAACCAATAATACTTTTCGTCTGGACAATTACCTTCTTCATTATGTAAGGTAAATAACTCGGTTGCGAAGATTTCATTTATAGCTTTGGTATTGTTTCTTCCAAATCTTATTTGAATTGATTTATTCAATAATAAACAAATGAAAGCTCTAAAAACCTCAAATATCTCTATACCTAATTTATAAGCATCTTGAAAGTTCTTCGAATCGCAACTTAGAGATATCTTTAAAAAATTCGGATGGTCGGTATTAAATCGATTTACTATTATAGATTTGATTCTTGCTTTTCTAAATATTTTAGGGAAACCTTTCCCATGGATTCTTAAAGTAGAGTCACTAATTTTAATTTTTCGAAAAGGTAGGCCGCTAATTGATAAACCTGCTAGTAAATAATAAGTTTTGATTTTTTGATTGTTGTGCTCTCCTAGATAATGGTTTATTTTCTCAATGAAGTATTCTTTTTCATGATTTTGTTCTTTCAAGATTGTGGAAATAGCTTTGTTTAAAATCTTGGTTTTGGAATTGTCTGAAATAGATTCTCCAAATTCAATTAAAGAATGTAACATCCAATTCAAATGGTGGTGATCGAATGCATCATTATAAACCAATATTCCGTCCTCTACTCGTACTAACTTAACGAGTCGTTCGAGGATAGTATCAAGATTATGTCTATTGCCTGACTTAATTCGGATTGCCATCTTAAGATTTTAAATAACTCCCCGAAGGATTGTTCACATGTCCTTGCTTGGTATACGTTCTGTAAGTAAAACCCGGATGAATACAATAGGCACCTGTTTCTCCTTGCTTGTTTATGGCGATAAAGCCAATTTGGAAATCCTGCTTGTCCTTGTTCTTGGCTATGATTCGTTTTACGCCTTCCTCACATGCCTCTTGGGGTGATTTTCCCTGGCGCATCAATTCCACGATCAAAAAACTGCCTACGGTACGCACCACTTCTTCCCCAACCCCCGTGGCCGTGGCCCCACCCACCTCATTATCCACAAAGAGTCCGGCACCTATGATGGGGGAATCGCCCACGCGCCCGGCCATTTTATAGGCCATGCCGCTCGTGGTACAGGCACCTGCGATATCCCCCTTTTCGTCTATGGCCAACATGCCTATGGTATCGTGGTTCTCAATATTGATGATGGGTTTATATTGCGATGTTTTTTTCCACTCCTCCCATTCCTTTTTTGATTGCTCCGTCAACAAATTTTGTTTTTCAAAACCTTGTTCGTAGGCGAACTGTTCCGCACCTTTGCCCACCAGCATTAAATGAGGCGTCTCCTCCATGACCTTACGTGCTACGGAAATGGGATTGGCAATATTTTGAATGGCCAAAACGGCCCCGCAATTGGCATCCTTGTCCATGATGCAGGCATCCAGTGTTACGTTTCCATCCCGGTCCGGCCTGCCACCATTGCCCACCGTTTGGTTGTCCAGATTGTTCTCTTCAACCATTACGCCCTGGTGAACTGCATCCAGAGAACTTCCTCCGGCACTCAATACTTCCCAGGCCTTTGCCGTGGCATTGCCAAAATCCCAAGTGCAGATGGCGATGGGAATGGTAGCGTTTGATTGGGTGTCGATTGGTTTTTGGTTCTTTTCATAGTCGCTGGGTGCCGCTATTATGGGAGTTGCCAACATGCCTGCAGTAAGGGCCCCGGAATTTTTTAAAAACTTTCTTCGTTGCATTGCTTCGGTTCTTTACTTTTAAGAAATTAAATATAAGAAGATGCTAGTAGAAGTCTGTGCAAATTCCGTTGAATCTGCCATCAATGCGGAACGGGCGGGAGCTGATAGAATTGAACTGTGTTCCGAGTTGGCCGTAGGCGGTATTTCGCCTTCCTATGGATTGCTGAAAACGGTAAAGGAACGGATTTCCATCCCGATACATGTATTGATCAGACCCCGAAGTGGCGATTTCACCTATTCCGATGCCGAATACAAGGTAATGCTAGAGGATATTGCCTTGTGCAGGCAAATAGGTGTTGCCGGTATTGTATCGGGTGTTTTACATACTGATTTTACCTTGGACGTATCACGGACGGCCGCGTTGATGGAAGCCGCGCAAGGGATGAAGTTTACCTTTCACAGAGCTTTCGACTGGGTGAAAAATCCCAAAGAGACGATGGAAACACTTGCGGAATTGAAGGTGGATTATGTGCTTACATCCGGTCAGGGGAAGTCCGCCCTAGAAGGAATGGCCCTTTTGAGCGATTTGAAAAGATTATTTCCAAATGTGGCGATCATGCCAGGTTCCGGTATTAACGAAGGAAATGTCCGGTCCATTGTGGAAGCGGGATTTGAGGCGATACATTTGTCCGGGACCAAATTCCGACAAACATTGGCCGCACCGCCTCCCATCTCTATGAACTCGGCATCCTTTTTGAACGATGATAAGCTGGGCGTTTCAAACTTTGAAACGATAAAAGCCGTGGTCGATAAGGTTAAATAAAATCCAAATGCACCACTTTCCCGTCGTACATAAAATATATTTGTAAAAAAGAAAGGAATGCTCCGCTGGATAGTTTTTGTACTGATTTACCTAGGACTGAGTTTTTATATCGTTCAGGCTTTACGGTCCTTGTTCAGGCAACCTTGGGTCTATCTGGTTTATATTTTGGTTTCACTGGCCATTCTGGTCAATTTTATTTATCAATTTACCGCAGGGGAGGAGGCGGGTCGTGTATTGAGCAGGCCTAAAAGTTATGCCTTTGGCTTTTTACTGACGATGATGTCCTTTAAGTTGGTCATCATACTCTTTTTGTTTTCCGAAGATATTTTCAGAATCCTTTCTGGGGTATACCAAAAACTCTTTGGGGAATCAAAGGAATTTAGTCTCCCGGAAAGACGAAGGTTCTTGGGAATGATAGCGCTGGGAATAGCCGCGTTGCCCTTTGGAGCCCTTTTGTATGGGATGTACAAGGGCAAGTATAATTTCAAGGTGCTGAGGTATACCTTGGAATTCGAAGATCTACCGGATAGTTTTGATGGGTACCGGATCACCCAAATATCGGACATACATAGTGGTAGTTTTGACGACCGGAAAAAAATAGAATATGGTGTAGACCTAATCAATAAACAGAAGAGCGACCTTTTACTTTTTACAGGGGATATGGTGAACAACAAGACCGAGGAAATGTTGCCTTGGGCCGATTTGTTCAGCACCTTGGAGGCCAAGGATGGTAAGTTTTCCGTGTTGGGCAACCATGATTACGGGGATTACATCGCATGGGAAACGGAGGCCTCTAAACAGAAGAATTTACAGGATTTGAAGGACTTGCAACGGAATATGGGGTTTGACCTTTTGCTCAACGAACACAGATATCTCCAAAAAGGGAAGGACCGTATTGCCTTGGTTGGGGTGGAAAATTGGGGAAAAGGTGGTTTCAAAAAAGCCGGCGACCTTAAAAAGGCTTCAGCACAAATACATCCTAACGATTTTACCATTTTAATGAGCCACGACCCTTCCCATTGGTCCGAAGAAGTATTGCATGACGAAAAGCACTATCATTTGACCTTAAGCGGGCATACGCATGGTATGCAATTTGGGATAGAGATTCCCGGCTGGGTGAAATGGAGTCCCGTCAAATGGCGCTATCCACATTGGGCGGGCATCTATAAGGAGTTGGGGCAGTTTATTAACGTCAATAGGGGCTTCGGGTTTTTGGGCTATCCTGGAAGGGTGGGCATCTGGCCGGAAATTACGGTACTCACCCTTAAAAAAAAGACCTTAACATGATTTTAACTCGGCCCGTTCTACACAATACATGGGGCCGGCGTTGTATTTTAACATTTTTTACTACATTTGGCTTGTAACGCAAAGCCGATTCTATGTCTAAATTTGGTGAACTTATAGACTTGAACGTTCCCGTGCTGTTGGATTTCTATGCAGAATGGAACGAACAATCCACTGCCATGCATCCCGTATTGCGCGATGTGGCCGCTGCCTTGGGAGACAAAGGTAAGGTCATAAAAATCGATGTGGACAAAAACAAGGAACTTTCCCAGGCATTGCGTGTTAAAGGTCTTCCCACCTTAATGATCTATAAAAAGGGCGAAATGGTCTGGCGCCAAAGTGGCGAGCAAGACGCAAAAACCCTCATAGGCATCCTAAACGAGTACGTTTAGCGGCAGTTTTTAATTTTCCTTCACCCCATTTTTATTCGATCGGGTTGCCAATGGTATCCTGCAGTAAATCGGTCGTAGTTTTATCCGTACTGATTGTATCGCTCATGGGCAAGGTATCTATTATCATATCCGGGTCGTCCTGATATTCGCCTTCGGGCATTTCAAAACTATCCTCGTCCTTGTAGAAATGTTGGAATTTGTCTATGTACTCGTTGAATATCAAAGTCTCTTTTTCCGCAAAATCCTTTTCATCGTTGGCGATTACGGTATCGATGTTTCTTCGGTAGGCTTCCATATCGGCTATGATATCGTCAATATTACTGTATTGTTCGTCCAAACTTGTGGAAGCATAGTACTCCAAACGTTCCTGATATTTTTTCTTTAAGACCCCGAACAACTCTCGAGCCTTGGTAGTTTCCCCAACTTTGTAATAACCATCCACAAAAGGCTCAACCAGTGAATAATAACCAAAAATTTCTACGGGCATGTTGGTCAAGGAAATTTCGATAATTTCCTTGGCCCTGTCCATCTTGTTCTCTTTAATTAGGGCTTCCATCAATCGGGCGAGGTTTCCTCTGTAACTTACACTTTGAATCCTCGTTTGGGTGTCATGGTAAATATTCTTGTCGCCGGCGTTGCCCCAGTCCCATTTTGTTACGATGTCGTACATCAAATCTGTATCAATACGGCCCATTTCAAAGGAGTTGGGTCTTTCGGTTCTAATAGGAACCAATTTATAGGCCAGGCCGTCCAATTGCAGATAGTCCTTCATCCAAAGGTATTCCGCATCGTCAAAACTTCCTCCAGAGAAATAGAGGGGTCTTTTCCAGTCATTGTTGGCAAGGATGTCCAACATCATCATGCTCTTTTTGGTAATGACACTGGGTAAGTTAATATCGATATAATCCACGATTACGGCGGAATCCTTCGGTTTTACCAAACCACTTTCCAAAACATTCTTTTTGTTTACGGGAACACGGATTTTGTTCGTTGGGTAGTATACCATGTTCTGGGTATTTTCTGAATAGTTACTTAAATCAGCACCCTGTTGTTCTAATAAATAACCCAATTTTGTGCGCGGTTTGTCACTATCGATCCAATTGATGAAATCCTTAATGGGCCACCTGTTTTCCGTAATACCTTGATGATATAAAACATCCCTGGAACCAAACCGATATTTATCGTGTTCAATCTGCGAAGGAATTGGGTCGCTATCGTAGGCCTTTCGCTTCATTTGATCTATGTACCAATCCGTTTCGAACAAGCTTGTACAAACGATACGGACATCCGTACGGTATTTTTCTATTTCTTGGGCGTACCATAACGGGAAGGTGTCATTATCCCCGATGGTGAACAAAATGGCCCCGGCATCTTCCTGGCAGGAGTCCAAGTATGATTTTGCGGATGAATTTGCCGTAAACCTATTGGAGCGGTCATGGTCGTCCCAGTTCTGAACGGCCATCACGGTGGGAACCGCAAAAAGACACGCCACCACGACCACAGGCGCCAAAATCTTTGGTGTGATCCAATCCTTGAATCCGTCGTAGAGTCCATATACGCCGAGACCTATCCAAATAGCGAATACATAAAAGGACCCTACCAAGGAATAGTCACGTTCCCTAGGCTGAAAAATATAGGGATTGGTGTAAAACTGTATGGCAATACCGGTAAAAAGGAAAAAGACCATGAGCACCCAGAACTGTTTGGGGTCTTTGGACACTTGAAAAACCAATCCAATAATTCCCAAAAGGAGCGGTAAAAAGAAGTAGGTATTCCTGCCCGGATTGTTCAGGATGTCGCTTGGGAGATTGTCTTGGCTACCCAATCTTGCACTGTCGATAAAGTTGATACCACTTAGCCAGTTTCCGTTGTCATTGTATCGGCCTTGAACATCGTTCTGTTTCCCTACAAAGTTCCACATGAAATAGCGCATATACATGTAGTTGAACTGGAATTCGAACATGTATTTAATGTTGTCCCAAACCGTAGGTGGCTGTACTTCAATATAATCGCTGAATCTTTTTATAAAGCTGATGTATTGGTCCGCATCTATTTCACCATTTTCAAAGCCTGTCTTCACTTGATTGATGGCTTCGGCCAAATCTGCATTGTATTCGGTCATTTTAAAATCCAACGGGCCAAAATACTGCATGTAGTTGGAAGCATGCTGTGAGCTCCACATTCTGGGTAATAAGCCCTGATGGTCTGGATTGGGACCCTGTTCGGAATTTTTGTATTTGTTTACGATAATATATTTCCCCAAGGTATAATCCTTTTCATACTTGGGGGTGCCGTCCCTATCCTCACCTGCGGGAGCGAACATATCTGAATAATACGAACCGTAAACAGGGCTGTCCACCCCGGGATATTGCTCCCTGTTGTAGTAGGCCAAAAGTGCCCGGGCATCCTCCGGATTGTTTTCATTGATGACCACCTGTGCATTGGCACGTATGGGAAGCATCAACCAAGATGAGAACCCCAGAAAAAGAAACATCAGGCAAAGGACTATGGTATTTGCAACCTTGTAATTGTTCTTTCTTGTGTAATTAAGGCCGAAATAAAAGGCCCCTATAAACAAAAGTCCGATAATTATGGAACCCGAATTGAATGGGAGGCCAATGGTATTGATGAAGAACACCTCGCCCCACCCGAAAAACATCAGCACATAAGTAAGGGAGAATTTATAGACCAACATCAAAATGGCAATAACGATGATATTGGCCAAAAGGAAATTTTTAACAGTGGTCTTTTTATAGGTCTTAAAATAGTAAAGTAGTCCAATGGACGGAATGGCCAAGAAGCCCATAAACTGGACACCAAAGGTAAGACCAACCACAAAGGAAATTAGCACGAGCCAACGGTCGCCCCTAGGGTCATCCAGATTGTCCGTCCATTTAAGTCCCAGCCAAAGCAAAAGGGCCATAATCAAACTGGCCGATGCATATACCTCGGTCTCTACCGCATTGAACCAAAAGCTATCTGAAAAAGTAAAGGCCAAGGATCCAATAAGACCACTTCCCAATATGGCAATTGCTTTGCTATTGGTCATGGGGTCATTACCGTCCAATAATTTTTGCGCTATATTGGTAATGGTCCAAAACATGAACAGGATTGTAAAGGCACTTGAAACCCCGGAAACTAAATTGACCATCATGGCAACTTGGCTGGGTTCCATGGCGAACATGGAAAAAAAAGCACCGATCATCTGTAACAACGGTGCCCCAGGAGGATGCCCTACCTGTAATTTAGCCGATGTGGCTATATACTCCCCGGCATCCCAAAAACTATTTGTTGGCTCAACGGTAATAAAGTAAGTTATGAAGGCAATAAAAAAGACGGACCACCCAAGAAGGGTGTCCCATTTTTTGAAGTTCTTTGAAAACATGGAACCTTGGTTAAAGCTATCCGGCGAAAATACTAATTTATATAGATACCCACCCATTATTTTTATAAACCTTTAACAGGCAGGGAAATAGGTATTTTTACTTATTTGGCTTAAAAAATGTTTGTTCAAACCAAACTTTGTTTTAAATTTGCACGCTCTTAAAGGTATTGGCCCATGGTGTAATGGTAACACTCCGGTTTTTGGTACCGTCATTCTAGGTTCGAGTCCTAGTGGGCCAACTAATAAGAATATGAAATCCCAGCGTCCTAGATGTTGGGATTTTTTTAATTTATCACTTGAATATGTTGTTTAAATTTTCACGCAAACCAACCTTTGATGCATATAATTTGGTAGTTCACCTTTAAAAATTATCTGGTTGGTTCAAAACGGTTAAATTCACGGTCTCAAATCTTGAATTGTATGCAGATACACCTTGTGACCCTAGATGATTCCAATATATGGTTGAATATTGCGGAAAGATTAGCACAGTCTAACCCATTGATAGCAAGTGTCTCAAAATTTAATGATCCCATGGACGCTTGGATATATTTACAGACTTCGCATGCCAATGTATTGATGACGGTCATAGAAATGCCCATGTTGGATGGATTCTCTTTTGTAACCATGTTCGGAAGAAAATTGCATATCATTTCAAGTTCCACTAGGGAGGAATTTGCCAGCTATATAATGAAATTGGGATGTTCCAACTTTTTGTCGAAACCATTTTCCAAGGAGGCGTTTGATACCGCTATCGCAGATATATATCAAAAGGCGTCCACCAGTAAACATTCAAGAAAAGTGGTAAGGACTTTTGGTTGATATTTCGTACATTGTCCATTGATTGCATCAATAAAATATTGGAAAAACGACCGCGCCTTAAAGGTTGCCACTTAGCTTTGTACCACCCATAAAACTAAATGTTATGAAGTTGACCACAAAAAGTTTAAAGATCATTCTCATAGTTGTGTTGCTTGGTTTTGGGGTGGGTATTTACCTTCAGGATTTACAGCATGGAAAGAGTACCCAGCATGCCTGGAAGGCCAATAGGTATAATCTATCTAGATTCGATAAAATTACCGAGTACAACAAAAAAATGAACGCCGGTAACTGGCAGATGATGCGCGATAGCATTCAAGGTCAATTGGATACCTTAATGATATTAAGGTTTAGAAGAGAGGTCGATAGTATTAATAATCTGAATAGTCAGGATGGGAAACCGCAAACGGCTCAATTTTTGGGAGGATTGAGGTGAGAATAAAACTATTTCCACTATAATATGTGTGGGGTTTTCTTAAATTATTTGATTGAATTCTAACATCTTATTGCAAACAACAAAGAATATTGTATATTTGCAGCACTGAAAGAATAAAAGTATTCGTGAGGGGACAATTTGTCCCCTCTTTTATTACTTGGTTTTTTATGTTGAAGGAAAAGGTTAAGGAATTACTGGAAATGGGATTAGAAGAAGATCCTTCGTTATTTTTAATCGATTTTACGGTGTCCCCGGATAACAAAATTAAGGTAGTGATCGATGGTGATGCCGGTGTGACCGTAAATGATTGTATCAAGATAAGTAGGGCCATTGAACATAATTTGGATCGGGAAGAGGAGGACTTTTCCCTTGAAGTTGCTTCTGCCGGGGCAACGGCGCCCATGGTGATGCCAAGACAATATAAAAAGAATATAGGAAGAAAATTGGAGGTTGAGACTTCTGGTTCGTCATTCGAAGGTAAGCTGACACAGGCCAATGATGAATATATCGTTTTGGAATGGAAAGCTAGGGAACCCAAACCTGTTGGTAAGGGAAAAGTTACAGTGCAGAAAAGAGAGGAGATTCCCTTTTCTGATATTAAAAAAGCGAAAGTTGTATTAAAATTTTAATTGTAATAACCAATGGAAAATATTGCGTTAATCGAATCTTTCTCGGAGTTTAAGGATGACAAGTTCATAGACAGGGTAACACTTATGGCAATTTTGGAGGATGTTTTTAGGAACGCCCTTAAAAAGAAGTTTGGGTCCGATGATAACTTTGATATCATTATTAACCCGGACAAGGGAGATTTGGAGATTTGGCGTAACCGGGTGGTGGTCGAGGATGGCGAAGTGGAAGACCCCAATGAGGAGATATCTCTTTCTGAGGCACGCAAGATAGAACCGGATTTTGAAGTAGGCGAGGACGTGTCTGAAGAGGTGAAGTTGATCGATTTGGGGAGACGGGCTATTTTGGCACTCCGTCAAAATTTAATCGCCAAAATCCATGAGCACGATAATACCACCATATACAAGCAGTTTAAAGATCTTGAGGGAGAGATTTATACCGCTGAGGTGCATCATATCCGTCACAAGGCGGTTATTTTGTTGGACGATGAGGGCAATGAAATTATTCTTCCAAAGGACAGACAGATCCCATCGGACTTTTTTAGAAAAGGGGACAATGTTAGGGGTATCATTGAAAGTGTAGAGTTGAAAGGTGCCAAGCCCACTATTATCATGTCCCGAAGCTCTCCCTTGTTCTTGGAACAGTTGTTTTTTCAGGAAATACCGGAAGTTTTTGATGGTTTGATCACCATTAAGAAGGCGGTGCGTATCCCCGGTGAAAAGGCAAAAGTGGCGGTAGATTCATACGATGACAGGATAGACCCGGTAGGGGCCTGTGTAGGTATGAAGGGGTCGCGGATCCATGGAATCGTTAGGGAGTTAGGCAATGAGAACATTGATGTAATCAACTGGACTTCCAACCCCCAATTGTTGGTTACAAGGGCTTTAAGCCCTGCAAGGGTGTCCTCAGTGAAACTGGACGATGAAAAAATGACCGCCCAGGTATACTTAAAGCCAGAGGAAGTGTCCAAGGCTATTGGTCGAGGAGGTCATAATATTCGCCTGGCAGGTCAATTGACCGGTTATGAGATCGATGTGTTCAGGGAAGGTGTTGAGGAAGATGTGGAGTTGACAGAGTTCTCCGATGAAATCGATGGTTGGATCATTGAGGAGTTTAAGAAAATAGGGTTGGATACGGCCAGGAGCGTTTTGGAACAGGACGTGGACGATTTGGTAAAACGTACCGACTTGGAGGAAGAGACAATTATAGAAGTTGTACGTATCCTAAAAGAAGAATTAGAAGATTAGCTATATATTAGCGGATAAATAAAAGAACGGGAATCAGTATTTATGGCAGATAATCCAAAAATAAGACTTAATAAAGTTCTTCGAGAGCTTAATATTTCCTTGGACAGGGCGGTAGATTACTTGAACAGCAAAGGACATGATGTGGACGCAAGGCCGACTACAAAAATCTCCGATGAGGTATATCAAGTGCTATTGGACGAGTTCCAGACCGATAAGAGCAAGAAAGTTGCTTCAAAAGAGGTAGGGGAGGAAAAGCGAAAGGAGAAGGAAGCCATACGGGTCCAATTGGAGCAGGAGCAGGAAGAACGAAGATTGGCACGTGAAAAAAGAAATGCTGCCCAAGAAGAAAATAGACTTACGGGAAAAGTGGAGCTTGCCGGACCCAAAACGGTTGGTAAAATCGACCTGAACCCAAAGAAAAAGGAAGAGCCTCCTAAACCAAAGGAGGAAGAAAAGGTACAGGAACCGGAAAAGGTATCCGAAGAAAAGAAGGAAGAAATAAAACCGCAAGCCGAAACACCTGTAGCTGACAAGCCGAAGGAGGTAGCGCCTGAAATTAAATCAGATGAGCCCGAAACCTTGGAGACCCAGTACAAGAAGTTATCCGGACCAAAAATTACGGGCGATAAAATAGACCTTTCCAAATTCCAGAAGCCGAAAAAGAAGAAGGAAGAGAAAAGTAGTTCGGACAGTTCAGACCGTAAGAAGCGTAGAAAGCGTATTGTAAGTAAAAATACCTCGGGTCCCGGTCAATCTAAGGGTGGTAATTCCAACGACCGCAAGGGCAATAGACGCTTTGCGGCTTCCAAGGTAGAGCCTACTGAGGAAGATGTTCAAAAGCAGGTGCGTGAGACCTTGGAGAAACTGCAAGGAAAATCCAAAAAAGGCAAAGGTGCCAAGTATAGAAGGGATAAGAGAGATCAGCACCGTCAGCAAACGGAAAAAGACCTGGAGCAACAAGAACTGGAAAGTAAAATCCTTAAGGTTACCGAATTTGTTACCGCCAGTGAGGTTGCAACGATGATGGACGTTTCCACTACAGAGATTATTTCGGCCTGTATGTCATTGGGTATCATGGTTACTATGAACCAGCGATTGGATGCGGAAACACTTTCGATTGTTGCGGAAGAGTTCGGCTATGAGGTAGAATTTGTAACGGCGGATATTGAGGAGAGTATAGTTGAGGAAGCGGATACTCCCGAGGATTTGGAGCCTAGGGCACCTATTGTTACGGTAATGGGACATGTGGACCATGGTAAGACATCTTTGCTTGACTACATTAGGGAAGAGAATGTAATTGCTGGTGAAAGCGGAGGTATTACCCAACATATTGGGGCCTATGCTGTCACCTTGGACAATGGTCAAAAAATTTCATTTTTAGATACACCGGGTCACGAAGCTTTTACGGCGATGCGTGCAAGGGGTGCTCAGGTGACGGACATTGCAATTATTGTAATTGCCGCGGATGATGATATTATGCCGCAAACTAAAGAGGCCATAAGTCATGCGCAAGCTGCAGGTGTGCCTATTGTATTTGCTATCAATAAGGTCGATAAGCCAACGGCAAATCCCGATAAAATTAAGGAAGGACTTGCCCAGATGAATTTATTGGTGGAAGATTGGGGCGGTAAAATTCAGTCACATGACATTTCAGCCAAGACAGGGCAGGGTGTTCAGGAGCTTTTGGAAAAGGTATTATTGGAGGCCGAATTATTGGAATTAAAGGCCAATCCCAACAAATTGGCTTCTGGTACTGTAGTAGAGGCGTTTTTGGACAAAGGAAAAGGATATGTATCGACAATCTTGGTGCAGGCTGGTTCCTTGAATATTGGGGATTATGTATTGGCCGGAACAACCAGTGGAAAGGTAAAGGCCATGCAGGACGAGCGAGGAAAGAGCGTTACCAAGGTCGGCCCATCGCAGCCTATATCCATCTTAGGTTTGGATGGTGCGCCACAAGCAGGGGATAAGTTCCATGTCCTACAAGATGAGCGTGAGGCCAAGCAGATTGCGGCCAGAAGGTCCCAATTACAGCGGGAGCAATCTGTTAGGACACAACGTCATATCACATTGGATGAAATTGGAAGACGTATAGCCTTGGGCGAATTCAAGGAATTGAACATTATACTTAAAGGTGATGTGGATGGTTCCGTTGAAGCTTTGACTGATTCGTTCCAGAAACTGTCTACCGATGAGATCCAGGTGAACATTATCTACAAAGCTGTTGGGCCTATTACGGAGTCCGATGTTTTATTGGCCTCCGCCTCGGATGCTATCATCATAGGATTTAATGTTAGGCCGATGGGCAATGCCAAGGCCATGGCAGAAAATGAGGAGATAGACATCAGGATGTATTCCATTATTTACGACGCCATAAATGATTTGAAAGATGCGATGGAAGGCATGCTTTCCCCGGAAATGAAAGAGGAGATTACCGGTACTGCCGAAATCAGGGAGACCTTTAAAATATCCAAAATTGGCACCATTGCAGGCTGTATGGTAACAAGTGGAAAAATATTTAGGAATTCCAATATTCGCTTAATTAGGGACGGTGTAGTAATTTACACGGGTGAACTGGCATCCTTGAAGCGCTTCAAGGATGATGTCAAGGAAGTTTCCAAAGGGTATGATTGTGGTCTCCAAATCAAGAACTACAATGACATCAACGTAGATGATATCGTGGAAGCCTTCCAAGAGGTAGCCGTTAAAAAGAAGTTGAAATAAAGCGATACGGATTGATTGAATAATAAAATAAAAAATCGGCCTTTTAGGTCGATTTTTTTGGTTTTAAGAGCATGGCATTGGGGTATTTTTTCCGCACCTCGTTGAATTTGCGCTCAGCCTCCAATTTAGATTTAAATTTACCAACTCGAATTCTGTATGTAGGTGAGTCGAAATCAATTTGTGAGGGTAGATCTGGGAAGTCGATTTCCACATTGCTTTTAATCTCTTGGGCCTTTTCGTTATTGCTTACAAAACCAACTTGAATCCTGTAATAATCGTTCTTGTCCAAGGTTTTCTTGTAAAGCTCCAACAATTGTGTTATTTGAACATCCTGATCAATGGAGATAGTACCTTCCTGGGCGTTCGCAAAGGTTGCAAAAAGTAAGGTGAACGCTATGTAAATGACATTTTTCATCTAAAAATGGGATGTTTTAGTTCCCTTTGCAAATGTAAATTTTTAAGGAATAAAGGGTTAGCATTTTTAACTATTTAGAATAATTATAAATTATAAGGTATAAAGACATTAACCTTTTACCAAATAAAGTCTATGTCGTATTTTTGCCATCGATTAAGGCATTTTTTTACCGTTTGTCGTTAAAATGCGGGCTAAAATCGTGCCAAGATTCCGATTGAAATATTCTATGTATGAAAAAGGTACCGTACCGCAATCAATTTTCTAAAGTCTTTGTTTTTAGTTTAGTAGTTAGCCTACTTTTTTCAGTTTCTTTATCGGCGCAAGACGCTGCTGCGGAGTCTGCTGATGTTTCTGTAGAGTCAACAGAGGCTGCTTCGACCGATGGTGATCCGGCTGCCGGTAAGGCTTTGTTCAATCAAAATTGTGCGGCTTGCCACGCATTGAATCGCAAGATGACTGGCCCTGCCCTGGCAAACGTCGAAAGCCGTTTGGCCGAAGAAGAGGGGTTGGATAGGGAATGGTTGTACGCCTGGATAAAAAATAGTCCAGGGGTGATTAAGTCCGGGGATGCTTATGCGGTAAGGATTTACAACGAATACAATCAAGCGGCTATGACCGCTTTTCCTACGTTGACCAACGAGGATATCGACAATATATTGGCGTATACCGCTGCTCCGCCACCGGCTCCTACAGCCCCGGCTGCCGGAGAAGCTGCTGCGGTTACGGCGGGTGCTGCTTCCGGGGGCATTTCCAATGAAATGATTTTGGGTGCTTTGGCCCTCGTTTTCGCTTTATTGGTCGTAATGTTGTTTTTGGTAAATAACACCTTGCGAAGAATAGCCGAGGCGAATGGAATTTCCATAGAAAAGGAAAGGGCTGAAAAGAGGGTTCCAATTTGGAAGGCCTTTGCGCAAAACCAGTTCTTGGTACTGGTAACCGTAATTTTTCTACTGTTAGGTAGTGCTTATTTTGCGTACGGATGGATGATGCAGATCGGTGTCGATCAGGGGTATGCTCCCATCCAGCCCATTCATTATTCCCATAAAATACACGCGGGCGATAATAAAATCGAGTGTAAATACTGTCACTCGTCAGCAAGGGTATCCAAACACTCCGGAATTCCTTCCTTGAATGTCTGTATGAACTGTCATAAATCCATTTACGAGTACAAGGGTAATCCTGAGGGGCCTTCGGCTGAGGATTTGGCGAACGGTTATACCAATGAGTTTTACACCAAAGAAATCAAGAAGTTGTATAAGGCTGTAGGTTGGGACGAGGAAAACCAAAAGTATACGGGTGAATCACAGCCTGTGGAATGGGTCCGAATCCACAATTTGCCTGATTTCGCCTATTTTAACCATTCCCAGCATGTTTCCGTAGCCGGTGTCGAGTGTCAGACATGTCATGGTCCGGTTGAGGAAATGGAGATAATGTATCAATACTCTCCTTTGACCATGGGATGGTGTATCAATTGTCACCGCGAGACAAACGTTAAAGTTGAGGGTAACGAGTATTACGAAAAAATTCACGCAGAGCTTTCCAAGAAATATGGTGTTGAGAATTTGACAGCGGCCCAAATGGGTGGTTTGGAATGTGGAAAGTGTCACTATTAATTTATATAAGAAGCTAATTACAGATATTACGTATGGCATCAAACAAAAAATATTGGAAAAGCGAAGCGGAGTTAAACCCTAACGATTCCATTGTTGAGGCACTAAGACAGAATGAATTTGTGGAACAGATTCCTGCGGATGACTTTTTGGGTGATAAACAAAATTTGTCGTCAACAAGTACCAATAGAAGGGATTTCCTAAAATATATTGGTTTCAGTACCGCCGCGGCTTCCTTGGCCGCTTGTGAGGGGCCCGTTATAAAGTCCATTCCCTATGTGGTTCAACCAGAGAACATTGTTCCCGGCGTTGCTAATTACTATGCCACCACCATAGCAAATGGATTTGATTTTGCCAGCGTACTTATCAAGACCCGTGAAGGTCGCCCAATTAAAGTGGAGAACAACACCTTGGCCAAAGTAGGCGGTGGCGCTAATGCTAGGGTTCAAGCTTCGGTACTTTCTTTGTACGATAGCACGCGACTACAAGGTCCTATGGCCAATGGAGAGCCAATTGAATGGGATGCCTTGAACTCAGCGGTAACCGCAAAAATGAATAGTCTTAAGGGTTCTTCGAAAAAGGTTGTTTTGCTTACGCAGACGTATGCAAGTCCTTCAACGGATCGTTTGATTATGGACTTGATGACCGCTAATGAAAATGTGGAGCACGTATCCTATGATGCTATTTCAGAGGATGCTGCACTAACGGCCTTTGAGCAGGCTTATGGTGAGCGCGCTTTGGCGGATTATGATTTTGAAAAGGCGGATTTGATCATTTCCTTTTCTGCTGATTTTCTAGCGGATTGGCAAGGAGGAGGATATAGTTCTGGATATTCCAAAGGACGTGTTCCAAAAAATGGAAAAATGTCCAGACATGTACAGTTGGAGGCGAATATGTCCCTAACGGGTGCAAATGCTGATAAAAGATTTCCTTTGACGCCAACGGCGCAAAAGGTCGTTCTGGCAAAATTATATGGTAAATTAAACGGAACCTCAGTAGGAGGAAATACGTCTGAGTACGATGCCATTGTGGACCAAATTGCTGCCGAGGTTAAGAAAGCGGGTTCCAATGCAGTTGTCTTGACCGGTTTGGATGATGTAAATGCACAGTCCGTTGTTTTGGCGATAAACAAAATGTTGGCAAGTAAAGCATTTGACCCATCAGCTCCTAGATACATTAGGAAAGGAAGCGTTAAACAATTGGAAAGTTTGATTTCCGATATGAAATCCGGTAGGGTTGGGGCTTTGATTATGGATGGTGTAAACCCAATGTATTCCCTGCCTAATGCGGCCGACTTTAAAGAAGGTCTTGAGAAAACAGATCTTTCAGTTTTGTTTACTACCAATTGGAACGAGACTTCGGAAGCGGTTCAATACACAGCGGCTTCCAACCACTATTTGGAGTCCTGGGGAGATGCCCAGTTCAAAAAAGGACATTACAGTTTAATGCAACCCACCATCAAGGAGTTGTTCGATACAAAACAGTTCCAGTCAGCCTTATTGACTTGGATGGGGATTGAAAGTTCTTACTACGACTACATTAAGGATACATGGAGTGCCAATATCCTTAACGGTTCAAGTTGGAACCAAGCATTGCAGGATGGGGTGTTTGTCGCTCAAGCCACTGCAATAGATATTGAAGGTGAACTGGTTGCGGTTGAAGAAGAAACAGAAATCGAAACTAGTGCAGTGCCTATTGCCTCTGCTGTGCGAAGTTTGGCCAATGCCACTAGTGGCGGTATGGAACTAACATTGTACTCAAAAGTAGGTATGGGTGATGGGCAGCAGGCAAGCAATCCATGGTTGCAAGAATTTCCGGATCCAATCACAAGAGTTTCCTGGGATAACTATGTCACTATTTCAAAAGCGGACGCAGAATCCTTAGGAGTTAAGAATGTGAATGTTGCCAATGGCGGTATGGATGGCGATTATGTCAACCTAACCGTCAACGGTGTTACAATTCAAAATGTGCCCGTTGTCGTTCAGCCCGGTCAAGCAAAAGGATCTGTGGGTCTCTCTTTTGGTTACGGTAAGACCGTAGGAATGAAAGAAGAGATGCAAACCGGTGTCAATGCTTTCAAACTGTACCAAGGATTCAATGCAAATCAGGTGGTGACAGTCGAAAAGACTGGTGGTAACCATGAGTTCGCATGTGTCCAGCTGCATAAAACCTTAATGGGTAGGGGCGATATTATCAAGGAGACTACTTTAGAAATATTCAATACAAAGGACCATGCGGAGTGGAATCACGTTCCCCAGGTTTCTTTGAACCATCAGGAGGTTCCTGCAACTTCCGTCGATCTTTGGGAAAGTTTTGATCGTTCCATTGGACATCATTTCAATCTGTCCATCGATCTGAATGCCTGTACGGGATGTGGGGCTTGTGTGATTGCGTGTCACGCCGAGAATAACGTGCCTGTAGTAGGTAAGAAAGAGGTGAGGGTTTCTAGGGATATGCACTGGTTGCGTATCGACAGATATTATTCTTCAGAAGATTCTTTTGAGGCGGACAATACTAAAAAGGAGGAATTGGATGGACTTTGGGGTGACAATGGTTCCCTAGGAGGTTTTGGTGAAATGGAAGATCCATCGGATAATCCTCAGGTAGCCTTCCAGCCGGTTATGTGTCAGCATTGTAACCATGCTCCTTGTGAAACGGTTTGCCCTGTTGCGGCTACGTCACATGGTAGACAGGGTCAGAACCAAATGGTCTATAATAGATGTGTAGGTACCAGATATTGTGCCAACAACTGTCCATATAAGGTGAGAAGGTTCAACTGGTTCTTGTATAACAACAATGATGAGTTCGATTTCCACATGAACAATGATTTGGGTAAAATGGTATTGAATCCAGATGTAAATGTTCGTTCAAGAGGGGTCATTGAAAAATGTTCTATGTGTATTCAAAAGACACAAAAAACAATTTTGGATGCCAAGCGTGAAGGAAGAACAATCCAGGATGGAGAGTTCCAAACTGCTTGTTCCGCCGCCTGTGATAATGGAGCTATGGTATTTGGTGACATAAACGACGAGAGCAGTAAAGTGGCAGAACTAAAGGAAAGTAACCGTATGTACCATTTATTGGAGCATGTTGGGACAAAACCAAACGTTTTCTATCACGTAAAAGTTAGAAATACCAACGAAGCATAACAATACTAGAAAGTAATTATAATAGAAGTCTATGGCGTCGCATTACGAAGCACCTATACGAAAACCCTTAGTACTTGGAGACAAAGGATACCATGATGTAACCGTGGATATTGCAGCTCCTGTAGAGGGAAGGGCCAATAAGCATTGGTGGATTGTTTTTTCCATTGCCTTGGTGGCATTTCTTTGGGGAGTAGGTTGTATTATTTATACTATATCAACAGGTATCGGAACCTGGGGATTGAACAAGACAGTTAACTGGGCTTGGGATATTACAAACTTTGTATGGTGGGTAGGTATCGGTCATGCAGGAACCTTGATTTCTGCGGTACTGTTGTTATTCCGTCAAAAATGGAGAATGGCTATCAACCGTTCGGCGGAGGCCATGACCATTTTCTCCGTTATCCAGGCCGGTCTTTTTCCAATTATCCACATGGGTAGACCCTGGTTGGCCTATTGGGTATTGCCAATTCCAAACCAGTTCGGGTCCTTGTGGGTAAACTTCAATTCGCCGCTTCTTTGGGACGTATTTGCGATTTCGACGTATCTATCCGTTTCCTTGGTGTTTTGGTGGACAGGTTTGTTGCCGGATTTTGCCATGTTACGCGATAGGGCCATTTTACCCTTTCAGAAAAAAATATATAGCTTATTAAGTTTCGGTTGGAGCGGTCGTGCAAAGGATTGGCAGCGTTTTGAGGAAGTTTCCTTGGTTTTGGCAGGTCTTGCAACACCCTTGGTACTTTCGGTACATACCATCGTATCGTTTGACTTTGCTACATCAGTAATTCCTGGTTGGCATACGACCATCTTCCCTCCATACTTTGTTGCAGGGGCGATTTTCTCCGGGTTTGCCATGGTAAACACTTTATTGATTATCATGAGGAAGGTTTGTAGCTTGGAGGCCTATATAACGGTACAGCATATCGAGCTAATGAACATCGTAATCATGATTACAGGGTCAATCGTTGGTTGTGCCTATATTACCGAGTTGTTCATGGCATGGTATTCTGGAGTGGAATATGAACAATATGCCTTCTTGAACAGGGCTACCGGACCTTATTGGTGGGCTTATTGGGCCATGATGACCTGTAACGTGTTCTCACCCCAATTCATGTGGTTCAAGAAGTTAAGAACAAGTATTATGTTCTCCTTCTTTATTTCCATTGTCGTAAATATTGGTATGTGGTTCGAGCGTTTCGTGATTATCGTTACCTCCTTGCATAGGGACTATCTTCCATCCTCCTGGACTATGTTCTCTCCAACATTCGTGGATATTGGAATTTTTATCGGAACAATAGGATTCTTCTTTGTACTCTTTTTATTGTACTCGAGAACCTTCCCGGTTATAGCACAAGCGGAAGTTAAGTCGATACTTAAATCATCTGGTGAGAAATATAAGAAACTAAGGGATGCCGGTCAGCCGCTTTATCAAATCTCAACGGACAGGGTTATTGTTAAGGAAGAGCCCGTTGTCACCCAGGATGTGGTAATGGGCGAAGTTGAGCCAACCAAGGGCGATAAAGTTGGGGTAAACGAGCTATTAAGCAGCATTGGAACCTTTGATGCTACCAAAGAATCTCCAGATGACCTTAAAAAGGTCAAGGGAATAGGACCTCAGATGGAGGCGACTTTAAACGAAATCGGTATCTATACCTTTGCCCAGGTGGCAAGAATGACTGAAAAGGAGTATGATTTGTTGGACTCGATTACTGGTTCCTTCCCTGGAAGGGCGCAGCGTGATGATTGGGCCGGACAAGCAAAAATTTTAAATAACAAAAAGTAGGCTATGGCATCTAAAGTTATACAAGCATTTTACAATGATGATGATGTGCTAATGCATGCTGTCAAAAAGGTTAAGGCTGCCAAACATCACATTGAAGAGGTCTACTGCCCCTTTCCGGTGCATGGTCTTGATAAGGCGATGGGATTGGCACCTACCAGAATAGCCATTACTTCCTTTTTATATGGCTGTGTGGGTCTGACCGTTGCCATCGTAATGATGAACTTTATTATGATCAAGGATTGGCCACAGGATATTGGTGGAAAACCAAGCTTTAGTTATATAGAGAACATGCCGGCTTTTGTGCCCATCATGTTTGAGCTTACGGTCTTCTTTGCTGCGCACTTGATGGTAATTACCTTTTATCTGCGCAGTAGGTTATGGCCTTTCAAGAAAGCTGAAAATCCCGATGTAAGAACTACCGATGACCATTTTGTTATGGAAATTGAAATTCATGGGAACGAACAGGAGTTGAAGGATTTGCTTGCGGGTACTGGTGCTGTAGAAATTAATATATCAGAAAAAAACAGTCATTGAATATGAACAGTTTTCTAAAAATTACGGTCATAGGATGTTTATTGGTAGTTATAGCCGCTTGTCAGGATAAGCGCGAACCAAATTACCAGTATATGCCAAACATGTATGAACCGGTAGGTTATGAAGCCTACAGTGAGGTGGATATTTTGCCTTCAAACCAAGAGGCAATGGTTCCACCGGCAAATACCATCAACAGGGGTTGGTTGCCTTATGAATTTGAGAATTCCCCAGAAGGCAAGGAGCTTGCGAGGTTAAATTCCAGCCCATTGGATTCTTTGGCCAAGGACGCCAATTTGGCTGCGGGAGCGGAAATGTATACTATTTACTGCGCAATATGTCATGGTGATAAAGGCGATGGTCAAGGGACTTTGGTAAAAAGGGAAAAAATACTTGGTGTGCCCAGCTATGATGATCCGGCAAGAAACATTACAGTTGGTACGGCATATCATGTTCAGATTTATGGTTTGAACTCAATGGGATCGTACGCATCCCAAATGAACACGACCGAAATGTGGCAGGTCGCCGAGTATGTAATGAAGCTGAAACAAGATTTAACCAAATAATAGGTGAACAATACTATGTATACGTTTTCGAATAGACTAAAATTAGGTTCCATCATATTAATGGCCGTAGGGTTATTGGGAATTATTGGTGGTTTTGTTATGGCTCCTGGCACCGTTGAGGAGGCGAAGGCCATGGTTGCCGCCCACGATGATGGACATGGGGGTGGACATGAAGCCGCTGCTTCGCACGACTCGGAAAATTCCCATGCTGCTGCAGCGAGTCATGAAGGTGACCACAGTGCCTCACATGATGAGCATTTATTGGATCAGCTTAAGAATAGACCTTGGGCGGCCTTGTACGTAGCAGCCTTTTTCTTTATGATGATCGCCTTGGGCGTGTTGGCCTTTTATGCGATACAAAGGGCGGCACAGGCAGGTTGGTCCCCTTTGCTTTTTAGGGTTATGGAGGGAATTACGGCTTATTTGGTTCCTGGCGGTATTATCGTATTCGTAATTTTGGTGCTGTCCGTACTTCACATGAACCACTTGTTTATTTGGATGGACGCAGATGTGGTTGCCCATGATGAATTGTTGCAAGGGAAATCGGGTTATTTGAATCCTACCTTCTTTTTGATTAGGGCGGCTATCTTTTTAGGTGGTTGGATTGCCTATAGGGAATATTCTAGAAAATTGTCCTTGAAACAGGATGAATCCAATGATAACTCAAACTTTAAAATGAATTTTAGGATTTCCGCTGCATTTTTGGTTTTCTACCTTATTTCGGAATCCATTATGTCCTGGGATTGGATTATGAGTGTTGAACCACATTGGTTCAGTACCTTGTTCGGTTGGTACATCTTTGCAAGTATGTTCGTCTCGGGTATTACCGTAATAGCCATGGTTACTATCTACTTAAAATCCAAAGGATACTTACCCGATGTAAACGATAGTCATATTCACGATTTGGCTAAATTTATGTTCGGTATCAGTATTTTCTGGACATATCTTTGGTTTTCCCAGTTCATGCTAATATGGTATTCCAACATTCCAGAGGAAGTCACGTATTATGTAACAAGAATCGAGGATTATAAATTGCCTTTCTTTGGTATGGTAGCAATGAATTTCTTGTTCCCATTATTACTTTTAATGAATAGTGATTATAAACGTATCAATTGGTTCGTTGTTATGGCGGGTATCGTTATTTTGGCCGGACACTATATGGACATCTTTAATGCCATCATGCCGTCTACTGTGGGAGATCAGTGGTTTATTGGTATTCCAGAAATTGGGGCTATATTGTTTTTTGCTGGATTGTTCATTTTCTGGGTGTTTAGGGCGCTTTCAAACGTACCTTTGCAACCAAAGCGGAATCCATTTATTGAAGAAAGTAGACACTTTCATTATTAGTGAGTTTTAAAGTATAATATCAATACATACAATGACTACATTATTGACTTTAGCTGTTTTAGTTCTCGTGGCAATTGCCATTTGGCAAATGACCAAGATATTTGAGTTGTCACAGCTTAGAACAGATAATTCAGAGGTTGCCAATGACAAGGATAACAAGAACAACGGATATCTTATGTTCGCTTTTCTGGTCTTTATTTATGGCATTACCATTTTTAGCTTTGCAAAGTATGGTAAGGTACTTTTGCCTGAGGCCGCTTCGGAACATGGGTCCGATTATGACACGTTGATGTTGATATCCATGGTAATTATCTTTATCGTTCAGATAATTACGCAGGCGCTTTTGCATTATTTTGCTTTTAAATATCGAGGAGAGAAGGGAAAAAGGGCTTTGTTCTATGCAGATAATAACCGTTTGGAGTTTATCTGGACTATTATTCCCGTAATCGTACTCGCTGGTTTGATTCTATACGGTCTGTATACCTGGACAAACATTACGGACGTAAACGACGAGGATGACCCACTGGTTGTGGAACTTTATGCACAACAGTTTAACTGGACGGCCAGATATGCTGGCGATGATAATACACTTGGAAGTGCCAATGTTCGTATGATTGATATTGATAAGGCCAATGTGTTAGGTTTGGATGAATCAGATCCGTATGCAGGGGATGATGTTATTGTTAAGGAACTGCATCTGCCGGTAGGTAGAAAAGTGAATTTCAAAATGAGATCCCAAGATGTACTTCATTCGGCTTATATGCCGCACTTTAGGGCACAAATGAATTGTGTTCCTGGAATGATTACAGAGTTTTCGTTTACACCTACGTATACTACAGAAGAAATGAGGCAAAACCCTGACGTTATTGAAAAGGTAAAGCGTACAAATCAGATTAGGGCTCAAAAATCTGTAGAAACTGGGGAGGTAATAGATCCTTGGGAATTCGACTATGTTTTACTATGTAACAAAATTTGTGGTAAGTCGCATTACAACATGCAGATGAAGATCATTGTTGAAACAGAAGAGGAGTACAACGCATGGATGGCAAGCCAGCAAACGTTTAAAAATACAATGACGGCCAGTGCCCAATAAGAAAAAAATTGTCTATACTATAAAAGAAAAAGTTCGATTATGTCAGCAACAGCACATGCACACGTAGATGATCACGCACATGATGATCATGGACATCATCATAAGGAAACATTCATAACGAAATACATATTCAGTCAGGACCATAAAATGATTGCCAAACAGTATTTTATTACTGGGGTACTTATTATGGGCTTTATTGGTATAGCGATGTCCCTTTTGTTTAGGATGCAATTGGCCTGGCCAGGTGAATCGAATGTCTTCTTCGAGACATTACTTGGGAAATGGGCACCTGGAGGGGTTATGGATGCCGACATATATTTGGCCTTGGTCACCATGCACGGAACAATAATGGTGTTTTTTGTATTAACGGCTGGTCTTAGTGGTACATTCAGTAATTTATTGATTCCGCTTCAAATTGGGGCTAGGGATATGGCTTCTGGCTTTTTGAACATGGTCTCGTACTGGTTGTTCTTCGTTTCTACAGTTATCATGGTACTTTCATTGTTTGTGGAAGCTGGACCAGCGGCTGCTGGTTGGACTATCTATCCTCCATTGAGCGCACTTCCAATGGCGCAACCCGGTTCTGGGATGGGTATGACCCTATGGTTAGTTTCTATGGCCATATTCATTGCCTCTTCGCTATTGGGTTCCTTGAATTATATTGTTACCGTTCTAAATTTGCGTACCAAAGGAATGACCATGACCAGGTTGCCATTAACCATTTGGGCATTCTTTGTTACCGCAATAATCGGTGTAATCTCGTTCCCGGTATTGTTATCCGCTGCATTATTGCTCATTATGGATAGAAGTTTTGGGACATCATTCTTTTTGTCGGATATCTTCATTCAAGGTGAGGTATTACATTACCAAGGGGGATCTCCGGTATTATTTGAACATTTATTCTGGTTTTTGGGCCATCCGGAGGTATATATTGTAATATTACCTGCTATGGGTATCGTTTCGGAAGTGATGGCTGTAAACGCTAGAAAACCAATTTTTGGTTATAGGGCAATGATTGCGTCTATTTTGGCAATTGCCTTTCTTTCTACTATTGTTTGGGGACACCATATGTTTATTTCGGGTATGAACCCGTTCTTGGGTTCTGTTTTTACCTTTACAACCTTGTTAATTGCAATTCCCTCCGCTGTGAAAGCCTTTAACTGGATAACCACCTTATGGAAGGGTAACCTGCAAATGAACCCGGGTATGTTGTTTTCCATTGGTATGGTTTCAACATTTATAACGGGTGGACTAACTGGTATAATCCTTGGGGATAGTACGTTGGATATCAATGTGCACGATACTTATTTCGTTGTGGCGCATTTCCACTTGGTAATGGGAATCTCGGCATTATATGGCCTTTTTGCTGGTGTCTATCATTGGTTCCCAAAAATGTTCCAAGGTAGGATGATGAATAAAAATTTGGGCTTTGCACATTTCTGGATTACTGCAATCGGTTCTTACGGAATTTTCTTCCCGATGCACTTTGTAGGTATGGCCGGTGTTCCGAGAAGATATTATGAGAATACGGCATTTCCAATGTTCGATGAATTGACCGATGTTCAGGCCTTGATGACGGTTTTTGCCCTTATCACCGCCGCTGCCCAGTTGTTCTTTGTTTTCAATTTCATAAGAAGCATATTCTACGGAAAGCGTGGTCCTCAAAATCCTTGGTCTGCAACTACATTGGAGTGGACTACTCCAACAGAGCATATTCATGGAAACTGGCCAGGAGCTATCCCAGAAGTACACAGATGGGCCTATGATTATAGTAAAGTAGATGAAAATAACGAATACATCATTCCAGGTCAAGATTATGTACAGCAACATGTTCCTTTATTTGACGGGGAGGAAGAGTTGCAGCATTAACATAAAATAACTTGTTCAAATGCCTAACTTTTCGGTTAGGCATTTTTTTTTGCTTTAAACATTTTGGGCTTGCCACTTGTTAATTTATAATATCTTTATGTAGCAAAGTGCTTAGTTTTATCTTCTAGTATGATGAAATGAGCCTAACCCATGCTTAATACCTGCTGAGATGTTTATAGGTGAATTTTGTCGGACGTTTAAAAGGTAAATAAATGAAAAACAGATGAAAAAGTTATTGTTTATAGTTTTGGCCCTAGTATTTGGGATTCAGGCTTATGGTCAAAGGAAACCAAAAATAAAGGGAAATAGGAATGTGGTCGAGGTTAGGGAAAGCCTTCCTGCTTTTAATGCAATACAACTGGATGATGATTTGAAAGTATACCTGAAAAAGTCCTCTAGCGAGGGTTATTCCTTGGAACTGGATGATAATTTGGTCGATGTCCTAAAGTTCAAAGTGGAGGATAGTACCTTGTTCATTTCTTCCTTTTATAATATCACTTCAAAAAGAAAGCTTGATATAACCGTTAATTACACAGAACTGAATAAAATCACCATGAACAATGGCGAAATAAGTATGGAGGATGTTATCTCGGGCGATCGCTTGGACGTCCTAACAAGGGAGACATCCCGTTTGGAACTTAATGCCACGGCCGATATTATCAACATACATATGGAGGGTATTAGTTCTGGCGACTTTAATGTGGCCAGTGATTCCCTTGTAATGAACCTCAAGGACCGTATCGATGTCAGAGTATATTCTGCAGGGTCTACCAATAATCTGTTCATGTATGAAAATGCATCGGCAAAGTTGGAGGGTGCCACGGATCTTTTTATGGTCAAATTATACGGAAAAAGTAGCCTAAAAGGAGAGCAGTTGGAGGCAAAACGGGCTATCGTGATCCTAGAAGACTCCCCGGATGCCCGAGTGAATGTTTTGGAGGATTTTCAATTGTCATCAAGAGGTTCCTCCAAAACAAGTCTGTACGGAAATCCCAAGATTACCATTTTGGATTTTCTGGATACTTCACAACTCGATAAGGAAAATAATTAATTGGCAATAGGGGCGGTCAAACAATTGTCCGGAATACCAAAACCGTCCACAAGTACATGTATATGTGGCCTAAGTTCCGTGCATAAGCGTTCCACACGCTGTCGTATGGCCTTGGATTTTGTGCCGCCAATGTAACCTTGTTCCAAATACCAAGAAGCATCCTTTCTAATTTCGTAAAGAGCGAATAAAGTACCCAGTTTTTGAAACAGGGCCCTATGTTTTTCATCTTGGATGTTCTCTGTGAATTGCAAGTAGGTATTATAAGCCAATTCAATGCTATAGGCTTTACCCAATGCCAATAAATGCGTCTGGACCTTAAGAAATGCTTGATAGGACGGTACTCCTTTTTTAATGTAATCCCTAATGCGCATCGCCAAGGTATACGTCAATCTCCGGGTTCTATAATCAAAGGCGTGCTTGTGGAATTTGGGGTTGTATAAATGTTCTGTATCCACCTTGTTGGAGTAAATGGGATTTACCGTGGCCAATTTATCCGATAATTGCTGGCTCAACAGTTTTAAAACGGAAGAGAACCCTGCACTGTTGAATTCCGATTTAAAATCTGAGAGGACTCCCTTGGCCGCCAGTTGCAAGAGCACGTTGTTGTCCCCTTCAAAAGTGGTAAAGATGTCCACATCGCCTTTGAGGTCGGCAATACGGTTTTCCAAAAGGTATCCTTTGCCACCACAGGCCTCTCTACACTCCTGGATGGTAGTGTTGGCATACCAGGTAATAATGGATTTGAGTCCGGCTACTTGGGTTTCCACCTTCCGTTTGTCCGGCTGACTTTCATCGCAATAAATCTCCATCATTTTATCTAAGGTGGCATTATAAACATAGGCACTGGCAACCAAGGGAGTCAAACGTAATTGATGGGTAGGATAGTCCATCAACAGGTCTTCCTGTATTTTGATGCTGTCATTGAATTGCCTTCTCTTTAAGGCATGTTTAACGGCGATTGTCAATGCCATTTTGGCCCCGCCCAGACCGGCGCGGGCCACACAGATACGACCTCCCACCAATGTTCCCAACATGGTAAAAAAGCGTTTGTTTGGATTTTCGATTTCCGAATAATAGACACCATCGTCCGTAATCTTACCGTACTTGTTGAGCAAATTTTCTCTGGGCACTTTTACTTGGTTGAACCATATCTTTCCATTGTCTACCCCGTTCAAACCCAACTTGTAACCGTTGTCCTCTATCCGGATTCCGGGGAGCAGTTCATGCTTTTCATTTCTCAGTGGGACAAGAATGGCATGTACTCCTTCATTTTTGCCATCAACGATGAGCTGGGCAAAAACAGAGGCAATCTTGGAATGCAAAGCGTTGCCTATGTATTCTTTGTTGTCGTTTTCACCAGGAGTGTTAATAATTAGGCTGTCATCTTCCTTTCTATAGGTTGCCGTGGTTTTGATGCCCCTAACATTGGAGCCATGTCCCGTTTCCGTCATTGCAAAACATCCCAAGAGGGTTGCCTTTCCGGCATCGGTTAGATACGTGTCGTGATGATATTTTGTGCCCAGTTTTTGGATACTTCCTCCAAAAAGTCCGAATTGAACCCCAAATTTTATAGTCAAACTACCATCCACGTACATTAGGTTTTCAAAAATAGTTGCATACCCTTCCATGTCGCCCGTACCTCCGTATGCACTCGGATACGCCATGGCGCCATATCCGTTTTCTGCCAAAAACTTAACTTGCTCCAGAACTACCTCCCTAAAATCTTCTTTTTGTCGATGAACGTCCCAATCGAAGAGGGAATGTTGAATGAATTCTTGAAACCGGTCAATGACTTGGGCATGTTTACCCTTAAGGATGACAGAAAGTTCTTCGGCTACATACGTATTGGCACTGGCGATGTGTTCAACTTCCACCTCAAACAAATGATTGTAGTGATTGGGCTGGATGCCCAAGTTGACTTCAATATTTTTTAGATGCTCGTTAAAGGGGCAGGTTTCGTGATAATGACAGACTACTTTTTGACTGAAGGTTGTCAACGGATAGGTTTCCCCTTCCAGTAATTTGATGCCCGAATTGGAGATGGTCTGTTTCCAATTTTTGAATTCCTCATTCTTAGGAGGGTTTTTAACCTGTAACCAAGAGTTCAAAAGGACCTTTTCCATATCCGATAGGCTCGTATCCTTTTCGATGGCTCTTTCCACAACATTGACCTCGGAAGCGGATACGAGGTCATCGGACCAAATAACATAAAAAAAGGGAATGTATTGAAGGATTCCCGGGGTGTAAATTTTCTTTTCCATTTTTTGAAAATACAAATTTCTCCCTGAAATTCTATGGAATAAAGAAAACAGTGGTTCAAAAAAATAACGAGTGTTTCCCTATCTTTGTTGGTGTATGAATGAATACCTAGACCCGTCCAAAAACGGTTTTTCCGATGCCGAACTAGATATAGAGAGGGCTTTGCGCCCCGTAAGTTTTGATGACTTTACGGGTCAGGAGCAGGTCTTGGAAAACTTAAAGGTTTTTGTGGAGGCGGCCAATCGAAGGGGGGAAGCTTTGGACCATACGTTGTTTCATGGTCCTCCGGGATTGGGAAAAACTACACTTGCAAATATATTGGCCAATGAACTGGGCGTAGGTATTAAGATAACCTCCGGTCCCGTGTTGGACAAGCCTGGGGATTTAGCGGGACTCTTAACCAATTTGGATGAACGGGACGTACTTTTTATTGATGAGATCCATCGGTTGAGTCCCATTGTGGAGGAGTATCTCTATTCCGCGATGGAGGATTACAAAATCGATATCATGATAGAAACGGGCCCTAATGCCCGTTCGGTCCAGATAAACCTGAACCCGTTTACCTTAATTGGCGCAACGACCCGATCGGGACTCTTGACCGCTCCCATGAGGGCCAGGTTCGGTATTCAAAGTCGGTTACAGTATTACGATACGGAATTGCTTTCTACCATTGTTCAAAGAAGTGCGGATATTTTAAAAGTTCCGATCACCAATGAGGCGGCCATAGAAATAGCGGGAAGAAGTAGGGGAACCCCTAGAATCTGTAATGCCTTATTGAGGAGGGTTCGAGATTTTGCACAGATAAAGGGCAACGGTAAAATAGACATCGAAATTTCCAAATTCGGTCTAAAGGCCTTAAATGTAGATGCCAATGGTTTGGACGAGATGGACAATAAAATATTGACCACCATCATTGATAAATTTAAGGGAGGCCCGGTAGGAATAACCACGTTGGCCACGGCCGTATCGGAAAGTGCAGAAACCATTGAAGAGGTCTACGAACCTTTTTTAATCCAACAAGGTTTTATAATGCGCACGCCTAGGGGTCGGGAGGTGACCGAGTTGGCCTACAAGCACTTGGGAAGGATAAAAGGGGGTATACAGCCTGGTTTATTCTGAAGTTTCGTTTTTCTTTTTATCTTGTTACAGACCTAATTAATCGGTTTGCAATAGATGCGTTTCTTTCAGTATACCCTTTTTCTTTGCCTTATCAATTCAGGATTAATCTTTTCACAAGAAAACGTCTATGTGCTGGACACATTATATCCGGTCCATTCCCTCGATCACGTTCTAAAGGTGTATCCGGATATCAATGCTGTTTTTACACCCAAAAAGATTGTTGCCGATACCACCCTCTCTTTTCTCCAAGGAGATGAATTGCCCCGATATCTAGAGGTTGGAACCACCTATTGGGGAAAACTCAGCTTAAAAACAAAAGAACCATTAATTGGCTGGACCTTGCATTTTGAAGATAAAATGATCGGTCCACCGGCATGGACTAAAAGTAATGGAACCGTTGACGTCTATGGGTATGTAGACAAGGAATTTATATTCCATCAAAAAACGGGAGTCGAATATCCAAAGAAAGAAAAGACATATAAGGGTAATTGGATTATGAATGCGATTACCTTAGATTCACTGCCCGTCAATAAGGTTGTAGAAGTTATAATCAAGGTTAAAGGCAATGCTATGGGATATCCGGCCTATTTCAATTTGACTGCTAGAAGCCCTGATCAACCCTATTACCATCAGTTTAACCAGTACCACAGTAGTTTCAATATTTTTTTATTTGGTGTTACGTTCATTATATTGCTTTATCATTTTTTGCAGTACATCTATTTGAGGGAACCTATTTTTCTTTGGTTCTGTATCTGGTTGGTTTTTTGTACCCTAACCCAGGCTATGACCGTAGGGTTTATCATTGGTGGTTTGGCTAAGTTTCGCTACATAACATGGTTACTAATAGCAAATGGAATTTTTTATTCATTTTGGTTTTTTGGTAGGGCGTTTATAGATTCCAAAATCAAATTTCCAATATTGGACAGAGTGATGCTAGGCCTAGCATTGTTCATCTTGGTGGAGATACTTTTAACAACTGTTTACGTTCTATTATTAGAACCCCAAACATCCTTCACCGGGGTAGGTTTTCACTATGTTTTTCTAAATGTTTATGCCGTTGCTAGCTTGATAGTGTCAATTGTTATTGCGCTTAAGAATGATGCATTCGCCAGATATTTTGGAATTGGTTCTATTGTCGCCAGTATTGCTCTCGTAATAGGAACACTTTGGTCAATGGACTTGATGAATCCCCCATTTAGACTTGACCCTTATGCCACGGGTATTTTTTTACAAATTATTATATATTCCTTCGGTATTGCGTATAGGCGTCAAACTATAGCCAAGCGAAATGAAAATGAAAGAGTGGAAGCGGAAAAATCGCGTTCTGAGATTCTTCGTATGAAGGATTTAGATGAGCTAAAGACTCGATTTTTTACCAATATTAGTCATGAGTTCAGAACGCCGCTAACTTTGATTCAGGGGCCCCTAGAGAATGCCAAAAGAGTGCAAAAGGACAATGGGGTACAAGGTGTGACCTTAAGTGAAACGGAATTTAATATTGTGCAAAGAAATTCCTCCCGTTTGCAATCCTTGGTCGATGAACTATTGGAACTTTCCAAATTGGAGAGTGGGAAGACAATACTTTCCCTAACTAAAAATGATATTATACCATTTTTAAAATTGATGGTCTATTCATTTGAAAGCACCGCGGAACGTGCCGGTATTTTCTATGAGGTAACGTTCAGCTCAGATTCGGAAATTGGCTATTTCGATGCTGATAGGTTGGAGAAAATAGTCAACAATCTGTTATCCAATGCATTCAAGTATACCAGCCAAGGGGGAAAGGTTACCGTCAATGTTGATTTTAATAACGGCAATCTTGACTTTTCTGTTTCAGATACTGGTAATGGAATCTCAAAAGAAGATATTGGCAATGTTTTTGATCGGTTTTATAGAGTGGAAGGCTCTGAACGTAATGGTTCTGGAATCGGGCTTGCATTGACAAAGGAGTTGGTCGAATTGCATCAGGGAGAAATAAAGGTAGAAAGCTCCTTAGGGAAAGGCACCGCATTTTACTTAAAAATACCCATTACTTTGGAAGGTCTCCCCAAATCAGCCATGATAGTTGAGGCCCAAGCACCAACAGATACTGAAGAAGGGTATTTTGAAACATTTACCACGCTTAGTGAAAAAGGAAGTAATAGGTCCAAAAGGGATTTGCCAATTGCATTGATCGTAGAAGATAATGAAGATTTAAGAAGTTATGTGGGCTGCATTTTAGAGGGACAATATGAAATTTTACTTGCTAAGGATGGGGAGGAAGGTGAGAGGATTGCTACGACTGAAATACCGGATATTATCATTAGTGACGTCATGATGCCCAAAAAGGACGGATTTGCCTTATGTGACACGTTAAAGACGAATAGCAAGACGAGTCATATCCCCATTATATTACTGACCGCCAAGGCCGGCCAGGACAATAAGATGCAAGGACTTTATCAGGGTGCCGATGCCTATTTAACCAAACCTTTCGCTTCCGATGAGCTTTTGGTACGTATCAAAAATCTAATAGGTTTAAGAGAAAAGCTTTGGATAAAGGTGAAGGAGTTAGATGGTCTCCTGGTGGACGACCTTTCCTTAAATTCAATGGAGGATGAATTTCTTAAAAAGGTTTTTAAGGTCATCAACGAACACCTGGAAGATTGTTCTTTTTCCGTAGAGCTACTTGCCAGCTCTGTGGGTTTTAGTCGTGCCCAATTACATCGAAAATTAAAGGCGTTAACAAATAAATCTGCCAATCAGCTTATATCCGAAATTCGTTTGAATAGCGCATTTAAACTTTTACAGAATTGTACTGGTAATGTTTCTGAAGTTGCGTATAGTGTTGGTTTTTCCAATCTCTCATATTTTGCCAAGAGCTTTAAGGAAAAGTTTGGAATCTCTCCAAGCGAAGTGGCTGTCATTAGAAATTAGAGGCTTTTAAGCTATTGATAATCAATGTTTTTATTTAGGTGAGACAAATCTGTTAAGATATGCGACATTTTTGTCAAACACATATGTAGCTTCTTTTGACCTTAGCGATACTGTTCCCCAAAGGACAAATAATATTTCATTTAAATCGTATCGTTATGAAAACATTAAAAGGCACAATTGCAAGTTTAGGAAGTCTATTATTACTCATAGTAGTTACTTCCTGTTCAAAAGAGGAGACTACTACTACAGAAAACGAGCTTGAATTGGTATCCGTAAAAGCAAAGAAGGAAACATTGGAATCCCAATTGAAAAAAGTTAATAGAGCAACCATGCGCTATCACAGCTTTGAACAGGCGAAAAAGGCAGGCTATGCCGATCCTTATCCATTTAATCCATCTATATATGTTCCCAACATGGGCTTCCATTATATCAATGTAGGACTTATCGATGGTGAATTTGATATGGAAAAACCAGAAATTCTCCTGTACGTGCCCAATGAACAAGGTCAGCTAAAATTGGTAGGTGTCGAGTACGCGGTTCCAAAGGCTATTTCTCCTACACCTCCAGAAGGTTTTGTGGGAGACGCGGATCACTGGGATGACAATCCCAATGTGGCGGGAGGTTCATGGACACTGCACGCCTGGATCGTTGAAGAGAACCCCAATGGAGTATTTGCAGAATTTAACCCTAATGTGCCTTTTAGTGACCCTTCCGATAATTAGGCCTATACGGATTTAACAACCAAAAAAGAAAGAAGATGAAAAATAAATTAATCGCGATCATGACCTTTTCGGTATTGATATTGGCCTCGTGCAACCGGCCTAAGGAAAAGAAGGTCGCAGTAATAGAGGAAGCAAACGTTAAAACGGTGAATTTAGAAGAGCGAGGTGAGTATTTGGTAAGTATAATTGGCTGCGCAGATTGCCATACGCCCAAGAAAATGACTGAAATGGGTCCTGTGCCGGACATGGACCGTTACATGATGGGATTTGACAGTTCCGGAGCTTTACCGCCAATCCCTGAAAATGTTCCTTTAGGCCCTTGGGCTTTGTTTGCAGGGGATTTAACGGCTGCAGTTGGACCTTGGGGAACCAGCTATGCCGGTAACCTTACGCCTCATGAAACAGGTATAGGAAGCTGGACATTAGACCAATTCAAGAAGGCAATTAAAGAGGGAAAATATAAGGGACTGGATGGTTCTAGACCAATTATGCCTCCAATGCCCGTAGAGGCCTACAGAAGTATGAATGATGAGGATGTCGAGGCGATTTTTGCCTATCTAAAATCTTTAAAACCTATTGAAAATGTTGTGCCGGTCTATATACCGCCTACTTCCTGATTAACTATTTTAAATTAAAATTAATGTACCTTCGGAATATGAACCGAAGTATATTGTCACAGCGAATAAAAACCGAAGCCAAGCGCCTCGGTTTTTTGTCTTGTGGTATATCCAGGGCAGAGTTTCTTGAACAGGAAGCCCCAAGACTGGAGCGCTGGTTGAAAAAAAACATGCACGGGGAAATGGGGTACATGGCAAACCATTTCGATAAACGACTGGACCCTCGCTTGCTGGTGGACGGGGCCAAGTCAGTGATATCCTTGTTGTTGAATTACTTTCCAAAAGAAACTCAAGAAAAAGACACCTTTAAGGTTTCCAAATATGCATATGGTGAGGATTATCATCATGTGATCAAAGACAAACTAAGGCAATTGCATGATTTTATATCCGAAGAAATCGGTGAGGTGAAAGGGCGTGCCTTTGTTGATTCAGCACCGGTTTTGGACAAAGCGTGGGCAGCAAAAAGTGGTTTGGGATGGATTGGGAAGAACAGCAACCTATTGACGAAAGAGGTCGGTTCCTTTTATTTTATAGCAGAGCTTATTATCGATTTGGAATTGGATTACGACACACCTGTTACGGATCATTGCGGGACCTGTACGGCCTGTATCGATGCCTGTCCCACCCAAGCTATTATAGAACCCTATGTCGTGGACGGCAGTAAATGTATTTCCTACCTTACGATAGAACTCAAAAATGAAATTCCGACCGAGTTCCAAGCTAAAATGGACGATTGGATTTTTGGCTGCGATGTTTGTCAGGATGTATGTCCATGGAATCGGTTTTCAAAACCACATAAGGAACCTTTGTTCAATCCGCATCCGGAGTTGTTGTCCATGACCAAAAAGGACTGGGAGGAGATAACGGAAGACATTTTTAAAAAAGTGTTCAAAAAATCGGCTGTGAAAAGGACCAAATTTTTTGGATTGAAAAGGAACATTGAATTTCTACAAAAAGAGTCCTAAACCACTACAACGTTATAGCTGGGTTTTGATTTCTAATTATCCTTCTATTTATATTTACTTTTCGTTAATTATACTATATTGCTAGACGACTTTTTATGAGGATTCAAAAAAAGGGATTGTTGTATTTTGTCAATCCCGTAATTACTTTCTATAAAATCAAATATCAGATTGTATGCAACTAACCAAACCAAGTCTTAGCTTCTGGCAGATATTTAATATGAATGTGGGATTTTTAGGCATTCAATACAGTTTTGGCCTTCAACAAACCGCTATCAATCCCATCTTTCTCTACTTGGGGGCGCCAGAAGAAATGTTGCCGATATTGAACATCGCAGGACCGGTAACAGGATTGGTGGTTCAGCCAATAATTGGCGCCATGTCAGATAAGACCTGGTCTCCAAGATGGGGAAGACGAAAGCCTTACTTTTTGATAGGCGCACTCATTGGAAGTATATGTTTGTTCATGTTTCCTTCAAGTCCGGTTCTTTGGTTTGCTGTAGGCCTTCTTTGGATTTTGGATGTGGGAAATAACATGGCCATGGAGCCCTATAGGGCTTTTGTAGGGGACAAGCTTCCAGAAAAGCAGTTCAGCCTTGGATATCAGATGCAAAGTTTGTTTGTAGGTGCAGGTATTTTATTGGCGAACGGGTCCATCGTTCTTTTTCAATATTTGTTCGGGGATGAATCGGTAGAAGTAGCGGGTTCCATTCCTACTTGGCTGTATTATTCCTTTTACATTGGAGGTATCCTTTCGATTACCACCATTTTATGGTCGGTATTGAAAACTCCGGAAATACCGCCATCGGACGAAGAACTGGAGGAGATAAACTCCGCCAAGAAGAAACCTTTGGCAGCCCGTATTGCTACACCTTTTGCCGAAATAAAGGATGCGGTAAAAAACATGCCCGTTTTCCTATGGAAACTCGGGGCGGTTTATCTGTTCCAATGGTATGCTTTATTTGTTTACTGGCAATATATTACCCCCTTGTTCAAAAGCACTATGGGGTATTCCACTTCGGAAGCTGCTTCGCAGTCGGCACAAATGAGCCTTACCTACAACATAGTAACCATGGTGGTAGCTCTGGGATTAGTGCCCTTGACTTTAAGATTTGGAGGCAAAAAGGTATATGCCTATAGTTTGGTCGGAACCGCCATTGCCCTGTTTTCCATTCCGTTTATTAATGACCCGTTACTGGTATTGGCGCCCATGGTATTGTTCGGAATTGGATGGGCGGCCATGATGGGCATACCTTATACAATGGTTTCTAAGGTAGTGCCTCAGGAAAGAAGGGGAGTCTATATGGGGATTTTAAACATGATGATCGTTATCCCTATGGGTATAGAAACGCTCACTTTCGGTCCAATTTATAAATACCTATTGGGAGGTGAGGCAATTAACGCAATGCTTTTCGCAGGTACCTTTTTTATCATTGCAGCTTTCTTGGCTATGCGATTGAATGTAGGGAAAGCAAAAACCCTTGTCGATTTATAAATTAGGGATTCATTTATTAATCTATAATACTTTCGATAAAAAGGCCTCTTTTTCATCAGGTTTTCTGTAATACCTTTACATTTGTTATTTAAATTCCCAGAAAATGAGCAAGGAAAAGCAACGAAGGGAGGCATTGGTCTATCACGCCAAACCACAGCCCGGTAAGATTAAAATAGTACCCACAAAACCCTATAGTACGCAGCGCGATCTTGCATTGGCCTACTCCCCTGGAGTAGCGGAGCCTTGTCTCGAAATTGCTAAAAACAAAGAGAACGTCTATAAATACACTTCAAAAGGAAATTTGGTGGCCATTATTTCCAACGGCACCGCTGTTTTGGGATTGGGCAATATTGGGCCGGAAGCCTCCAAGCCCGTAATGGAAGGTAAAGGACTACTCTTTAAGATTTTTGCCGATATAGACGGAATCGATATCGAGGTGGATACGGAGGATGTGGATAAGTTCATCGAAACCGTAAAAATGATTGCCCCAACTTTTGGGGGAATAAACCTTGAAGATATTAAGGCTCCCGAAGCCTTTGAAATCGAGAGAAGGTTAAAGGAGGAACTCGATATCCCCGTAATGCACGATGACCAGCACGGCACGGCCATAATTTCCGCGGCCGCTTTCCTGAACGCCCTCGAACTTGCAAAGAAAAAAATTGAAGACGTAACCATCGTTGTCAGTGGGGCAGGGGCGGCCGCCGTATCCTGTACAAAGCTTTACAAGGCCTTTGGGGCAAGGGCGGAGAACATAGTTATGTTGGATAGCAAGGGGGTTATTAGAAAGGATGCCGAAAACCTTTCGGAAGCCAAGAAGGAATTCGCTACGGATAGAAAAATAGACACTTTAGAGGAAGCGATGGTTGGGGCCGATGTATTTATCGGGCTTTCCATAGCAGATATTGTAACTCCGGAAATGCTACTTTCCATGGCGGACAACCCCATTGTATTTGCCATGGCCAATCCTAATCCGGAAATCAACTATGACCTGGCCATAAAGACCCGAAAGGATATCATCATGGCCACGGGCCGTTCCGATCACCCCAATCAGGTGAACAATGTGCTGGGATTCCCGTTTATTTTTAGGGGCGCTTTGGATGTGCGGGCAACTGGGATCAATGAAGAAATGAAGATGGCGGCCGTAAAGGCCTTGGCCCGACTCACAAAACAGCCCGTACCGGAACAGGTGAATATCGCCTATGGGGAAACCCGACTCACCTTCGGGAGGGACTACATAATCCCAAAACCTTTTGATCAACGATTGATACACGAGATACCACCGGCCGTGGCCAAGGCCGCTATGGATAGTGGTGTGGCCAGGGCACCCATTGAGGATTGGGACAAGTACAGGGAAGAATTGATGCTGCGTTCAGGAAACGATAACAAAGTGGTTCGTTTGTTGCACAGCAGGGCACGATCAAATCCCAAAAAAATCGTTTTTGCCGAAGCGGATCATTTGGATGTCCTAAAAGCGGCACAGATCGTATATGAAGAAGGTATCGCGGAACCAATTCTACTTGGTAGAAAGGATATTATTTTGGAGTTGAAGAAGGAACTGGAATTTGATGCCGATATTCCAATTGTAGATCCTTTATCCGACGAATTTGACGAGCGGCATATTAGATATGCCACAAAGTATTGGGAAAGTAGAAAAAGGAAAGGCACTACCTTGTATAGCGCTAAAATAAAAATGAGGGAGCGGAACTATTTTGGAGCCATGATGGTACTGGAAGGGGATGCGGATGGTATGATTTCAGGATATTCCAGGGCCTATCCTACCGTAGTGAAACCTATTTTGGAGGTAATTGGTAGGGCGACTGGTGTTAAGAGGGTTGCCACAGTAAACATTATGATTACGGAAAGAGGACCGCTTTTTTTGGCGGATACTTCAATAAATATCGACCCAAATGCGGAAGAGTTGGCCGATATTACGCAAATGACCGCCAATGTGGCCACTACCTTTGGGTTTGATCCCGTAATCGCACTTTTGAGCTATGCAAACTTTGGTTCTTCGCCACATCAAAACGCCATAAAGGTGCGTGAGGCGGTACGAATTCTACATCAAAGTAATCAAGATTTAGTGGTCGATGGTGAAATACAAATGGATTTCGCATTGAACAAGGAGCTTCATGAAAGTAAGTTCCCTTTCTCCAAACTGGCGGGCAGAAAGGTAAATACTTTGGTCTTTCCAAATCTTGAATCGGCCAATATAACCTATAAGATGCTGAAGGAATTGAACAAGGCAGATTCCATCGGCCCCATTATGGTGGGATTACGAAAATCTGTACACATAATGCAATTAGGTGCAAGTGTTGAGGAAATAGTGAACATGACGGCCGTTGCGGTCATTGATGCCCAAGAGAGGGAAAAAAGAAAACAGGCTAAAATAACAAAATAAAGGTTTAATAATTACTTGGTCTCTGAGGATATAATTTTCAGCGGATAACAACCAACAACCAAAATAAATGATTCACCATTTAAAGGGGAAATTAATAGAAAAGAACCCTACCCATATAATTGTTGAATGTAACGGGGTGGGCTATTTCGTAAACATATCCTTGCATACTTTTTCTAAATTGCCGGATGCCGAATTGGTGAATATTTATACCCATCTTCAGGTCAAAGAGGATTCCCATACCCTTTTCGGTTTTTCGGAAAAATCGGAACGGGAAATTTTCAGGTTGTTGTTATCCGTTTCTGGGATAGGATCTAGTACGGCCAGAACGATGTTATCCTCAATGTCACCCGTCGAAATCAGGGATGCAATAGCCAATGGGAACGTGCCGGCTATCCAGGCCATAAAGGGCATCGGTGCCAAGACTGCGCAACGTGTCATTCTGGACCTGCGCGACAAGATTTTAAAAGTCTACGATATAGATGAAGTTTCCTTAACTCCAAACAATACAAATAAGGATGAAGCGTTATCTGCTTTAGAGGTTCTGGGTTTTGCTAGAAGACAGGCTGAAAAGGTAGTAGATAAGGTTATTTCCCAAGACCCCTCTTTAAGCGTAGAGAACATTATAAAACTGGCGCTGAAAAATTTATAGCAAGTTTGAAACAAGGGGCATTTAAACAACTTAAAAATTCTTTTAAGGGTATTTTCCTATTCATTGTATTCATTGGCTTTGTGGAACGTTCCATGGCCCAGGAAACGGATGAACAGGAATTGGATTCGCTAAAGACAGGCTACGATCTGGGAAGGATCGTATTGGAGAATCCAGACAGTATCGTTTCCAAATATATTTATGATCCAAATTTGGACCGATATATCTACAATGAAAGTATCGGCGATTTCAATATTGGCTACCCTATAATCCTTACCCCTGATGAATACTATGAACTTGTCCGGAAACAAGGAATCAAAAGTTATTTCAAGGAAAAATCCGATGCGTATTCCGGTAAGAAGGCCGGAAGCGAGGAAGCCCGAAGAAACCTTTTGCCCAACTTTTACATCAACAATGATTTTTTTCAATCGGTTTTTGGCGGGAATACGATTGAGGTAATCCCGCAAGGTTCCGTTGCCATGGATTTGGGTGTCATCTGGCAAAAAAATGATAACCCCTCCCTATCGCCTCGTAATAGGACAAACCTGTCCTTTGATTTTGATCAGCGCATCAGTCTAAGTATGTTAGGCAAGATTGGGGAGCGTTTACAGGTAAATGCCAATTATGATACAGAGGCAACTTTCGATTTCCAGAATATCGTAAAGTTGGACTATACCCCAACCGAGGATGATATTTTAAGAAAAATAGAAGTAGGTAACGTCAACATGCCTTTGAACAGCTCCTTAATACAAGGGGCACAAAGTCTTTTTGGGGTAAAGACGCAATTACAGTTTGGTAAAACAACGGTCACCGCCGTTTTTTCAGAACAGCGCTCCCAGAACAATACTGTAGTGGCCCAAGGCGGTGGTACCATCAATGAGTTTTCCTTAACCGCTTTGGATTATGACGAGGACAGGCACTTCTTCTTGGCGCAGTACTTTCGGGATAACTATGACAGGGCTTTGGAAAAGTATCCATTTATCCAGAGCAAGATACAGATTACCCGTTTGGAAGTTTGGGTCACCAACAGGAGTCAGCAAACATTGAACGTACGTAATGTGGTAGCGTTGCAGGATTTGGGGGAAACTAGGTTTGGAGACCCACTTTCTGATGCAACCGATGAGGAAAAGACTAGAATAGGATTGATTGCAGGGGACGCATCCAGCGGATTTTTTACATCCTCTTTGAACGGTCTACCTAGAAATGGGGCAAATGCCTATGACCCTACTTTGATCACAACAGGTGGAGGCGCGTTGAACGACAATATTCGGGAAATAGCCACGGTCGAGCAAGGCTTTAATTCGGTTGTGGCGGGCTATCAGGCCAATCAAGGGTTTGATTACGCTATTTTGGAAAATGCCCGCAAACTGGAGCAGGGACGGGATTATGATTTCAACACCCAATTGGGATACATTTCCTTGAACCAACGGTTGAGCAACGATGAGGTGTTGGCAGTCGCCTATCAATACACCTTTGACGGTAACGTTTATCAGGTAGGTGAATTTGCTAACGGAGGTGTGGATGCGACCACCATTTCAGGTGGGGCTACGCCCATAATTGAGAACAATACCTTGGTGTTAAAACTATTGAAAAGTAATATTACCAATGTCAGCGATCCTATTTGGGATTTGATGATGAAGAATATTTATGCCACGGGCGCATTTCGGTTGAGCGAGGATGATTTTAAGATGAATATCCTGTATTCCGATCCTACACCAAGGAACTATATTACTCCAGTGGTACAAGGGCCAGGGTCTGGTTGGCCGGAAGGTTTGGAAGACCGAATCCTTTTGGACGTGTTCAATTTGGACAGATTGAATGTCTATAATGACGTACAGCCTGGCGGTGACGGATTTTTTGATTTCTATCCAGGTATAACGGTGGATATTCAAGGAGGCCGAATCATTTTTACCAAGGTGGAACCTTTTGGGGAGTACCTGTTCGAAACCTTGGACAGCGGTACGGGAGATTACGAAAATGCTGCTTCCTATAATGACAATCAGGAGAAATATGTCTTCAGGGATATGTACGAATCCACCAAGGCGGCAGCGCTTCAGGATCCAGAAAAAAACAAGTTCCTGTTAAAGGGTAGATACAAATCCGAGGGGAACAACGGTATTCCCATTGGTGCCTTCAACGTGCCCCGAGGTTCCGTAACTGTTACAGCCGGTGGCAGACAATTACAGGAAGGAATCGATTATACGGTGAACTATCAGGCGGGAACCGTGCAGATCTTAGATCCAAGTCTGGAAGCTTCCAATGTGCCCATCAATATATCGGTAGAGAACAATGCGGTATTTGGCCAGCAGACAAGACGTTTCACAGGGGTCAATTTGGAACATCAGTTCAACAAAAACTTTGTACTGGGGGGAACATTATTGAATTTGAATGAACGTCCCCTGACCCAAAAGTCGAATTTTGGAATAGAACCTGTAAACAATACCATTTTTGGGCTTAATGGTAATTTTTCGACCGAAGTACCTTGGTTGACCAGAATGGCGAACAAATTACCCAACATCGATACTGATGTGCCTTCCAATGTATCGGTTAGGGCAGAAGTGGCATGGTTAAAGCCCAATTCGCCCAAGAATGCGGATTTCCAAGGGGAAACCACCACCTACCTTGATGATTTTGAAGGGGCCCAAGCCTTGATCGATATCCGGGGTTCCTTGGGGTGGACCTTGGCCAGTACCCCTTTGGAATTTGTGCCCGGCGGGCAGTTGATAGGAACTTCACCGGAAGATCCGGCAAACCTTGAAAACGGCTACGGCCGAGCTAAAATGGCTTGGTATACCATCGACCCTATTTTTTATACGAACCAAAGACCTTCCGCCATTACGGATAACGATATTTCTACCAATCCTACGCGTAGGGTATTCATAGATGAGGTTTTTCCTCAAATAGACATAGCCCAAGGACAGACTACGGTTCAGGGAACTTTGGATATGGCCTATTATCCTAATCAAAAAGGCCCGTATAATAACAATCCGGACTTTCAGGGTACCCAAGCGGATCAAAAATGGGGGGGTATTATGCGTTCCTTGAGCAGTACCAACTTTGAACAGGCCAATGTGGAATTCGTGCAGTTCTGGGTGTTAGACCCGTATGTGGACGGGGAGGCAACAAGTCCCGGGGAGTTGGTGTTGAACTTGGGAAATATATCCGAAGACATTTTACGGGACGGCAAAAAACAATATGAAAATGGATTGCCCGGTGTGGAAAGTAATGATTTTGTAGCGCCTACTAGTTGGGGCGAGGTGCCCGCAACCCAATCCTTGGTGTATGCCTTTGATGCGAGCGAAACGAACAGGACCTTACAGGATTTGGGATTTGATGGGTTGAACGATGAAGCCGAAGCCGCCATTTACGATGCCAATCCAGGACCGGATCCGGCCTTGGACAACTATCAGTACTATTTGAACCGGGAGGGCGGTATTTTGGAGCGGTATCTGGATTTTAATAACCCCGATGGAAACTCGCCCGTACAAGTCACCAATACCAATAGGGGGTCTACCACATTGCCCGATGTAGAGGATGTGGACCGGGATTTGACCATGAATACGGTTAATAGTTATTATGAATACCGTATACAAATCAAACCGGGAACGACCATCGATGATAAATATGTAACCGATATCAAAGAAGGCATTACCCCTGAACTTCCCAACGGAACACAATTGAACAGAAGATGGATCCAGTATAAAATACCGCTGACCGATTTTACCGATGCCGTAGGCGGTATAACGGATTTCAGGTCGATCAGTTTCATGCGTATGTATATGACAGGATTCACGGGACCAACCGTACTTCGGTTTGCGACGCTGGATTTGGTACGTGGGGATTGGAGAACATACTTAAAGACATTGCAAGATCCGCTGGTCGATGATAATCCCGCGGACGATGGGACCACCTTGGAGGTGAACACCGTAAATATAGAGGAAAACAGCGGAAGGATTCCTATTCCCTATGTATTGCCTCCAGGTGTTGCCAGGGAGCAATTGAACAACAACAATACCATCATCAGGCAGAACGAGCAGTCTTTATCGTTGGTCGTGGAAGGATTGGAACCTCGAGATTCCAGGGGAGTGTTCAAAAATTTGAACGTCGACATCCGTCAGTATCAAAAGATTAAAATGTTCATGCACGCGGAGAAGATCGTGGATAGCGATTATGCGGACAGTTCCACACCGCTAGTAGGTTTCTTACGTATTGGTACGGACTTTACCCAAAATTATTACCAAATAGAACTACCGTTGCAGTTTACTCCGTTTACAGCGGCTTCGGAGAGTGAAATATGGCCCGATGTCAACGAAATGAATATTGCCTTGAGCGATTTGAACAAGGTGAAGTCGGTTTGGATACAAGGGGGCGATTTGAGCGAGGTGCGCTATTTTGAGGTGGAAAACGGGGAAGTCGTTCCCGTAAACGAGTTTGATGACAGGGCACCGGGTAGCTTGCGTATCGGAATTAAGGGAAATCCGTCCTTGGGTAGTATCCGTAGTATGATGGTAGGTATCAAAAACCAGGATATTTTACCGGCAAGGGGAGAAGTTTGGTTCAACGAACTTCGTTTGGCCGGATTGGACAACAATGGTGGTTGGGCCGCTATAGCCGCTGTAGATGCGAACATGGCAGATTTTGCGAACGTTACGGCAACGGGCAGTAAAAGTACCTCCGGGTTTGGGTCCATTGACCAAATGCCGAACGAAAGGGCCCGGGAGGACGCCACAAGTTATGATGTGGTGACCAATGTAAACGTGGGCCAATTATTGCCCAAGAAATGGGGCATACAATTACCCTTTAATTATGGAATATCGGAGCAGTTGATTACTCCGGAATTCGACCCGGTCTATGATGACTTAAAGTTGAACGATTTAATCGATGCCGCACCAGACCAGCAAACGGCGGATGAAATACGGGAGCAGGCCGAGGACTATACCAAGCGGACCAGCATCAATTTTATAGGGGTTCGAAAAGATCGAGGTGAAGAGGCCGATGCCAATTTCTACGATGTGGAGAACTTTACCTTTAATTACTCCTACAACGAAACGGAGCATCGGGATTTTGAAATTGCGGAACTTAGGGATCAATCCGTTAATGCCGGTTTTGTCTATAACCATAGTTTCGACCCGGTGGAGGTAGCTCCCTTTGCCAAAAAGGATTCCCTATTTACGGGCAAGTACTGGAAATGGTTAAAGGATTTGAACTTGAACCTGCTACCGGCAAGTTTTTCGGTGAATTCCAATATCAATAGACAGTTCAACGCCCAGCGATTTAGGGACGTACGGGAAGAAGGCGTGGATAGATTACCATTACCGGAGTTACAACAACGGAACTACCTTTTCAATTGGCAGTACGCGGTCAATTACAACCTAACCAAGTCCCTGCGTTTCAATATGACGGCATCGAACAATAACATCGTCCGTAACTATTTTGAAGAAGATGGGAATCCACGGTCTGAAATAGACAAGACCCTTGAACTATGGGACGGCTTTTTTGATTTGGGCGAGCCAAATAGACATTCGCAGCAGATACAGTTGAACTATGAAGTGCCCTTTGCCAAAATACCGGCTTTGGACTTTATCAATGCGCAGTACAGCTACACCAGTAATTTTGATTGGCAACGTGGCGGGGACGCCCTTGCTGAGGTTGCACAGGAAGCATTAAATGATCCCAATGCCCGTATCAATACGGTTCAGAATGCCAACACCCACGCCTTGACCGCTTCCTTGACCATGCAGAAGTTCTACGATCTCATCGGCCTGAAGAAGCGGGAGGCCCCAACGGCCCAAAGAGGTGCACCTCCCCGTCCAGGTATCCTGGACCAAGCAGAAAAGGTAGAGGAGAAGGTAAAGCCCAAAACCAGCGGATTGTTCAATACAGTGGTAGATGTTGTTACGATGGTAAAGCGTTTAAACATCAACTACAACGAGAACAATGGGACCGTGCTGCCCGGGTATACCCAGTCAATCGGTTTTATAGGGACTACCAGACCTACGCTCGGTTTTGTTTTGGGTAGCCAGTCGGATGTACGTTACGAGGCCGCCAGAAATGGTTGGTTGACCGCTTTCTCGGATTTTAATGATCAATTCATCCGCAGGACCAACAAGCAATTGAACATTACGGCCACGGCCCAGCCAACTAGGGATATTACCATCGATTTGGTAGCCGATAGGCAGTACTCCAGTAGCATACAGGAGAATTATGATTTGGAAGCCTTGTTGGACAATAGGACCGGACTCCAGAACCAATTGGGCAGTTTTAGTATTTCTACCATGATGATAGGCACAGCCTTTGGCAAGAGTGATGAGTTTGATTCGGCCACATTTGAACAGTTCAAGGAAAACAGGCTTACCATTGCGAATCGGTTGGTATCGGATCGGGGTGAGAATCCTGGCACTCTGGACGAGGATGGATTCCCACAGCGGTACGGAAAGACCCAACAGGATGTATTGTTGCCGGCCTTCTTTGCGGCCTATACAGGTCAGGATGTGAACAGGGTTAACCTGGATGTTTTTAGGCAGATTCCCATTCCCAATTGGAACGTTAAGTATACGGGACTCATGCAGAACAAGTGGTTCAAGAAAAAGTTCAAGCGTTTTTCCATCCAGCATGGGTATAGGGCCTCGTACAGTATCAATTCCTTCCAGACCAATTTGGAGAAGGAGCAATTGATAAATGATGGTATTCCCGCAATCGACACTGAAAATCAGGATGTGCTTCCAGATTTGATTCTGAACAATGTGGTTCTCACCGATCAGTTCAATCCCTTGGTGCGACTGGATTTTGAAATGCAGAATTCCGTTAGTGTATTGGCGGAAGTCCGTACGGACCGTACGCTCTCCTTGAGTTTTGATAACAACCTGATGACGGAAATAAACGGTCAGGAATACACCGTAGGTTTGGGCTATAGGATTAAGGATGTGCAATTTGTGACCAACATAGGAGGGAACAAGACCCGTCTAAAAGGTGATTTGAACTTAAAGGCCGATGTTAGCCTTAGGGACAATATTACGATTATTCGGAATTTGGATATTGACAACAACCAGATTACATCTGGTCAGAATTTATTGTCCATTAAATTTGGAGCGGACTACGCGTTAAGCAAACAATTGAACGTTTTGTTCTTTTACGATCACAACTTCTCACAATTTGCCGTTTCTACGGCCTTCCCGCAGACTACTGTGAATGCCGGGTTTACATTGCGGTATAACTTTGGCAACTAGGCAAACCGAGATATTTAGTAACTGAAATTATTTTTTTGAATTCCTTTAGGGAATCATTTACATTTGTGCCCTATCAAAAATTAGGATTATGAATATACCCGCAGAATTAAAGTATACCAAGGACCACGAATGGGTTAGAATCGAAGGCGATGTTGCTACGGTGGGCATCACGGATTTTGCCCAGGGAGAATTGGGGGACATTGTTTATGTAGAAGTGGATACCTTGGATGAGACTTTGGATAAAGAAGCTATTTTTGGAACCGTTGAGGCAGTAAAAACTGTATCTGATCTTTTTTCTCCCTTGTCCGGAGAAATCATCGAATTCAATACAGCGTTGGAAGATGAACCCGAAGTCGTAAACAAAGACCCCTACGGAGCGGGTTGGATGGTGAAAATAAAATTTTCAGATAGCTCAGAAATAGAGTCACTTTTAAGTGATACCGAGTATAAGGAAGTGATTGGTGCTTAAGAAGCTCTTTTATAAAGTACTTTTTATAAGCTGGATGGTGTTCGTCACTTTTTCCAGCTTATTTTCTTTTGAAGGCATGAAAATGGGATCTTTCGCCCTTAGGATTCCCCATCTTGATAAGCTAGTCCATTTTGTATTTTATTTGGTCATGTTCCTGACAGCATTTTTCGCGGTAAAGGACCAATTTTTGCCAAAGTTGAAATTATGGACCGTACTGTGGGGAGTGCTTTCTTTTACTATTATCTACGGCATGATTATTGAGGTGTTACAGTATACCCTTACCGTAAACAGACAGGGAGATATCATGGATGCTTTGGCCAATTCCATGGGGGCGATTGTAGGATTGATGCTTACAAAAGGCCTTATTTATAAAGGTGGGTCGTTAAAATGAAAATTTTAATTGCATCTTTAAGGATTAATTAATTAAATTAGCAAACACTAAAATGATGAGATATGGAACCTAAAAAGAATCCAAAGGCGGATTTGACTAAAAACAGCAGCTTATACTTTGTTATAGGTCTTTTCGCTGTTATGTTACTTACTTATGTAGCATTTGAATGGAAAACGTACGACGAAGTAAATAATTATGACATCTCCATGAATGTGGATGATTTGTTGGATGAGGAAGTCCCCATGACTGAGCAAATCAAGACACCGCCACCGCCACCGCCACCAGCGGCTCCTGAAATCATTGAAGTTGTGGAAGATGAGGAAGAAGTTGAGGAAACCGTTATCGAGTCTACTGAAACCAGTCAGGAAGAGGAAATCATTGAAGTGGAGGATGTAGTGGTAGAGGAAGAAGTGGAAGATGTGGACGTTCCTTTCGCTGTAATTGAAGATGTACCTATTTTCCCAGGTTGTGAAAATGAAAGCGACAAGAGGGCCTGTTTCAACTCAATGATCCAGAAACACATCAGTAAAAACTTCCGTTATCCAGAAATTGCCCAGGAAATGGGTATACAAGGTAGGGTAAGCGTAATGTTTACAATCCAAAAGGATGGAAGTATTGGTAATATTAGAATGCGTGGGCCGGATAAAAATTTGGAGGCAGAGGCTGCTAGAATCATAGGTAAATTACCTAAAATGACTCCCGGTAAGCAGCGAGGTAGAGCGGTTCGTGTACCTTTTAGTATTCCTATTAACTTTAAGTTACAATAACAAGATATAAAAATCATTTTTAGGTCCGAACTTAGTTCGGACCTTTTTTTTGGGATTGAATCAAATCTTTCAATCAGTATTTGATACAGTTCTAAGTTTTCCTTAAAATCCATATCAGGGTTTGCAGGACAATGATTGTCAGAGTATCTTTGCATTCCAATTTTTGTGTAAGGATGAAGACCGCGGTCCGTATGGCAAAAGACAATACACTGGCAGTGATTTTTGCTGACTTTAAGGAGATTACCAAAGTAAGACTGGCGGTTAGTGTAGTGTTTTCCTCTGTTGCCGGTTATTTTTTAGGTGCCTACGAAGTAACCATTAGCGCTATTTTCTTATTGGCCTTTGGAGGATATTGCATGGTAGGGGCGAGCAATGCTTTTAATCAGGTCATTGAAAGGGATTTGGATGCCTTGATGAAACGGACTAGGAACAGGCCCATACCAGCGGGAAGAGTGTCGGTTTCTATGGCGATGACCATTGCAGTTGCACTTTCCCTGTTGGGAATCGTAACTCTATACCTTCTCAATCCTAAAACGGCCATGTTCGGGGCTATTTCTATTTTCCTGTACACAAGTGTATATACCCCTCTAAAGACCAAAACGCCTTTGGCTGTTTTTGTAGGAGCCTTGCCGGGCGCCATTCCTTTTATGTTGGGTTGGGTCGCCGCTACGAACGAATTTGGAATCGAGCCGGGAACCTTGTTCATGATTCAGTTTTTTTGGCAATTTCCCCATTTTTGGGCCTTAGGCTGGATGTTGCACGATGATTACAAAAAAGGGGGTTTTAAAATGTTGCCTACAGGTAAAAAGGATGCGGGTACGGCATTACAGATTATCATGTATACCGTATGGATGATGGTCATATCCGTAATCCCCGTATTTGGGATTACAGGAAGACTGTCCCTTTCCATTCCGGCTGCAATACTCATATTTCTTATGGGCGGGGTAATGTTGTTTTTTGCGTTTAGGCTGTATATCAAAAGGGATACGGCAACCGCTAGAAAACTAATGTTGGCAAGTGTAAGCTATATTACACTAATGCAAATAATATATGTAATCGATAAATTTATTTAGTCTGATATGGATTTGACCACGGGTACTGAAAAGGAAAAAAGGGACCGTTCCAAAAAGATGATTCTTTGGTTCGGGATGGTGAGCCTGTTGATGGGTTTTGCTGGATGGACCAGTGCGTATATTGTTAGTAGCTCCCGAGAAGATTGGGTGAGCAGCCTCCATCTTCCTTCGGCTTTTTATGTAAGTACGTCCATAATCATCACCAGTAGTGTCACCTATATATTTGCAAAAAATGCGGTAAAGCAAGGTAATGGTAAAAGGGGCACCACCTGGCTATTGGCAACGTTGGCCTTAGGTATCGCTTTTATAATTATGCAGTTCTATGGGTTTTCCCAGATGGTGGCTGAGGGCTATTATTTTACGGGGCCCACAAGTAACATTAAGATGTCCTATGTGTTTCTAATAGCCATGGTGCATATTGTCCATGTAGTGGCGGGCCTTATTTCCCTTTTGGTGGTTTTGTACAATCAATACAAAGGGAAATATTCAAAAGATGAATATTTGGGAATTACCTTGGGTGCCACTTTTTGGCACTTTTTGGACCTGCTATGGATTTACCTTTTGTTGTTTATGATCTTCGTAAAATAATATTTTGAAACAAAATTGGTTTTGAATCTGATTCAAGCTTTTATATAGCTGAAAAAAATGTAAATTTGCCAATGTTTTATTAAAACGATTTATAAATCTATGGATACGACAGTTACTACGGAAATTAAAGAAAGCGTGTGGGGAGGTGGCAATAGGCCTTTGGGCGCTAGCTACGGGAAGTTGATGATGTGGTTCTTTCTGGTTTCGGATGCGCTTACTTTTTCTGGTTTTTTGGCGGCATATGGTTTTTCCCGCTTTAAGTTTATGGAAACCTGGCCCATTGCGGACGAAGTATTTACGCACGTTCCTTTTTTCCATGGTAATTACCCAATGATTTATGTTGCCTTCATGACCTTTATTTTGATTATGTCTTCCGTAACCATGGTTTTGGCCGTGGATGCAGGTCATAGAATGAAGAAAAATGCGGTTATATGGTATATGTTCGCAACGATTATTGGAGGTGCCATATTCGTAGGTTCACAAGCTTGGGAATGGGCGACCTTTATAAAAGGGGATTATGGTGCCATTGAAACAAAAGGGGGCCGAATTTTACAGTTTGTAGATGCGGAAACTGGAAAGAGGGTTGCTTTGGCCGATTTCGCCAAAAGTATTGCAAGCGAGCGTGTCGCCCATGAGGAAAGTAATGGTATCTGGTTCTATGGAGAAGGGACTATGCCAAGTTTCACGGTAAATGAAGTAATTGAAGGATTTAAGGCGAATCCCGGTTTGGCGATTAAAACGGAAACAATTAATGAAGAAGGTGAGAAAGTTGTTTTAAGCCGACAGGAATCCCTTTCAAAATTGGCCGATGCCTCCCAAGTTGTAGAAGGTGCCAATTTGATTCACAACGAATACGGTAGCCGTCTCTTTGCCGATTTCTTTTTCTTCATTACGGGCTTTCACGGCTTTCATGTATTCTCTGGCGTAGTTATTAACCTTATCATTTTCTTCAATGTCATTTTGGGAACCTATGAAAGAAGGGGACACTATGAAATGGTAGAAAAAGTTGGTCTGTATTGGCACTTTGTAGATTTGGTTTGGGTATTCGTATTTACCTTCTTTTATTTGGTTTAAAAATTTTCAGGTTAAGTTTAGATAGATATTATGGCACACGAACATAAATTAGAGATTTTTAGGGGGTTATGGAAGTTTAAGTCCAATACCCAGAAAATTTGGGGCGTTTTGGCATTTCTTACTCTTGTGACTGCGGTAGAAGTTGTTTTGGGTATTTTCAAACCTGAGTTTTTAACCGGCACCTACGTACTTGGTATGAAATTGTTAAACTGGATTTTTATCATCCTGACCTTGGTAAAAGCTTATTACATCTCTTGGGATTTTATGCACCTAAGAGACGAAAAAAGTGCTTTGAGAAGAGCCATTGTTTGGACACCCGTTTTTTTGGTCCTTTATCTGGCTTTCATTTTATTGGTAGAGGGGAATTATGTGTTCGATGTGTACAAGGATGGATTTGTAAAATGGAACTTCTAACGATTGCCTTAGAATTTAATTAACAAAATTGAAAGACGGTTTGCCAACCGTCTTTTTTATTTTTGTATTGTTTTCAAAATGGGTTTAACCAATGGTTCACCTAACATAAAATCTGTTTATATCGGTTGCATGAAAAAGACTTTTGTTCTTGTTGTGTTGTTCGTTTTACCCATCGTGGCCTATTTGTTCTTTGCCAGCGGGGTCACCAATTTTGGTAGGTTGCCATCACTTAAGGAGGGTATCATGGAAATCCCGCTTAATAGTGGAAATCCCATGTTTTCGGAAAAAATCTCCGTATTGGGCTTTTTAGGTAAAAATGTTGAGGGTAGAAAGGGTAATGCCTTCAATTTGAACCAGAAAATTTATAAACGTTTCCATGAGTTCGATGATTTTCAGTTTTTAATGGTTGTCCCTAAAGGAACCGAAGTAGCGGTTTCAAATTTAAAAAAGGAGCTGTCCAACTTGGATGAAACTGATAAGTGGAATTTCGCTTTTTTGGACGATCAAGACATTACACGTTTATTCGAAAGTTTGGGAACGGATAAAAAACTTGAAAGCGATCTTAGTTCTCCATTTGTGTTTATAGTGGACAAGCAGTTACATCTGAGAGGAAGGAACAATGATGAGGACGAGGGCTTTAAATATGGGTATAACACCGCTTCTGTTGCCGATTTGAACAATAAGATGGTCGATGATGTAAAGATTATCTTGGCGGAATACAGGATGGCCAGAAAGGAAAACAACCTACAGGGAAAAAACTAATGAACAAAAAATATACCTACGTTTGGGTTTCGCTTATCATACTGATATTCGGGATAATATTTATCCCTAAAATTGTCAATAGATTAAAATCAGGCGATGTGGTGGAAAATGATCGCATGAATACCGCTTCGGCAGAGGGAACCTTAGGGTATGTATTATTGAACGGTGAAAAGCGTAAGGTGCCTTCCTTTCAATTTATAAATCAGGATAGTTTGGTAATAACCGATAAGGACTATTTGGGAAAGGTATTCGTTGTCGACTTCTTTTTCACAAGATGTCCCAGTATCTGTCCAATTATGACCAAAAACTTGGTCGTATTACAGAATGAATTTCAGCAAAATGAAAACTTTGGTATAGCCTCGTTTAGTATCACCCCAGATTTCGATACGCCACAGGTATTAAAGGAATATGCCGAAAAGTATGGCATTACCCATATGGATTGGCATTTAATGACCGGAAACAAGGAAGCGATTTATGACTTGGCCAATAGCGGATTCAATATCTTTGCAGCTGAAATGCCCGATGCCCCAGGTGGATTTGAACATTCCGGGTTGTTCGCACTAATCGATAAGGAGGGATATATACGCTCCAGAAAAGATGCCTTTGGAAACCCTATTGTGTATTACCGTGGTGCAATTACTGAAGCCATGGGGGAAAATAGCGAAGGAGAAAAGGAACAGATAAGTATTTTGAAGGAGGACATAAAACGATTATTGGAGGAGTAACATGGAGAATAATATCGCACTTAAGGAGAAAAAATTTAATAGGATGATTACCGTTGTATCTGTGGTGATTCCTATTGTGGTAGCATTGCTTTTTGGGATTAAAATTCCCAATGTGGCCCCGTTAACATTTCTGCCACCCATTTATGCGACCATAAACGGACTTACGGCAGTATTGCTCGTTGTGGCCGTTTGGGCGATAAAAAATGGCAAACAGTCCCTTCACCAAAAGCTAATGACAACCAATATTGGATTGTCGCTTATTTTCTTGGTCATGTATATTCTGTATCATATGACTTCGGACTCAACACCTTATGGGGGAGAAGGTGTACTTTCCTATGTGTATTATTTTATATTGATTACCCATATTATATTATCCATTGCCCTGATTCCCTTGGTATTAAGGACCTATGCCAAAGCATATTTGGGTCGTTTTGAGGACCATAGAATATTGGCCAAATATACATTTCCGATTTGGTTATATGTTGCCGTCACCGGTGTTGTGGTGTATCTGATGATTTCCCCTTATTATACTTCCTAATTTCAATAAAGGCTTTCCATGGAACCGCATAGACATATAAATTTGACAAAAACCAGTATCAATTCCCTCTTTGTTATTTTGGTGATTGGATTGGCACTTTTCCCTTCACAACTGGAGGCCCAATGTGCCATGTGCCGTGCCGTACTGGAAAGTGAGGAATCTGGGACGGCGGCAGAAGGCATCAATAACGGTATCGTGTATCTTATGGCGATTCCCTATGTGCTTGTAGCGGGCGTATTCTATTTTGTATATCGCAAAATGCGTTCTTAACTCAATTTTAAGGATTTAACATTTTTTTTGGTTCTATTGTGTAACATTGTAGGTATTCTATAGTCTTATCCATAGTAATACTTGTATTACGTTCATCAATCAAAACCAATCAACATGTTCGACTTAGAACGATGGCAGGAAATTTTCGATACTATTCGAAAAAACAAGCTTCGTACCTTTCTAACGGGACTTTCCGTAGCTTCGGGCATATTCATCCTCGTAATCTTATTGGGATTTGGTCAAGGCATGCAAAATGGCATTGACAATGAGTTTAAGGGCGATGCTGCTACCAGTATCTGGGTTTGGCCACAACGCACGACCATGGAGTATAAAGGCCTGAATCCCGGTCGGCGGATCCAACTAAGAAACGAAAACTACGAGACGGTCTCAAAAATTTTCGATCAAGATTTTGAAAAAGCTTCCGTTTTGTATTTTCCAAACGATGTTCAAGTAGTCTATAACAATGATCTACTGGTATACAATGTGGCCGGTACCAATGGAGACCTTCAGGTAATCGAGAACGAATTTTTATCGGAGGGAAGGTATATCAACGAAAAGGATGTTCGGGAAAATGCCAAGGTTGCGGTAATCAGCAACAAAATTAAAAGAGAGGTATTCTCAAATTTGGAAACTCCTGTTGGGGAGTACATCATGATTTCAGGTGCCGGTTTTAAGATTGTGGGTGTATACGGAGAGTACGGTAGGAATGAAAGTGAAGAGGAGCGAATATTTATTCCGGTAACGACCGCACAATTGGCCTTTAATGGTGCGGATAAGATCAATAACCTGAATTTTATGCTTCCGGAAATGGATTCTTTTGAAGAGACCGTTGCCATGAACGATACCTTTACGACCAAGTTATTGGAATATCTAAAATTGTACCACGGTGTGGCCCCTGAAGATGACCGCGCCATACGGCTATACAATCCCATACAGGAGGCCAAACGATTCTATACCTTGGGAAAGGCCATTGAGCTCTTCTTTTGGGCCGTAGGGTTTTTGACATTGATCGCAGGTGTGGTCAGTGTAAGCAATATTATGTTAATCGTGGTTAAGGAACGCACCCGCGAAATTGGGATTCGGAAGGCACTGGGTGCCAAACCTTGGTCCATTGTTGGGATGATCATGCACGAGGCCATATTTGTTACTGCCGTGGCAGGATGCACAGGGCTTATTTTTAGCATGGCTTTGTTGGAATTTGTTGGGCCAAACATTGAGGTGGATTACGTTATGAATCCTTCCGTGGACTTTAATGTGGCATTATCTACGGTGATCCTATTAATTTTTGCCGGGGCAATCGCGGGTTTCTTTCCGGCATGGAAGGCGGTGAACGTACAGGTAATCGAAGCATTACGGGATGATTAGGATGATGGGAAATCAATTAAATAATATTCAGGGAATTTATGTTCAATAAAGATCGTTGGAACGAAATTCTGGAGGTAATGTCCAGTAATGTGGTACGGACCATTGCTACGGCTTTTGGTGTGGGCTGGGGTATCTTTATCCTCATTATATTATTGGCGGCTGGGAAAGGACTGGAGAATGGTATACGGCAGGACTTCAACGGAGTGGCCACCAACACCATGTTCATGTGGACCGAAACGACTTCCATGGCCTATGCCGGGCTACCTGAAGGGCGGACATTCAATTTTAAACTGAGCGATGTAGAACTGCTCCGTCAAAACATTCCGGAACTACGGATTATTTCCCCGCGAAACAGCATACGCTTGGAAGAAGGGGACAATGTGGTACGGGGGACGGAGACCGGGAGGTATCGGGTCTTTGGCGATTACCCAGAAATTATCGAGCAAAATCCCATGTACGTTGCCCACGGGCGTTTCTTTAACCATAACGACATCAAGGAAAAAAGAAAGGTCGTGGTCATAGGGAACCGCATTCGGGAGGAACTTTATGAGGAGGACGAAGAGGTGCTGGGTACCTATCTTAAGATAAGTGGCATCAATTTTATGGTCGTTGGCACCTACAAGGAAAAAACGAGCAACGGGGGAGGAGAGAACAGTGAACGCCAGATTTTTATGCCATTTACAACTTTTTCCCAAGCATTCAACCGTGCGGATAACGTGGGGTGGATGGCCATAACGGCCAAAGACGGTAGCTCTATCAGTAATCTCACCGAGAAAATCGTTAATACCGTAAAACAAAGTCGAAAGGTGCACCCCAAGGATGAACGGGCCATTGGTTTTTTTGATCTGTACGAACAGTTTAATCGGGTGCAGAGTTTGTTCGGTGCCTTAAGGTTTGTGGCGTATTTCGTTGGGATTTTGGTTTTGATATCGGGAATTATCGGGGTAAGTAATATTATGTTGATTGTCATCAAGGAACGGACCAAGGAAATTGGAATTAGACGCGCTTTAGGGGAGAATCCATGGTCCATACGTTTGCAAATACTCATGGAATCGGTCTTTTTGACCATTATGTCAGGAATGATCGGGATTATTTTTGGGGCACTCAGTATTTACGGCATAAATATTTTGTTGGACTCCGTGGGCCCTGTGGATATGTTCTTGAACCCAAGTGTTAGTCTAGGCGTGGTGGTGAGTGCCTTATTGATTTTGGTAGTATCGGGATTGTTGGCAGGTTTTTTACCGGCCAATAGTGCCATTAAGGTAAGGCCCATAGAGGCATTGAGGACGGAATAATTAAAATGATCAAAAAGTTAAAACTGATTTTAGGAATTTTAGCGGTTATTCTATTTGTAATAATCAGGCTTTCCTGTAATCATCAATCATAAATAATACAAAACCAATCAACATGAAGAAATCGGTCACAATTAGTATACTTGCTTTAATCGTGGTACTTTTCGGTGGTGCCATGTACTACCTTTATCAAAAGAATTCAGAAGACCCCGTGGTGTATGAAACGGATACCCCTTCCAAGCAAACGATCGTTCGGAAAACGATGGCCACCGGGAGTATACTTCCTTTGGAGGAAGTGCTCATAAAACCGAATATTTCCGGCGTAATCGAGGAAGTATATGTGGAAGGTGGCGATTATGTCAAGACTGGCGATTTGTTGGCCAAAATAAAGGTGGTGCCAAATTTAAGTGCGGTAAACGATGCCCGCGATGCCATCGATAGGGCAAAAATAGACTTGGACGATCAGCGAAGAAATCTGGACAGACAACGAACATTGTTCGAAAAAGGCGTAGTTTCTAAAACCGACTTGGAACGTGCGGAGGTAGCACATGACCAGGCTAAACAAACCTACAATGCGGCCATGAAACGGCTGGACATCATCAAAACGGGTACCGCCAGCGGATATGGGAACGAGGCCAATACCTTAATTCGGTCTACCGTTACGGGAATGGTGTTAGACGTACCTGTTGAGAAAGGGAATCAGGTCATTGAGAGCAACAATTTTAACGAAGGAACCACGATTGCCGCGATTGCCGATGTGGAGAAGATGATTTTTGAAGGCAAGGTCGATGAATCCGAAGTGGGAAAGATTAAGGAAGACCTACCCTTGGAAATTACGGTGGGCGCTATTGAAAACCAAGTGTTCGATGCCGTTTTGGATTACATAGCACCAAAAGGCAAGGAGGAAAACGGGGCCATCCAATTTGAAATTAAGGGCACCTTGAAAAAGCAGGATACTACCTTTATAAGAGCGGGTCTAAGTGCAAACGCCTCCATTATTTTGGCCAGGGCAGATAGTGTTTTGGCGATTAAGGAAGCCTTGGTCCAGTTTGATGATAAGACCAAGAATCCTTTTGTGGAAATTGCTACGGGTGAACAACAGTTTGAACGAAGGGATATTGAATTGGGGATCAGTGACGGTATTTACGTGGAGGTGAAGTCCGGTATCACCGAGGAAGCCAAAATCAAGGTCTGGAACGAAATAGAAAAAGATGAACTGGCACAAAACTAAATAATGGGGAGATATTTTATTTTTTCCTGTAACAAAATCAGCGAACTTAAGTCTAACCAGTAGATCTTACTAGATTAAAGGTCTAAAACCAAAACCAACATGATTGAAATTAAAAATCTTCATAAGTCCTATAAAATGGGCAAAAACTCCCTGCACGTGCTCAAAGGAATCAATTTCTCAGTCGAAGAAGGAGAATTGGTCGCCATTATGGGATCGTCAGGTTCGGGAAAATCCACCTTGTTAAATATCCTTGGGATGTTGGACGAGTTGGACGAGGGTACCTACACCCTTGATGGTGTGCCCATCAAAAATTTGAACGAGACGAAAGCGGCCCAATATAGAAACAAGTTCTTGGGGTTTATCTTTCAGTCCTTCAACTTGATAAACTATAAAAGCGCTGCGGAGAATGTGGCCTTGCCCTTGTATTACCAAAGGGTAGGAAGGAAGGAACGACAGGAGAAAGCATTGAAATATCTAGAACAAGTGGGCCTTAAACAATGGGCGACGCACTTGCCCAGCGAGCTTTCCGGTGGACAGAAACAGCGCGTGGCCATTGCCAGGGCCATGGCCGCGGAACCAAAAGTATTATTGGCGGATGAGCCTACAGGAGCTTTGGATAGTAAGACTTCTTATGAAGTAATGGACCTTATCCAGAAAATCAACGATCAGGGCAATACCATTTTGGTGGTGACCCATGAGGAGGATATCGCCCATATGTGCAAACGAATCGTGCATCTAAAGGACGGTGTCATCGTAGAGGATAAAAAGGTGGAACAGGTAAGGGCCGAACAATATGTTTAGTAGGGACAACTGGAAGGAAATATTCGAGACCATACAGAAAAACAAGTTAAGGACCTTCCTTTCCGGGTTTACTGTGGCCTTGGGTATCTTGATATTCGTTGTACTTTATGGTTTTGGAAACGGACTTATTAACACCTTCAACGAATTTTTTGAGGATGATGCCACGAACACATTTTTTGTGTTTCCGGGTAGAACTTCAAAACCCTACAAAGGATATAAATCCAACAGGCAAATAGAGTTCGATAATACCGATTTAGCCGATATTGAGGAGTCTTTCCCGCTGTTTTTGGAATATATTTCACCCAGGGTGGATCGTAGCGGTATGGTAAAATATAAAAACGAATCGAACAATTACACGACCCGGGGTGTGAGTGATGCTTACCAGTTTGCGGAAAAGACCGTCATAATGAAAGGTAGGTACCTCAATCGAGTGGATATAGAGGAAAAGGCCAAATATGCAGTGATAGGTAGGTTGGTGGAGCAGGATTTGTTCAAAAATGAAAATGCGCTAGGAAAATATATTGATATTACGGGAAGTGCCTTTAAGGTAATAGGGGTTTTTCAGGATGAAGCTGGGGACGATGAGGAACGAAGGATATACATACCTTATACTACAAGACAATTGATAGAAAAAAATACAGATAAGGTAGACCAAATCGTGATTGGCTTCAAAACCGAAATAGGATATGCCGGGGCCATGACTTTTGAGCGGAAGTTGGGGGACTTTTTGAGGGAGAAAAAATTCATTGACCCAAACGATGAAAGAGGTTTCTTTATCAGAAATGTGGCGGATCAGTTGAAGCAGAACCAACAATTTGCCGGGGTATTGCAAATCATCGTTGCATTTGTGGCATTTGGGACTATCATTGCCGGGATAATTGGAATCAGTAACATTATGGTGTTTGTGGTCAAGGAACGCACCAAGGAAATAGGTATTCGTAAGGCCTTGGGCGCAACCCCTAGATCCGTTATAAGTACTATACTTTTGGAGTCGGTTTTCATTACTACCATTTCGGGTATTTTCGGGATGATTGTAGGGGTGGCCATGTTAAGTTCCTTGGGGGATACCCTGGAGGACTATTTCATAACAAATCCATTCATTAATATGGGAACCGCTATATTTTCGACCATTGTCCTGATTTTCTTTGGAGGTTTGGCCGGATATATACCCGCTAGAAGGGCGGCAAGAATAAAACCAATTGTGGCACTAAGGGACGAATGATATGAAGTTTATTTTCGACAGAAATACGTGGCAAGAGATATTCGGTTCTATCAGTAAGAACAAGACCAGGACCATCATTACCATTATTGGGGTTCTATGGGGCATATTTATCTATATAGCCTTGTCAGGAGCCGCCAAAGGAATGGACAATGGTTTTGAAAAGGTATTTGAAAGTGTTTCCATGAACAGTATGTTCGTATGGGGACAGAATACAAGTATGCCCTACGAAGGATTTAAAACGGGCAGGCCCATGCAATTGAAATTGGGTGACGCGACCATGTTGGAAAATAGAATACCGGAAATCAATTATATAGCACCCAGGATCAATTTGGGCAATTTTGGAACGGAACCCGTATTTACGGTCAGAGGTCAAAAATCGGGAACGTATCCGGTAAATGGCGACTATCCCATCTATACCAAAATTGCCACCAAACAGATTTTTGATGGTGGTAGGTTTATTAATGACGAGGACATCGCCCAGGCCAGAAAGGTCTGTGTAATAGGGGAAAGAAATGTACAGGAGCTTTTTGATAAGGATGAGGAGCCCATTGGTCAGTACATAAGAATCGGGGACGTGTATTTTCAGGTTGTAGGGATACATAAACTTTCACAAGGCGTAAGCTTTGATAGCGATGCGGCGATTTTTATACCTTTTACAACCTTCAGAAAACTTTACAATACCGGCGAAAATGTGGATTATTTCTGTATTGCGGCCTATGATGATGTGGATGTGGTTCAAGTGGAGAAGGATGTTAAGGCCTTGCTTAGAAATATCCATCGGGTAAATCCAGAGGATGAAAGGGCCTTTGGTTCCTTTAATTTAGGTGAAGCCTTTGCAAGGGTGTCCGGGTTTGCCAAGGGCATGACCTTTTTGAGCTTGGTTGTTGGTTTGGCAACGATTCTTGCGGGGGTCATCGGTATCGGAAATATATTATTGATATCCGTAAAGGAGCGGACCAAGGAATTGGGTGTAAGGCGTGCCTTGGGTGCGACGCCTGCCGAAGTCAGAAACCAGATTATTCTGGAATCCGTTTTTCTAACTATGATAGCCGGAATTATGGGAATCATACTGGGCGCAGGTGTATTGTCCATCATAAACAATCTTACCAAGGATTTGGATTTTCCATATACAAATCCAACAGTACAAATCCCTTACGTGCTTGGGGCACTTTTGATTATGGTGATCCTTGGAACCCTGATCGGATTGATACCGGCGCAACGAGCAGTAAGTATAAAACCAATAGATGCATTAAGAGAAGAATAACAACCATTTAAATAAACACTTAAAAATGAACAAAATCGTAAAATATATTTTAATAGGAGTTTTGGTGCTGGGAGCACTTTGGGCCGCGGTGTTCTTTATTAAATCGAACAGCAAATCTGCCATTACCTATGATACCAGCCAACCTTTTATTTCCAGTATTGAGAAAAAGACGGTGGCTACCGGAAAGGTTGTTCCGGAAGAGGAAATTGAAATAAAACCGCAAATATCAGGGATTATCGAGAAAATATACCTGGAAGAAGGAGCCAAGGTAAAGGCCGGCGATTTGATTGCCTTAATAAAGGTCGTTCCTAACGAACAAGCCTTGTTCCAAGCACGTGGCAGGGTAAACAATGCGAAGGTTGCTTTGGGCAACGCAGAACTCGATTTTAACAGAAACAAGACCTTGTTCGATAAAGGTGTGGTTTCCGCACAGGATTTCCAGAACATCCAGTTGATTTATGACCAGGCAAAACTGGAACTTGAAAATGCGCAAAACGATTATCAGATAATCCTTCGTGGTTCTGCAGGTGGATCATCCACCGCCAATACCAATATTAGGGCTACCGTGGACGGTACTATTTTGGAAATTCCCGTGGAAGAAGGAGATCAGGTTATCCAAAGTAACAATTTTAATGATGGAACAACCATTGCATCGATTGCAGATCTGGGCAAGATGATTTTTGAAGGAAAGGTAGATGAAGGAGAAGTTGGAAAATTGCAAGTTGGGACACCTTTGAAGATAAGTTTGGGAGCCGTTGAGGATGTTGAGTTGGATGCTAAATTGAAGTTTATAGCACCAAAGGGTGTTGAGGAGACAGGTGCCGTACAGTTTAAGATAGAAGGCGATGTAGAGGAGAAAGACGATGTCTTTATCCGTGCAGGGTACAGTGCCAATGCTTCCATCGTACTGGAGAAAAAGGATAGTATTTTGGTAATACCAGAGGCGGTTTTACAATTTGACAAGGAAACCGATAAACCTTATGTAGAGGTAGCGGTAGGCTCCGCCGAAGAGCAAAAATTCGAGCGAAGGGATATAGAAACCGGTATTTCAGATGGGGTGAATGTGGAGGTGATATCCGGATTGACCAAGGATGACAAAGTAAAACACTGGAACAAAACAGAGCCTATCAAGAAAGGTGAGGAAGAAACAGAAACAGAATAATCATCATCAATCAAAATAAAAATCAAAAAATGAAGTATACGATAACCACACTACTACTGCTTTTGGTAGCAGGTACTTCCATGGCTCAAAACAAAAAATGGACCTTGGAGGAATGTGTCACCTATGCAGTGGAAAATAACTTATCCGTTGAGCAGTTTGAACTGGATTTGGAGAATGCGAAAATCAATGAAAAGGATGCTTTTGGAAATTTTCTGCCAAACCTAAATGCCAATACCTCTTTTTCAAGTAACACTGGTTTCTCTATTAATCCAACAACCAACTTACCGACAAATAGCACCCAAAATAACGTAAATGCCGGTATCACCACGGGTGTAAATCTATTTAATGGTATGAGGGACGTGCATCAAATGAACAGATCTAAATTGAATACCATTGCCAATCAGTATCGATTGGAAGATTTAAAGGACGACATTCGATTAAATGTTGCAAATAACTACTTGCAGGTAATTTCGAACAAAGAAAGTCTTAAGGTAGCCCAGGCTCAATATGCGGTAACAGAGCAAGATTTAAAACGTACCAAAGAATTGGTGGAATCTGGCGTAGTGCCTATGGGAGATCTCTTGGATATTGAGGCCACTGCGGCCAATCAGCAGCAACAAATTGTAAATGCTGAAGGACAAGTGTTGATATCCAAAATTGCCTTGGCACAATTAATGCAAATCACGGATTACGAAAATTTTGATACGGCCGATGAGTCGTATGAAGTACCCCCTTCAGAAATATTGGCGAATTCACCAAGTAGCATCTTTGCAAAAGCCTTGGAATTTAGGAATGATATTAAATTCTCCAAAGCAAATGTAGAAGTAGCTGAAAAAGACCTTCAAATTCGGAAAGGTGCTTTATTGCCCACTATAGACGCATTTGCCAATTATGGAACTAGATATTCAGATGTTGCTCAATTACCCGTTGCCGGTCTTCCACCTGGATCTCCACCCGAATTCTTTACGCCCAATTTCACGGATCAGTTGTGGATATTCGATGGCGTTTCCTACGGTGTACAGCTGAGCGTTCCAATTTTCAATGGATTTAGCACTAGGAATAATATTGATAGGGCGAAAATAGATGTGGAGCGTGCAAAGTTGCAATTTGAACAGGATAAGTTAGATCTTGAAAATACGGTTAACCAAGCCTACGTTGCGGTGAAAACTTCCGCAAAGGCATATGAGGCTGCTGAGAAAACCCTAGAGGCAAGAAGATTGGCCTTTGAATACGCCAAGGAGCGTTTTGAAGTAGGTCTTATGAATTCCTTCGATTATAGTCAGGCGCAGGCCCGCGTGGACAATGCCGAAGCCGATGTTATACGGACCAAATATGACTATATTTTCAGGATTAAGATATTGGAATTTTATTTTGGGCTCCCAGTTGTCTTGAACTAGTAGACTGACCCATCATAAAAAAACCTGTAATATTGAATTGCAGGTTTTTTTATGGTTATTATCTACCTTTGGCAAATGGCATTGATTTTAAACTTGGAAACGGCTACTACCAACTGTTCCGTGTGTTTGTCCTTAAACGGTAAAATGGTTTCCATAAAGGAAAACAACACACCAAGCTACTCCCATGCGGAACAATTACATGTTTTCATTAAAGAAAGCATGGATGAGTCCGGGTACGAAATGAGTGATTTGGATGCCGTTGCCGTGAGTATGGGTCCTGGTTCCTATACAGGCCTTAGAATTGGTGTTTCAGCGGCCAAGGGGCTTTGTTTTGCCCTTGATATTCCCCTGATTTCCATTGCAACCTTAAAAAGCTTGGCTGGCCAATTGGATGTAACCAAGGGAGATTCTATCGTCTCGGTTTTGGATGCCAGAAGAATGGAGGTCTATTCAGCAGTATTCGATGCGGATTTGAACCAAATAAGGGACACACAGGCTGAAATTGTAGATTTGGAATCCTTCCAAGACTATCTTTCAAAAAGTAAAATCCATTTTATTGGTTCCGGTGCTGAAAAAATAAAGCAAACACTACCCAATGTCAATGCCGAATTTTATATGGATGCTGTTCCATCAGCTAAGGAAATGGCAAAACTAACTTATGAAAAGTATAAGAAATTTGAATTTGAGGACGTTGCGTATTTTGAACCCTATTATTTAAAGGATTTTTTGACAACATCGACTAAAAAACAATAAAAAATACCGTTTTAAAGTTCTGGTTTTAAATCACTTTTAAGAGTATTGAAAAATTGAATCAATTGAATGGCATCCTTTTGATTTCTAAGATTTAGTTCCTGTGTCGAAATATAATCTTTCAAAGTTTTTTCGTATTGCCCTAGCGCCTTTATTATAGCTCTTTTGGAAAGATTGATGTATTCTGCCGGATTATTCCCGAATTTAAGGTAGTAAGAAGAAACATCCTTGTATTTAGGTGGGGAGAAACTATCGTAGCCGTTATCAGGGTTTTCAGCTTGTAAAAATACCTTTTTTGGCCTAAATAAAAGTTTGACGTCACCACTGTTCAAAGGATTGAAATAGGCCATTTTCGTTTTCTCACCTTCCATATATTCATCTACTTCATATATCAAATTATCAAAGGTGACCTTTATATTATTTTGTCGAAAAAGTTTTCTTGGCTTACCATTTTCATTTAGAATTTCAATTGCCTCGTTTACCGCATCGAATCGCATTAAGGCCTCTGATCTCACAACGCCGTTAATGTAAATTTTTCCGTTTTTATATATATCATTTATGTAGGCGCTACCTTCAATAGGTACTTCCCTGTAAACAATACCCACTTGAACATCAGTAGTAATACCATCACCATTACCTATCACCTGTCCATATCCTAAGGACAAAAAAAACATAAATAAAAAATATAACTTATTCATCTTAAGAAAGATAGTTAATTATTTTTCAAGTATCAACTTTTTGTCCTGTTTCTAAAATTCCTTAAAATAGATTTAGACGGTTTATAAAGAGGTTCCGTGAACAACCCTTTGTGGAAATGGAATTTCTATACCTTCCGCATCGAACCGGTGTTTTATTTCTTCCATCACATGGAAATGTGCCTTCCAGAAAACGTCATTATTGGCCCAGAAACGGAGTGTTAAATTGACAGAACTATCAGCTAGTTCCCCAACATATACTTCAGGTGCGGGATCTTTTAAAATCGTATCGGTTTCTATACAAATTGCCAAAAGTATATCCTTGGCTTTTTTGATGTTGGAACCATAACCAATACCTACGTCTATTTTGTCCCTTCGGGTGTCCTCGGCATTATAATTTATGATGTTGTTGTTCGATAATTGACCGTTTGGCACAATTGCAACCTGATTTCCAAAAGTCTTTAGCTTGGTAGTAAAAATCGATATCTCCTTCACCGTGCCATCAACTCCTTGTGCGGAAATAAAATCCCCCACTTTAAAGGGCTTGAACAACAAGATAAGTACTCCACCTGCAAAATTGGCAAGGGACCCTTGTAGTGCAAGACCAATGGCCAAACCTGCAGCACCAATGATGGCGACCAAAGATGAGGATTGCACACCGAGTTGGGTGATAATCAACACAAAAAGTAAAATCTTTAGGGCAATGGATATTAAACTCTGAAGAAAAGATTCCAGAGATTGATCATAATCTTTTTTTGCAAAAAATTTGCGGACCATCTTGTTCGTAAATCGGATTACGTACATGCCTACAAACAGGAGAATGATGGCGGCAATCAAATTTGGGAGTGCGTCCCAGAACCATTTTATGGCATTATCCAGATGTTCTTGATAGTTGGTGAATTGTTCCATAGTTGTTTTAAATAGTTTTGGCGACAACTTAAAAATTTGGAACAGTCCAATCAAAAATATTTCATTAAACTAATGTTAATGCGGTTGGTTTTAAACCAGACGAGTCAAAGGTTGTTTTTTTTGAGTCAAAAGCAATTATGAAGGTTGAAATTTTTGAACAATCTTCTTATACTCAGAGAGGGGATGATTCTCAATTATAAACAAAAAGAGACTGTCTAAAAAGTCTTATTTGGCTTAGTTGTCAGGTTGAACCTGTCGAAACCGATTTTTAACTTATCAGTATTTTATAATATTTCGACACGCTCAATATGACATTCAGAACTACTTTTTAGACAGCCTCTTCAATAGTGGTCAAATGCAAAAAACTTATTGCACCTCAAAGGTGATCTTTACATTTACCCTGTAGGTTACCATTTTTCCATCCTCTACGGTTGCACTTTGTTCGTTAATATATACCGAACGAATGTTCTTAACCGATTTTGAGGCTTGGGCCACTGCATTTTTTGCGGCGTCTTCCCAACTTTTATCGGAATTAGCCAATACTTCTATAACTTTTAAAACTGCCATAATTAGTGTTTTTTAGATCTCCTTGAAGTTACGGAATCTAAGTTGGAAATACGACTAATACGGGCATTATTTACCCGTTCAAGGCGACAACCTCGTTGACCCTATCGCCCATCATGTTTTTCAACATGGTCTCGATGCCGTTTTTCAGGGTATAGGTCGAGGATGGGCAACCGCTGCAGGCTCCTTGTAAAATAACGTTTACGGTACGGCTGTTGGGCTCATAGGACTTGAACAGAATATTCCCACCGTCACTCGCCACCGCGGGCTTTACATATTCCTCCAAAATATCGATGATTTCCAAAGAGGTATCGTCCAATTCATCTTGGATGATATTCTGGGTGGGGTCCGCTGCTTGGTTTCCTTGTATGGGTTCCGCATTCGTGGTTACAATATCCCTGCCTTCCGCTATAAAGTTTCTAATAAGTTCCCTTAGCTCCATTGTAATATCGTCCCATTCGGCAACTTCGTATTTGGTAACCGAAACGTAGTTGTCATCAATAAAGACCTGCTTCACAAAGGGAAATTGAAACAACTGTGTGGCCAAAGGGGAGTCTTTGGCTTCATCTATATTCTTGAACTCGAACATAGAACCTACGATTTTTTTACTGGCCACAAATTTCATGGTGGCGGGGTTTGGGGTAACCTCAGCGTATACGGTCACGGCAATGGGCTTGTCGGTTTCGGCTTCAATGACCACGGGCTCCCCGGCATTTAGGTATTCCACTAACTGCTGTGCCACTTCGTCCTTAACATCCTCCCATTCGACAATATCGTACCGTTCCATACCAACGAAATTCCCTGAAATGTATACCGTTTTGATAAAGGGTAGGTAAAAAAGTTGTTGTGCCAATGGGGAATTTTTGGCCTCGTCTATATTTTTGAATTCATAGTTTTGCCGTTTGACCAACATGTGGTTGGATTCAAACTTCAATATGGCAGGATTCTTGGTTTTTACGACCGTTATATTGTACTCTTTCATGTGTTCCAATTTTATAATACGTTTAAATGGATGTCAATAATCTGATAATTAGTAATTACCTTTTGTTATAGTATTTAGCTAACCATACCAAATCCCTCGATGCGGGTTTCAAAAATACGAAGGAATTCTAAGTTTATACCTACATAATAATGTACTGTTTGTACCGTTAACCATTATATTTAGTGTCATGTACACTTTTACCCCAAATTCTTGACATGAGATGTAAATTGTTCCTGTTGTTCTCCTTCCTATTATTTGGATTAAAATCCAATGGTCAAGAAGGGATTCCCGTATATTTTGATTATTTGGCGGATAATTATTATCTGGTATTTCCATCCATGGCGGGTTTTACGGAATGCGGCCAAATCAGGGCTACGGCGAGACAGCAATGGTTTGATGTGGATGATGCCCCAAACTTACAGACCTTAAACGGGCACTTTAGGTTGGGAGACTCCCCCAGCGGTTTAGGGGCCATCATTTTTAACGATGCCAATGGCTACCATTCCCAAACTGGATTCAAAGGAACCTACGCCCATCATTTGCGCATGGGTGGTGACGATGTGCGGGTCTTGAACCAGCTTTCCTTTGGTTTGAGTGGAACGGTGCTTCAAAGTAGTTTGGATGAAACGGAATTTCGTTCCGTAGCATTTGATCCTGCTATTTCAGGGATTAAGCTCAATGAGACCTATTTCAATGTGGATTTTGGAATGTCCTATGCCTATCAGGAGTTTTATACGCATTTTGCCGTCTTGAATGCACTTTCTTCGAGGCGAAACTTATATAGGATAAATCGAGCTGATGACCCGGATAATCTAACGGTTCCCAGGGTGGATAATCTTAGAAGATATCTCATTTCGGCAGGATATGTATTTGGCAGAAGCGAATGGCAATTTGAACCCTCCGTGCTTTTTCAATTGACGGATTTCACCAAGGAAAAGACCGTGGACATTAATGCGAAGCTTTACAAGGATGTTGATTTTGGTCGGATTTGGGGCGGTGTTTCCTACAGAAGGAGTTTTGATGGTGCACAGTTTCAAACGGCAACCAGTTTTGGGGAGCAACGCCTTCAATTGATTACGCCAATCGTGGGGGCAAATTTCAATAAATTTATGATCTCCTATAATTACTCGTATCAGATGGGCGATATACGTTTTGATAATGGGGGCTTTCACCAGATAACCTTAGGTTTCGATTTTTGCAAGCCCGAAAAAAGGTACGATTGTTACTGTCCCGCCGCGAATTAAAAAAGGGCCTTTTACCTTCGTAAAAGACCCGAATAAATCCGATTTTCGTTTAAGCTAATCCCATGTGTAGTTCTTTTGGGCCGCTTGTTTCTTGATAGCCTTGAGCATAGCACTTTCCAGTTCCCCTTGGGTGTTTTCCTTTTGATTTTCGCGGATATAACGTTCCCTTTTACTATTTAGTTCCGCAATTTCGGCCTGTATACGTTCCCTTTCCTTGCGTTTTTCTTCAACGTAGGATATAATTTCTTCATCCGATTTTCCTTTTAGTTCCTCGGGCAAGCTTTTTCGGTCCATTTCCTTTAATTCAAAATCTGCATCGGCCGATGCATCCACCAAATCCCATGATTTATTATTGTAAAGTCGGGAGCTTTTGCTAACGGCTCGTTTGATAGCCACACCGTATCCCACACTCATGGCATTTTCATCCTGTGAGGCTTGGTTTTCCTCATATTCGCTCGCCCTGGCACCGTATGAAATGTACGTTTTGTTCAACCTTGAATTCAATTTGATGATGATGTCGTCATACGGTGTGTTGATATGTACCACTTCCCTATTATGGTCTATGGCCATATATTCACCACCTGTCAGTTGGGCTCCTTTTTTCCATTGCGTTTCAATGCCCAGTTCGTAGTTTCCACAGAATATGGTGTTTACGATAACATCATGTTCTTTGGCATTGGTTAGGGCATCCTTGTAGTGAAGCCTACCTTGAGTGAAAGGTTCGTTGCCAGCAATGAATATCATTCTCAAGTTATCTGGATCTTTGCCCCATTCCAATTGTTTCAAGGAGGTTTGGATTACCTCGCCGCAATACTCCTCTCCTCCATTGGTGGTCAATGAAAATAGTTTTTCTGATATCTCGTCCAGGTCATTGCTAAAATTCAGAACTTGCTGTATGTAACCTTCCCTATAGGAAAGCGCGTCATTGCCATATTGGTACAAAGCGATTTCAAGTTCCGGTCTGGTTTCATTTCCGCACTTAGCCCTTGTGAATTCGTTGACGATGTCCCATAATTGGGATTTCGCCTGATTTATCAATCCGTCCATACTGTTACTGGTATCCAATAACAGGGCAATTTTAACAGTCCGTTTATTTGATTTATTGGAAGGTTCGACCCTTTTCGCCAACAGGATTTGTTTTTCCTTTTTTGGTTCGTTTTTACATCCATAGCTTACCGCCATGGATAGTACCGAAAAACCTAGGGTCATTATTTTTTGATATTTTTTCATACGTTTTGAATTAAATTAAAAGCTTGATTTTTAAATAGTTCCTTTTGTAGAGGAATTACTCACTATATCAAATCCCTTGATGAGGGTTTCATCGTTTTATTGATTTGATTACGCTGTAAACCTAGAATGAAACTTTTTGGATACATAACCGTTTTTAGGGAACGTGCCATTTGGATGAGGTAACCAAACCTTTCTTTTAGCAAAGTGAGAAAGCACGGTGGAAATTCAGGTAATATCCTAAAATCCACATTTTTTAGTGTGCTAGGAATCATCTAAGTTTACAGTCATATGATCAGAAAAAATAGATGCGGTCATCCCTTTTACATATAATCATTCCATTTCTTTTCGTGAGTGTTTTGGGCTTGGCCCAAAACAACGGAACCCCAAAATTTGTACTCAAGGGCTTGGTGGAATCCCAAAAATCCAATAAACCCATTCAGGGTGTATCCGTATCCACAAGCTCCGGGCAGTTTACGTATACCAATGGTATGGGGGAATTCAGGATTTCCGTTTCCATTGGTGAGCGGTTGATTTTGGAACACCCCAGTTTTGAGACTGTTAGGCATCAAGTGACCAGCAGGGATGATATCAAACTACAGGTGGTTGAAGAAAGTAAAAAGGATGATGCCCTAAGTAGGTCCTCAATGTCCAGAAATAGGGTCCTGAGCAACCAGGCTTTTTTGGATTCCGCGGAATACTATAAGAAAACGGATATTGCCAGAAGCATCGATTTTGTGGCCCAAAGCTTGGAGGTTTTGGGTACCGATGGCGATAAGGACCAACTGGCAAAATCCCTGACCAAATTGGGGGAAATCTATTTACATCACAAACAATATGATTTGGCCATCGATAATTTTGAGGACGCCTTAAAGGCCAATAAAACCATAGCAACATCCTTAATGTTGGCCAGGACCTATGAAATCACGGATCAATTTGATGCGGCCGAAAATGTGTTGAAATCGCTTGAGAGACTCAAGAATATGGTGCCCTACCAACGAGTTGAACTCTATGAGATTTTTGGGGATATCAAGAAAGGAACCGGCGATACTCCATTGGCGGTAGACTATTACAACGAAGGTTTAAAGGTGGCCTCCCAGAACCAGATTACCCCCAAGATGACCGATCTAAATTCCAAAATCGCGGATGCCTATGCGCAGGATAATAAGGTAATGGAGGCCGAGGTCTATTATGGCAATTCCGTAGAACTGGCCAGCAAAATGGCCCCAAAGAGGGTACTGCAGGAGCGTGAAAAAGTCGCCGATTTCTACAACAAAAGGAACGAGTATACCGAGGAAATAGCCATCAGAAAGAATAGTTTGGAGGCCTTGGGCAAGCTGAACATTTCTGAAGCAGATGGAACAATGGATCTGGGCGATACCATCACAAGCCAGCGCATCAATTATAAGATTGCGAACGCCTACATCGCGCAGGACAAATACGAGGAGGCGATACCCTATCTACAGAAGAGTATCGTTCAGGCGGATTCCGATAACGATTTGGTCGTGCAAAAGGATGCCACTAGGAAACTATCCGAAGTATATGAATTCAAGGGCGAGTACAACAGGGCCCTAGAAACCTATCAGGACTATGTGGCCCTTGTGGATACCTTATACATACGGAAGGAACAGGAAATTTCCAGGGCGGCCCGTTTCAATAGGGAAATTGCCGTTACACAGAGTAGGATTACCGGCTTGGAACAGGAGCGGGAGCTGTCACAAAGCAAGTATGAATTGGCCTTGACGGAACAGGAATTGGCCGAGGAAAGTTACAAGCGGCAACGATACATTATTTATTCCCTGATATTCGGATTATTGCTTACCGGCTTGGCGGCGTTCTTTTTTTACAGGAGCAACCAACAACAAAAGTTAGCCAACAATCTACTGGCCTTGAAATCCTTACGGTCCCAGATGAATCCGCATTTTATTTTCAACGCCCTTAATTCTGTCAACAATTATATTTCCAAGAGCGATGAGCGAAGTGCAAACAGATACTTGAGCGATTTCTCAAGACTGATGCGGTCCGTGCTGGAAAATTCAGAGGAGGATTTTATACCCTTGACCAAGGAGTTGGAACTTTTGGAATTGTATATAAAATTGGAACATTCCCGCTTTCCGGATAAATTCGATTATGTACTTCAAGTCGATGAAAACCTGGATGTTTCCACGTTTCAGATTCCGCCCATGTTACTCCAGCCGTATATAGAAAATGCGATTTGGCACGGACTCAGGTATAAGGAAGAAAAGGGCCGATTGGAAGTGAAGGTCCAGGCAAAAAATGAAGATGAACTAGAAATATTGGTGTCTGATGATGGCATCGGCAGGAAAAAATCAGCCGAACTTAAAACGGTCAACCAACGGAAGCAGAAGTCAAAAGGAATGGGAAATATAAAACAACGAATCGCCATTTTGAACGATATGTACGGCGATAAGGTGTCGGTTTCCATTTCCAATTTAAAAACAAACGGTGAGGGTACCCAAGTACTGTTTACCTTAAAGAAGGACAAATGACCTTAAACGCAATTTTAGTAGAGGACGAGGCCAATAGCAGGGAAATCCTTGGCAATTATATACATAAATATTGTCCGGATGTCAACCTGGTGGGCATGGCGGCCTCCATAAAGGAAGGTTTGGAACTGATCGAAAACAATGATTTGGATCTGGTATTTCTGGATGTTGAGATGCCTTTTGGCAATGCCTTTGATCTGTTGGACCAAGTTCCGGACCGCAGTTTTGAGACCGTATTCGTAACTGCATATGACCACTATGCGAAGGATGCCTTGAACCACCATGCGGCCTACTACCTGACCAAGCCTATAAATATTGATGAGCTGGTAAAGGCGGTGGACTATGTACAGGAAGTAAAAACCAAGGAAAATCGTTTGCAGGAAAAGGTGTTGAATACCAATGCCAAAAGTATCCAAGGAAAACTGACACTTCCCCAACAGGATGGTTTTCAGGTACTCAATGTGGAAGAAATCCTATTTTGTAAGGCCGATGATAACTACACGGAAATCTATTTGGAGAAAAAAAAGATCTTGGTGAGCAAAACACTCAAATATTTTGAGGATGCTTTGGCCGAATTCCATTTTGCAAGGATACACAAATCCTATTTGGTCAATGTGAACGAAGTGGTGAAATATAGGAAGGGAAAGGGAGGTAGTGTGGTATTGTCAAATGGAAAAGAATTATTGGTTTCGGCCTCCAAAAAGAAGGATTTATTGTCCTATTTTGACTAAAATAAAAAGAAGACTATGATCAAAGAGGTTAATGGAAAACACCCAAAAATGGGAGAGGATTGTTTTATTGCCGAAAACGCGACCATTGTTGGCGATGTCACCATGGGAAATCAATGCAGCGTTTGGTTCAATGCCGTCATTCGTGGCGATGTACATTACATAAAAATCGGGGATAAGGTCAATGTCCAGGATGGAGCGGTCATCCATTGCACCTATCAAAAATCGCCAACAACTATAGGAAACAATGTTTCAATAGGCCATAATGCCATTGTGCATGGCTGTACCGTCCAGGATAATGTGCTGATCGGGATGGGAAGCATCGTCATGGACGATTGTGTGGTGGAAAGCAACAGTATCATTGCTGCGGGTGCCGTGGTGACGAAGGGGACACATGTGCCATCCGGTAGTGTTTTTGCGGGTATGCCCGCAAAGAAAATCAAGGATATTAGTCCGGAGTTGAGCGCCGGGGAAATCAATAGAATCGCTGAAGCCTACATACTGTACTCCGGCTGGTTTAAGGAAAATAATTGACTTGATTGACCAACTGAATGTACCTTTCGACGATTATCATTACTTTTGCCCAACCTAAATTTAAAACGATGAACGCTTACATTTTTCCCGGACAGGGCGCACAGTTTGTGGGTATGGGATTGGATTTATACCAAAAGTATCCCGTTGCTAAAGATATGTTCCATACCGCCAATGAAATACTTGGTTTTCCAATTACAGAAACCATGTTCTATGGAACTGCCGAAGGCCTAAAGGAAACGAAGATCACCCAGCCTGCAATTTTTCTGCATTCCGTTATTTTAAGCAAAGTTATGGGCGACAGTTTTAAGCCTAATATGGTTGCAGGCCATTCTCTTGGGGAGTTCAGTGCCTTAGTGGCCAACGGCACCCTCACTTTTGAGGACGGGCTTCAATTGGTATCCAAGCGGGCATTGGCCATGCAACGAGCCTGTGAGATACAGCCCAGTACAATGGCCGCCGTGTTGGGATTGGACGATGCGACCGTTGAAAAAATCTGCACGGAAACACCGGGAATCGTGGTCGCTGCGAATTACAACTGCCCAGGGCAATTGGTTATTTCAGGGGAAGTGGAAGCTGTGAACCGCGCTTGTGAAAAATTGAAGGAGGCTGGTGCCAGAAGGGCCCTTGTCCTACCCGTGGGCGGTGCTTTTCACTCACCATTGATGGAACCTGCCAGGGAAGAATTGGCCAGTGCCATAGAAGGAACCCATTTTGCCGCTCCAAGTTGCCCTATCTATCAGAATGTAACGACCACTGCGGTAAACGATGCTGATGAAATCAAGAAAAACCTGATTTCCCAACTGACGGCTCCCGTAAAGTGGACCCAAAGCGTGCAACAGATGATTGCTGATGGTGCAACGATCTTCACGGAAATCGGACCGGGAAAAGTACTTCAGGGATTGGTCAAGAAGATAGATGGTTCCGCAGAGACCTTATCCCCAGAGTTGGATTAGAACGCGTACACCATAAAAAAGGTAGTTTATCAAGAAAATAGCTTTTTAATCTGTTAATTAAGGGTTTAGGAGCAATTTTTTGGTATTATTGGCTTCTGTTTTTGTCGTATTGGGCATTTTTGGAACACTGTCCAATGTTTTATAAGTAACGCTATGAATTTGAATAATAACCTCCGCACTTTACGCAAAGTCCCAAAACTTTCCTTTCATAATTGGGTCTTTTTTATGGTACTCTTCTTCACTTTAGGTTTTATGGGTGGGGATGTGTACGGACAAACGGTTTCCATATCGGCATCGCAACCCAATGCCGATGAAGATGGTCCTGTAGATGGACAGTTTACTGTAAGTGTAACTGGAGGCGGAATTGGTAATAATTATATTATTGGGTTGGGTCTAGACGGAGCAAGTACTGCGACATCTGGAGCTGATTTTAATCCAATCCCCGCTCAAGTAGCAATAACAACCGGTATTTTTGGAACCGGATTTGCCATTGTTGATTTGGAAGTTCTGGACGATTTTTTTGTTGAGGTTACTGAGAATGTAATAGTGAATATTACAACTGTACCTTCAGGCACTACTATTGGAACGAGCAGCGCAACGGTCAACATTGCTGACGATGATGTTGCCGGTGTAAATGTTACTCCTACTATCGGAACTACCACAGAAGCTGGTGGCACTGCAACTTTTACATTCACACTAACAAGCCAACCAACTGCAAGTGTTACCATTCCGATAAATAATTATGATGCGACCGAGAACTCTGGGCCAGCGAGTGTGGTCATTCCGCCAGCACAATGGAACACTGGCGTCGATTTGACTATAACCGGATTGGATGATGCAATTGCGGACGGAGACATTACCACAACGATAAATACCGGTAACGTAACTTCTCCAGATCCCAATTATGATGCTTTAAGTGGAGCAGATGTGGCCCAATTAACGGTTACTAATGAGGATGACGATACGGCCACATTGACCATTGAAGATGTTTCTCAATCCGAAGGTCTGTCCATGCAGTTTACGGTTACTTTGAATAACGCTGTGGCAAATCCTTTTTCTGTGAATGTGAATTTTGGAGGAGGAACCGCTCAAGGTGGAGCTCCTCCTTTAGTTGCGCCCGAGGACTATAATAATGTTCAGCAGACGTTAAATTTTAATGGTACAGCTGGTGAAACTAGACAATTCAACGTTTCGTCTTTAAACGATAATGTTTTGGAAGCGGATGAAACTTTTATAGTCTCATTAACAGCGTCGGACCCTTTGATTGATGATTCTGATACCGCAATAGGCACCATTCTAAATGACGATGTGGGACAAGTTATAGTGGTGACAGAACCTGGTAGAGAGACCACGAACGAAGAAGATGGAGGTGGGGGTAATAGAGGAAGATTCCAGATAAACCTTAGCCAACCCAATACCACAGGAAGTGATATCACTGTAACATATTCATTTGGCGGTACTGCAACGGCTTCTGGGCCGGGGCAGGATTTCAATGATAGTGGGAATGGTACGGCTGTCTTTGGAAACAACGATGATTCCATAGATATAAATATTACCCCAATAAATGATACTGCAGTGGAAGGCGATGAAACGGTAGTACTCAATTTGGGTACGGTCAGTTCATCGGCCTATGCCATAGGCGCCCCTAATTCGGCTATCGTAACCATATTGGACGATGATATTTTTACGGCAACCATTACTGCAACGGATGCCACTGCTGCAGAAAACACTCCTGCCACGGCAACCGGACTTTTTACCATAGACTTGGGGTCGCCGAATACAACCGGCGGACCTATTGTCGTTACCTACAATATTACGGGAACGGCAACTAATGGAACGGATTATAACAATATAGGTGCTAGCGTTAGCATACCAAACGGAGAACGATCTAGAACGGTTTCCATAACACCCATAGATGATCAAATACAGGAAGGTACCGAAACCGTAATTTTAACTTTGACCGATAGTTCCCCGGATTACGATTTGGGAACGGCGGGGACAAGATCTGCAACGGTAAACATTGCTGACAATGATCAAGCAACCTTAACCATTTCTGATGTTACGGCCAATGAGAATGTCGCTTCAGGAGAGATGGTTTTTGAGGTTGTACTGGATATTGCGGTAGCTGGGGGGACCACTGTTTCTTATACTATTTCTGATGGTACGGCAACAGGGGGTGGCGTTGATTACACGGCCTCAGACGGTAATTTGTCCTTTACAGGTACGGCCGGTGAAGTAGAAACGATTACAGTGACCTTAGTAGATGATCAACTATTGGAGGATAGTGAAACCTTTACGGTTCAATTGGGTTCACCTACCAATGGAGTTCAGTTTACAAATGGGGGTACGGCCATAGGAACCATCAATGACGATGATAATTGTGTGGCGGCACCAGAACTGGATACAAGCTTGGAAACAACGTTTTGTGGCGTGGAATCAACCTCAGGACCCACACCCATTTTTCAGAATACAACGATTTCTAGTTTGGATGATTATACAAGCACAACGCCCCCTGCCGGACGGGTAGGTTCCACAAGGTTAGTATGGAGTACCAGTAATGACCCGTTAAACGAGAATGCCTATTTATTACCGGCCGAGGTTGACAATCCTACTTTGGAAGGTTCTTATTTTGGATTTTTCCTAGACGATAACGGTACGCCCAATAATTTTGCCGATGACTGTGCCAGTGGAACGATTGAGGTACAACTTACCTTGAATATCATTCCTCAAATAATTCAAACAAACAATGGTGAGGCTTGTGGACCCGGAACAGTAGAGCTTTCGGCTGAGGCCAGTGGAGGAGCTTCCCTAAGCTGGTACACTTCTCCAACTGCGGTTACACCTATTGGGGCCGGTGAAAATTTCACTACCCCCAATATTTCATCGACAACGAGTTTTTATGTAGAAGCCGTTTCCAACGGATGCGTTTCCGAAAGGGTTGAGGTGGTTGCTACCATAGGTAATGAGCCTACTACGGGTACCATTGTTGCGAATGGAGGCGCCTGTAGTGTTGCCGCCTTTGGTAATACGGTCGTTGATTTGGACAGTAGATTGGTAGGTGCAAGTGCTGGAACATGGACGGCAAACGGAAATACCTTGGTCATAAATGCCGATAACGAAGTGGATTTTGAAGGCGTTCCCAATGGCCCCTATACCTTTACCTATACCACCAATGTGGCCACGGCACCTTGTACCGATATCTCCGTAGATGTGGTAATTACCGTAAGCGACTGTAATGTGGACGATGATAACGACGGATTGTTAACAGGTGAGGAATTTGCACTTGATTTAGATCCAGATAATCCAGACACTGATGGAGACGGAATCTTGGACGGGGAGGAAGTTGGTCCCGATGTTCAAAATCCTTTGGATGAGGACGGCGATGGTATTATCGATGCCTTGGATTCCAATATCTTGGATTCTGATGGTGATGGTGTCAATGATCAGCAAGATCCTGCCAACGATAATCCATGTATTCCCGATAATTCTAGCCCGGACTGCCCAGTTGATTTGGAAATTACCAAAGTAGCCGATCGTGAAAATGTAGCTCCGGGAGAAGAAATTACGTTTACCATAACGGTAAGGAACCTAACAGATAAACCAGTGGATGAGGTCATCATAGTTGATGATTTGACCGGTACGGGATTTGACTATGTGTCCCATACAACGTCTTTAGGAGAATATAGCCCACTTGACGAATCATGGACATGGACAATGGTCAATTTACCGGCATTGGGAACAGCCACTTTGGATATTAAAGCGATAGTGCTGGAGGATGGAAGCTACACGAATATGGCGGAATTAATTACTTCAACGCCATTGGATGATAATCCTGAAAATGATAAGGCAATCCTTTCAATAGAAACACAAGTATACGAAGGCATAGATTTGGACATAGAAAAGTCAGTGAACAATGAAACACCTTTGGTGGGAGAACAGATTACGTTCACTATCAAGGTAACCAATCTTACCAATGCATCGGACTTTGCGGAAGCCATTGAAAATATCGTAGTGCGCGATAGTATCGAGGTAGGGAAAGAGTCCCTTTTTGAATATGAATTTAGTAGTGCAAGCATCGGTGTTTACACTGAAGAAACTGGTATTTGGACAATACCTTCATTACTGGCCGGTGAGCAAAACGCGGTGGAGCTTCAAATTTCGGGTAGGGTTACCGCAGTGGGTAGTTTCAGGAATACGGCCATCATTGACCGTTCGTCGCCAAGGGACAGTAAGGATGCCACCAACAATCAAAGTACGATAGAAATTACCATAAACGAACGGACATCCGCTGACCCCGGTTTCCTATTCAATCAGTTTTCACCCAATGGGGATGGAACCAACGATGTTTTACGTCTAAACCTAGAGGATGGGGACAACAACCTGGTGGGAATCCAATATGCCATTTCGATTGTGGACAGGTATGGAAATACGGTTTTTGAGGGGGCGGATACGGTCCCAAATGGAACCCAATCCGTTGCAGATGTATGGGACGGTACTTTCAAGGGCAAGGAAGTGCCCAAGGGGACATATTTCTACGTACTGGAATATACTTTGATGGATGCCTTTGGTCCCATGGAAAGTCAGACGGACAAAGGTTGGATCCAATTAATTAGATAGATTGCAATGGAATACCTAAAGAACAGAGCAACATTCGGTAGTATCCTTGGGTTCGTCCTAGGTGTATTTCTCGTTTCAAATACGGTTTTCGGTCAAAAGGAACCGCAGTACACACAGTATATGTATAACATTGGGAGTTTCAATCCGGCGTATGTGGGGACCGTTGAAACACCCGAAATCGCTGCCTTGTACCGCGCACAATGGATCGATATTCCCGGAGCACCTCGAACAATCAGGATTGGTACGAACCTTCCATTGAGCAACGAAACGATGGGGCTGGGATTCAACGTGGTCAATGACCAGCTTGGCCCTGTGACCCAGACCTATGCGGACCTATCCTATTCCTATCAGGTAAATCTATCGGACGAGACAAAATTGTCTTTTGGAATGGATGCGGGCGGCTCTTTTCTGAATGTCGATTTTTCCAAAGGAACCTTTGAAAACCCCGGTGAACCTTTAAATCAGGAGCAAATTACCAGATTTTATCCCACTATAGGGGCCGGTCTGTTCATGTATGCAGATCAATGGTATTTGGGAGCATCGGTTCCCAATTTTCTAACGGAGGGCATCTATAATGACGATGTGGCCTCTATCGTAGAGGACAAGCTACAGTTCAACTTTATTGGGGGCTATGTTTTTGACCTTTCGGATGGACTCAAGTTTAAACCGGCATTTTTGGTCAATACCTTGTCCGGAGCTCCGGTGAATATTAATTTATCCACTAATTTCTTAATAAGTGATGTACTCACCGTGGGCGCTTCGTATCGGGTAGACAATGCGTTCAGTGGCTTGGCAGGCTTCCAAATTTCCAATGGTACATTTATTGGATATTCGTACGATTACAATACCAATCCGTTGGGGGAGTTCAACAGCGGTTCCCACGAGGTCATACTTAAGTTCTATCTGGGAAGAGGTTCTGGTGGCTCCGCCGATAAGGAATCGAAAGGTGCCAAGGGTAAACCCAAACAAATTGATTCTCCAAGATTTTTCTAATATGAAGAATATGAAGGTTACAACATATATTTTCTTGTTATTCATTGCCCTTCCCAGCTTATTATTTTCGCAGGGCAAAAATTCCAAGGGCGATAATTATTTCTACGGATATCAATATCAAAAGGCGATAACAGAATACCAAAAAGAACAACAAAAAGGTTCCTTGAGCAATTCGCAATTGTTGAATTTGGCCGATTCCTATTTTAAGGTTGGGAATTATAAAAATGCATCGGAAATCTATCAGGAAGTCAATAAAAAGGACTCCATATTGACCGTGCTTCAATTCAACCAATTATTGCAAAGCTTGTCAAAAACTTCCAACAAGGAGCGCGTACAGACCTTCCTGCGCTCAAAATCCCCGGTGTTATCCAATGAATTGATGGAAAATGCGGAGTTCAATTTTCAAATACTGGAAATGGGTGCCAATAATGCCAATACCGTAAACCTTGTCAACCTGCCCATCAATTCTCCACAGACCGATTTTTCACCCGCCTTTTACAAAAACAAGCTATTGTTCAGCAGCAGCAGGCCTTTAAAGTCAAAAGGCGTGTACGTGCCGTCTGGAGAATCTTATTTGGATATTTATGAAGTTGCCATAAGCGATACCGGTAAAACAGGAGTTGTACAGTTGTTCGATCAAGTGCCCGATTCCAAGTTCCATAAATCCACACCTTTTTATTCCGAGGAAAACGAAAGACTCTTTTATATTTTGTCCAATGCTGAAGAAGGAGAGTTGACCTATGATGAAAACGGGAAAAATTCACTCGCGATGGGGATGTCCTATAACTCTGGGCAGTTCAGGTTTTTGCTAAAGAACCTAAGTACATCATTCTATTATCCTTTTTTTGATGATGCAACGGACCGACTCTATTTTGCCGCGAATTTTGATGATAGTTATGGAGGTACAGATCTCTATTACGTATCCACGAACAACGGCCAGGTAATGTCGGCACCTGTGAATCTAGGTCCCCGGGTCAATTCTCCTGGGAACGAAATCGCGCCTTTCATTTTTGACGGCAGTCTTTATTTTTCTTCCGATGTTTTTTATGGCCTAGGGGGTATGGATGTCTATAAATCCAGAATCCAAAGTCGGGATGTATACGGCATACCCGTAAATCTGGGTGAGGGCATCAATTCCAAGGAAGACGATTTTGGGTTCATCATCAAACAGGAAAACGATACGTATATGGGGTATTTGGCCTCCAATAGACCCGGCGGAAAGGGTGGTGACGATATCTATGCCTTTCGCATGGATGCTATGCCCGGACTTAAGACGTTTGCTCTCCGAGGAACTGTGGTGGACGCTTCCTCCAACCAAGGAATCGGCAAGGCACAGATCAAACTATTGGACAATGAAGGGAATGTCTTAAAGGAATTGTATAGTGCAGAAAATGGCGATTTTACGGTAGAAATACCTTGGCAGGATGAAATCACGGTACAATCTGGAAAAGGGGAGTTTTCCGCATATTCAAAATCCTATTCTGGTAAGCAATTGGAAGAAATCCAAAAAAGTCCGTATACCATAAGCTTACTCCAATTGGAAGACCTAGTGGAGGAGACTGAAGGTAAAAAGGTCGTACGACTTAAAAAGTTTTATTTCCCCAAAGGCAATAGCACCTTGACCCCCGAAATTACCATGGAGCTGGACAAGGTAGTGGAAGCGGTACAAAACTTTCCCAATATTAAGTTACGCATAGAGACCCATACGGACAGTAGGGGCAGTAATGCCACCAACCAAAAGTTGTCACAGGAAAGATCGGATATCGTTCGTGATTATTTGGTAAGCAAGGGCGTCCCTTCAGAAACCATTTTGGAATCCATAGGATATGGTGAGGAATACATCAAGAACAACTGTACCAATGGGGTGTATTGCTTGGACTTCCTTCACAAACAGAACGAACGGACTTTGATCGAGGTAGTAAGTAATTAGGGCTTAGTTCGCCAATACGCAATCGTCACACTCCTTTATTTTACCGTAGTAGGTACCTCTGTATTTTCGGAGTGTCTTAAAGGGAATGCCTACGGCGTATTTTTTAATGTAGGTCACATCGGTGTAAAGAACACCCATCTTTTGCGTGTACCTTCTTTCTTTTTTTGTTCTTCTTCTAATGGAAATAAGCTTCATGATTTCTTTTGCATTTGTCAGGTGCAAAGGTCTAAAAATCAAGGATAAATCGCAAATCGTCCCAAAACACTCCTATTTAAAAGGGTCCAGGTGGTTTTAAAAAATCACGATCCAGAAGTAGTAAAGGGAAAAAAGCGAAAGAAATAGAATGCCCAAATAGGTTAGGAGACGAAGGGCACTACCAGGTCTAAAGCGTGGGTCGATATCGGCGCTCATTACGTTTTTCAAGTTCATGTAGCCAATGATGGGTGCCACCACAAAGGATACAAATGTGGCCAGCGCCACTAAATTCCCCATGTTTGCTGAAAAAACCGAAATCACAATATAATTTATAACGGCTAATACAAGTACTGTTACTGCAAAATTCAGTTTGGTTTGCCTAGTGGTTTGTTTAGGAAACAACAAGTCCAATATGTCCAAACTAACACGGCTTACGGCATCATGGGCCGTCATACACGTACTGAACATGGTAGCAAATGCGGATACGGCAATGAAAATATAGGCCCAAGGGCCAATATGGGTGGTGAACAATTGGACGACTTGATCCGCAAATTGAACTGAATTATCACTTAATACGGTATTGGTACCATACAGGGTAAACCAACCGATGAGCATAAAGAAAATGGCGAGCAGGCCTGTGAAAAAATAGCCAAGATTAAATTCTTGAAGGGACTCCCTTAGGCTTGGCTTGTCCTGGGTCTTCCATTTTTCAATACTCCAAAGACTTACCCAACTGGACGCCTCTACAGTGGTAGGCATCCACCCCATAAGACCTATCAAAAAAAGGATACCCACCTCGTTAAAAATAGGTGTGGGTTCAAAACCAACGATTGCAGTGGTCTTCCCATTAAAAAGGACAAGGGCCGTAGTTACGATAAGAGCCACAAAAAGAATGCTGATTACAAATTTCAGGCTTATTTCCAAAAATTTGTATTTCCCAACAATTAGTATAGTACTTATAAACACAAAGAGACCTAGGGCCACCATACTTATGGAAATACCTTGCATCTTAAAAAGATTTATAAAGAGTCCGGCAGTAACCGTGTAAAGGGCCGCCAAAATGGTAAACGTGGAAAAGAGCGTGATAAAAGCATAAAACCATAGATAGCCTATGCCTCGGTTCAAATACCCTTCAATAAGGGTTTTGTTGGTTATGCTCGTATAACGAACGCCAAATTCAAAAAAGGGATATTTGAGTACATTGGCCAAAACGATAGGGATGATCATTATCCAACCATATTGTGCACCTGCCTTTGTGGAAAGTACCAAATGTGATGTGCCTATCGCCATGCTGGCAAAAAGTAAGCCTGGCCCAAGATTCTTGATCATAATTCGAATTGTCCCCATGAATGAAAAGAACCCAAAATTATTTTAAAACGAATGTAATCATTCGATTTTAATTTTATCCCCTGAAAATTTAGGTCGGGTGTTAAGGGCCAAATCTATAAAGACCTTTACACGGGCAAAGTATTCCCTTAATTGTACTTTTAAACCGGATTCCAAAGAGATGTCCTCGGCATTGAATCCTATGGCGTTCAACTCATTTTTGTGGGCTATGTATATAGCCCGTTCATTATGAAATTTTTGTGAGACTACAGTAACATCATCTAGTCCAAAAACCTCCTTGGCCCTTACCATGGAATCCAGAGTGCGAAAACCTGCATAGTCCAGGAAAATTTTATCGGCTGGGACACCAGATGATACTAGGTCATTTTTTATGGTAGTAGGCTCATTGTAGTAAATACTGCCGTTATCCCCACTTACCAATATAAATTCAATTTTCTTGGCTTTAAAGAGGGAAAAGATTGCCTTCAGTCGGTATTCATAATATGGATTGGAACCACCCCCTTTGATGTTCTTGGCAGTACCTAAAATTATTCCTACTTTATTTTTAGGAATGGACGTAAGATTAGAATACGTTTTTCCCTCCGCAAAGGAATTGATCAGGATATTACAGACTATCAAGGATAAAAGTATAATGCCCGCAAAAAAGATTAGAATGGGTAAAAATCTTTTCCTTATACCTGAATATAGATGCTTTATCAATGTAAAGAAATATTGGTACTATCAAAAATAGGTATTCTTTTGAAGCCAACTTCTTTTGGTTATAGAATTACGAAATTCCCTCGATACAATAGCAGTAAATGCTGAAATGTCAAAATCAAGAGGGCGAAAGTGGTAACGCCACCTTAAAGATTGTCAAAGGGAACTACGTTAAGTACAATAGTTTTATTAATCTAAACATTACAAAAGGGCCAAAGATTTCTAATTTTTATTACTATACTCTTGGTCGAGAAATTCATAACGAGCATCAGTTTTAGCGTTGATCAACTTACTCTCTGTATCTATGACCATTACCGGTGGGGTATCGTCCTTTCCAGTGGCCGCGTCCCATTGCGGTAAACCTTCGCCATTGGGGTTGCCTGTTTTTATAAAGTTTGCAAAGTAATTCTGCATATCGGCGGAAACCTTAAAATCATCAGCTGTCCAGGCATAGTCATCCACCAAATACAAGTTCCCCATACAATACTCAATTTCACAGGCATGGGGTGCACCCACTGGTTTTGGTGCCGGTGGGACATCCTCACCTCTTTCTACGGTACCGCCTGCCAAACCACTGGCTCTGGTATTGTCCACTAATGGTGGCCTAAGTTTGCTATAGAGATAGCGATATACCGGCTGGTCGCTATTTTTTCTGTGTAAATCGAACCATTTCCAGGTACTGTAGGAAATAAAACGATCGGAGGCCAATGCCGTGGCGGATAGTTCTATTTCTTTCTCCGAACCGGCAGGGTAAAGTTCCAGTACTTCTTTAACGTCTTTTGGATAGGCCTCCTTTACTTTGTTGGTATAGTTTTCTACAGTGTATGGCCCTTGTGTAAATGCCATTCCAGGAATTTCCGCTGAGTTCCATCCCAATAGTAGGGGAACCATGGCTTGTTCCTCATTTTCAAAGATTTCTGGGAGCGTTTTAGGAAGAAAATACCCGTCAAGCACCGCTGGAAAGCCAAATCTTTGGGATTCATTATAAAGTTCGTACACTTCGCGGGTACTCAAACTCCGTAATTCCGCCAATGTTGGATAGCCTATTTTTTCTGCAAACTCCAAACCGATTTTTTCCGCCTCTTCCAAAGAAACGGGTGCCATGGTGGGATGTATTCCTGCTCCGCTTTCGCCAATGGCACCGGCAATCAACCCTTTGGATAGGGGAGAGGCCATTTGTTGGCTTACGCCTATGGATCCAGCAGATTCCCCTGCAATTGTTACGTGATTTGGGTCTCCACCAAAAGCGGCTATGTTTTTCTGTACCCATTTTAGGGCTGCATGTTGATCTAAAAGGCCATAGTTGCCAGAGGCCTTGTAGTTGGCTTCCGCACTAAGTTCCGGATGGGCAAGAAAACCAAAAATATTGAGTCGGTAATTGGTAGTAACTACAACAATTCCTTTTTTGGCCATGCTTTCCCCGTCATAACGAGGTTCGGAAGCATCACCTGCCACGTTGCCACCGCCGAAAAAATAGACCAAAACCGGAAGGTTTTTGGTATCTCTTTTTGCAGGCGTCCATACGTTTAGGTAGAGACAATTCTCGCTTACCCCGTTGGAACGGGATTTCATATCCCCAAAGACCATGGTCTGCATCGGCCTAGGACCAAAAGCTTTAGTTTCCTTAACACCTTCCCAGTTTTTAACAGGTTGGGGCGATTTCCATCGCAGGTCTCCAACAGGAGGTTGGGCGAAGGGGATACCAAAATAGCGCTGAATTCCGGAATGGGTATCATAATTTCCCTCAATGATTCCGTTTTCTATCGATACTTGAACCGGAAAGGAGTTTGTTTCTTGGGCCATAAGTAAATTTATAGACGCAAACACTACGAAAAGTGATAAGATATGTTTTTGCATGATTTTAATTTTTCTATTGTCTCAGTGTGATACAATAATACATCGTTTTTCTGAGAACTCTATGACATTCATAATAAATAACAATCAAAAATGCTTATGTGGCAGTGTTTTTATATATAAAATGATAAAAGAGAAAGAAGTGCTTATTCTTTCCCTTTTAAATGTTCAATTTTTTAATTTCTTAGATAGTTCTTTGTGTCCTCTTACTGAGTATTAAAAATAAAATGCCACAACAAATCCAAGCAGGTAAGGTTAAAAAGGACAGGAACACATCAAATTGTACGGATATAAAATAGAATACCCCAAAGCTTATGGCCCATGCCAGTAACACCGATTTATTAAACTGCAAATTCGCCTTTTCGGCATAATCCTGGACGATGCCCATTCTTTCATGGAAGAAATGTTCAAAAACGATGATGGCACCTACGGGAGCGAGTACAAATCCATAAAAAGCAACGAAATCCAATAGTTTCATGGCGAAGGCAGGGAAAAGGCCAGCCAGTGTCGCTACGGTACCGGCCAAAATGGTCACCCAAAATGTAGATGTTTTGGGCATTATGGCCTGAAATGCCAATCCTGCCCGGTAAATGGTAGGGTTGGCCGTTGTCCATCCGGCAAGTACTACGGCTATGATTCCAAATACCCCAATGGCATTATAGGCCAAGGGACCTGGTGCGACGGAGGGTGCCTCGCCCATATTCAATAAATTTTGTGCTTCGGGAGTCCTAATGTAGACCGCATATAGTAGTGCTGCGGCAATCCAAGCCATGTAATGCCCTACATACATACCGGCAGCGGAGGTCCATCCAGAACTTGCCTTTTTTGCATAGCGAAAAACGGATAGGTCGGACATACCTATGTGCATGGCCGCATTCGCAAACCAGGACCAAAAGAACACATGCCAGAAAGTATATTTGATTTGGCCGGGAAATGGGTCACCGCCATCGCCCCATATATTCCAAAAATCAGAAAAACTTTGTACACCCAATTGCTGGAGTGCCACAAAACCACACACTAAAAATGCGAGGACAATTACGGGTGACATCCAGTTTGCGGCCCTTGAAACCATTTCGTAACCCTTGGAGGCGATTAAGGAGATGACTGCCCCAATAATCATTACAATGACTATCCAAGTGATGCCGTTGGGCATGGTATCCGTCAGTTTTGGCATTTCCATATCAAAAGGGATGCCCACCGCCGTTGCCGAAACGGTAATCATAGACCCTGCCAAAAAGCAGAAAAGAATACCGTTGGCCAAATTGTAGGCAATGACAAGTTTTTTGCCACAGATTTTTTCTAGCTGATAATAGAGGGTCAATCTTCTTTTAACGGCTATTTCCGAAGTAAGGAATCGCCAGCTCAATACGGCCATCAGGTTTCCCAGCAATAGGCCAATGATGAGGTCAAAGGCACTGACCCCGGTAGTAAGGAACAAGGGTCCGATTACAAATTCGGTTCCAGCGGCGTGCTCCCCAGCATACATGCCCAAAAAGCTTTTCCAGTTTTTTAATTTGGATTGAGGTACGGGTTCCCTTTCAAACTCACCGCCAGCGATTTCCTCGATTTCTTCCTCAATGTTGAACTGACTCATGAAATATTGTTTAGGTTGGTTATTGTTTAATGAGATGGTTTGGTAAATCCTCGACCCTTTCACAGCATAACTGATCCATCACCTGTTGAAATTGGGTCTTCAGCATACCTATAGTGTGGTCACCCCCTTTTGGCCCCAGTGCACCTACACCATACATAAAGGAACGGCCCATGAAGGTAAACTTGGCCCCACTGGCCATGACTCTTGCAATGTCGGGTCCAGAACGTAGGCCGCTATCCAGCATAATTTCTATTTGGTTACCATATTTGTCGGCAACGTCCTGTAGGGTACCAATGGTGGATTGTGCGGCATCCAATTGCCTTCCGCCATGATTGGAAAGGATGATTCCATCAAAGCCCATTTTAATGGCATCTTGGGTATCCTGCTCCGAGGCCACACCTTTCAATACCAATTTGCCCTTCCATTTGTCCCGTATGGGTTTTATTTTTTCGGCATTAAGCCGACCAGAAAAGGTCTTGTCCATAAAAGCCCCTAATTGTTTTAAATTCAGCCCTTCTGGCGTATATGGTTTTAAGTTTTCGAAGGTGGGTTGTCCGTATTTTAAGGTATTGAATGCCCATGTAGGCTTGCCCAAAATCTGAAGGATGTTGGCTACGGACATTTTTGGAGGTAGGGCCAGTCCGTTTTTAAAATCACGGGGCCTGAACCCAAATGTGGGAACATCACAGAGTAATACCAAAACTGGGCAACCGGCGGCTTGTGCCCTATTAATGATATCGTCCCTAATGGCATCATCTACGGGGTTGTATAACTGAAACCAGGCATTGCCTTCGGTCAACTCACTCGCTCTTTCAATGTTCATCGTAGTTACCGTACTTAAAATGAAGGGAATGTTGTGTTTGAAAGCTGCTTTTGCCAAAATGGCCGGTGAGTTGGGCCACATCAAACCCTGTAATCCCACTGGAGCAATCCCAAAAGGTGCGTCGAATTCCATTCCCAGCACCTTGGTCTTGGTGGAGCTGGTACCATAATTCTGTAAATATCTGGGTTCTAACTGCACCTCGCGGATATCGTTGGTATTTCTTGCCAAACTTACATCCTCGTTACAGCCTCCGTCCAAATATTCAAAGGCAAACCTAGGGACCCTAGATTTAGCTTTGTTTCTTAAATCGTCTACCGAGGGATAATTTGAGTCAAAATTTTTGGCCATTGCTTTTTATTTGGTAATAAAAGGTACGTGTTTTTTTAACGAGTAATTATTCTTTAAAAACTTGGAATTTAATTTCACATCAGAAATTGCGATGGCTGCTCCCAAAGCTGATCCTAAGGAGGAATCCGTTGTTCTGAGTTTCATATCTTTTAAGGCATCGGATAACAACTGAATATAAATTTCATTATCACTGAATCCACCCTCAATATATAGTCTTTTGATACTCATAGCCCCTTGGGCCATTTTTATACTTTTCACTTGCAGTTCCACCAATTCCATCATCAATTGGTGGTAGGCCTCTTCAAAAGTATCATAGTTAAGTATGGCTCTAGTAGGCATTTCAGGACTGTTTAAAGCCTTCCATGAAAACCTGTGCTGAAAATCCTTTTTTAACTTCAGATATAATTCCATATCAAATGCAACCGAGGTGTGATAATCTTCGGAAACTTGGTAATGCTCCGATAGGATTTTAATCTGATGACTATACTCGTTTCCTAAAAACAATCGGGTGGATTTCACTGGCTTTCCATTGATCCGCATATAATTGATGCAATCCTGCTTTACTTCAGTTTTAGATAGTACGCCATTTTCAAAAGGGTTTAAGGTAATGCTCCATGTGCCCGTGGAAACCAAGACGAATTTTTTGTTTATGCTTCGAACATAAGGAAGCAAAGCCGCAGAACTGTCGTGGATCCCAACACCAATTTTAATCCGTTTTCCATTATAGTTCATATTGATACTGGTCTCCGTGGAAACCATAGGAGGGAATATTTTATGAAGACCTTCTGCATAAACCCAAGAGTGATAGTCTTTTTTAGAATAATCCCATAAAGCTGTATGGCAACCAATACTGGTATATTCGCTTAGTGGAATTCCCGTAAAAACGTAACTGATATACTGAGGAAGATGTAGAGAGTATCTAATTTTTTTAAAAAGGTCCGGTTTTTTGGTTTTCAGCCAATAAAGTTGCATCCCGGAATTCAGCATCCCTGAATTTGTGGATCCGGTAATGGCTGCAAATTCATCTTCTGGACCGTATTTTTCAAAAAACGATTCAATAATCTCGTTTCCCAAGGGTTTAGTGTAATTATACAAAGGGGTAAGTACTTCCCCATTTTCGTCCAAATGCACCAAGCTGGCACCGTAGGTTGAGAAATTTATGGCGGTTACATTGAACTTCCCTTCGTTAAGTATGCTGTCAAAAACACCTTTTAGCCATCTTTGAAGTGCCAGTAGGTCTTCCGTTGGGTGACCGTCCTCATCTTCAATGGTATCGAATGAAGTATATTCCCGATACACCTCCTGAAAATTGGCGTCGAAAAGGAAAAACTTTTTATTGGTCTTACCAATGTCAAATATGGCCGTTACGTTCTGCATAGCTTAAAGTCCCGATGCTACCGAATGAAGACCTCTTTCTTTTATCAATGTTTCCCTTACTTTTAGGTTTCGATAGGTCCGAATAGGTGAGAGGGCTCCGCCTCGTGCCAATCGGGCTTTTTCCAATAAGGGTCTTACATCGGTCCGGTAGGCAGATTGTATAATTTCTTGGCAAAGTGCCACATCATGCGCTGCTTGGGCTTCCCTTAATTTATTTTGATTGATAAGCATTGCTTTCGCATATGCTTCCTGAATGGCTTCCAAGGACTGTATCAAGTCCTCTAGCGGATCTTTGATATTATGGCTTGCATCGATCATCCAAGCCGGATAGGGATTTTGGGGATTGTGCTGCATTCCTTGTACCAGTTCATTAAAGATAAGGAAAAGGGCATAAGGCTTAATGGAGCCTACGGTAAGATCATCATCCCCATATTTACTATCGTTAAAGTGAAAACCTCCCAATTTTCCCTTGAGCATGAGCGTCGCAACGATCTGTTCAATATTGGTATTGGGCAGGTGATGCCCCAAATCCACCAAGGTATACGCCCTATCGCCACAAGCATTGGCCAACATAAACGAAGTACCCCAGTCCTGAATTACTGTGCTGTAGAAGTTGGGCTCATAAGGTTTGTATTCAATAAAAAGACTCCAGTCTTCGGGCATGGAATTGTAAATCTTTTTTAAGCTATCCTCCGTATGTTGAAGTGCCGATTGAAAGTTCCCCTGTCCCGGGAAATTGATGCCATCGGCCAACCAAACCGTTAGGCTTTTGGAACCTAGTTTCTCCCCAATTTTGATGACATCTATATTATGCTGTACTGCTTGGTCCCTTGCGGCATCGCTCGTATTGCTGAGTGAACCGTATCTGTAACTTTCCTTGGCATCTTTTTGATCTTGAAAAGTGTTTGAATTTACCGCATCAAAAATCAGATCATGTTCGGCAGCTTTTTGTTTGATGGCTTCATAATCTGTTGGTATATCCCAAGGTATATGTAGTGAGATGGCACCTGCCGTTTGGGTCAATGCATGGAGGATACCTACATCGTCCATCTTTTGTTCCAAAGTGCCTGGCTCTCCGCCATAGGAAAAACGGCCAAAGCGCGTTCCTCCTGCACCCAAGGCCCAGCTGGGAATGGCCACTTGGAAGTCGGCCAGTTTATTTACAAGATCATCTACATTAATTTCTGATTTTGCCAAAGAATTGGACAAAAACTCAAATTTATCTTGATGATCTTGAAGTGATTTTTGATTATCTGATGCTATATCTGATTTGTTTACTATCATACCTTTTCATTAAATAGAGAAATTCCACAAGCAAAATGCTTGTGGAGATTCCCCTCAACTTAAAATTAACACGATTATCTTACAAATGCATTGGCCATACCCCCATCAACATTGATAATGTTTCCAGTGGATTTGTCCAATATGCCGACTAGGGCAAAAACCCCATTGGCAATGTCCTCTGGGTAGATAATTTCATTGAGTAGGTTTCTTTTGGCATAATGTGCGGGAAGTTCGTCTACTGTAATACCATAGGCCTTGGCGCGTCCTTCGGCCCATTCTCCTTCCCATATCTTACTACCAACGATGACACCATCCGGATTCACGACATTTACCCTAATCTTATCGGAGGCCAATTCTGCCGCCAGTAATCTAGACATGTGTTGTTGTGCCGCTTTGGCGGTTCCATATCCAACATTGTTGGGGCCTGAAACCAATCCATTTTTACTTGCTATATTGATGATATCCCCACCTAGTCCTTGCTGTCTCATGATGGCTACTCCTTGTTTGGCCAATTCAAATTGACCTTTCACCAATACATTTTGAAGGAGGTCCCAATCTTTTTCGGTCGTTTCGGTCAAGGGTTTTGAAATTGCCAGGCCAGCGCTATGAATTACAATGTCAATTCCTCCAAACTCCAAACAGGCTTTTTTATAGGCATCTTCAATGGATTCCGTTTTGGTTACATCGCACACCGCATAACTAGCGACATCCCTTGGATACGTTTCTACAGCTTCCTGTAAACGATTTTCGGCAATATCACTTAGAATTACATTGGCGCCTTCTTGGGCCAATTTATCGGCGATTGCCTTGCCTATTCCTCCACCCGCACCGGTAACTAGAGCTACTTTTCTTGAAAGTGGTTTTTCCTTGGGCATACGCTGTAATTTAGCCTCTTCCAACAACCAATACTCAATGTCAAATGCTTCCTGTCTTGGTAGTGATGTATATTCCGTTATTGCCTCTGCACCTCGCATTACGTTGATAGCGTTTACATAAAATTCATTGGCGACCCTAGTTGTCTGCTTGTTTTTGGCAAAACTGAACATTCCCACTCCCGGATAAATGATTATGACCGGATTAGGGTCACGCATGGCCGGGCTATTGGGCCGTTTGCAATTTTCGTAGTACTCCTTGTATTCCTCACGATATTTTTCGAAGGCAGGTTCCAATTTTTTCAATAATGCATCGGAATCGTGCGTGTCTTCGTTCACATCCAAATCCAGTACCAAAGGTTGGATTTTCGTTCTCAAGAAATGATCGGGGCAGGAGGTGCCCATGGGTGCCAATCGTTCCAAATCATTACTGTTGATGTATTCAAGAACGACATCACTATCGTTAAAATGACCGATCATTCTAGCTTCGGAAGAACAAAGTCCCCGTAATAAAGGCATTAATTGCGCTGCTTTTTCCTTTCGTTCTTTTTCGGGTAGTGAGGTCACTTTTTGTCCCCCGAAAACACTTCCATTCTCCTTGATTTTCTTTTCGATAAATTCAGAGGCCATTTCAATGACTTCCAAGCTATTCATGTAGCATTCGTAGGACGTATCGCCCCAAGTGAACAATCCGTGGCTACCCAATACAATACCACGAATGCCTGGGTTATCGTTCAGGCATTTTTCCAACTGAAGTCCCAAATCAAAACCGGGCCGCTGCCAAGGCACCCATCCCATGGTGTCGCCCCATATTTCCTTGGTCACCTTTTCGCTGTCCTTTGCGGCGGCCACCGCTATGAGGGCATCCGGATGCAAATGGTCAATATGTTTAAAAGGCAGTAGACCGTGGAGCGGGGTATCAATGGACGGTGCCTTGCTATCCAGATCATAGATACAATGATTGAAAAGACCCACCATTCTATCCTCATCTTCCAAACCACCGTATACATTTTTAAGATTACGAAGTCTTTCCGTATAAAGACCGGCGATTCCGGCCTTGGTCAAGGTTCCTATATCCCCACCGGAACCTTTGATCCACATGACTTCCACATCCTCATTGGTCAATGGGTCCTTTTCTATGGTCTTACAGCTTGTATTTCCACCTCCATAATTGGTGATTCGTAAATCCGCACCCAAAATATTGGATCGATAAAGAAACAAGGCAACCTGATCGTCCTCTAAAGCGGCCGCTTTCTCATCATCCCAGAGGTAGTCTACATGTTTAAACTTTTTCGTATGTGCATTCATTAAAACTTTTTTTAGTACAGGTATTATTATCGTTTTTTTGCCTTACACCTTAGTACCTATCTCTTTAACCTAAGAAAGGATTTTTTCCAGCACAGTACCTAAATGTAATGATTACAAGATTACATAAATCGGTTCTCAAACCTGTTCCGAACTGTTCTGTTACTTTTTTTAGTGTTACAATGACTTTCTGAGAATCACGTAAAATGGATTCTCCTTTTGGTGTTTTTGCTTATTGATGACGAGTTTTGCCGCTTCTTTTCCCAATTGTTCAAAATTGGTTGAGATTACCGTGATACCATCCAAGAGGATTTCCTTTAACGGGGTATCGTTGTAGGAAATGATGCCTACATCCTTGCCCAGCACAAAATTGGTTTCCTTTATTTTTTTGATGAGGATGACCAAATCGTTTTCCATAAGGTTGATGTAGGCCGTATCCTTTTCAATGGTCTCGTTCTCTATTTCCTCCACAATTTTAAAGTCATAGGCGTATTGTCCGCAGAATTTTATAAAGCCATTCTTTATTTCGATAGGATGATAGGTGCGTTTGCGCAAGAGTAATTTGATCTGTTTGTACTTTTTCAATTGCGGATTCAGTTCGGCAAGGGCCTCGTAAATATTCTTCTCAAAATCCTGGTAAATACATCCTACGGAATCACCTAACTGTTCTACGCGTTTATCAAGAATGACTAATTTTTCCGATGGAATATGGGTCTTTATAAAATTGATGAGGTCCTCTCCGCCTTCCTCAAAATGGCAAATGATGGCATAGTGCGTGTATTCCCTAGATTTGCTGGCCTCGATCAAATTCTTGAACTGCCTGTAATTATTGTCGTAAATAAAGAAATCAATGGTGGCGCTATCCCCTAGTTCCTTGGCGAAGGCATCGTAGATGATTTTCTTATGGGCACTTAGCTTATTGAACAACAAAAAGACCTTGGCCTTAAGGACCAAGTCATCTTTCTTGATGTAATAACCTTTACCGGGAACGGATTCTATGAGCTCCATTTTTTTCAGATAGTCATAGGCCCTTACGATGGTATCCCTGGATATATCGAACTCTATCAAAAGTTCATTGACCGATGGCAGCTTATCGTTCTTTTTGATGTCGCCATTTTCAATAGCCGCAAACAGGGAATTAATGATCTGTTTGTATTTAGGAACTTTGGAATCTTCAATTATGTCAATGAGATGTAGCATGGAAGGGTATAAATATTTTCGAATATACTAAATTAGGGAAGTGATATCTCTTCACTTTTATAATATATACCTAACAGTACGTAACGGTTGTTTTTAAATTAAGGAATATATTTCCGCACAAATTCTTCACCAAGTTTGAACTAAGAGATTGAAGACTCGAAAATTAAAATTGAATATTTTGAAAAGGATACTATCGCTTGTTACATTGTTTATATCAACGACAATTGTAATTGCCCAAACACCTACCAAAGAGCTCACTGTTGAATATTTGCCCACTCCCATGGGGATAGATGTGGATACCCCCAGATTTAGCTGGCAAATGGTAACCAATACGGAGTTGGTCGGTCAATTTCAGACAGGTTATCAAATACAGGTGCAAACTGAAGATGGTGATTTGGTCTGGGACAGTGGGAGGATCGCGAGTGATGCATCCTTGGCCATCCCATATGCCGGCGAAAAATTACAACCAAGAACACGCTATGCGTGGAATCTCTCGGTTTGGGATCAGGATGATAACGTTTCTACCAATGCTTCATGGTTCGAAACGGGCTTAATGGACCCTGATCCAAATTCCAGTGAATGGAACAATGCCCAGTGGATCGGGGGAGGGGATGTAGATATGGTACTGTACTCGCATTATTTGTCCGTCTTTAAGTTTGAATATGGGATGCAATTGGATCAAAAATCCAAAAGTACCAAAGCCTCTTTTGTGTTTGGGGCCAATGATCAGCGTCTAATGGACAAGGACAAGAATATTCAAGGGGTAGCTTCGGGAAAGGACGAGAGTTATATTCGTTTTGAATTGGATATTTCTGAAGTGGACGGTTCTGAATCTGGATTGGCAAAATTCAATGTATATCGTGTAGGATATGCTCCTGAAGATAGTGATGAAATGCCATTTCGCAGTTATGATATTCCATTGAACTTGATCAATCAGGAAAACAAGTATCAAAACCATACTTTTCATATGGCTTGTAATTTTGGCCTGTTTGAGATTTTTTTGGACGGATGGGAGCCTGCTAATAAAATTTCGGGCAATGACGATACCAATCCACCACCTAGGGGTCGGGTTGGTTTTAATCTAAATCCTGTCGGAAAGGGGAATGACTATATTAGTTTTCCAATGGTGGCGGATATCGGCTTTTATGTAGGAGAAGGTCAAAAGGCCTATTTTTCAAATCTCCAAATCAAAAACTTTAGGGCGCCATCAAACGCATTGTTTTCCGAGGATTTAGAGGATGCCGATTCGTACGACGGTATTTTTAGGAAAGCTATGGAAAATAATGCCGATCTCGTTATAAAGCCAAATGGCTTATCCATTTCGGGAGGAAAGGAAGGAAATTTGATTGTGGCCGATCCAAGCAGAAATGCCGCGCCTATGCTTAGAACCACTTTCGATATAGCGGATAAAAAAGTAGCCAAGGCAAGATTGTACGTTACGGCCAGAGGTATTTATGAAATGTACCTGAACGGGGAGCGGGTAGGAAATGATTATTTCAATCCCGGGTTGACCCAATACAACAAGACACACATGTATCAGACCTACGACGTCACGAATATGGTGGGAAAGGAAAATTCACTGGGTGCATGGTTGAGTGAGGGTTGGTGGAGTGGAAATATTACCTATAGCGGTGAGCATTGGAACTTTTTTGGGGATAGGCAATCACTACTAGCCCAATTAATCATTACCTATGAGGATGGAACTGAAAAGATGGTCACCAGCAATACCGATTGGAAACTATTTACAGACGGGCCAATTCAATATGGTAGTTTTTTCCAAGGGGAGGTATATGACGCGACCAAGGAAGCTGTCATCGAAGGCTGGTCTACAACCGGTTTTGATGATGCATCCTGGAAATCTGTAAAGGAGGTTTCGTTGGGAGGTACCACCTATCCAGATGATGGTTTAACATATGAAAACCTTGAAATAATTGGCCAAATTGGGGAAAATGCTTCTATAGTAAAAGAATTAGAACCCGTGTCTATGGAAGAAGTAAGGCCTGGGGTGTATGTATATGACATGAACCAAAATATGGTAGGTTTTCCAGAAATTGTGCTTCCTCCGGGGAAGGCCGGTGACACCATAACCCTGCGGTATGCCGAGGTCAAGTATCCTGATTTAAGGGAATATGACCCCAATGTCGGTATGGTCATGTTGGAGAACATTAGGGCCGCCCTTACACAGGATATCTACATAAGAAAGGGTGGGGAGGAAACCATAAGGCCGCGTTTCACCTTTCACGGTTTTCGGTTTTTGGAAATTACGGGGGTCGATACCCCGGTACCCATGGAAAATATAAAAGCGTTGGTCATCAGTTCCATTGATAGTCTTTCATCCAATTATGAAACCTCCAATGAATTGGTGAACAAACTTTGGGAAAACATTACCTGGTCCTTACGCGGAAATTTCCTATCCATTCCAACGGACACCCCTGCTAGGAACGAGCGTATGGGCTGGAGCGGTGATATCAACGTATTTTCAAAAGCATCTACCTACTTGGCGGACGTGGAGCCTTTTTTGGATAGGCATATGCTCGCCATGCGAGATGTGCAACGCGAGGATGGACGCTTTACCGATGTAGCTCCGGTTGGGGGCGGATTTGGCGGGACCCTATGGGGAAGCGCCGGTATTATTGTGGCTTGGGAAGTGTATCAACAATATGGTGATTTGGCTTTATTGGCCGAACATTATGATGCCATGAAACGCTATGAGGCATTTTTAAGTTCAAAAATTAATTCTGAGACAGGAGTTATCAATGAAGGTCCCTTGGGCGATTGGTTGAGTCCGGAAGGATTCAAGAACGAGGATACGGCTTTTTGGACAGCTTACCATCTTAGGGATTTGGAAATATTGACAAAAACCGCAAAGCTGCTCGGCAAAGAAGCCGATGCCGAAACCTTCCAAAGGAAATATGAAGAGCGTAAGAAATTCTTCAATGACACTTATGTTGATAGTGAAACCGGTAAATCATTGCATCTTGGAAACCAAAGCATGCGTTTTGGCCCTCCTTTGCCGGAGGACAAGCGAAAAAAGGCGGGCGATTTTGTGGACACCCAGGCATCCTATGCGATTCCTTTGGATATGGGTGTTTTGAGTGAAGAAAATAAAGGGAAGTCAATTTCTAACTTGGTGACCACGATTCAAAGAACTAATGAGGACGAGCTTGGAATAGTCCGTCCCGAATATTCCTTAATGACCGGTTTTATTGGGACTGCGTCGCTGAACCATGCGCTATCGGAAAATGGAAAGAATGAGATGGCATATAGGTTATTGCAGCAGACCTCTTATCCTTCTTGGTTATATTCCGTAAAAAACGGAGCAACAACCATATGGGAGCGATTAAATTCCTATACAGTGGAAAACGGATTTAGCGGCAACAATAGCATGAACTCATTTAACCATTATTCCTTTGGGGCAGTGGCCGCATGGATGTATAATTATTCCTTAGGAATCGAGCGTGACGAGGGCAATCCTGGATTTAAACATTTTATCTTACAACCTATACCTGATCCAGATAAGGAAATGACATATGCCAAAGGGTATTATGATAGTATGTACGGACGCATTGAAAGCGCTTGGGAATGGACCGAAGGTGGGTGGAATTATACCGCAACCGTTCCCGCCAATACCAGTGCTACATTGTATTTGGATACTGATTCCATTAAGAAAGTTTTGGTTAATGGCAAGAAGCTTAAAAAAGCGAAGGGTGTCAAAATTATCTCAAAGGGTGAGACTAGTCAGATACAATTGGAATTGATATCGGGCAGATATATGTTTGAAATAAGTGAGTAGTGGATTAAGGAATCCTTTCAATTATTGTCTCATTTTGTTACAATAATGCTTTGTTTTCTGTCCATTTTGTTCGTTATTTGATACTTTGGGATTTTAAAAGTACTGAATTTGAGTAGTTCAAAAGAAAAGCGGGATTATATTCAGAATGTGTCATATGATTCCGTCATATTCGGGTTTAATGGTAGCCAGCTGAAAATCCTTGTGTTGGAATACCACAATACCGGCTATTTTGCATTGCCGGGGGGATTTGTCAAGATGGACCAAAGTCTGGACGATGCCGTAAAAAACGGCGTCAGTCAGCGTACGGGATTACAGGATATTTACTTGGAGCAGTTTTACACCTTTGGAAGTTTGGAAAGGTCAGACCCAAAGATCATGGAAAAGATCCTTACCGAAAACAAACTGGATTTGGAGCAACACCAATGGATGTTGGGCAGATTTCTTTCCATAGGCTATTACGCCTTGATCAATTATGAGGAGGTGAGTCTAAGGCCCGATGAACTTTCGGATAGTATCAACTGGTATTCCATTGACGAACTGCCTCCACTGATGATGGATCACAAGGAGATGGTGGATAAGGCGCTTGAAGTCCTACGCGTTAATCTGGATCGAAAAATCGTTGGTACCAACCTGCTGCCCCAAAAGTTCACCATGCGGCAATTACAGGAGGTATACGAGGCCATTTTGGGCGAAAAAATACGTCGTACCACTTTTCAACGAAAAATGCTGTCCATGGAAATACTGGTAAGGCACGAAAAACTGTTTCAAGGAAAGGCGCATAAGGCACCTTACTTATACAGTTTCAAATAAGCATTTTGAGTTTAAACATAAATCGATAATTAGTAACAACATGAACATGAAAAAAATAATCTTAAATGTATTTGTATTGGTTGCGGCTGGGTTGGTCTTTTCCTGTAAGGAAAAAGCCGATAAGGCAAGTGAGGCAACGGAGACTCCAGCGACTGTAGTGGAGGAAGAGACTGATTTTGGTGGATTGGCCCTTTATACCGTTCGGGAAGACATGGGTACCGATGCCAAAACCACCCTCAAGGCGGTGGCCGATGCCGGCTATAAAAATATCGAGGCCGCAAGTTATGCCGATGGGAAATTTTATGATATGTCCCCAGCGGATTTCAAGGCTTATTTGGCCGAGGTAGGTTTGACCCCGGTAAGTACGCATCAAGGTTCCGTTACTTTGGAGAATGCCGATCAGATGATGGCCGATGTCATGGCGGCCGGTTTTGAATACTTTGTGGTGCCCGTTCCCCCAATGGGAATGTTTACCTTCAATATGGAAGATAGGACCATGGGCATGAAAGGTACGGCCCAAGAATTGGCCGATATTTTGGACACCCTGGGCGAAAAGGCGAATGCGGCAGGTCTTAAACTGTTGTATCACAACCATGATTTCGAGTTCAAAAAAGGAGATAACGATGTGGTTATGATTGACTATCTCTTGGAAAACTGTAATCCGGAATTTGTAAACTTCCAAATGGACCTGTATTGGGTGACCAAAGCAGGTGCGAACCCTGTAGCGTATTTTGAGAAATATCCGGGCCGATTCAAATTATGGCACGTAAAGGATATGGACGACCAGGGCAGATTTGCGCCCGTAGGTGAGGGAACCATTGATTTCGGTAGGATTTTAGCGAAAAAGGAGCTGTCCGGTATGGAGTATTATATGGTAGAACAGGATATGACCTTTGACGGACTTAAACCGCTGGAAGCCATTAAAATCAGCCATGAGGGCTTGAAGAAGTTCGGATTTGAATAAACACCGAACATGAAACGTAAAACATTCATCAAAACCACCGCGGCTTTTGCCGCGGTTACCGCTATTAATCCTTTGGCTTCCTGTAAAATGGAAAAGGCCAAAATGTCCGAAGATTTGCCTTTGGATCCTATCCGTAAAAACTGGGCCGGCAATTATACTTATAAAGCGGAAAAACTTCATGTTCCAAAAACGGCTGAGGAGGTTCAAAAACTAGTGAAGGAATTGGGCGCTCAAAAAGCCTTGGGGTCCAAGCATTGTTTCAACAATATTGCAGATAGCCCCTTGAACCAAATTTCGACAGAAAACCTTAAAGGGGTTCTGGAATTGGATGAGGAAAACATGACGGTTACCGTCGGTGCTGGGGCCAAGTATGGGGATTTTGCCCCGGAACTTCATGACAAAGGATATGCCCTGCATAATCTAGCTTCCTTACCACACATTTCAGTTGCTGGAGCCTGTGCTACGGGGACCCATGGTTCAGGTGTAAAAAATGGAAATCTTGCCACAGGTGTCGCTGCCATTGAATTGGTGAACGGAATGGGTGAATTGATTACCTTAAAACGGGGCCATGAAGCCTTTGATGGTGCCATCGTTAATTTGGGTGCCTTGGGCATCATTACCAAAATGACCTTGGATATCCAGAAAACTTTTGAGGTGCGCCAGGACGTTTTTCAAGAACTGCCCTTGGAGTCCCTTCAGGAAAATTTTGAGGAAATTTTATCGGGGGGATATAGTGTGAGTCTTTTTACAGATTGGCAAGACCAAAAAATAAGTCAGGTTTGGGTCAAGAGAAGAACGGATGAAGAAGTAAAGGATTTGGGCGATACTTATTTTGGTGCAAAGGCCGCCACTAGAAACCTTCACCCCATTACGGAATTGTCCGCAGAAAACTGTACTGGCCAAATGGGAGTTCCCGGACCTTGGTACGATCGCCTGCCCCACTTTAAAATGGGCTTTGCGCCCAGTAGCGGAGAGGAATTGCAATCGGAATTTTTTGTACCCACGGAGCAGGCACTGGATGCGATTTTGACCTTGGAAAAAAAGAGGGACCTTATTTCTCCGCAATTAATGATTACCGAAATACGTACGATAGCGGCAGATGATTATTGGATGAGCCCTTGTTATCAGCAGGATTGTGTGGCCATCCATTTCACATGGAAACAAAACCCTGAAGAAGTTGGGGCGCTTATTAAAATGATTGAGGCAGAACTGGAGCCATTTAATTACAGACCACACTGGGGCAAACTCTTTACCATATCACGGGAAAAATTAGCCAGTAGGTATAGCAAATTCAACGGCTTTCTGGCATTGGCCAAGCAACATGACCCAGAAGGGAAATTCAAAAATGATTATTTAAACACGAACATTTATTCCTAGTGGTCCTACTAGGATTTTCTATGAATACCAAGTTCATTCAAACACGAAGAAAATGAAAAAATTAGTACTAAATGCGTTGTTTCTGGCAATGACTACTTTGGCCACAATGGCCCAAGAAGTGACCACGGGTAAGGATGTAGCCGTTACGAATACGGAAAGTGGCAAAGTTCGCGGATATATCCAAAATGGAATTTTTACCTATAAGGGAATTCCCTATGCCAAGGCGGAACGTTTTGAAGCATCCGTAAAGCCCGGAGCCTGGGAAGGCGTACGCAGTTCCACCATGTACGGTCCTGTGGCTCCTTTGATGACGCCTACCACTTCGGTTCAGGACGAATCGGAGTTTGTGTTCGATCATGATTGGGGCTATACCAACGAAGATTGCCTTAGTTTGAACGTTTGGACCCCAAGTATTTCGGATAGCAAAAAAAGGCCCGTTATGTTTTGGATTCACGGCGGTGGTTTTACGGCGGGTTCAAGTCATGAACTCCCTTCCTATGACGGGGAGAACCTCAGTAAAAAAGGGGATGTGGTCGTGGTTTCCATCAATCACCGTTTGAATGTATTGGGCTTTTTGGATTTATCGGCTTATGGAGAAAAGTACAAGCACTCCGCCAACAACAGTATATTGGATATGGTCATGGCCCTGGAATGGGTAAAGGCGAACATCGGGAATTTTGGTGGCGACCCCAACAATGTAACCATATTTGGTCAGTCTGGGGGTGGGGCCAAGGTGAATACTTTGATGGCCATGCCCAAGGCAAAAGGACTTTTTCATAAGGCCATCAACCAGAGCGGGGCCATGAGAAGCGGTATTTTGGAGAAGGAAGATACGCAGGCGATAGCGGCGGAAACCATTTCTATTTTGGGATTGGATGCCTCCAACATCGATAGTATTCAAAAGATACCGTTCCAAGTGTTGGCCGATGCCAGTGCCAAGGCATTACAAAATGTCGCCCGAAAAATGAAGGATTCTGGAAAGCCGGTCATAGGTTTTGGACTGAACTGGGGGCCCAGCAGGGATGGGGAGGATTTGCCTTATCAGGTAAATTCAGACGAAGCTTTTGAGTTGTCCAAGAACATTCCTTTAATGATAGGAACCGTTAAGAACGAATTTGCACCATTCGCCAATATGCGGTTTTTGGAAGCTAACGAGACCGAAATTATGCAACATATCAAGGATACGTACAAGGATAAGGCCGATGATTACATCGCTGCGGTTAAAAAGGCCTATCCAAATGACACGGACCCTAAGGACTTATTGGACGTGGATACCAGATTCCGACCAGGTGCCGTGGCACAGGCAAATACTAAATCAAGCTTGGAAGGTGGTGCCGATGTGTATATGTACTTATTTACGTGGCAATCCCCGGTTTTTGACGGCAAATACAAATCACTACACTGTATGGAACTACCCTTTGTTTTTAATACGGTGGACAAGGCAAATCAAATGACCGGTGGTGGTGCAGAGGCACATGCCTTGGCCGATAAGATGAGCCAGGCGTGGATTAATTTCGCCACAACAGGAAACCCCAACACGGATAATTTACCGGAATGGCCTGCCTATACAGAAGAGAATACGGCAACCATGCACTTTGATGTCAGCTGCGAGGTGAAGCCCCAATTGGATAAGGAACTTTTTGAATTGACATCAAGCCTTTAACCACACTCAAAATATAAAGTTTGCAAATATTTCATAAAGTATCGCCTTTGTTTCTTTGCAGTCTTGCACTGGTAATCGCCAGCTGTGAAACGGCTCCCAAGTTTACGGAGGAAGTAGTGGACGGCCATTCCCTGGTTAAAAATACAGGGGGCGCTACCTTAGGCTATCACTCGGAATCTGGAGTAAAACTATTGACAGTTGAAGGTTTTGCATTCAAGGACCTAAATAAGAACGGGGAATTGGATGCCTATGAGGACTGGCGACTGACCGTGGATGAAAGGGCATTGGATTTGGCAAAGAAAATGAGCGTTGAGCAAATTGCTGGACTTATGTTGTACTCGGGTCATCAATCGATTCCGGCAAGGCCGAATGGGTATTTCTCAGGCACCTATAATGGAGAACCCTTTACTGAGGGAAAAACGGATCCGTCCGAATTAACAGATCAGCAGAAAAAGTTCCTTGAAACCGATAATTTATGTCATGTGCTTATAACCACGGTACAGTCCCCCGAGATTGCCGCCCAATGGAACAATAAATTACAGGCTTTTTGTGAGGGTGTTGGCTTGGGCATACCGGCCAATAATAGCTCAGATCCGCGACACGGCACGGTGGCCCGTATGGAATACGATGCCGCTTCGGGTGGGGATATTTCCATGTGGCCCAGCTCCTTGGGCATGGCAGCAAGTTTTAACCCAGATTTGGTGAGGAAATTTGGTGAAATAGCGTCCAAGGAATACAGGGCCTTGGGAATTACGACAGCATTGTCGCCACAAATCGATATTGCCACGGAGCCCAGATGGGCACGCTTTAATGGCACTTTTGGCGAAAGCACAAAATTGGCCGCCGATATGGCACGCGCCTATACGGACGGATTTCAATCGTCCCAAGACGGTGGTTGGGGTTTTGAAAGTGTCAATGCCATGGTCAAACATTGGCCTGGCGGTGGTTCAGGTGAAGCGGGTCGCGATGCCCACTACGGTGCAGGAAAGTATGCGGTATATCCAGGTAATAATTTCGATGAGCACATGACCCCCTTTTTAGAAGGTGCCTTTAAACTTAATGGCGGTACTAAAATGGCCTCTGCGGTTATGCCCTATTATACCATTTCCTGGAACCAGGATACCAAGAATGGGGAAAATGTAGGGAATGGTTACAATGAATACATAATAAAGGATTTACTCCGTGGAAAATATGGATTTGATGGGGTGGTCTGTACGGATTGGAGCGTGACCCATGAGCATACCGTTATGGACAATTTCATCGATGGAAAACCTTGGGGACTGGAAAACCTATCCGAAGCTGAACTTCACTACAAAGCCTTGATGGCCGGTGTGGACCAGTTTGGCGGTAACAATAACGCCCAACCTATTTTGGATGCCTATGAAATGGGTACAAAGGAGCATGGGGAGGAAAAAATGCGGGCACGAATGGAGCAATCCGCAGTACGTCTTTTGAGGAATATCTTTAGGGTTGGTGTTTTTGAGAATCCGTACGTGGCACCGGCGGAAACGAAAAAAGTGGTAGGTCAACCGGCATTTATGAAAGCCGGATTCGAAGCACAGCTTCAATCCATTGTCCTTTTGAAAAATATGAACAATGTGCTTCCCTTGAAGGAAATGCAGAAAGTATATGTGCCTAAGCGCTACGTGGCGGCAAGCCGAAATTTTTTGGGTATGGAAAGTCCGGCCACCAACGATTATCCGGTGAACATGGATTTGGTCAAAAAATATTTTGAGGTGACCGATGATCCAAACGCTGCGGATATCGCATTGGTTTTTATAGAAAGTCCCTCTTCTGGAATAGGGTATGATAAGGCCGATGTTAAAAAGGGTGGTAACGGGTACTTCCCGATAAGTCTGCAATACGGCGATTATACGGCGACCGAAGCTCGGGCGGAAAGTATCGCAGGCGGTGACCCGTTGGAAGATTTTACGAATAGAAGCTATCGAAACAAATCGGTTTCCACAGCAAATAAGTCCGATGCCGAATTGGTAGTGAGAACAAAATCGCTCATGAAAGGCAAACCTGTATTGACAGTTGTACATACTACCAACCCCATGGTCTTCTCTGAAATCGAAAAACAATCCGATGCCATTTTAGTGGGCTTTGGGGTGCAGGACCAGGCACTTTTGGAAATCATATCAGGAGAAGCCGAACCATCGGCATTGCTGCCTTTTCAAATGCCGGCAGATATGGCCACGGTAGAAACCCAATTTGAGGATGTACCAAGGGATATGGTGCCGTACACGGATGCTGCTGGAAATGTATATGATTTCGCCTTCGGACTAAATTGGAATGGGCTCATTACCGACGAGCGTGTTTCGAAGTATAAATAAAAAATCAAATAACCAATTGACCAAAAAAAGAACCCGGACAATTGCCCGGGTTTTTTTTAAGGTTGCTAATGGATTACACCATCAAAAGGACTACCGTCAATAAAAATCCAGCAACGGCAAAATAGATACCCTTTTTATAAATGGGCGCTTTTGGATTGATCATAAAAAAGGCGGATACCGAAAAAAACAGCAAACCTATCCCAAATAAGATGGCTAGCCAAAATAAGGGATTCCCCTGGTGCATCTTATGCAGTTTGTTCATTTTTTCGATGACAATGGGCTGACGTTTTTCCGTATAGGATACATCGCCCGTAGCTTTGTTATAGGTGCCATTGCCAAAATAGACAATATCGCCTTCGGTCTTATCGACCTTGAAGAAGCGCATTTTAAGTTCCTCCCCAAGTTTTTCCTCATTGAGGCCTGCAGGTACGGTTTTTGTAATTGTTACCTCCTTTTTTAGGAAATCTGTGTTACGAAAGGTCAGCACAATACCACTAATGGCATAAACGGCCATTATACCAGCAAGGAAAAAGCCTAGATAGCGGTGAAATTCCCTAAAGGTGTTCTCTGATTTTCTACTCATAATAATATTGGTTATTTAGTGTCTCTAATTTTAGAGGCCTAAAATAGGAAAAGGTTTAATGGGGAAGACTTAATTTTTGCTGGTATTCGAATGATTTTCTAAAAAAATAGAATCCCTATTTTTAAAAGAGGCTTTGGAGACTGCTTATATAAATCGAAATCATAATAATTTAAAAACCCTTGAAAATCAGTTGATTAACAAGGGTTTCTGTACAAGGAAACCGACAAATATCGAACTTTATTATGCAGGATGTGGACATAATTCTACACCATGCAAAGCTTGTGGGGATATCAATATAAATTGGAAAATAATTTGAAAGAAAAAATATTTCACTACCTTTGTTAGTGAATACTAACTAATGTAGTTATGAAAAGCATATTAAGAATAGCAGTAATAAGTTTAACTCTAATGACTATTAGCTGTACGAACCAATCAGATTCCAAGGAAAATTCTGAATCAAATAAGAATACCTACAATATAGAATTGGTAAACAATGAGAAATGGAAAGTGAACAAGGAAATGATGGTTCATATTAAAAATATGGAATCGGATATAAAGTCTACTTCAAATCAATCCAGTCGAAACTATGATGAACTTGGATCTAAGTTGGATGAGAATATAGGTCTTCTAACATCAAATTGCACAATGACAGGAAAAGCGCATGATGAACTTCATAAATGGCTACTTCCTTTTATTGATTTGGTAAAAGAACTCAATGCAGCAGATTCAAAAGAAGATCAAAAGCAATCTTTTGAAGCAATACAAGAATCAATGAATGAATTTAATACGTATTTCAAATGAATATAAAAGATAAGCACTCAGAAAAAGTCGTTTCTGCATACCCTTTATTCAAAGGAGTTGAAGGAAGCGCAACTGCAATACAAATCAAAAAAGGAGAACAGCTTAAAGAGCATATTACTAAAACGGAGGCTTTTTTAATTTGTGTAAGTGGTTCAGCTCGATTTGAAAATGAGAAAGGAGAAACACATGATCTTACAAGTGGCGATAGTGTTTTAATTGAACCAATGGTAAAGCATTGGGTGGATGGAATGGAAACCAGTCAATTGGTATTATTGAAATAAAATTTTTTGCGTTATGAGGTTAGTAATTACTAACGTGTTGATTTTATTATTAAGTAGTATAAATCTATACGGACAAACATGGACACTAGAGCAATGTATTGATAGCGCTTTTGCGAACAATCAGAAAATTGCCATTGCTGAGAATACTCAAGAATTATCAGCTCTGAAACATAAGGAAGTTAAATCCAATCTTTTACCAAAGCTTAGTATTAATGGTGAGTATAAATACTTCATTGAACTCCCTTATCAGCTAATGCCATTATCGGTTTTCGGTGGACCAGAGGGACAATTTAAAGAAGCTCAATTTGGAGTACCTCATAACATCAATGCAAATGTGTTGTTACAAGTTCCTATTTATTCATCAGGGCTGATGGGCAACATTAATAAGTTGGAAACTTCTCAAAAAATAGTAGAGCTAGAAGTCCAAAAGACGTATGACCAAATTTATTTTGAAGTCTCAAACATTTATCGAAATGCTCAGCTATTAAAGAGCCAAATGGTTTTTATTGATTCGACCATTTCAAATACAGAAAGAGTTAAGAAAAACATTGAATTACTAGCCGAACAAAAGTTAGCAAATCAAAATGATGTGAAGAAGTTGGAGTTAAAAGTATCCACACTCCAGTCGTATCAAGCCAATCTGGATGTCAAATTACAGCAAATCTATAATGCACTTCAATTGCTTACAGGAAGTGCTTCAACTATTGAGGTAGAGGACAATATATTAATGATTGACCTTATGCAGTATAAAGACAATGGCAATAAGGATATAGAAATCATTCAATTGCAACAAGAGATTGTCAATATTGATTTAAAGTCACTTAAACGATCTAAATATATACCAGAGGTTGGATTTGTAGCAACATACGGAACGCAAGGCTTTGGATATGATCAGAGTCCAAATCAGTTTCTAAACTTTTATCCTATTGGATATGCTGGAATTAGATTCTCTTTTCCTCTATTCAATGGTACGGTTACGAATAAAAGGATAAGTCAAAAAAATCTAGAGTTAGAGAACTTAAAATTAAAGGAGGAATTGACCAAAGATGCGCAACAAGTTGAAGTTGAAAATGCTGTTTTGCAATTAGAAAATGCCTTTAATAATGTTACGCTAAGCGAACAACAAGTCGATCTAGCTCAGGCCATCTATGAGCAGGAGGAAAAGAAACATAAACAAGGGCTAATTTCTGTGAACGATTTAATGATTGCACAAAACGAGCTTATTCAGAAACAGCAAAACTATCTTCAAAGTATAGCTGAATTCCTTGCAGCTGATTTAGAACTAAAAAAATTAACCAACAACATTTCAAATAATTAGGGTCATGAAAAGAATCATAAGCATATTAATAATTGTGGGCTTGCTCGCCATAGTTATTATCCAATTAGCTCAAAACAAAAAGGAAGCAGAAAATCGAGTTTATAAATACGATAAAGAAGCTCCAGTAAAAGTGTTTGGTGAAGTAGTAAAAGATATAAGTGAAATACAAAACAAAACATTTAGTGGTTTGTTTGAATCAATGAATGAAGTAAAAGTGAGTGCTGATATACAAGGCAAAATCACCCAAATCTTTGTGAATGAAGGTCAAAAAGTTTCCAAGGGGCAAGCCTTACTGAAAATGGATGACCAAATGCTTCAACTTCAATTGAATGTTCTTGAAACCAAATTAGGTGGTTTAAAAAAGGATGAAGCCCGCTATCAGACTTTATCGAATGAAGATGCCGTTCCTGCTATCACTTTGGAAAAAACGCAAAACGCAATTGCTACCATTGAAGCAGAGAAGAAAACAATCCTTGAACAAATCAATAAATCAACTGTTCGTTCGCCATTTAATGGAGTGGTCTCTATGAAGTTTTGTGAAGTGGGTGGATTTGCTTCACCTGCCGTTCCTTTGTTTGAACTAATCAATCAATCAGAATTAAAGTTTGTAATTAATGTTCCCGAAGAAGACCTCTATTTGTTTACAGAGAATCAACATTACTCTGTAACAACAGGTATATCTCCTAAATCTATTTCGGCAAGTTTAAACCAAGTAAGCAGTAAAGGTGGCATGGGAAACAGTTTCAAAGTTGAGTTTGCACTAGACAATTCAAATGGAATAAAACCTAAAATGAATGGTGAGTTAAAATTCGTTACCAATCAAAGCTCGAATGATGCATTAACTATATCCTCAAAGGCTATTATTGGATCTGAATCAAATCCAGAAATATATGTTGTATCCAATGGCAAAGCTGTTAGAACACCAATTTCAATTCTATCAAGAAACGGAGATTATCTATCTGTTAATGGTGAGATCAAAAAAGGAGATACGATTGTAACAGGAGGATTTATCAATCTTTTTGATAACGCCAATGTAATTGTGAACCAATAATCTAAATGTCATGAATATTACCGAAATTTCGATAAAGAGACCCTCCCTGATTATTGTGTTATTCAGTGTGTTTATCCTCTTAGGATACATTGGGTTTAAAAATTTGAGTTATGAGTTAATGCCCGATTTTAATCAGCCAGTTGTAGTAATTAAAACGGTCTATCCGGGTGCAGAACCTCAAGAAGTGGAAACATCTGTGTCTCGCAAAATTGAAGATGCACTTTCTAACCTTGAAGGAGTTGATTACTTGGTAACAAAATCATTACCCAATGCTTCCGTCATTATTGCCAATTTGGAGTATGGAACTGATTTGGACAAAACCATGCAAGATGCTCAGAGATACATTGATAACATCAGTAAAGATTTACCTGCTGATGTTCTTAGTCCTGAAATGAGTAAGGTATCTCCGAACGATTTACCGATAATGTCGATTAGTGCAACCAGTGATTTGCCTGCAACAGAATTCTATCAAAAAATGCAGGATGAATACTTACCTCAAATTCAACAAATAAAAGGGGTTGCAGAATTATCGATATTAGGTGGTGAAGAAAGAGAAATTCAGGTGCTTGTAGATGAAAACAAATTGGAATACTACAAGATTCCAATGTTGCAAATAGTGGAAGCGATCAATAGATCTGGTTTGGATATTCCAGCAGGTAAAATTGAAAATGGAATTCAATCCAACTCTGTTAAAATATCATCCAAGTACAATACAGTAGAAGACATAGAGAATATTCAGGTAGCTATTTTTCCTCCAAGCACTTCTATTTACATTAAGGATTTGGCAGTTGTAAAAGATGGAATTAAAGAAATTACTTCTGTCAGTCGTTACAATGGTAAAAACGGTATTGGTATTCTCCTCAAAAAACAAGGTGATGCCAATGCAGTTGATGTATCAACAAAAGTGAAAGAGAAATTAAAATGGATTGAAGATCAAAACAAGGAAAGTAATGTCAAATTCATTGTGGCAGATGATAGTACAGACAATACAATTGCTGCCGTTAATTCGGTTGTTGTCGATTTAATTATGGCAGTATTACTGGTATCGCTAGTAATGCTTCTGTTCTTGCGTAGTTTTAGAAACTCCTTGATCGTATTGGTCGCTATTCCTACCTCTTTAGTAACCGCTTTTGCAGTAATGTGGATGCTTGGTTACACACTGAATCTAATGACACTCTTAGCCATGTCGTTAATTATTGGAATTTTGGTAGATGACGCAACCGTAGTATTAGAAAATATCCAACGTCACCTTGATATGGGCAAAGATAAACGAACAGCATCAATGGATGGGCGTATGGAAATTGGTTTTTCCGCCTTATCGATTACGCTAGTTGATATTGTGGTCTTCCTTCCGATTCTCTTTTTGCAAGTATTTGTAGCGGATATGCTCAAACAATTCTCAGTAGTTGTGATAACTTCAACCCTCACCAGTTTGTTAGTTGGATTTACATTAACACCTTGGATGGCGTCTAGAATTGGTAAATCAGAAGACTTAAAGCCTACTAATTTCTTTAATAAGTTCTTGATTTGGTTTGAAGTTCAACTCGACAATTTTACCAATTGGTACGGAAACCAGTTAAAATGGGTGTTAAATCATAAACTCATTTTTACAGGAATACTTTTGGCATTGTTTGCGCTAACAGGAATTATGATGAAACAAAACATCATTGGAAAAGAATTGATTGCAACAGGAGATCAAGGAAAATTCCGTCTATCTCTGGAATACGATAAAACGACTTCCTTAAAACAAAATAACATTGTTTCCTATCAAGTAGAACAGTTTTTGTTAAGTCAACCTGATATTTCAACAGTATTTAGTAATGTTGGAGGTCCAAGTACAGGAATTGGAAGTTTGGGTGTCGGTTCTCCAAATATTACAGAATTCACTATTCAACTGAAGCCAAAAGAAGATCGAGATTTTCAACCAACAGAGACTTACATGAAGGATCTTAGAGCTGAGCTTCAAGATCAATTCGCAGGAATTAATTTCTCCATGGCAGGATTAGGTTTAATTCCACGCTCTGCACCTATTGAATTAACCATTAGTGGAGCTAGTTTTGAAGAAGTATTGGATGTATCAACAAATTTACAAAATGCCATACAAGAGATTCCAGGAGCAGATAATGTGCAACTGTCCGTAGAAAATGGTGCACCAGAATATCGAGTTATTCCAGATGATATATTAATGCAGAAATACGGCTTAACAGCAGCTTATGTGGGAATGAGTATTAGAAATGCACTAACTGGAAATGATGATGCAGTTTTGACCCAACAAGGGACAGAATATCCTGTAAGAATCTATATTGATGAGTTCAATCGAAACGAATATGACGATCTGAAAAACATGACCATCATTAATCCAAAAGGAATCCCAATTAAGGTGTCTCAATTTGCAGATGTGATTCAAGAAGAATCTCCATCACTACTGGAGAGAAAAGATAGACAGCCTGCTGTAACAATAACAGCAGATGCATTAGGTCGCCCTTCAGGAAGTGTAGCGGATGATGTTTTAGCTTATATCAATGAAAATCCATTACCTGAAGGAATGCAAATGACTTGGGGAAGTGACATAAAAAGACAGAACGATAGTTTTGGTGCTCTAGGTTCTGTGCTATTGATTTCATTTATTCTTATTTACCTCATTATGGTTGCACTATATGATAGCTTCATTTATCCATTTGTGGTATTGTTTTCTATTCCAGTTGCAGTTATTGGAGCTTTCTTAGCATTGAATCTTTCGCAAAGTCACTTAAGCTTATTTGCCTTATTAGGAATGATTATGCTAATGGGATTAGTGGTGAAAAATGCTATTTTAATTGTCGATTTTACCAATCAATTGAAAGCACAAGGAATGCACTACAAGGATGCTCTAATTGAAGCAGGAAAAGGTCGTATGCGTCCAATTTTAATGACCAGTATTTCTATGATTGTAGGGATGTTACCAATTGCCATGGCGCAAGGAACTGCAAGCGAATGGAAGAACGGATTGGCATGGGTAATAATTGGAGGCGTAACATCATCACTCATTCTAACAGTTTACCTAGTTCCAGTTGTTTACTATGTAGTTGATTCAATTAAAGAACGCTTTACAAGTAAAAAAACACTTGCAAAACAGTAATAAGTTAATCGCACTAACTTACCTTTGTAATATGGAGTACACGGCACGACAAATAGAGATCATCAATGCAGCAACCGAATTAATTAATCAGGGAGGAATTCAACAACTAACCACCAAAGCGTTAGCTGAAAAAATGGGGTTTAGTGAACCTGCAATTTATCGTCACTTCAAAAACAAGACGGATATTTTATCGTCCGTCTTGAATTACTTTGGAATGGGGTTGAAAACAAAGATGACCGAATTGATTCAAAGTGAAGATAAAGGGATAGAAAAGTTAAAACAGATCATTGACTTTCAATTTGAACATTTCTCCAATCATCCTGCCATTGTGATGGTTATTTTCGCAGAAACTAGTTTCCAGTATGAAGAGAAACTGTCAAGTGCAGTTCACAACATACTAACGAATAAAAAGGAGAGAGTTGTTAGCATTATTCAACAAGGACAGCAAGATGGCTCAATCCGTTCAGATGTAGATCCGAATCAATTAGCTTCAGTATTCATGGGGAGTATGCGTTTTACTATTCTTCAATGGAGATTAAACAACTATTCAAATGACTTGAGAAAAGAAGGAGTTATGCTTAGGCAAGTTATAGAAAAATTACTGAGAGGAATTTAATTTAGACACTATCTCAAATAAGCCTTCACCGCCTCTTTCAATTCAGAATTACCAGTTGGAGAATCGAGGTCTGAATAATGGAAAATTACAAACGGTTGGGCTTGACCGTCTTTTTGGTAACGGACACCAATCATTTTCTGACCGTTATTTTCCTGAATAGATAGCTTTAGTATTTCAATCATATCAATTGGTTTAATAAACTTCCGGTACACCTCCGGATAAAAGGGCTTTTACAGTTCCTAAAATGGCATTGGGTTTTGATTCTAATGCTTTGGCAAAAGTGCCCGGCCAGGAAGATGATGAAGCGTAACCTCTTCCATGAACATCACCGGTATAAATGTTGTCACCAATATTTACAGGAAAAACAGTCATTTTAATATCTGCAATACCTGATGTTTGGATGGTTACCAATTGACCTATTCCACCACCTGTTTTCACTACACCAATAACATCTTCGCTGTAATACAAATTAGTAGTCGTTACCGATAAAGGATTGTTTTTCTCAATGATTACCACATCACCGGGTTCTAAAATCTGAGCCGAACGGTTTGTTAGTTGAATTTCACTACCTCCAGTTCCACCTCCCGGATCTGTTCCACCAGTTTGCTCAACGATGGTTTGACTTGCTTTTACAAAACGTTGTTTATTGATATACCTCATGCGTTCTGTGGAGATTGATAGTATTGCACTCTTAAAACATGGTTTTTCCCTGCTTCAATTCCGATAACTCGAAAGCTTTCCAAATTCCATCGACCGGTAATTTCATAAAGGTCATTATCACCTAAAGCAATACCCGAATTTGCACTTGGATCACTGCCATTTTCTTTGAAACGAATTACTCTTGATTTATCCGTTATGCTTGCATCAGCTTCAATGGATATGGTCGCAGAAATCGCATTTTCAGGAATGGTCAATTGAGCCACTTCCGTATCGGTAACTGACAAGTCTTCATATCCTTGCTCAGTTTCAGGAATAGTGAACCTTCCGTTTTCACCACTTTGAATAAGTATCAGCTCTTCCAAGTAGTCTAACATGGAAGAGGCATTACCATTTCGATAGGCGTTTTTATGTACTCTTGTTGCTTCGCTCATTATGCTAGGTTTGCTAAGTTTTGTTGTTCAGTCCAAAGCTGTGCAATGGATTTACCTCCACGGTCGTAAAAATGTGGACGGTCTTTAAAAGAAGTCCATCGCCCTCCCCATGACAGACCAACACTTTCACCAATGGCTCCAATAGTATTCCATACCGATTCAGGCACTTTGTAATTGGCTCGTCCATCAACAATTGGAACGATATCTACCGCTACTCCTACATTGTGGTCCGACTGTCCGCATTTGGCATTGGTAACAATTCCTCCGGGAGCTGTTCGTCCTTGTGCATAGAGTTTGTTTTGCTCTTCACAATCACGGTAAGCACTGGTTACTTTAAGTGGAATGCCTGCCTTTTGGGCTTTGATGAGAAACTTCTCGACCTTCTTTCTTACTTCAGGTCGAAGCTGACGAAGCTTTAACTTGGTTTGAATATCCAGTTTCTTGTAAAGCCAACGGCTTGCAATAGCAATGCCGATGACACCTACAAGGATACCAACACCCATAAAGACTACCTTTTTATCTACCTGAACAGCCATTTGTTATGCTTGTTTTTGACAACTACAACCACCGCTTTCACCGCTTTGGCATTTGCAGCTCTTTTTCATTCTCAATAGGTTGATTGAAATGTTTGCAATGGACAAAACCATAAATGTTGCAAACAAGATGTTCATTGTTTTATTCTCCTTCATGACTTACTGTTTTATGCGTTTTAGCTCGTTAATTAATTCCTTGTTTTGTTTCTCCATGTGAACCACTTTTTTCTCCAAATCTTGGATGCGTTTGCGTTGGTTCTCTATTACTTTCTGTAACGCTTCTGTATGTTCCTCCGATTCTTTAATTCTCTTTTCTAACATTTGCGACCACTGTATCCAATTTGCAACAATCTGATTCTCTGCCTGTGCATGTAGGTTGATAGCCTCTGCCAACTTTACTTTTTTATCAGTACGCAGGCGAACAAGGATTTCAAGCAACTTCCAAAATCCGGTAGCTCCCAAAATCAGCGTTATTATTTTCCATAGTTCCATAGTCATCGTTTAAGCAGGTGAAGTAGCATCGTATTCGATTGGGTATCTAGCGATATAAGGATGAATATTGAATAGCAATTCATCGTTGGGATCTATAAAGGTTCCGCTTATGGACACCCTTCCATTACTGTCGATGTTGTAAAAGAAAGTCTGCCCACCATTACTGGTAAGTGTTCCGGATAAAGCTCCAGTTGGACTATTATTAGGTTTTGGAAAATTCATCATCCAACCACTAACTGAACCGGCTCCACCTGTACGCTTTAATCGAATATCTTTTATGAGTATCATATTTCCATTTACTACCGAATAGCGATTTCTTCCCGGTGTATGATACATGGTCGTTCCAATCTGTGCAGCCGTGATGGTGAGTAGTGATTCTCGATTCAGGTAATTATCCAATCGAGTTTTTAGTCGCAATGGTGTAATGGCTCTTTGGTTATCGGCTCCTAAATCCGTTTCTGCCTGAGTAGCAATTTCGATTAATCCAATAAGTGTTTCAGTCGCCAGTCTTGAATCCAAAAGTGTTTTTAGCTTCAAAGGCGTAATGGCACTCAAATCATCTGTTCCACCATTCACCAAGGCTTGTGAAGCCACTTTAATTATCCCTGCTATGGTTTCAGTTGCTTGCGAAACATTGCTTTGAATCACATTCCATGAAGCTCCAACACTTGCCTGATCACCTCCGGCATTATCCACCAAACAAACAATGACATCCATTTCCTGAACATCTTCTCCGGCAGCTCCACCAATTTTACCTCCTGTACTTACCGTATAGGCATCTCCAGCTAAGGCTGCCGGATAATTAGGATTTGTTGAGCAGTCAATAGTTCCTTTGTTTTCCCAAAGTCCTGTTACCTTATCTGATACATAGCTTGCAAGCTTTTGAGGGGTAACAAAAGTTGAGTTATTTGTTCCGGCATTGACTTCTTCAATCGTGGCAACTCTTGCTTTTCCTTCAACGGTTTCTGATGCCGTTTCAATGCTAGACTTTAACCCTGCCAACACTTGAAAGCAAGTCCCATCAAATAGCAATAGATAATGTTTGATGGTTCCCAAATCATCGGCAGCCAAATCAACCAATACACCATTCACGGCTTTCATTATTGGAACCGCTCCCTTACCATTGATATTGATTGTTGAAACGCCTGAATTACCATGATTGAATTTCACTTGAATACTCAATCCTTGTCGGTAAGCGTTTTTCAATGCAGGATCTAATTCTAACACATAGTCATCTGTTCCACCGGTTGTAACACCAAAACCACCGAGACTATTTTCCACCGGAAAATCACCTACATAGTTTAAATCGTTTAGGTTTACATCGCTGCTATATCCACCAATTGCACTCATAATTCTTTAATTAAGTATGGCTAAGATTCCTATGATGCCAATGCTTACTCCAAGTCCGGTTCCTAGGAAAATCTTATCTCGTTTATGTCGTTTCACTTCTGTTTTTAGATAACCCAATTGCAGGTTCACTTCGTTGTTCACCTCTTGATTATTGGCAATGATGCTTTGATAGTTGATCGCCTGACTTTGAAGCAGCTTTATGGTTGAATCCTGCTGCTGAATCAAAGAATCTTGCAAAGCCAGTTGGGTAGATTGCTCAACTGCAATGCTGTCCTGATACTTTTTCCCTTCCAGTTCAATCGCAATTACTTTTGCCTGACTTACTGTAAAGCAGAAAAGCGTATCATTCTGAATGGTGTAAACTGTCGGTTTTAAATTCTGCGAAAAACCGATACAGCTCATCATTATCATAATTACCAATAGCCCTAATCTTTTCACTTTTCCTGTATTTGAGTTGTTCTAAATCCTTGTTTCGTTTTTTTAATTCTTCTTTAATGCCTTCTTGTTTTTCCAGTTGTTCAGCAATTTGCTCTTGCAAACCCTGATTGATAGCTAGGAGGCTGTCGTTTTGCTGTTCCAGTTTCTTGATGGTTTGCTCGTAATTGGGGTTTGGATTAACCGACCTATCCTTTGAGCTCCAATACCATACAAAACCAATTATGGTCATCAGCCAAAGCAACAAGACGGCATAGCTAAGTCGCATTTTCATTTTCCTTTAGCGTTTTGTAATCCGTTCTTTTACCAGTGATATAGCGGACTAATCCATCTAAAATGAGTTTGTGAAAAACAAAGGCAAAAACGAAGGACTGAAACAGTACTTCGATATGTTTGACTTCATATCCTCGAATGAAATACAGAATCACTGCATAGACTAAACCCACCAATGCCGTCCGGTATCTTCGTTTGGATGAAATATTGGTTTTCTGCTTGATCTGACTGGTAAACTTTTGTGAGTTGATACCATATCCAATAATGATAAAAGTGAGAATGTAAGCCCAATCAAGGCTTTTCACATATCCCATAATTTGTGTCGCTATTTCCGTAATAATTCCTGTATCCATAATTCTTGCATTTATGATTGGAGCATATCTGTTATCTGTTTGAGGGCTGCATGCTTTTCTATACCCGATTCGTTTAGCTGCAAAGCCAATTTTTTGAGCTTTTTCTCTTTCCTCTCGGAAGGTTTGGCTAAATGCCATCGAGTTAAATTCCATAGCAAAACGTGCTGTTCGTAATCCAATACTTTGAGCTCTTTTTCAAGAAGTTCTTTGTTAGCCTCATCCACCTTTAAATCCTTTTCCCAACGACTTAATAAGCGTTTAGAAATGACCGTTTTCCCCAAAGGAGAATACGCCCAAGCCACATAACCGGCTCCGGCAAAAACGGATATAGCGAATAATGCAATGACCTTCTTATTCATTACTGAGCTTCCATATTTTTTACAATTCCTCGAATACCAAAAACGATGAGCGTAATCACCAAACCTGAACCCACGAGGTACAAGCTTGTCTTTCTCAAAGTCTCATCGGTCATTGTGATTTTGATGTCGGTTTTTAATCCATCATCGCTAAACACATTGTCCAAATAGTTTTTTATGCCTGTTCTTTCTTCTGTTTCCATGGTATTAGCTTATGGTTTTAAACTTCTCCTGAGACACGGTTTTAGTGCCAAATACCTTCTGAACTGCTGCTTCTGTTTTCGGACCAAACTTGCCATCAGTATCTATTCCCGATCCTTTTGAGTTCAGGTAGTTTTGGAGTTTCTTTACATTGGTTCCACAGGTTCCGAATTTCAATGGGAAACTGCTATCGGAATACATACAACTAAATGAGCGAACTCCTGAAGAACTGCTCGAAGTGGTTGTTCCCTTAATGCTTGCAGCAAATTGCTGTTTCTCTTTTCGCTTTTTCAGAAAATACCATACGCCAAAACCGGCTGCTGTAACTGCCAGTCCAGCTCCGATCCATAGCATTTTATTATCTAGTTTAATTGTCTCTTTCTTCATGTCTTTTAGGGTTTAATATTGAACTACAACTGCATCTTCACGCACATAACCTTCGGTTTTGCCTCCCACAGGTTTGGTCAATTTTATTTTGTACCAGTAATAGCCATCTTCACCTTTGAGGCGTTCTAAAATGGTTCCCACCGGATTACTTTCTGCTTGTGTTAATAGGTTGTGCGAGAAATCCATGGTAGTCCAGTTCTCATTATCCACCTTCGCAGAGCTTCTTATATTCACATAACCTTCGGATCCGTAATGCACTTTTTTACCAATGAGCTTTTGCTCTTCTCGTTCCTTTTGTTTGCCACTTGTAGTGCGGTTTTTTCGGTTCTTGATAAACTTGTGAACTCCAAATCCTGCAAGGGCTAAAACGACCGTGGCTACACCACCTATAATTAAATATTTCTTTGTCTTTGCATCCATAATTCTAAAGGTTAATAGCTTTCTAAAATGTCTTTTACTCGTGCCACTTCATCGGCATCATCTAGGTAGTAAGTGATGTACTCTGCCAAACTGCCGTATTTCATGGCACTGAACATTCGAGAAATCAGAGAAAGGTTATCAGCACTTCCGGCTTCTTCTAAAGCTGAATAAATGGCTCCTTCATCATCATTATACCAGGAACCGGCATCATAAATTTGGGTAGCCAGTTGTTTTGCTCTATCGTGGGAAAGTGTAATTTTTTCCGGACGAGCATAATTCGGATCAAAGCCTTTGTAGCTCATAATGTCACGAATCTTCTTGCTGCTTTTACAGTCGGCAATTCCTGTTTTGCAAAGAATCGGACGTATCACTCCAAAGTAGGTAATGCCAATACCTACTAGGATAATTCCCCCTATGATATAAGGGGTAGCCTTGTTCTGTGATAAGCCTTCAACGGCTTTCGCTCCTGCAACTGCTCCTACCATAATAATTGATTTATATGCCTATAATTTCTTCTGTGGTTTCTTTCACTTCACTTTTGGTTAAGCCATTATCTTCCAAAAAGGACTTTAAGCGGTTTTTGATTTGCTCTTCCTTTTTAAGAGCCGTTTGCTTGTCGTACTTAATGTAGATCTGTCTGCCTAGCCAAAAGCCTATTGCCAATGTGATTACCGTTCTCATTAGTCTTCTTCTTTGTAAATGTTTGCCTCTGAAATACCGATGCTTTCCAACCACTTAGGAACATCAAAACTTGGACAAGCCTTGCTTGCTCCAGGAGCTTGATTATGTCCTAAAACCTGAATATGAGGATGGCGTAATAGCATGAACTTTACGTAGGTTTCCAAAGTGCCTTTTTGCTCTTTAGTCCTTGTGTCTTTTGGCTTTTCACCACTTTCATCAACACCACCTACATAAACCACATGCCTTGAATTGCCGTTGATACCACGCACTCCGTTGGATATTTCCCATGGATCCACTTGATCGTCTTGGTTGAATGGTATGATGTTTACAAGCTCTCCATCGAGGTACACGATGTCCGAATATCCCGGACGGTTCCAACCTCTTCCTCCCAAATGTTTTGGATTGGTGTGCATGCGAATAATATCGTCCTTAGTGAGCTCTTTACCTTCAGGACTTGCGGTACAGTGAATGACCAGATAGTTTAATTTTCCCATTGTTTTAAATTTTAATTGTTGGTATTAAATATTTGAATTGAAGCTGTTTGTAATAGACCAAAATGGTAATGGTCTGTCCGGGAGCTATCTTAAACTCCCATGTCGATTTTCCATCAATCACATCACCACGAACGGCTGTTACTTCTGCTACATCGAGGTAGTTTTGTGGACTTTTGTAATTGTTGAATGAAATCGGGGTAACGTGTTGTTTCCCTGTCGGACTTTGGTGAATCAATTTTAAGCCACTTGCTCGGTTTTCATCTGAAAACACAAATTTGGCATGCTTCACTAGTGCAGGTTTGAACTGAAATTCAGCTCGCTTTTCAGGATAACTTTCATTAATGGTGATGTCGCTACTGCTATCGGAATAACCAATAAAAGCAAGGTTGCCACCACTTGTGTTGGTCGTAAACACCTCGCCACTTGGTAAGGCAGTTATTCCTATGTTCGGTGAATTGTTCAGCGACAATGTTTCTGAAATCGTTCCATTAGTGGAATAGATATAGATTAAGCCTGTTTGATTGCTCAACACGTATAAAAATCCATTAACCGGATTATAGATGATTCCGCTAGGTTGAAATCCTAGTGGATAGGTGTTTTCAATATTGTGAGTTTCAGGATTGAGCTCCAGTAATTCATTACTGTTCTTGGCTATCAAAAACAAGCTAGTAGTCGTTTCTGTAAACTCCGTTGGATAATCTCCTGTCGCATTTATTTCACTTAGCAGATTATCGGCTGTATCAAAAATGCTTACCGAATCTGAACTTGAATTGCTTACCCAAACCGTTCCTTGCTGATTCCACACCGAAACTGTTCTTGGATCCTCTCCAGTATTTAAAGTCGCTACTACATTATAGCTAGTACTGTCAATTTTGGATAAGGTGTTATCCAATAAATTGCTCACATAAAAACAGCTATTTTCAGGATTGTAAGCAATGGAAGTTGGTCGATTGCCAACCGGTATAGTTTGAATGATGTTGTGGGAAGCATCCAGTATTCTAACTGTATTCTCGACCGAACAAACTACCCATGCTTCTCCATTAAAAGGATTAAAAGCAACATCCACTGGAGAAACAAATCCGGGATAAACATTACCCAAAGCAACGGTTTTTACAATTGCTCCTGATGTGTCCATGATAGTAACACTATCACTCAACTGATTAGCTACATAGAGTAAGCCATTGAACGAATTGAAACCTACATTTTGAGGATGTACACCAGTCTGTACTTCTTGATTTACTTTGTGATCCTGAACATCTCCGGGCAATGGCTTACTGATAGAAGTACCCATATTGGCTCCCCATAAATTGATGGTTCTAACCGAAGTACCATTATTGGTAAGGGTAATTTGTGTTTTGGATATTTCAGGTAAATGAACTGCCTTTTCCTCGTAGTTCTTCTGAACTTCCAATGCTTTTTGGGCAAAGGCTTTTAATTTCTTTTTCTTGCGTTTGGCTTCATCAAAGTCATTGGAAACATCCATCACACCTGACACCGTTCCCCATGTTTTTAAGTCCTTTTTAAAGGCTTTAGCATAGTTGGGGTTTTGAGCCATTAATGCCTGATGAATGCGAGCATTGGAAATACCAATAAAGTTGCTTTCGGTATCATCACCGTGCAACTTAGTTTCTTTGTCTGAGGTACTTATTGACTTTTCGTCCTTATCGTTTTTGAAAAGGAAATAACCTGTGCCAACCACCGCCAAAGCTCCCAATAACCCTATTTTCTGCTTGCTGTTCATACGGCTTTGGCTTTGTGGTTTAACATGATTTCTTGGGTATTGCGATACCTGTCAATGAAATTGATAATGTCCTGAGCTCTTGTTACATGCTGACTACCCACGGTTTCGGGATGCATGGCAAATACTTTTGTAGCAGCATATACCGCTTCGATTTTTGGGTATTGTAAATCCAAATAGAGCTTTAATGCAGCTAAGTCTGCCGGACGTTCTTCTCTCGTTGGTATCTGAAAGTGTTGGCGTTCATGCAATAGCACAAACATCCTTACAGGAATAGTAAAGTGCTTGAATGCTTGATTGGAAACTTGTATTCTACCGGTCTGACGGTTGGTTCTTGCAGGGGTAACCATGGTATTGCCAAACTGGTCTTTAATCACCGGTAGCAACTGAATCAAAAACTCGTGATCGGGTGAATCGAAAAATCCGGGTTTGTATGTACCGCTATACTTTGCAAAGTTTTGAGCAAAGTCAATGAATCGGTGTATAGCAGGTTGAGCCCATATTTCAGAGGCTTTCATTTTTTCCACCTCAAATTTTTCAATCACATAGCCATTGTCTTCACTGGTTTCGCTATTGTAAATTTCTACCAACAAGGTTTCAGGAGACAAAGGCATAGGAATAGATATTTCCTTGTAATTCATACCGTCTCTTATTGCAGAAGGCTTGAAAGGAACCTTTCTTCTGAAATAATAGGAATTAGCTCTATGGGCATCATAACCTTTAAGGGCAACAATGACCGGTCGAAGGGCTTTGATTCCTACCTTCAAAACAAAACGATTGTTGTATGTTGGTACTGGTACTAACATTAAGCGGACTGGATTTGTACTTTCTTATTCTTTTGCATGACTGAAAAGCCGTATGCAGCAATCACTAGCACGGCAATTCCCCCGATAATCATTACTTCTTTTGAAATGCCCTTCTTTTCAGGCTGCGGAGCAGGTTGTCCACCACCCATGGAAATATCATAGTCCGATGGTGTATCGTCTTTGAAAAATCCCACGATATTGCCTAGCGTACTGGTAATACCTTCCACACCTCCAGCATTTTGGAAGTTCTCTTTTTGCTTTCCCCACCATTGTTGACGTTGCTCTTTTCGAGCTGCTTTTTCTTCGGCAGTACGCTTTGGCTTTGCCTGTTTGTTGGGATCTTTCTTAAACAGGTTTTTCAAGAAGTAATCGTAATTATCTTCTCCACCGTGCATGATATATTCTGTTTCTCCTGCAATCATCTTGATTCATTTATAGGATTCTTAATATTCTAAGCGTAGAACCTTGTGGCTCATAGTTTACCGCCTGATAACCTTTTCCGACAAAGGGGTAGCTTTTGGCTTCTCCCGGAGGCAAAGGCACATTGTTCACAAGAGCTGTGCTTGTTCCCACGTTCTTGATGGAAGCGAAGAGAAAACCTTGGGGTAAGTTTCCGTTGGTTGTTGCTTCTTCTTCCGTTATTTGAGCGAGTATGTCCATGCTTGTTCATTATTTTCTTATCATTCCAATTACTACCAAAGCAGCCACACCTACACCCACAAAAACCAAGGTCTTCTTGCTCATGCCAAATGGCAACATAGAAGCTTGTTGTGGTTGATTTTCTGTGCTTTCTGTTGTTAAACTGGTAGTGGTTTCCGAAGCCGTTGTTTCGGTTTGTTCCATCGGTTTAGTGCTTGGTTCTTCTGATTTAGAAGAGCTCTCCACCATGGCTTTTTTCACCTGTGGTTCACTAACTATGGGTTCTTTTTTTGGAGGTAAATCGGGAGCAATTTGCTTAACTACCGGTTTGGAAGTTCGCACTGGAGCAGGACGACTAAACCTTGGCCTTCTGCCTTTAGCTATTCGTTTTTCATCCCTTTTTTCTCTTCGGGCAATGACTTTAGGATTTTGGCTTCGCTTTTCCTTTCTCTTTTTGATCCACTTGCCAATGAATTCATCGTACTCAAATTCATTTCCTAAGCCATCAACAAAATTGTCTTCCTCTTCCAAAAGACCTCCGTAAAACTTCAATTCATATAATGGATTTGCAGCTATCATACTTCAATTTTTTAAGCAGTTTGTACTGGAGCAGCAGCTCCTTTTTTCTTCATGGATTGATACACTAAGCCTCCAACTACAAGCAATCCAATGACAATCATTACCGGGCTTCCCATGCCTGCTTTTTGCACTTGCGGTGCAGGGGGTTGTGCCGTTGCAGTCGGTTGTGGTGCTTGCTGCATCATCATTTGTGGAGCCATCTGCGGTGTTGGTGCAGGTGTAGGTGAAGCCAATTGCTTGGTTAAACTTGTTTCTGCTCTTAATGACTCTGTCTCGGCACGCCTTTGGTCATTTTTTAGCTTTCGCTTTTCCATTCTTAGCTTATGCCTTTCGGCTTTTCGTTGCTTACATTTTCTGCCAAAGCATAAAAAGTTGTCCCACTCATTTGTAGGCTGACCGGTTATTCCGTAGTTATAATTGCTTAATTCCATGATCTATCGTTTATGAAGGATTTACATTGATTGAATTTTTTCTCTGCCGGAAATAGAAGAAGCTGATAATGCCCAGTAAGCCCAATACACCGATAATGAGGTATAGGCTTTTCTTGCCTGCCAACTTGCGTTCTTCGGCAGCAGCTTGTTGTTCCTGGGCTTTCATGGCAAGCATGTTATTCAGCATTTCTCTGCGAGCTTCTTCTTTCGCCATTTTCTGCTTGTTCTTGCCACCAACAATACTTCCCACAGCTCCGGATATTCCGGCAATTGCTCCGGCTATGGCTTGTACATAATGGTATTCATCTTCATCGGGATTATAGGCGGTTTCTGATTCCACCATTTTGCTAAGTAGTTCAGTGAGCTCCCTGTTGAATGCTTTGTTTTGAAGGGCTAAACCTTCCACCAATCCATTGGCAAGAGATATTTTATCGCTTGTTGGAACCTGAATACCGTATCTATCCAAAAGCATTTTATAGGGCTTTGGATTTTTGGCAACTGCTACACCTATTAAGGATAGAGCAGCTTTGGATTGCTGATTAAGTGCCTGTGTATTTTCCTCTTTAACTATTCTAATCATCTTAGTTGCTTTTTATGGAGGATCCGATGAGTACACCGGCAACCAGTGTTAAGCCCAAAATCACTAATCCGTCTTTTGAAACAGAAAAGCGATCCTTGTCTTTGGGTTCTTCTTTTGTTGGGGTTTCAGCGGTTAATTTTCGCTGTCTTAATTCATTCCAAACCAGTTGAACTTCTTCCATTAGGGATAAGTCTTCCGGCTTTTTATTGGAGGCTGCCAGTACTTCCTGATAGTGTTTTTCCAATTGAGAAGTGGTCATGTCCACCAACTGATCAATGTAGTCGCCTACATCCAAATTGGAATCACCACCGAAGTTGCTGTTGCCACAAGCTCCACAAAAGTTGGATTCAGGATTAAAGGAGCTACTTCCACATGCACCGCAAAAGCTATCTTCCCTTTGGTTATTTTGGGGTTGGTTCAGTTTCAGAATCAAATCTTTTTCCGGATGAAACGTTAACAGATGCGGAACAATGTTTTTGCCTTGTGTTTTCACCAGTTCCTTAGTAGCCTTCACTAAATCGTGAATGTTCTTAGGAGGATGATACCCTTGGTCAAACAAAAATTTGCGTGCACCATCCGGATTGCCATACACGATGTATGCAATGCGATTTTGTGCGTATTTCGACCTTGTTAAACTTTTCTTCATCGTATTTCAATTTGAGTTTTACAAAAACAGCCAAAGAGCTATCGCTGACTTTGGCTGCTTAATGGTTTACCTGTTATGAGCCTGTTACAGCTTGCATAGGTTCTTATCTTCTTCTGCGTAAGAATCCTCTACCTCCAGGTCGTCTTCTCATTGAAATACCACGTCTGCGTTTAACAGGGCTTGGTCTTTTTCTGACAATCTTCTTTACCAGTTTCTTAGGCTTCAACCCAAAGGCTGATGGCTTCTTACTTCTGATTAAGTCTAATTGAGGAAGACCGGTAGTTCTTGGAGCAGTTGAAAGCTCGGCAACATTTTTACCATCCAATAGGTTACCCATGTTGGCTCTTGCTTTGATTGTGAAGGTGAATACCACCGTTACACCATCTTTAAGCAATAGTCTGATGCTGTCTTGTCCTGTAACATCCATCTCAAAGTTGTGGTCATCAATCAAACCTTGAGTGAAGTTTTGAGGTGAAGTCGCATTTCTAGGTTGGTAAACTCTTACCGAATTGCTTCCTGTTGCTGTCCTTTTGTTGATTTTCAGCACATTGTCAAACTGCAATGGATTGGAAACCGACATTTTCATTCCCACAATCTTGAATGGGTTGGCTTTTGATTCCTCCCTTACTTCTTTGTGTGAACTCTCTTCAACGCTTACCGTTACACCGGCAGGTTGTGCTGCTTCTTCGTTTGCTCCAAACAGAATGGCTTCTGCATCGGCTCCGGAAGTGTTTTTTACTACTACGGTTAAGGTACGGTCGTTCGGGTCAATACGTCCGATAGAATTTGTTTTGTAACTATCGTACATGTCGTCATCATCGGCAGGAATGTATTCTACTTCTTCATCGTAGTATTCATCCTCATCGTAATAACTGTCTTCATGACCTTCAAAACCGGTATCGAAGTCATCTTCTTCATACCCATCGTAGTCATCGTATCTGTCTTCGGCATCATCTTCGTATGCCATCAACTCATCGTTATATGGATTCATTTTGAATGCTTTTTTAAGTGTTTGTAACTAAATTCAGGTAGCCCCACCATGGAACTACTTCTTTGTTTCGCTGCTTTCTGCTAACTTTTTAGCTTTTGCTTTCTCCATAGCAGGGTCAATCACTTTTTTGGTTAGGATTGTACCAATCACAAAAACTCCTAGTGAAACTCCTGCCATAATGCCAATTGATTTCCAATCAGTATTTTTCATTTTTTTATCGTTTTAAATTTTTAAATCTTCCGAATTGAACTGTGCGGTTTTTAAACCAATTGAGATGCTAAGGTCAGGGGAAAACAAGCCGAGAAAAAGGGCAAAAATTGTCCTTTGGTGAGTGTTTGTTTATCGACAAACTTTAAGGCAAAAACTTGGAATAGTGCGGTACAAAAAAGGAAGCGATTTAATTTATCCTAGGTATAAATTAAATGGGTATTGGAATTTATGTAGGGGATAAATTCAGTTACTTAAAAATTTACTCAAAAATGCCAGTAAATACATTTTACTGGCAAAAATGAGTGTTTCTAAAAAATGTCATTATATTTGCACTATTGGCAAAAATGAGTAAATCCAAAATATGCCAAAAAAGTTAAATACTGGCAAAATTGAGCTATGTCTAAAATCATTGACCGTCAAATATCGAAGCATTTTAAAGGCAAAGGGCATTTCAACCGAGATACCCTCAGTTCCTTTTTAACCGATTTGGATCCAGAAATCACAGAAAGTGTTTTAACCTGGAGAATTCATGATTTGGTGAAACGCAAAGTGATTGATCAAGTGAAAATGGGTATTTACACGATTTCCGACAAAGTAGCTTACCAGCCATTTGTATCAGATAAACTGGCACGATTATCCAAGATTGTAGCAAAGGAATTTGATGAATTGGATTACTGCCTGTGGAGTACCGAATGGCTGAATGATTTTACCCGACATCAATTGGGAACCTTTTTTTATATACTGGAGGTGGAAAAAGATTTTGTAGAGGAAGTATTCAATGCGTATTCCGAATCTAAACAGTACCGGGTGTATCTCGATCCAAAAGAGGACATCATGGAAAGGTATGTGGAAAGTGAAATTTCTATCATTATCAAACCACTCATAACCCGATCACCAATACAGAAAATTGCCATCAAGGAAAAATCCAAGGATAAGGTCTATGTGCCGACCTTGGAGAAAATACTAATTGATGTGTATAGCGATACCGTCACCTTCTATGCCATTCAGGGAAGTGAAATGGATACACTGTTTGAAAATGCTTTGAAACGCTATCAAATAAACTTCACCAAGCTCATTAGCTACGCTAGAAGAAGAAATAAAGAAGAACAAATTAAAAGTTACTTAGAGAACAACTTTGGTGACTTTGTTAAAGATATTTTAGAATGATAAAAGCACATTGTTTTACCAAAGAATGGATCAACGGCTTTAAGCAGCAAAAGCATTTGAAGCGTATCAACCCTCCGATATTGGAGAAAATGATACACGCCCTTTCCTTGTTGCAGCAACTTAAAGCTCATTGTTTAGATTTTACCTTTAAAGGCGGAACAAGCCTTGTTTTACTACTTGCTAAATCGAGACGATTTTCGGTAGATATTGACATTATTACTACCCAAAGTCGTGAAGAAGTTGAAGCTGTCCTGGACAAAGTGGTAGCTAATTCACATTTCAATAAATGGGATCTACAAGATAGAAGAAGCTACAAAGAAGGTGTACCCAAAGCTCATTACGAATTTGATTATGAATCAAGCCTGAATCAAAGTGCTCATTTTGTGTTATTGGATATTCTATTTGAGCAAACCGATTACCCTAGATTATTATCGGCTCCCATTCAATCGGAGTGGATTGAATCCGAAGACGTGTTGGAAGTAGCTGTTCCCTCTATAGAATCTATTTTAGGAGATAAACTCACGGCATTTGCACCCAATACCGTTGGAATCCTTTATGGCAAGGACAAAGAACAGGAAATTATTAAGCAACTCTTTGATATTGGATGCCTCTTTGACGAAGTAGAAAACGTAGAAGAAATTGCGTTGAGTTTTGAGAAAATTGGTGCTAAGGAAATCAACTATCGTGAACTGGAAATTGGCTTAACAGAGATACTGGATGATATTTTCACCACTTCTTTACTCATAGCCAAACGAACCAAAAACACCGAAGAGCCGGACAAAACAAGGTTTACCGAACTCACTACCGGAATACGCAGGTTTGAAGGTTTTTTGATAGCAGAGAACTTCAAAATAGAAGATGCCATACTTGCAGCAGGAAAAGCAGCTTACCTCGCTAAACAATTAAAGAACAAAGACCATTCAACGATAGAGAAATTCAACGGTCAGGACATCAGCAAACTGGAAATTTCTGGAGAGTTAAACTTTCTTAACAAGCTCAAAAAGTCGAGAGACAAAGCAGCATTTTTCTATTGGTATAAGGCGTTGAATTAAGAATTGATTATGGATAAAAGTATATTTAAAATAACACAAATGGATTGTCCTTCGGAAGAAAGTCTAATTCGAATGAAGCTAGACTCTGTTGAAGGTATTAAAACACTGGATTTCAATATTTCTGACCGTAAATTGACTGTGTTTCACGAGGGAAATTTGCCTGAAATTGAGATTGCTATTAATAAATTAAAACTTGGCGATCAACTCATATCTTCAGAAAAGACCGAGGATGTTAAAATGCCAGAAGATAAAAAGCAAAGCAAACTATTATGGACGGTGCTTATTATAAACTTTGTGTTTTTTACCATAGAGCTAACAACAGGTTGGTTTTCTAAATCAATGGGATTAGTTGCGGATAGTTTGGATATGCTAGCTGATTCAATTGTTTATGGATTGAGTTTGTTTGCGGTTGGTAAGTCGGCTATACGAAAAAAGAAAGTAGCCACCTTAGCAGGTTATTTTCAAATACTACTTGCTGTAATTGGTTTTATTGAAGTACTAAGAAGATTCGTAGGATCAGAAACATTACCCAATTTCTCAACCATGATATTGGTTTCCATTTTTGCTTTGATTGCAAATGCTATTTGCCTTTTTCTTCTCCAAAAATCAAAATCTAATCACGAAGCACACATGAAGGCAAGTATGATTTTTACTTCTAATGATATAATTATCAACTTAGGAGTAATAATGGCAGGCTTATGTGTAATGTTATTGAATTCAGGGATACCGGATCTAATAATTGGTAGTATAGTATTTATTCTTGTAATAAAAGGAGCTTTTAAAATTTTGCAACTTGGAAAATGAAAACCGACTTTTCAAAAATATTATCTAAGTCCGATTTTAAGGTAGCTCGTAGCTGCCCGACCAAGTTGTATTACAAGAAAAATGGCTATCCATCTTCCAATGATGGTAACGAATACATGGAATACCTTGCGGAAGGTGGTTATGCCGTTGGCAAATTGGCTACGCTTCATTTTCCGGAAGGTATTCGCATACAAAATGAACTCGGACTGGAAAGTGCCATAGATCAAACTAAAGAAGAGCTGCAAAAAGAAAAAGTAGTTCTTTTTGAACCGGCATTGTTAACGAAAGGCAAAGTGGCTGCCATTGACATTTTAGTCAAGGAAGGCAATCGTTTTGAGATTATTGAAGTGAAGTCCAAAGGCTTTGATTCCGATAATCCGAAATTTGACAAAGGTTGGGATGAATACCTAGAGGATATTGCTTTTCAAAAAGAGCTATTACAGGAAGTATTTCCGGATGCTCATATCGACTGTTTTCTGTTTGTTCCGGATAAAGCCAAGCGAACCCAAATAGATGGCTTAAATGCTTTGTTTGAGCTCAAAGAAGTAGAAGCTCACAATCAGTTTAAGTTTTACGAGATTGAGTTTATTGGTGATCCTGAACTTATCCGTAAGGATGATATTATGGTGAAGGTGGATGTAAATGATGAAGTGAAAAAACGTAGCTCCATCATTAAGAACGCCATCAAAGTTTATTCAGAGAGCTTAGAGAAGGGAGAGAAAATTCAGGAACCTTTGAATATTGGTTGCTTCTCTTGTGAATACAATGCCGGAGAAGATAAAAACGGCTACCATGAATGTTGGAAAGGAATGCCGGAACCGGAATTACATATCAGAGATGTGTACCGTTTGGGGAATATTAAAGAAAATAAGGAATCCGTTGCCAATGCTTTAATTGGGGAAAAGAAACTGGATGTAGATGCCTTGCCTGAAAAAGCGTTTGAAGGTGTTTGGGGTGAACGCAGATTGATACAGATCAACAATACTAAAGCTCAATCGGAATGGATAGCCAGGGAATTGAAAGAGGAAATCAACTCGTGGAAATATCCGCTGCATTTTATTGACTTTGAAACCTGTATTACGGCTTTGCCTTTTCATAAAGGCATGCGACCGTATGAAATGAGTGCTTTTCAATGGAGTTGCCATACCATTAAACAACCAGGAGCTGAACCAATTCATAGCGAATGGCTCAATACCGATCCTAAATTTCCAAGCTTTGCTTTTGCAGAAAGTTTGATGAATAAGGTCGGATATGATGGTACACTTTTGATGTGGAGTTCACATGAAAACACCACCTTGCGAAACATCTATTACCAAATGGAAGAGTACAACCAATCCATTCCGGGATTAAAGCGATGGTTGGAATACGTGGTGAAATTCGATAAAAACGGAGCCGGAGCCTTTGTGGATATGAACGACTTGGCATTGAAATACTACTTCCATCCAGTAATGAAAGGACGTACCAGCATCAAAGTAACGCTGCCGGCTGTTTTGGCTGCCAACAATTCTAAACGCACCGAAAACTGGCTGTCCAATTTTGATGAAGGCATCAATTTATTGCATTGTGGCGAAGACGGAATAATTGAGAACCCATACAAACATTTACCACCCATCGACTTGTTGGAAAATGCTGAAAAGGTAAACGAAGGAACCGGAGCAATGCGAGCTTATGAGGATATGCTCTTTGGTATCAGCAAACACCAACCGGAAATAAAAAAAGCCTACAAAGAGGCTTTATTACGCTATTGCAAACTGGATACGCTTGCCATGGTAATTATTTGGGAGCATTGGAGAAATTTATAGCTTATGGAGTATAAACTCATATCTGAGATAATTGATAGAAGTGAATCCAATAATTGGACGGATGCCAAGTTTGAATGGGATTTTGACTACGCTTATTACAGTGAGGAACTTGAATCGTGTCTATGTGGTCATTACCCAATAAAGAATATCTGTGTTATTAAAAACAAAATGAATGGCACAATAACCGAAGTCGGAAATTGTTGCGTAAATAAATTCTTGAACATTGATGACGGCAACAAGATTTTTACATCAATCAAACGGTTAAAAGAAGATATTTCAAAAAGCATGAGTGCCGAAGTGCTTGAATTCATGAAGGATAAGAAATTACTTAGCGATTTTGAATACGGCTTTTATCAAGACATCATAAGAAAACGAAACCTATCAGAAAAACAGCTGAATATTAAAGAGCGAATCAACCAAAAGCTTCTTGATTTCACAAGCTATGAATCCAATTCAAATTTTACCCGAATAAATCTTGTCTTAAAATGGGCTGAACAAAACGATTGGTTTGACACATCTTTCATCCATAGCCTCAAAAAAAGCTGTGAGAAAAAAGGGAAGCTTACTACAAAACAGGAAGAGGCTTTGGAGAATATTATCAAAAAGTTGAAAATCTCAAAAGAGGATGGTTAGAATGACTCCGGAAGATACTCCTTATACTTATTCCGTAAGTATTGAAGCCCTGCTTCGTTATCTTGGAGATTTATATTCAACTTATCTTTTATGTACTCATGTCGGATTTTTGCTTCTGACAAGACATCTCCCCAAGTAAGCACAAATACATCATAATTTTCACCCTCCACTATATGCCCTCTTTGTCTCCCTTTCTGATTCACAGAACTTGAAATTTCGGGTTTTATATCTTTAACCAACAAAATGAATCGCCACCTTGTTTTTTCTTTGGGGAATCTGGCATCATTCACAACTCTTGAAGCATAACTTTCAATCTGATTTTTTTCATCAAAACCAGCCAACTTATTAGGCTTCTTTAATTCGATAACCAAATTTTCTTTCCCTAAGCTGCCAAGTGAGTACTGAGACCATAAACACACATCCGGTATTTTACCCAATTCAGAATTGTCCTCAGAGTTCACAATTTCTTCAAAATCATCCCTCTTCATGACATCTTTCAGATATGTTTTTAGAACATTTTTCAGAGTAGAATCGTCAATTCCATACTGATAATTATCCCCAAATAGCCATGTTTCATGAATGACTATCTTATGTAGATGCTTTCTTTCTTGAACCTTTCCACCCACATCATCATTGTAAACTATTTCTTCAAGGGCTTGAATGATATGTAGCCTATTTTTTATGACTGTCATAGCATCAATTATGTCGCTAAGGCTTGATAATTCAAGTATTTCAACAAGTTCTTCACGTTTATCGTCAGGGAGTTCAATTACTTCCTCCAATATCTTTCTTAGGCTATCTGAATCCTTTTCCAAAGCTTCTTTTACAAGAGTAAGAGTAAGCTTTTTAGATTTCTGATCTTGATCCTCAAAATTTGGCAAGAACTCATTTAACTGTAAAGCAACAATATCAAAAACTTGCCTTTTACTTGATTCTACAATTCCATCTGCTTCGCCCATATATGGATAAAGACCTTCTCGCTTCAAATTTTCAATAAATTCTCCAGAGTACTTGTGAAGCTGATCTTTAATATACTGCCTTGCTATTTTCTTAGCTTCCTCTTGAATTGCCAAAATATTTGGATCCAAGCCCTCAATATCCAATTTATTTTCTCTGTGAAGCTTCTCAATGTATTCTGATTGAATAAAAATTGAAATGGGAAGTGAAGAACGGATTCCTAAGTTTGTTTCACTAAAAGGAATACCCTCTGAGTTACACAAATAAGTCTTTTTCTTGTCAATAGAGAAATTCCACTCAACGATTTTGATAACAAAGGTAGTTTCCTCGCCTTCTATCTCAGCTTTTATTTCCTCAGAATAATCATTTTTTATTAATGATTCAAAGTCAAGTTTTGCCCCATTAACTGAAATTTCAAAATCAGGATAGCTAACATAGTAGGATGAAAATTTTTGCTCTAATTCTAACTTGTTTGCTTTAGATAGTGCTTCATCAGCTCTCTTGTCGTCAACATTTTTGATTGTTATTTGAAACCCTGGTTCACCGATAAAATTTTTACCAAGAGTTTTTACATCAGAAAAGTCAGCTTTGGATAATTGATTTCTGTCCAGTTTTATAGTAAATTCAGAAAGCTGCTCACTATTTTGATAACGACTTTTAAATTCTACCAAATCCCCCAATGCAAGACTTTTCAAACGTCCTTTACCTTCTTTTCCGTGATACTGCCTACCATTTGGGCTTTGGGTTTTTACTTTCTTCTCTGAACCACCCAAACTCCCAAAAACTTGAAGAGCTTTTTCGTAAGTCAAACCATGTCCATTATCTGATATTGTAATGGATTGATATCCGTCCAATCCGTTTTGTGTGTAACTAATTTTAATCTTTGTAGCATCAGCATCCAAGGCATTCCAAATAAGCTCAGAAATAGCAGTTATGCCATTTGCACGAGTTAAAGAATCAATATGATCTTTTTCAACTGCTATGTTTATCGTCTGTGCCATATTTTATTTTACAAATTTCTAAAAATATAAGGGATAATAATTTCTTAATCTTCTATTTCATCATCCGCTTCGGGTAATTCTAAAGCCTGAACTGGTTGAATAGCATTTCCTGCGATACCACGAATTGAGCTGTACATATAATTTGTATTCAGAAGAACTTTTTGAATTTGCTTTTCTCGTTTCTTCCAATGCCCCATTATAGAACGTTTTTCTGTTTCTAAATCAGATTGCATTTGAGTAAATCCTTCAACAATTGCTTCAATTTGTAATCTAAACTCGTTGCTAGTTAAAAAATCATAGAGCATACTCATTTTATCACCTTTGTTTTCCTGAGTAGATACAGCATTACTTATTTGAATAATGGATTCACGAAGCACAAAACACAACCCTTTAAACTCTTCATAAGAACAAATCCATATTCCGTCTTTCATGCCCAATCTATCCATATCCGAAGGCATAGCATCTGTCACCAAGACACCGATATTAGCACCCTGATCACGAATGTCGTTTTTAAATTTCTCAATCCAACTAGGTTGAAAATCCTTTGTTCTTTTACTTTCATAGTAAATGGAACCACAGTTCTGCTTGGATCTCGTATTCACAACCTGAATACAATCTCCGCCACGAGCTCCCTTTTTAATCTCTTGAATTGAATCCAAAGGAAAGTTATTAGCCAACCATTCTTCAATAGCCAATTCTTGAACCTCACCTTGCATTTGCATAGAACCTTGCTCTTGCTTACGCTTCATTTCTTCAGTAAGCTTCTTTTGGTCTTCTAGCTGTTTTTGAAGTTCTTTAAATCGAAGCTCATTTCTTTCTTCTTCCGATTTACGAATCTTCTCTTTCTCAACGCTTATTTGCTCATTGATTTTACGTTGAGCTTCTGCTTCAACAGCTTCTTTTAACTCTTCTTTTTCTCGTTTAAGTTTTTCGATTTCAGCTTTAGTTCGATTAAGTTCTTTGATTTGGTCCGATTTCTCCTGCAATTCCTTTTGGTACGCAGTTATTTGTTCGGATTGTTCTTCTGCTAATTTTAATCGAAGCTTTTCTTCGAGCTGCTTTTTCTCATCCTTGAGTTGCTTTTCAAGTCTTTCCTGAAAAAGTTCATTTTCTTGTTTCTTCTTTTTCTCAAACTCAATCTTTTCTTGATGAAGAGCATCCTGTTCCTTCTCAAACTTTTTCTTTTCCTCCGCTAATTGAGCTTGATATTTCTGCTTTATTTCATCTTCTAACTGATGTGAAAGAATATCTTGAACATCAATTGAAGTTCCACAGTTGGGACATTTTATTTGTGTTTCTTTGCTCATAACATTCTTATTTTTTCCATTCAGCAAGGATTTTGTTGAAATCAACATTTTTCCATTGTTCCTTCCATATCTCAAAATATTCTATATCCGAAGATTTTGGTTCAGGATCGCATCTATCAATCTTCACTAAAGAAGGAAGTGTAATTGATTCGCCAATTAGCAATGCTTCACCAGATTGAAGGGTTGGAAGTGTTTCTGTCAAATTTCCAAGCGTATCAGGCAACAAACGTTTTACATAATTTTGATCTTCCGGGTTGGTTAGCCTCATAGCGATGAAGTTGTTACACTGAGAGAAGATCGTTTCTGATATTTCAGAAGGTCTTTGACTCACAATTCCTAGCGTAACACCATATTTTCTTCCTTCTTTAGCTATCCTTTCAATAGCTAACTTTGATGATCTGTATTTTAAGAGATCACTTTTCGGAACATAAATATGAGCTTCTTCATATAGCAATAATAGTGGGGTTTCAGCCTTTTGACCATTTGAAAGGAGCTTGCTGAAGAAGAAACCAAAATCGAATAATATTCTTGAAATAAGCGAAACTGTTATGCTAAGTACTTCAAAAGGAATTCCACCAAGATTAATTATAGTTACGTTTGATTCTTTTGAATTTTCGTACCCTATAAACTGCTTGACTGTTTCTTCAAATGAAATATCTCTTGATTTTTCTCCAAATAAAAACTCCAGACGTGTATTTTGAAGTTTGTTTTCTAATCTTTCAATAAATTTATCCAACGTTCCATCGGCATACGTTCCACTAGTAACGCTTTGGGATTTTGATGGATAGAATTGCAGCTTGCTTTCAAAGTATTTTTCAATTCTTTGTTGAGGCGAAAGTTCAACCCCATCTTCTGATTTAGTAGATTCTCCATTCTTATAGGAACCACACTCTCCAACAATCATATAACGATCGGATGCCTTGGAATTAACCGTTTCCGTCTGAATGTTAAATAAACAGTTATAAACCTCTTGAATATCAAATTTTAAGGGTGAATCAAAGTGTATTTTATCAATATCGGAGTTGTGTTTCTTTTTATTTTCCGTAATTACTTTTCGCAATACAGATGATTGGTTGTAATTATTTCTGTCTCCCGTATCCAAGAATAACTGTTCCAACTCATCACCATTTAACATCCAATAAGGAAGAGTTAAGTTTGTAGCATTCAAAACATTTGCTTCTGGAAAAGCTTGTTCGTATTCGCCATGAATATCAAAAATCACAATATGTGAATTGTTTAACCCGGTATATCCACTATTTTTTGAGTTCACCGCTTGTTGTAAAACCTTTGCGACTGTGTGTGATTTACCAGACCCTGTTGAACCTACAATTGCGAAATGTTTATTGAAGAATTTATTCCCATTTACAGGAACCTTCAAATCATTTGTTGTTAGTTTTGAAAAATGAAACTGTTCATTTTCTTTAATTCTAGTGGTGAAGATGCTGCTAAGCTCTTCTTCAGATAGTAAAGCGATTCCATTGTTAGGCGGTAATGGTATTCCATGCCCTCCACGTTCAAATGTGCTTTCTGAACCATTAATTTCAAGTGTTCCGGTAAGTTTTACCTCCAAAACAAATGATGGTTGGGTGGATTCTGTTTCTTCGTCACCGTTGTCCTCATCTTTAATACGGTAGTTTTCGATTATTCCAATAACAAATTTAGTGTCATTGTTTTTGTAAGGAATTTTGATGTAGCTACCCAAATTAAACTGATCATCAAAAAGACTTGGATCAACTATCTCAATGCTAATTGAGGTAGATGAAACGTTTATTATTTTAAAGTTGTTTGAATCCATTCTAAAAGAGTTTTAATATTTGTTCTGTATTTAATTTACTGACAACTTGATGGGTAGATTCACCGATTAAATTATGTGTTGCACAGTCAACTAAAATCCATGAAGCAGTTAATCCGAATTCGCTGATATTATCAAAAGTTTCACTTGATATAATCCTTGCTTTAAATGAAGTTTTCGAAAGACTATTTGTTGGCTTTCCACCCAGTATCTTTTTATTAATAATTGCAGGAGATTCGAAGTGCTTCTGACTAAAGAGAATAGCCTCGTAGCCATCATTAAATGGGCAGTGTTGATTTATAAGATACCTTTTTACGCTTTCAACTTTTTCAGAAGGAATTACAAATATGAGAGGCTTAACATCGTGAGTTGCCTTATGATAATGTTTTTCAATTAATTGAAGTATAAACGACGGAAGATTGCAAGAATCTGTTTCTGCCACTTCTCCTAAATACATAATTGTATGCTGATTTTTAATTGGCTTTTTGAACCTTGCCTTTAAAAGCTTGAAGTACTCCTGTTCACCTTTATACTCTTTAAATGAATTAAGAAATATAATTTTTCGACCTTTATTGAGATAATCGACTAGTTCTCTTTTTGTAATTTGTCTTCCTGTTTGGTTGCTAGGAGAGTTATCTACAACCTTTTTTCTTAAGTAATCAACTAATATTGAATAGAAATAAATAGCATCATCTTTGGAATTAACAAAGCCCAATAATTGTAGTTTATTCAGTGCTGTCTCAAATTGAGTCTGAAATGTTTCTGAAAATCTAAGCTCAAACGCATTCAAAAAGTCATTTTTATCACCGGTAGTAAAACGTCCTTGTTCTTTTCCTAATATGTTATTTAAAAACGTTAAATCTACGTTTTCAGAATGTCCATTAGTGTCCGAAAAATAGCAATACAAAATGTACCTTTTCGATCTGTCATTTTGAAATTCCTCTATTAACTGAATAATAGGTGCTCGTATTACAGAAGGAGTTAGCTTTGAAGCTTCTTTGTATTTCACTTGCATTACAAAATCGCTGTTATTGATGTCCTGAATTTGTTCAAGACACAAAACATCGTTTTCATCAGCAGAATCTAGTGCTTCAATTAGTGTTTTATCAAATTGAAATTCAAAGCCTTTTATAGCATAGTACCCTCCATCCATACCTACATCTCCTTTATTAATTCTTTTGCTTTATCCAAGGTGTATGCACCATCCACCTCTTTTTGGTCGAATATCATAAAGTAGGCAAAATCATGTCCTGCTTGTTTTTCCCATTCATTACCTAATCGACATTTTGCAGCACTATCCGTGTTATCCAAGTGGTCTCCTTTGGTTTCTACTAGAATAGTTTTACCTGACTTGGTGTATAGGATAAAATCCGGGTAGTGGTTGGCTTTAAATCCATTGATATAAAATCCTTTTCCACGCTCTAAGTTCCTGTGCCAAAACACTACGTTGGAAGAGGTTCCAATTTCCATGATTACTTTCTCTTCAAAGTTGTTCATTGAACCCTCTCTTTCATATAAAGAGTTACCGATTGAAGAACCTAAGTTTCCTGGAACAATAGCTTCGGGTAAAGTCCAGTTGGACATTACTTTAATCTTCCTAGACTTTATAAGGTCATTAAATCGCTTCTCTGCATACTCATCTGAAAGACTTCGGATTTTTGCCTTTATTTTATCTGTATAGCTCCATTTCCTTACCAATATATCTCGGAGTTGCTCTGCATTTAATCCTTCTAAAATTCTGCTTACATACTTTTGAATTTCCTGATCGGCAATGGGGTACATATTCCCAATAATCTTCATTATTTGGTATGTAATGTCTGCTATCTGATTTTCTTTTGGTTTTGCCAAAATGTATTCGGCAATAGGATCTTTGATTACTTGGTCTTCAATCTTTGTGAAAGATGGTCGATATTCATTTTTCTTGGCTTCTTCCAAGTCAATTTTATACAGGTCGGACGAAATTTGGTCGAAGTCAATTTTTGTGTCTTCGTCTGCCAATTTGAAGTCTTTCAGAAGTGATTCTCTATTGAGCAATTCTTCACTTGTATTGAAAATATCACTGGCTACCACATTTAAAAAGAATTGTGGAAGTTTTATGCTTGTGGCACTTTCACGGCAGTTTTCTTTCATGCCGTATCGTTTTACTTTTTCACCCATTTCCTGAAATATATTTTCATCGACCGGTTGCTTACTTTGTTCCTCTATTTGTTTTTCTAACTCTCTGTTTTGTTCTTCCGCAATAGCCTCAATTTCATCTATCACAGGGGTAGAGGCAGGAGTTCCGTCTTCTTCAATGTTTGGATTGAAGGAAATTCTATTTGTATCAATTGTTTCTTCCGCTTCTTGTTCTTCATGTTTTTCAGGGAATAGGAATTGATCAACCGGATCTACAACGCTTGTAGTTTTCTCTTCTTCGGTCATAACATCACGCTTGCGATAATCCTTTTCGCTAAAACCGGATGCTTGCAACCCTTGTACTATACTCTGCAATGTTTCATTGAACTTTGCCGAAGCGGTAAGCACATAAGAAAGATTCAACTGAAAAGATTTGTGTCTCTGAACATAAGGCTGACGTAAAACCCTTCCTAAAATTTGCTCAACATCTACCGAAGATGATTTATCAGCTAATGAGGCTAAGATGTACGCAAAAGGACAATCCCAACCTTCTTTTAAGGCGTTGATCGTAATAATGTATCGTACTTCACATTCACGACTCATCAAGTCAATACCTTTGAGCTCGTCTATGTTAGCTGTTTTTATTTTGATTTGCTCTTCAGGGATTCTCAAAGCAAGCAATTGTTCTTTCAATTTCTCAAAGGTAGTGTTGTCGTCATTCGTTTTCGGCTGTGCCTGAAACAACACAATGGGACGAATGTACTTTCCACCTTCTTCTTCCTGTTTCTTTGCCAGTAGTTCCAGTTTGCGTTGAAGATGAAGTGCATTGTTGATGACTTCCGTTTTATCGTGATTGTTGTAAACGATAACTGGAAGCTTAACCATATTCTCTTTTTTTAGCTCTATGGCAGGAACCAAACTCACAATATTGCTATTGTTTTTTGGCGTTGCTGTAAGGTCTAAAATGAAAGAAGGATTAAGGTTTTTCAGCATATCAACACTTAAATCACTTTCAGCATTGTGGCTTTCATCTACCACTACCACCGGATTTAAACTTCTGATTACGTTAATCAATGCTGTTTCGTCCGTATCGGTTAGTAAGTGTTCTTTATTGGCATATTGTGACACGAAGGATTCTAACTGACCATTTTCTTGAAATACTTTACGGTCTTCCTTTTTCTTTGCACGCAAACTGGCAAAGTTCATCACGATAATGCTCAACTGGTCTTGCACAACCGTAGGATTGAAATTAGAACCTTGTAGTAAGTTCTCTTTCTCATACACTTCAACTCTATGGTTGAATAATGAATTTAACTTTTGGCGGTATGGATGCTCAGGATTGGAGAGGTTTGCAACGGTTTGTTGCAAAAGGTTACTCCAAGGCACTAACCATATTACCGCTTTTGGTTTAGAGCTATCATAAGCTGAAAATATTGTATGTAAAGCATTTACTGCAATAAAGGTTTTACCACCTGCGGTAGGCACTTTTACACAAACATTGGCAGCTTTCGCTACGTTGTTTTTATAGGGTTCCATTCCTGTTCCATCAAATGCGTTGTATGGTCCAATTTTATCCTCCCAATATTTATTAAAAGCAAGGTCAAGGCTTTTGTGTTCCTGAATATACTCCAAGTATAGCTCCAGGTCTGTAATTACTTTTTGTTGATATCCTTTTAATTCCATGCTCTATTTCTTTAATCTTTTGATGTGTTTGTCAAAATCAGATTCTATTTTCTGTGTTTTGTTAAACACGGTGTATTGTTGCTCTGCCTTTTGTAAAGCTTGTTTTCGAGATACGTTCCCTTTGCCTTCCAAAATCTTGTATTCGTTGAATGTCAAAAACTTATTCACGCTTTCGGCAAGACTTTCCATAGTAAAGGTATTTCTGCGTTCAATAAGGTTTTCGATGTAATCGAAATAACCTGAAACCGTTCTTTCCAATTGTTTTATCTCCTTTTCTTGCAGGTAGTTTTTAGCTACTTCGGTGTCCGATTTAAGGATTCTACCATCCGGAGAGTTTTTCCAAGTGGTCAATCCCATGTTTTCTTTTTTGGCATCTGCATTTAAGTAAATGATTTCGGCAGCCGTTTTTCCTGTAATGGCAAAGTGAAATTTGTTTTGAACCGCAGCATAAAAATTCTTGGTGATGTCCGATTGGGGATCGTAGTCGATGCTACATTCTGCAAAAATATCGGTGATTTGTTGGTAGATTCTGCGTTCACTTGCACGGATGGAACGAACCCTCTCCAGTAATTCCTTGAAGTAGTCTTTACCAAATGTGGTTCCTGCTTGTTTCAAGCGATTATCATCCATTGCAAAACCTTTAATGATGTACTCCTTTATAACTTGGGTTGCCCAAATTCTAAATTGAGTACCTCTTGGGGACTTCACTCGATAACCAACTGATATGATAACATCAAGATTGTAGTATTCAAGATCTCTTGATACCTCTCTTTGACCTTCGGTTTGAACTGTTCGGAATTTCCGAACAGTTGGATCCCGTTCCAACTCACCTTCGTCAAAAACATTCTTAATATGCTCACTTATAGTGGATTTAGCTTTCCCGAACAACTCTTGCATCCCATCTTGGGTAAGCCAAATGGTTTCGTCCAGTACCAATACATCTAACCTTACCTCACCATTGGGTGTGGTGTAGAGAATAAATTCTGATTCGTTTGGAATTAAATTACTCATGGGCTAAAATCTCGTTATATCCCTAGGGATTTTTTTGAATATAATATTGTTCTTCGCCATAAACTCCTTTGGTAATAAGCAGTTATCTGCATAGATCACGTACTGACCGGCTTTGGTTTTAATGCTGCTTAAAGCATCATAATCCAAAGTAGTGAGGGCGTTTTTATCGTACACAAAATAGTAGGCAGTTTCGTCTTTAGAACCTAAGAAATGTTCGTTGTCGTTTCCTGATTTTGGATCAATGAAAGGTGTTCTTGTTTCGCTATACCAGATGTACTCACGAATTTTTTCAATTCCAACAGCTTCGTTTAGGTTTTCGTTGGTATCGAATAAAGGCAAGCCCAATTCATAAAAATCGAATGACCCGCCTGTGCCTTCCGTTTTCTTAGCATCCTTTCCGTAGCCTTTGATTACTCGCTTAACCCTTTCGGTAGTAATGGTATTGGCATAATCTTCCATTTCTACCAAAATGAATTTTCGATTGCCTCCGTCTTGCTTATTCAAGTTTAATACGGCATGAGCTGTGGTTCCTGAACCAGCAAAAGAGTCTAAAATAGTTGGGTTTTTAGTGTTTAACAACCCTATTAAGTATTCTATCATGCCGACATTTTTTGGGTTGTCAAACATGTTAGATTTACCCATAATATTATTTAAGGCGTTTGTTCCTTCATTGGTTGAAAAATCTAAAATACTTCTTGAGTTTCCAGATTTTATTGATTTATATATAAGCTTTCCTTCGGTCTCAGAAACATCCTTTTCATCAACAAAAGTTCTCTTTTTTACAGCATAAGAACCTTTTTTTCCTGTTATCACAATATTTTCTTTCTCTGCATTGAATTTTTCCAATGACCAAGTCCAACATCCCAATTTTCCTCGAACTTTTGGTGGTCTGATAGGTAAATACCCTTTTTTTACTAGCTCTTTATCTTCAGAATAAATCTCATTCAAATTATTTGATGTTTTGGCTAGTTCAACATCATAATCCTGAACAGCAATTTTATCTATTGTTTTAGGGTTGAAATATACTGTATAACCCAAATTTGGACGAGCATTCAGAGTGCCTCCTTCACCTCTAGTAGTTATAGCATCATTGATATAATAATACTTTTCACCTTCTTGAAGAATGTCTCTTATTTTAAAATCGTTATGAATCAAAGATGGCTTTACTTTTGTGCCATCTTTATAATGAGTTTTCTTTCTATAAACAAGGATGAATTCATGGTTCTTTTGAATATTTACTGTATCATTTTTTGCATTCATTTTATTTTGGATTATTGGTCCAATAGAGTTTGAATGCCCAAAAATCTCATCACACAATAGTTGTAAATGTGCTTGTTCATTATCATCAAGAGATATGAATATGACACCTTCATCTGATAAAAGTTGGTGTAATAGCTTAACTCTAGGGTACATCATACACAACCACTTGTCATGACGTGTTAAATCATCTCCTTCTTTGCCAACTACTTCGCCCAACCATTTCTTTATTTTAGGATGGTTTACATTGTCATTATACACCCATCCTTCATTTCCGGTATTGTATGGAGGGTCTATATAGATACAATCAATTTTTCCTTCGTATTCAGGCAATAGAGCTTTTAATGCCTCCAAGTTATCGCCATGAATAACTTTATTTCCTGATTGTGTAGCTTCTTTTTTATCGCCTTTGGCATCAAAACCATACTGATGTTCCAACACTCTAAAAGGAACGTCCCTATGGTGGTTTACTACTTTATCTTTTCCTATCCAATGTAATGTTGGCATCTGTTATTTTTTCTCTTCGTTAATCAATTCCTTTACTTCAACATCTAGTATTCGGGCAATTTCAAACAGCACTTCCAAAGTAGGTTGTCGCCTGTTTTTTACATAGCCGTTTACCATGTTATAGCTTTTACCTAGCTGCTCTGCTAACCAGGTTTGCTTGATTCCTTTTTTATCAAGAATCTCTTTTATCCTGTTCATCTTTATCGTTTTTGAACTAGACATAATAATTCGGGCTAAAGATACTAAAATGATTGACTTTTATATCATTTTGTGATATATAAATATTTACCGTATCTCAAAAAGAAGGAGGGAATTAAGAACCAAAAGGAGAATTTGGTCCGGTTTCGTGGTGGCGTAAGTACTCGGTAATGAGTTTTACGGTAGCTGCTGAACGGTTTTTGTATAAGGGCTTGTCCTGATGATCCCTTTCCTGAAGCATCATGCGTATTTTGCGTTGGTCTTCGGTATCAATAAACTTCTTGCAGGCACGTATAAAAGCATCACGGCTGCAACCTCGAATTTTAAGTCTTCGCATATCCACATACACAAAGAAACTTCTGCGTTTTTTGTATTCGTCTTTACTGATGCTGCCATCGGCAAAGGCATTGTTAGCAAGGTTGTATTGTTCATCTACAATGTAGGTCGCAATTCGTACTAAAAAGTAATTAGGAATTCGGCTTTCATACCTCGATACATCATCTACTTGATGGTGTAAACGGAGCCATGTACAGTTTTGCCACTCGGTGGTGGTGATTTTAGCAATAGACTGGTGACTAATCATAATATCCAGTCCATTGTGGCGGTTGGTAGTAAGTAAACCTACCACAGTTTGACCTTTTGCACCCACCATGTATTTATCTAAATCTTCCAGTACCAACAAACCGTTTTTGAACTGATTTACCATGCGTTGAACCACTTCACGCTTTTCCTCAATACTCATGTTTTGTCCGTTTTTGGCTATTGGTCGGATCCTACGAGCTTGCACCTTGGTAAGGGCTTTGATATGAAAAGGACTTACCGTTGGAAACATCGGGTAATCGTCATCATTCACATCAAAAGCCAGTACCTTTCTACCTTTCCGTCCGGTAGAGGCATCGTCTTTCATGTAGTGGCGTATCTCGGTTACATTTCGATAGGTTTTACCCACACCGGTTTCACCACAAATAAGTACCAACATGGGTTGACGTTCCAAGTCTTCTTTGGAATAAGTAATGGGCTTTCTGCCTCTGGTCGATTTCTTTTGTTCTATGTCTTGATTAGTCGTTTCCTTCTTCATCCTGTGCTACTTCTAATACAGTGTTTTCTAGTTCATCCTCTTCGGTTTCCTCTTCCATCGTAGGTTCATAAGCCGGTTCGGGCATGGCATTGGCTTTTTCTTCCCGAATAATTTCCAGTATGCGATCAAGCAGTATTTCATTTTCTGCTCGTATTTCCATTACTACCTGAGCTTTCTTCATAAGGATAGAGAGTACCGCACCCAGTAATTGCTGTTCGGGAGTGAGCTTTTTGGCTTTCTTTTTCAGAATGGCAATAAGCAAAGGGCGAAGCAGGATTTTGTCCTCTTCATCAAGCTTGATGCGTTTGACGTTTTTAGCATTCTGCTCGTCAATAACCTGAACAATCTCTTCAAAGTCGTAGAAGTCTTTGTGCTTTTTGATTTTCACAAAAAAGCCACTTCCAACGGCAAGCACATTGTCGGTCATACCCAATAAAGTATCCGCAGCTTGCTTGGCATGTCCGGTCGGGAGTTCAAAATCTTCTCCGTCTAGTTCATCCAAACTGTCTTCACCTTCTTCATAGGAGCCAATTTCCTGTTCGGGGGCATCGTAGATGTTTTGGTCAAAGTCATCGTTTATAGATGGTTCTTTTTCCATTTCTTCTTCATCTGATTCTTCCTGCTCTTCATTTTCCTCTATCGGTTCTGTTTCTTGTTTAGGAGTAACTACCTTTTTGCCATGACCGATTTCATCTTCTACTACCGGTTGGTTTAGCGGACTGTTATTCTCGTCCGGAATCTCTTCAAAAGCCACGTTTTCGGCTCCTGAATTCAATACTTGTTCTACTTCTGAATGTATGTCCTTCATGGCTGTTTACAGTTTTGATATAAATTGAATGCTTCGCTCTTCCAGTTGGTCGTACAACTGAATGAAAGGCTTGTAATAGTGCGGAATCGTCAAGCGTTCATCTACTTTTTGTTTGTAGTAAATGATGTTGCGTTTTCCGGTTCCAAATACCTGGGCAACTTTGGCGTAGCTGTATGAAGTGTATTTGTGGTACAAATGATAACATGCCATGCGAGCTTCCCGGTACTCGGTAGTGGTGTTGGTATAAAAATCTTCTTCCTTCAAATCAAACAAGGTAATTGCCTCATTAGTCAGGAAGGTAAGTAGCAAAGGAGCATTGTTTTTTACCGGTTCAAACTGAGCTTTTTCTACAAAGCTGCGAAGCAATACCACCGTTTTTTGCAAACCGATTTTACCCACCACCATGTCGATATGGTATTGTAAATCCTCATAATCCGAACGCATGGTTTTCCCATGAATAGTGCTTGTTTCTTCCATAGGCTAGCGTTTAATGGTGTAGGTGTAAGAGAACATGGCTTTGTATAGGGAATATTTACCCACTTTGACTTTAGAAGCTTCCAACGGGGTTTTGAATCCCATTTTCTGTAAATCAGTTCGGGCAATTTCTCTTTTCCCTTTAGCATACAACTGATCCAAAATGGCTTCATCAGAATTTGCCTTACCATTTGTTTTGGGAGCCTTGTGCTCAATGGCAAAAACCTCATAAGCTTCTAAATCGGATAAGTCTTCAATTACTCCTTCGGTTTCTTCATCGGTATTTAATCCGAATACTTCCTGATTTTTATTGAACAGGGCTTTGGCTTCTTTTTTAGAGACAATCTTCCAAGTGAATCCATCACTAAAACTGTATAAGCTGCCCGGTTGCAAATCGTCTTGTTCTTCATTGTTTTCCAACTGGTCTTCAAACTCTTCGTAAAGGTCTTCTTCCAATTCCAAAGAGAGATGGTCGAGCTTTTTAGCCAAACGGTCATGGTCATCGTCTAGGGCATGTTCCAAATCTTCTTGCAGCTCTTCAAATCCTTTGATTCGTTTTTGCAATTGCTTAGGGAGCTGTTCTGTTTTTAGCTTGTTTTCGGCAAGGAAAACCTGATGCGGATATTTTTTCATGTGTAAATGTTTTATGCGGTTTGTTCTGCTTTTTCCTTTAACTCACTGAATTTCTCATGCAATTCATCTTCAATAGGCTTAATCTTGTTCATGCCCCAAATGCGTTTGAGATCGCCTAAGAATTTCTGCACGGCTTTTTCAGTTTGCTCTACCTTGTTTGGATCCTCTTTGATTGCCTTGGGCATCATGTTGGCAATCTTTTTCATATTGTCCTTTAGCTTGGTAGTAAGCTTTCGTTTCACCGGCTTTTTGATTTCCCCCGAAGCCATTTTTTGCTTTCGCTCTTCACGTAGCTTTCTCCTACACTCAGCGAGGTAGTCCATGGTTTTTTCCGACTTCTCTACAATCTTTTTGGATTGAGCTTTTTTGAGCTGTTTTTTTTGCTCTTGCTCTGCCTTGTCAGTTAGCTCATCTTTGATGGTAGCAATATCTTCTTTGAGCAATTCAATAGCGGTTTCGCCAATTTGCTCTGCCATGTCCTTCATGGTTTTATCGTCCGGAAATTCTTTTAAACCTTCCAGTGTTTCATCGTAAATGCTCAAAGCCTCCAAGGAGCGTTCGCTCAATACCTTTTTGGCTACACCTTCTTTTTCGAGCAATTTGTATGGATCATTTTTTATCATCGCTTGTTTATTATTTTGTTAATGAATTATGCAGCCTTTTTCAGGGCTTTGATGCGTTGTAGGCGTTCTTGCATTTGCTTGAAAGCACCACGTAGTTTTCTGATTTTATCGAGTTTATCTGCTGAACTTTCCAGTACTTCACCTTTCTTGGCTCGTTTGGTATCGGTCGCTTTTGCTGATTCACCACCATAGACCATCAGCTCAGTGAGCACCTTCTCATTGAGATAGGCAAACTCTTCCACACGCTCGGCAACCGACTTGGGTTTATAGCCTTTTTGCTCACGATCTTTGATGATTTCCTCTGCCTTTTGGTTTACCGCTTCGGTTCCGGTTCGTTCTTCCAGAATGCGTTGCTTTTCCTCAATTTCTGTATTGATTCTGCCGTTTACCTGTTCAAAATCAAAATTGATGTCGTAGCCTTTGGGCTCCAGTACTTGTTCCAATCCACGCTTTAATGTGGCATTGGCTTTTCGCACCGTATCATAGATGTTTTGATCTCGATAAGTGGTTTGGGTAGTTTCATCCTCCAAATAATCCTTGTAGATTTTTAACACCGTTTCAATGCTTCGAGCTTGCACTTTTATCGGATTACCATCTTTATCGGTGGTCTTTTGAGGCTTGTAGCGTTCAACTGCCTGATTGATGTGCTCAATATTGCTATTGAAATTATCACGAGCGGACTTTATATCGGTGAGGACATTTTGCTGATTTTTTAAGCTATTGATTTCATCCTGAATTTGCTCACGTTCTTCCATGAGTAGCAATTCAGCCAAAGCTTTTGGATCGGTTACCAATCCCATTTTTAATTCAGCCGGATTGAACTCTTCTAAATTCAAGGCATTGGTTTTTCCTGCTCTGTACCAAATCTCATTGATACGGCTAGTTTTTTCTTCCAACTTTTGAAAGATGAACGTGTCCACACTGTCTTCCATAAGCGGATTGACAATTCGTACATTGGCATAGCGGTTTCCAAATCGCCAAATACGACCTTCGAGCTGCTTCACATCCGTAGGGTTCCAGTCGAGCCAACAATTGTAAAGTGTAGTGGCTTTGTTTTGAAGGTTTATACCTTCCTTGATGGTCGCACTTCCAATCAATACCTTGATAGTTCCTGCCAAGAATTTCTCTTTGATGCCTTCCTTTTTTGCAGCACTCAATCCACTTTTGATAATACCTACCTCGTTATCCTTGAAGCCAATTTTCTTAATCAGGTATTCACGGATAAGCGGGAAGAAACTCACTCCGGCATTCATGTAAATTACCTGTCCGCTTACATCTTCACCACGCATTTCATGGAATCGCTTCACACTTTTGATGCACTCCATCACATATTTCAGTTTAGGGGAGGAATCCACGTATTGCTCATAACTCGGATTTTTATCCGGATTACAGGCATAGAGGTATGGACTTAACGCCAATTGCCTTGCGAAAGAAAGTCCACGCAATATTCTTGCACCTTCTTCTTCATCTGCCGACATGTTGCTTTCATCAATGGATTCCCCTGAAGAACGGTCTTCACTTTCTTCCTCCATACCCATTGGGTTTACACAGAAATTGGTAAGGCTTGTTCTGCCTGTAACATACAGCTCCACATCCTGCATAAAACCTCTTTGCGTTGGGGTAAGCGGTAAGTTGGTACTGATTTGCTCTTCGGGTGAAAGAGCAATAACCTGGTCGCCTTCACGCTTGTTTACCATCGGTAACACAATCTTGTTCGGACGTTGGATATTGGCATCTTCACCGGTTTTGTAAGTGATGAATTTGAATATGAGCGATTGCAAAGCAATGAGGTTAGCAAAGCCCATCACAATCTCTTTTCGTTCCGGTTTGAGCTTGGCATTGATTACCAATTCCAAACTGGTTTTGATATAAGTGTCAAAAAACTCTTTGATGTTTTTCACTCCTGATTTTTCCAATTGCTGATAACCGATCAGGGCAAGCATGGAATAAATCTCTAGCGGTGAATTGGTAAATGGCGTAGCGGTTAAAAGCAGTACGTTTCTCATTTTATTGTTTCTAAGAATGTACTGGCTAATCATAAAGCCACGCAAAGCCGTCATAGAAGGCTGTCCGGATTTGATTTCATAAGGAGCTCGTTCACGTTTACCACTTCCTTGCTGCTCACCTTTTACCTGAGTAAAAGACTTTTTCATGGCATGGGCTTCATCCACTACCATGTAATCAAAACCAAGCTCTTCGATGTTTGCTGTTCCACCTTTAACACCACGTCCCATCATCTCTTCAATCTTCTCAAAGAGCTTTACTTTTTCACGCTCTTCCTCGGTTCCTTGGTTGAGAATATCAAAAAGCTCATTTCCAATGGTGTCCCACGTTTCATCATTAAAGGCTAATCGGTTAAAACCTTCATAAGTGAGTACCGAAATGGAATATTCAGGAACCGGTTGCACTGTGCCGTTTTCATCCATTAAGAGTTCTAAATAATCTCGTCCAAGATTATACAGATCCATTACCTGATATTGAGGCAATACTCCGGTAAGGGTGACTTGTCCTTTTTCCACCACACCTCGCAGTTCCGACAGCCAGTTTTTATAGGTTTGATTGGGAACCACAATAAATGGACGTTTACATTGTCCGCTTTCCAAAGCTTGTGCAAGCGATAAAATGGCGGTCATTGTTTTACCCACACCCACATCATAGGCAATACAGCCCGAACCATGCACACTAATAAACCCAATACCTTCTCGTTGAGCTGGACGGATAAATAGTGGTTTGTTTTTGAAAGTAGCGGAGCAGGTAAAGGCTACCGGAATTTTGAAATAGTTGATTTCTACATAGCCGTTGTAACGCTCATTCCAAAGCTGCTCAATCTTTAACTGGTCTTCACGAGTAAGTCCCTTTGCCAAAAACTCCACAAAGAAAGTATCACCTTCCTGTTTAGCATTTTGACGAATACGGAGCTTTTCTTCTTTATCGTAATGCCTTGGCGGTGTTCTGCCATCTATGTAGTAGGAAATAATATCCCAAGCACTTGATTTTTTAAAGTCATCTTTAGGCTGATTGCGAAGCCATTGTTTAAAGGCATCAGTTAAGTCCGTTGTACCTTCTTGCCATTTTCCGGTCGTGGAATTGTACTCTGTAAAAGCGGTTCCATCGGTTAATGCTCCCACACGAATTTCTTTACCAAAAGAAGAAGTAGGCTTGATAAACAAGCGATTTTCTTTTCTTGGATCGGTTAGGGTAAGTTTTGGTGGTTTTACCGCTTCCAGTCCTTTCCATTGACGGTTGTATTGCTCTTCGCCAAAGGTTTGAATGATGGTTTCCTTTTCACGCAGCAATACCGATTGACGTTTGTAGATGTTTTCAGCATAGTAGAGTACGCTTGGCATGTAGTCGTCATTGTAGTAGCAAACCACTCCGGCTTTGAGCCATTTATCCAGTTGTTTGCCTACTTCGTTTAAAGGAACCACATATTTTGACCAACCATTTTTCTTAGCCAAAATCACTGTTTCATCATTGTAGCCATTGGTTTTGCGTTTGTACCAAACCCATGCTTTGATTTCATCTTCGGTAAGTCCTTTGTTGTATTGCTGCATGATGTCGTCAAAAGAGAAATTGTCTTTTGCGACCACCATGGGAGCCTCCGGGTTGATGGCTTTTTGTAGTTCCTTTTCCGCTCGTTCCTTTTTGGTTTTCTGAACGACTTGCTCAATGTTTTCTTTGTACACCTTGTCCTTTACCAAATGCTCCACATCGTCTTTGATGTTGGATTCAAGAGCTTCTACATGTTTTATAGGAACATCTACCGAAGGCACATTAATACCTGTAATTACATCATCCATGGAGCCTTTAACCTTTGTGGTTGGCTTTCCAAAACGGTCGGTCGTTTCGTATTGCTCTCCCAATATTTTAGTAGGGTTTTGCTCAAACCAAGCATCACCCATCAGTAAATTAGGTTGCTCTGTTTGACTAACAGATTCAGTTTCTTTCACCGTTTCCAGTTCTTGCATTTCGGCTTTGAGCCATGGGTAATCCTGCAACACTTCTTCGGGAATTTCCTTACCGGCTTTTATGGCTTCGGTAATGAGGTATTCATGCTGTTTACCGTCTGCATGATTTAATACCATTGGGCTACCGGTTTTTTCAATCGCCTTGATTTGTTGGTATTCTGTTTTTCGCATTTCCCATGCGTACTCAGCAGAAGTAATGTCGTTCGGACCAATAAAGCCTCGTTCTTCTAGTAGTGGATCCATGCTTTTTTGTTTTTTAAGTTCTTCTAATCGTTTGTTTGCCTCTCGTGCGATTTGGGCAAAGCCTTTATATCCTTGTGCCATCCCTTATGCGTTTTGATGAGCTAATTCCTGTTCAATAAGTGCTATGGCAGAGCCAATGGGCATGCCTTCTTTAGCTACATAGCGGATAATCATTTCCTCAATTCGGGCATAACCCTTTGGAGTGCTTTGCATTTCACACACGTATTGCCATTTATTGGAATCACATTCCTGTAATTCCAATTGGATTAATTTTTTCAGTTCTTGTATAGATGAATTTTTTGCCATGTCTTTAGTTTTTGCGTTTGAATACTATGATGTCAGTTCCGATGTCGGTGGTTTTAAACATTCGGGCAGGAAGCCTGTAAGCATCTACCAAATCGGCTTTGGCTGCTACCTTTTCTTTGAGCTTGTTGTATTTGGAATTGTTACTTAGAAAGGCACTTGGAATAATGAAAACCAAAACACCTCCGGGCAACAATAAATCCAGTCCACGAGTAATAAAGTACTGGTCGTATTCGGTGGCTCCAGTCCATTTCTTTTCGCCCATGCCTGCCCATTTCCCTGAAAATTCACCGTAAGGAGGATTGCCAATAACCAGTTCATACTTAGCCCCACCAAAATCATCTTTCAAGTGGGTGTTACCTGCAAAAAAGAGGGTTTCAAAAGGCTGTTGATAGATACTGGCATTCGGATAAATGATTTCTGCAATGCGGACTGAATAAGGATTGATTTCATATCCGACCAATTCAGCTTCTTTGGGAGCGTATTTGAAAAAGTTTCCTGTTCCACAAGAAGGCTCCAATACTGCACCACCTGAAAAACCGAACTTGTATGCCAAGCCCCACATTTTCTGCACAATAACCTCCGGAGTAAAGTATTCATACAACACACCTTTGCCCGAAGCTCCTTGTTTGATTAAGCCACCGCTTCCAGTATATTGAGCAATAAACTGTTTATCCTCTTCTGAATAGGATTCATCTTCGGCATCTTTCTCCACGATAAACTCTTCAATTTGAAGATTCAAGTCATGCTGATTACTCGACTTTTTATCGGGTTTTGCTTCCGATTTAACCGCAGGTGTTTTTTCATTGAGTAGATAGCGAACTAAATATTCCAGTACGCCCGAAGTAGCTCCGGGTACTTTCCAAATCTCATTGTCTAAAATCAGATCATCGAGGTAATTGCGAATGATTGCTTTATGTTTTTTCTCTCCTGATTTACTTTGTGTTACCAAAGAAGAAGATTCCAGTTTGATAGGAGCTCGTTCCTTAAAACGCTTGCGAATATCTTTTACCAGTTCCAATTGAGATTGAATGGAAGTGGCTTCAATACGATCTAAAAGAATGGTTCTTAACTTCGACTGATTGTAGGGATTTCCAAATACCAACACTTTGTTTTGAGGGTATTCTTCATCGGTCATTTTCCATGCAGCAGGTAGAATAAAATCAATAGAACCTTCTTTGGCTGCCGGACTTTTATCAGGAATTTCACTAATGGTAATACCTTGTTTCTTGGCAAAGGCAATTAGTTCGTCAAGAGCTTTTCTCAGTTTCTTTAGCTTTTGCTCTTCATTGTTGTAAATGCTATCCCTGCTTTGAATATGAGCTGCAAGTGTTTTTACATGTTCATCAAATGCAGCTTTTAAGGCTTTCTCTTTTGTTGAGAAAATATCTTTATCAGAAACCGGTGTACTTGGAGAAGAAGAGCCTGAAAAGTCACCAAATTGTTTACCCGAAGAATTGCCGTAACTAAATCCTTTTTCAGGAATGGTTCTTAATCGAATGGAACCTCTGTATCCAGTTTGTTTGGTAAAAGGGACTTCAATGTCTTCCTCCGTATCCTTTAAAAGCTCTGATTCTTGCTCTTTGGGCTCATCAATTCCTTTGGTAATTACCGCATTAAGAGCGGTATCAAAAAACACATCACCAGTATCGGGATAATCACGTTCATAAACGGCATCCACCATAAGAGGCATCATTAGCACAAAAGGATGTTGTAACCCTCTAGCATCTTTGGTTTTTCCTTTTTCAGCCAGTAAACAACCTTTGGTTGCTTCCAATACACCTAGTTCCAATTCGGTGATTCCCAAATGCAATATTGCCTTAATGGAATCTATGAGGATGTCCACGGCAAAACCAACAAAGTAGCTGCCTACTTTTAAGCAAACAGGGTAATTGTCCGGCTTTAAAAATCCGGAACGCTTCATGCCTTCCAAAAAGCCCAATAGGCTTTCCGCATCTATGGGTTGAATATGATTTAAGGAAGAAGGAATAACCGAACTGTAATCCGGGTATCGAGTTTGAGTACGGTACTGCTCCACACGATCCTGATCTACTTCTGAAAGTCCTGTTCCGTCTTTACTTTCAACATTAATAGCCTCCCAACATTTAGGAGAAATACAATACAAGCCTTCGGCTACATGGTCGGTATCAGGAATAAAAAGGAGCTTGAATCCATTAGTAGCAACAATGCCATTTTTATCAAAATTCACCCCCAACATGGCGGTTCGGTATTCGTCTTTTGAAACGAAAGAAGCAACAATCTTTTGCAAGCCTTTATCCATCGGATCGGCTTTCCAGTCAAGTGGTTTAATTGCTTTTACCTGCTTGTATTCCTGCGGAACGAGTTCCCAAAGATTGGTAGAAAGAGCCTCTTTAAACTGTTCATCATCAATAATGCGATAGTAATGAGCCCAACCTAATTTTTTCATAGGCGTTCGCATTCCGGTCATTTGCGATCGAAGTATGGCTTCAGGAAAACTTTCTAAGTGATGTCCGTTGCGAATATCCATAAGAAGCACATCCAGTTCCCTAGCAGCTCCTTCGTAGTTCTTTTGTTTGTAGGCTTTGTCAGATGCTAGAAATATGCCATCAGGAGTTAATCCACTATGAGCAAGAATGCCTTCGTCTTTTGGTTGTTCTTGTGGTGTTTCAGGCTCAGAAACAGTTTGCTCTTTATTGTTTTCGGCAGCTTCTAATTCCAGTTTATGACCTTGATTCAAAAGATTGCTCAACCATCCGGATAAGAACTTGTTTTGCTCTTTTTTCTCTTTGAGGTTCACCAGTTCCTTACCGTCCTCAAACACATATACCGGTCGGTAACCAAATTGGTCTTGATAGTGCATGGCTTCACCGGTTTCCAGTTCCAAATCAATGCGAATCTGCATATCAGGATCGGGAACTAAATCGCCATTCTGACTGAAATAGTGAGCCAAAGCAATGAGGTAACGTCCTTTTTTATCCTGACCTAAAAAGTCATAGGACAAGTCCATCAAAGCTTTACTGTTCAATACCGATTTACCGTTTGGAGTACCTGCCTCCAAATGCTCATTGAGATTAGGAATGAGTTTTTGCAGCTTATTAAAAATGGCACTATACGGCTGCATCTTTTTAGGCTTGGATAAATTCTCCAATGCTTTCAAGTTCTTAGCCTTTTCCTTTAGCCAGTTATCGTAATTACCGGTAAGGGCTTTTTTATCCGCATCGGTAATATTGGCGTAGTTTTCATCGAGCCATGAAGCAAACGCCTCTGTGGAAGTGCTTTCGTTTTCCGGTTCTTCAATCGGCTTATTTATTTGCTCACGGAATTTTCTGAAAAACAAATGGTAATCCTTGGATGGAATTTGAGGTTTTTCAGGATCGGGATTCAGGATGTTTTGAATGGTATAGTATTCTTTCCAAATCTCATTTTTGCGGTCGCTTAAATCTGCATGATTCACACGCAACCAACCTGAAAACAGCAAAGGCATTTCTTCTTCCTCTAAATTGCCAAAATCAGCTTGTCGCTTGCGAGCGAACTTTCCAAAGGCATTGAGGATTTCTAATTTGTCCTTTTTGCTTAATGGGCGGTCGGATTGAACAAGAGGCTTTGCACTTGGTTCCTTGGTTTGAACTTCCGTTGGTTCGGACTTTTCTCCAATGATATTGCCTTCCTTAAAAAGCTGACGAGCTTTGCGGACATAGTTTCTTGGATAGATGTTGATGGAGTGGAGTTTGTCTCCAAAAGTTTCTTTGGCAAACTCACTTACCAATTGCTCTGCAATGTTTTTACTTGGTTCAAATACAATGTAGTTCTCCCAAAACAGTTTACCTTCATCATCTTTAGCTGCAATGCTCACATAACTGAAATTCTTATGATCAATATTTTCTTCGGATGCAGAAAAAGAGGGCTTTATATTTATAGCAATGGTTGTTTCTCCCGATTCGAGAGCTACTTTAAGGTTGTTTGCAAAATCTACAATGGAATTGGTCTTAGAAGCATACCACATATTTTGGCGGTAGCTGTATTTAAAACCTACGGCTTTTAATTGGGAGGTTGTTGCTTCGTCCGGCTTTTCATCAAAGCGAAGCTCTACACCGTTTTTATTTGTATTAAATGAAATATCTACCTTCATCCAGTCTTTTTATTATTTATAAAAAGCCTTTCTAAAGGCAGGGAAAGCAAAGCCTATATAGCAAACAGGCTGCGATTACACAAAGCCTCTATAATATATATATTTATAGAGATACTTCTGTGTGTACAAAGGTAATTTAAACACAGAAAAAAAGTTGGTTTTAAATTGTAATTCGGTACAAATTAAGATGCGTCTCAAATATTATAATACCTAAAAATCTTTATAATAAAGGCTTTGCATTTATTACAGGGATAAATTAAGCCGTGTTTCATCGGTACAACTTTTCCAACTTTTTCAGTCTGCTAATCATCTAATGGACTCTTTATATTTTGGATGGAATCTTTTGCAATATGCGTGTAAATCAAAGTTGTGCTGATATTGTTGTGCCCAAGTAGTTTTTGAATATGTGCTATGCTTATACCATCTTCAAGTAAGTGGGTTGCAAAACTGTGTCTTAAGGTATGTAGAGTCGCTGATTTGTTTATTTTGGCTTTTTTCAAGGCTCTCTTAAATAATTGTCCGGCACTTTCAGAAGAGTATTTACCTCCCTTTTGCCCTTCAAACAAGTACATCTTGGGTTTGTATTCTTTGTAATAATCTCTTAAAAGCAAGAGCACTTTATTTGATAGGATCGTATATCTATCCTTTTTTCCTTTTGCACCCTTTATATGTATCAACATTCTTTCCGAATCAATATCTTCTTTCTTTAACTCCAGCAATTCCCCAATTCTCAACCCAGCGCTGTAGATGAGCGAGAGTATTGCTTTATGCTTCAGATTGTTTGTGTTTTCAATTAGACGTATAGTTTCTGTTTTACTCAACACAACAGGTAATTTGTTTTCCCTTTGGGTTACTTTTAAATATTCAAATGGAATATCTCTTCTGTGAATTTCCTTATAGAATAACTTTAAAGCTCCAACAATTTGCCTTTGATAAGAGGCTGAGATTCCTTTAATGTTTACCAAATGATAAATAAAGCCAAATAACTCCTGGTCGGATATAGACTTGAATGGTTTATTGTTGAAGTGTGATTTTGTCAACAACAAATGCCCTTTGTAATTGGTAATAGTCTGTTTGCTATAACGCTTTAACTCCAAAATCCTAATAAATTCTGTTATAATATCCATTCAACAAAGATAGCTGTTTATACAGATTTATAGCAGATTAACATAGTAATACAATGATAAAATTTAATTGTTTAGCTATATTTGCATTAACAACAAGTTGTAACCAATTATGAAAAAAATTCTCGTCCTAACAATATTGCTTTTCTCTATTCAATCTTTTTCGCAGGAAAATAATGATTGTGACGAACGGGCTTTACCATATTGGGCTTATGAAATTAACAGCCGAATAAAGGGCGAAAATCCAGCTTTGAGAAAAGCCTTCAAAGAAATTCAATCATCAAAAACCGAAATTGAGCCAAGTAGCGGATTTATAACATTGAGATTGAATATCTCGAAAACGGGAGAACTTTGCGATATCGAAACTTTTCAAATTGACGAAAACTACAAGAGTACGGTATTTAACAACGGACAACTAATTAAGGAATTAGAGCAAATCACAATTGGACTTACTGACTGGGAACGGGACAAAAATTATAAAACGTACAACCTAATTAGACTGAAAATTAAAAACGGAAGAATTGAAGAAATTTTTTAAAATATTTGGCTACATAGTTGGTGCGATTTTAGTCATTGCAATTGGTTTTGGAATCTACCTATATTTTTGGAACGAGGATAGAATAGAGAAATCCAAAGAATTATCTGAACGAATTGAAAGTTTTGAATCAACAGATAGTGATGAGTATATGGAATACTCTGTAAATTTAAACAAGGCTGGAGATTTTGAAAATGGATTCAAATTTTTAAATAAAGCAGTAGAACTCGACCCAAAATTACATTTAGGTTACAGAGGATGGATAAGGTTAAGAAAAATGCGAGATTATGACAAAGCTCTTGAGGATTTTGACCGACTTGATAGTCTAACACCAAATTTTGTGGATGCACCTTGGGGAGAAGACATCGACTTCTTAAGAGCTGAATGCTACTTCGGCAAAAAAGAATATCAAAAGACAATTGACTTGTTAAATCGTAGCATAAAGAATCAAAAAGAAGATTGGGCTGATATTCATTCTTTTGTCTATTTGGGACTTTGCGAATTTGAACTTGGAAATTATGAAAAAGCGATTGGCGAATTTCAACGAGCTCTAAAGCAATCGGAATACGTGCCTGAATCCTTTTTTGGAATGGCAAAAGCCTACCAAAAACTTGGACAAATCGAAAAGGCAAAAGAGAACATATTGAAAGCAGAAAGTAATATGCAATACAAACGAGATGATGTTTATAACGAGTTTTTAAATGAGATTTATATGTCCGAAATTCAAGAATTTAAACAACAATTAAACAATAAATAACTGGTTACAACAATGGCTATAAACAATTGCTTTTACATGCTTATCTTGAAAATTCCTGCGGAATTTTCAACTTTTCGTGTACTTGTGAAAGTCAGTGCTAAACCACGCAACTGTTCATAGCCGAGACCGTTATGCACAATAATTTTTTTAATGGCGCTCACTGTTGCGGTTGAATTAAGCGCGTTCTATTTTGGTTTTTACAATCCTATACTCGTTTGTTTCGTGTTCCTTTGCCTTATTACGGCTGAATATTGTATAAAGGTTATCGGGCTTTATTCCTGTTTCTTTTGATAAAGCTGTTATGCTTCCAAATATTCGGGATTCTTTAGTTAGTTTGTTTATATATATATATGCCATTATTGTTTTAAATTGAAAAATAACCAAGTAGTCGACCAGAAGTGTCTAATCCTTTTTATCGCATTTAATTACAACTCTTGGTTATTTGAATAAATTATATATTTTTTCTGCTTTACATTCTAACTCTTCCCTTCTTCCAAAACCTATTATATCAATTATTTCTTCAATCAAAATAGATTGTTCACATTCGCAATCAGAATTAAAATCCGTATCTCTTTCGCATTCACAATATTCACATATCATTAGACTCATTACGCTGTAAATTTAGATTTATAAATTCTTTTTATTTTTTTGTTTCTCATAAAATCACAATCCCATTCCATTTTTACTTGCTTTAAAGAATAAACATCATTTTCTAAAGTAATAAAGTAATCAGTTCCTCTATAACCACCTTCAGTCATATTATTAGCAATCATTTGCTTTACTACTTTCTTATCGGTTGCTGTTAAATGTCCTTCTAAAATTTTCATAATTTCTATCTTTGTTTGTTATTGTTATACAAATATAAATAAAATAATTGTATTACACAAGTAAAAATACAAAATAATTTAAAATATTTGTAAAAACTCACTCAAACGCAGTTTGGCTACGCCACGCCATTAAAAAAATTACAGATGCATAACACCGTATAAAGCAAATAAATCGTTTACTAATTCTTTATTCCTTATTTGGTTATGTTCTTTACTAAACTTATTTTCATCGTATATATCTAAACATCCGTAAACATCTAGTATTTTTGCTATTTCTTTTTTTAAATCCATAATTATTGTTTATTAAAATTTACTTGCTTTATACAATCCGTTGGCTACCATAATCAGATTGAATTGACATTTGCTATCAAAGATACAAATAAAGAGAGTATAATAAATGATGGAGGTAATAGGATAGCCACTAAGATGGCAGTTGGAAAATAAAACGATTATCAGATTATATATAATTAAACTACAATTATTTAGACAAAATTTTAAAAACCTATGAAATTTCATAAGCCAAAAATATTAGGGATTGTAAATATTACTGAAGATAGTTTTTCTGACGGAGGGCTTTATCTGGATTACGGTAAAGCTTTGGAAAAATCTCTCAAACTGGTTGAAGATGGTGCCAGTATAATTGATTTAGGAGCTGCTTCCAGTAATCCTTCCTCCAAAGAAGTAAAGCCTCAAGAAGAGATTGATCGTTTAAAACCAGTAGCCGATTACTTGCTTACTAAAAATATTCCTGTTTCCATTGATTCCTTTAAATCTACTGTCCAACAATATTTTTTAAATAGAAACGTCCAGTATTTAAACGACATTCAAGGATTTTCCCATCCTGAAATTTATCCCGAAATTGCAAAATCAGATTGTAAACTCATCGTAATGCATTCGGTTCAGCGTTTTGGACCAGCGACGGTTATCGAAACTAAACCCGAAAAAGTATTTAATGAAATAATCGATTTCTTTTCACAACGTATCAAATCGATTCAAAATTCAGGCATTTCATCCGATAGAATTATTTTAGACCCAGGAATGGGATTCTTTTTAGGTTCTAATCCAGAATCTTCAATACATGTTTTAAAAAATATTTCTCAATTGAAAGGATACTTCAATTTACCAATTCTTATTTCAGTTTCCCGAAAATCCTTTTTAGGAGCCATTGTCGGGAGAGAAGTCAATGAACGAACACCTGCTACTTTGGCAACAGAGATTTATTTAAGTTATATGGGTGTAGATTATATCCGGACACATGATGTTAGGGCTTTAAATGATGCATTAAAAGTACTTGAAGTATTGAATACCGGTGTGTAAATATTACTTGACAATTATTATAAAGTTTGATTTATATGAAATTACGGTAGCCAACATTTTGTATAAGTAATGGCAGGGGAAGTGGTAAATATCAAGGTTTGTAGCCCGCTCAAACTGCGTAGCGGTTTGATAGGAAAGTACCACGCAATCTGCCACTACTCATACAATTTACCGTTAGCTTTAATGCGAGAAACGAACTCAGAATTCAAAATTGGATTTAAATTATGGAATTTGAAATCAATACAATAGA